>DATAKM010000116.1:0-38441 GCA_036261665.1 Chloroflexia bacterium
ACAACCGCCTTAAACTAATCCGCCGAACAATGTATGGTCGTGGGAAACTAGATTTATTGAAGCAAAGGCTTTTATTGAGCGCATAACATAGTGGCAACTGTCAGGCTTGTTTGATACTAGCAGCGAGGTTGCGGAAGAGCCATTCTTATTGACGTCAGACACTCCATAATAAGTCATTTCCAAGACTTAATTATTCCGGAACCAGCTAATATAGCGCATAATTTGTCCAGTGTGGGTGAGGATTTACTTCCTCAAAGGGATGATGGCACTGCGGATACTATGGAGGAACGTGAAAATGAGGAGGAAGAGTTACAAAAAGGGCAGATTAAAATTCAGAAGCGGGTTGAAAGGCAAGTCAAGAAATTTATTTCTCGTTATCTTAAGGGCATAAATAATTCCCAATTTCAAACCTTAGTTGGGTATGAAGTTCTTTCAAAGAATTATATTATTTTTGATCATATCTTGTGGCGGCTTTTCTCAAAAGAATGGATGGGAGAAGACTATATTATTGATTCTTTCCTGAACATCTGGCGTCTTTTTTGGGGGACTTCTAACCAAGATGAAGCAGGTTACTTTCTAAAGTTGTCTGATGATCAACAGGACCAGGTTCTTTTGTGGCATTACGAACATCATTGTGATGCCCAGCTTCTTGCCGCACTCTTTTACAGTGCTTTTATCTCGAGAGAGGAAGGCTGGGAAGCTCGTTATTTTGCTTTGCGGGATTTTCTACACAAGATTCTAAACCATCCATATTTTACAATTACTGACGAAGAATTGATCATTGCTCATCAAATCCTTTTTAACTTAATACCCTTTCCTGCGCCAACTTATTTAGAAATAATTGATGAACTGATTGCGCTTTCAAACTACAATAATCAAAGCAGTTTTTTACGCTCTTTTGAAAAGAAATATAATTTACCTCCACAAAGCTGTAATTTCAAAACTGCTGAAGTTAAAGATCGATCCAATCCAAATAATGATAAAAATAAGCAGGTTGATGTTATTATTATAAACGCTCCTGCTTTATTAACCGACATTGAGGCAATTTCTGCAGTGACCGACTGGCAGCGTTTTGAAATAAAAAGCTATTACCGCATTTATTCCATCGCTTCCAAACGAGGCATATATTATGAAGTAAATATTCAAGAAAGTTGTTATTGGTCCGCCGACTCTAAAGATATGTTTGATATCGATCTTGGCCCAATTATCCCTCCGGTATTAACTTATGAGGTTGCTCTTGCCCGTCTAAGAAAAATTGCCAATAAATTGGATATGTTCCTGGAAAGCAACACAGCTAAACCAGCTTCTTAAAATCATTTTCAATGTACTCTTAAGAAGTATATAAATTTGCTTTGCCTGCTTTGGTAATATCACTTTTTTATCAAAATAATATCAGACCCTAGAGTGGGGTTAGAGTTCAATTAGCAATCTTTTTCCTAACCCCCATTTTAAGGTTCCTTTTAAGTAGAAGTAATGGAAACCTTACTGAACTTTGCCTGTAAAGTGATGGTTGGGCCATCTTAGTTTCGAAGTCAGTTAATTTCCTAATATATAGAACGTCTTTATAATTAGCCGAACCCTTAAAGTCCGTATCTCCTGGAAGGACCTTTACCGGTTTTGTTCAGGCTCCCCTGAGCAACCAGGATTTCCAGGTCGCGGGTGGCCGTGTTCTCTGAGACGCCGGTTAGCTGCTGGTACTGCTTATTGGTGATAAAACCATGTTTCCGCACATGTTCAAGGGCTAAACGCAAGCGTCGCTCACGGTCCTCCCTTACACCTATGGCGCTTATATCTTGTCCGGTCGAGGGTGGAAGATCCCACCCTATTTTCCCGGACGGCTCAACTGGCACTGCGGCCGGTTGCTCAGACTGGTAGCCGGGATTTACCGCCGGATGCGCCGTGGCAGAATTACTCCTGGGGTGATTGTTCCAGAGCGTCACCACGAATTCACCATGCTGATTGAACTCAGGGGTTGGCAGTCCATTATGGGCCATCACATTGAGCATAAATGGAATTCCAGTGCCGACCCGCTCCATGTAACTGCCTGGCATATCTCGCAAGATACTTGCCATAACCGGGTTGCGGGGCTTTGAGCGGGTCCGGCCAGTTTTCAGGTCTTCAATGGTCAAGCCAGGCATCAGAAGACCCGGATTGTGGATTTCCACCCGATCGGAGTAGTAGAAGATACGAATAGCTTCGCCTTTGAGACTGTAATCACGGTGAATCACCGCATTTACGACCGCTTCTCGCAACACTTCCAGGGGAATGGCCGGTTCTTCTATTCGGCTGAAGCCTTCAATATGGGCTGCCACCGGTGTATAGAGCCTGAGAAAGGCCATCGCCTGGTCGATCTGCTCAGTCAGAGTGCCGGAGATAATGCGCCGGTCGTCATAGCGCCGCACTCCGCTATCATCCTGGTAATAGGTACAGACGATCTCTGCTTGCGGATAGAAGTAGCGGGGTGCCTGCCCGAAGAGCAGCAATCCGGCATTGGTGGGCCGCAAAACCTCCTGGCCGGTTGCCTCATCCCTGGTGCGGCTGGCACATTCTTGCAGTACCAATAAATCTTCACTACTTCCCGCTCGCGAGGGCCGCCCGACCACTTTTGAGAGGTATTCAAGGTAGCTATCAATTTTGCGCTCGTCGAGGTCCTCCATCGTAGCCCGAACGCTAGGCCAAGTCTCCCAGCTTAACTGTCCCTGGCGGTGTAAGTATTCTGAAACCTGACCGGCTTGCATAGGAATAGTATTGGTGCCGGTCCGCAGCCAGAAGACTCCGCTTGACTGGTACAGCAGGCCCTGGTTAGGGGGTACAACGGCCAACACCACCTTTTGCCCGTCCAGGTCCACTACTTCAGGCGACCCCTCGGCGTAGTGAACGGGCGGGTTGCACATCCTGGCTGCCTTCAAAAGATCGTCTACGACTGGAGGGATATTAGATAATCCCTTTATCTCCCATGTCTTGTCCTCTACCCCTATAACAAGCTTACCTCCCTGAGATGAATTGGCAAAGCCGCAGACCCGGTCGGCCAACTCGCTGAGGCGAGGTGGGTTTAACTTAAACTCGGTGGTTTCATTTTCACCACCCGCAATTAAATACCGCAAGGTATCGGGATTAGTAGCCAAGTCCTGTTAACCTCTTTTCACCCTAGAATACCGCAATACCGCACCTGAATACCGCAATACCGCACCTGAATACCGCAATGCCGCAGCTATTATCGCAATAATATCCCCATACCGCAATACCGCAAGGATTTAAGCCGCATACCATAAACCTTGAAGCCGCCCGGTTAGCTGGAAGGCTATCGCACCTTCTAAACAACTTTTAGAAGCTCGTCCCAACTGGTGGTAAACTGCTGAGACAAGTAGGCTTGCCGCATTTTCCAATCTCGCTTAAGCCCGGTAGCCCCTACAATCAGGGTATCCTTGCCAAAGCGTTTATTAATTTCATCTACGGCCTGCATAAGCTGCCTTTGACGGCCGACTTTTTCCAGGGTATCTTCCCCTTTCTCAAAGAGGCTGAGTTGTAAATTATCCTGCGGCACCAGGTTGGTTAGCATCACTCCGGCTTTCTGATAAGAGTAGCCCTCTCGAAAAATCTTTTCCAAGCCAAAGTGGGCGTAAGAAATTAGTTCCGGGGTGTAATTGGTGGAGAGGGGCAGCCGGAGGGTATAGTGGTTGGAATATTGGGGTTGGTCCTGTTTAAAGCCGTTCGTATGGATAAAAATATCCAGGGTATTCGCAGCCAGTTTCTGCCCCCGCAATTTCTCTCCAAGTCTGGCAGCGTAGGCGGCCACCGCTTCTTTGAGCTCATCAAGAGTTTCAATTGGCCGTCCAAAGGATTTGGCGCAGCACATACCCTTGCGAGGCGAGGGCAGTTGCTCCAGGGCAATACAAGAAATCCCGCGTAACTCCCAGACCGTCCGCAGCCCGGTTATAGTTAGATGCTTTTTAATCCACCCGTCAGGAGCCTGCTTTAGCTGCAGACCGTTAGTGATACCGTTCTGGCGTAAGGCTCTTCCGCGCTGAATACCAATTCCCCATATATCCTCGACCGGCGTATCTTCAAGCAGGGTGTCAAGGTCATTTTGGGGAAAGTTTGCGATGTTGAAAACGCCCTCATATTGCTCCTGCTTTTTCGCTACATGGTTAGCTATTTTGCTTAACGTTTTTGTCGAAGCCAGGCCCACACTTAAGGGAATTCCAGTCCATTTGCGGACGGTTGTGCGCATTTGCCTGGCGTGTTCGGTGGCGGCCTCACCCTTAAACTCGCTGGCGGGCAGAGTATAGAACACTTCATCAATTGAATAAGGTTCGTATTGAGGAACAAAGGTCGCAATGGAACTCATTACCCTGTTCGAAAAATCGAGATATAAGGGATAATTACTGGACCGTATTTCAACCCCAAACTCCCGGACCAGATCTTGTAGCTGGTAGAGAGGGGTTCCGCGTTTAATATTTAGCTTTTTGGCCTCAGGCGTGATCGCCACGGCGCAGCCATCGTTATTAGAAGCGACTACCAGGGGCTTGCCTTCCAGCCAGGGAGCACCTACCCGTTCGCAGGAGCAGTAAAAACTATTACAATCCGCAATCCCGATTATTTGGCTTTGACTCATCTTCTACCATCTTTGTTATTGGTTCTTAGTTTGTTGGGGTTGCGAAACAGACGGACAGAACTCGAAACCACTCCCCAGATCTCAAATTGCACATTGGGGCCAATTTCAAGCGGCTTCAGATCAGGGTGTTCGGGCAGCAAGTAGATTTTATTTTTGGTCTGGTGATAACGCCGCATTAAAAGTTCAGTATTCACGTTTGCTATAACCACATCTCCGTTTATTACGTCCAGGGCCCGGTCCACAATTAGCAGGTCTTGAGGGAAAATTCCGGCACCAATCAAGGCATCACTGGCCGCTGTAAAGAAAAAGGTGGCCTGGGGATGGGTGACTAAACGCCGGTGCAGATCCAGGTCCTGGCCCTCATAGTCAAGGGCGGGGTTAGCAAAACCGGTCGTCTGTCCCTTTTGTAGAAGCTGGTTAAGCAGGATTTGTTGGGTAGGTGTGAGGCTATCCAGGCTTATAAGCTTATTTTTCTGTTCGTCACCGTACCCAAATTTTGGCATAGTAAAGATACCCATCTCTCCAGCCCGGCCGGGCACCTTAATTAAAAGGATTGTTTTGTAATAGAAGATAACTGCTTTTAGGTTTTATAAAATTGAGCTAATGCTAATTAATAGGCTGTGAGCTGAAACAGCTCCTGACGAAGAATTACCAGCTCGTGTGGCACAAGGTAGTGCCTTGATAGCTCCTCAATCTCTACCTCACTAAGGGACGAAGTGCCACCCAGGAGAGTAGTTGCCAGAGCCAGGTGCGGAATCAAGAGATAAGCCGCTACAATATTTGCTTCAAATTCTTCCTGGCTGGATAGCACCTGTTCTTGCAAGCAATTGTGGAACTGATTGGGGTGAGCGCAGGCGATATGGCCGATCTCGTGAACAGCTACATAGCGGGTTTGCTCGGAGGTCAGTTTCTGGTTAATGGCAATAGTAGTAGCCGTGTCATCCAGTTGCAGAGTAAATCCCCAGATTGCTTCCGGTAGTTCCAAAAACCGTAGGTCATAGGTTTCGAATAGCTGCCCGATGTCTACCATTTCATCAGGGTTCTGATGCAAGTTAAAATAGGCAATCAGAGTTTTAGCCGCTTTGAAAGCCTGGTCGTACTTGATCGGAGCACTTTCTTCACGGTTAACAAAACCAGTAAGGTTATACATGATCTTCTCCCGCCTCTTTTATTCTTGCCGGTTATTTTGCTGCTTCTCAACTACTATACTGCGAATTTTGTTCAAAAGGTCGAGTTTATCTTGCTGAGAAAGTAGTCGGCTTACATTAAGGTAGAGGGTAGCTTCTAAATACGAATCGGTTGGACTGGCTACCGGCTCATCATGTTGTAATGTTTGAAGCAAGCTATCAAGTTGTTCTAAAACTTTATTCAGCCGGATAGAGTGATTTATCTCAAAAGCCGCAGCTTCCGGCTCAATTTCAGTTTCTCCTTTCGGGATAAGCAGCCCTATTTCACCCGTATGGCGGGCTGCTTTCAGGAATTCTCCCGCGTTCTTATCCAGGGCCGCTGCGATAGCCCGGCAGTTGTCAGGTGTTGGCAGCGCTTCTCCATGCAGGTATTCGGAAATAGTATTGCGGTGAATGCCACTTTGAGCAGCCAGCCAGGTTAATTTACGCCCCTGTTCCCGTAAGGTGTCGCTTAGCAGGGTTGAAAATTCAGCCAGAGCCTCTTTCCGGCCATAACGCGGTCTTCTGGAAGGGCTGAATCCTTTGTGTAATTTTATTTCAGCTAACTCTTTTACCATATTACTAACCTTTAGACTTGTAGCATACCTTAAACTTATTATCTCACCAAAAGTTTAGAATTATTGTTCTAATTTGTTATAGCATAGGGGGTGCAAAAGCGCAAGCCCCCAATTTATGTAAAATTGACTAATATCTGAAATTTCTGCAATTAGAGCCACATTCATAAGCTATTTGACGAAATAGGTAGCCTTTGGATGCCTCATGTGAGGTTTCCCTTCAGCAATACACCTCAATTATTTAGATTTTAACCTGTAGAGACCTGGGTTAGGAAGAGGCTTGAGAGGATAGAAATTGAGCTGGTGCTCAGGGCATTTTTTAATAGAAGGGTCGAAGTTTACAATTTGAGTTAAATACAGACGAAAACTAAGATGGCTACTGCAACAGTAGGGATCCGGCTTTTATTCGCAGAAAAAATTTAGATAATCATTAAAAAGATATTGATAGGGGTAAAATTAGAACATCCTTTAACTAATTCAATTACATAGCTTGTGTAAAGAACATAATCTCTGGCAATTTGGTCTATATCCAATATAGCAACATGTAATGAGTGAGCTAAAAATGAATATTTATAAGATTTGTATTTCTCAGAAAATATTACACTAAATTAACCCAATATTGAAGTATATATATAATAAGTAAAATATATATAAGATAGGCGGTAGTGTTTTGAAGCCAAAATGAACCTTGTTCTAAACAACGTAAATGCGCCAAAAAGCACAAAAAAATAAAACCTGCATCATTTCAAAATATTCTGGTTAGCCGGGTTCTGGGCGACGAAAGCCAGTTTTCTCAATAAAACCGGCTTTCGTCATACCATCACTTGAATCTCACTTACCTGCAAGAAGTAAAGAAAGCTTGAGTTTTACCTATTACTGCCGCTACTTCGCAAGGATTGGTGTAGTGAGCCCGCGCCGTACCACTTTCCTGGTTAGCATATGCAGCAAAGTAGGTAAGCTTACCGGTAAGAAGCCGGATAAGCATATCTTCGGCAAGACTGCTGGCAAGCTTGTTAATGGTCATAGACTGGGCATTAGCAGCGACAAGCTCGGCGCAAGACATTTTCCCGCCTGTTCCTAAGAGTTCTTCGGGAAGAGGTTCTAATAGTTCGGGGTGTTGCAATACCGGTGAAGGTAAGGCGTTGCAGGAAAGGGTGAAAGCTTCCCGTAACTCTTCAATCCTGTTATGAGTTCCTATCAGAACCTGGCAGCTTGATTTCGAGTTGCCAGTGTCTAACCACCATTTTGAAGGGGCGCGACGGTCATTATTTTCCAGGGTGGCAGCAATGCTTCGCCGGGCATTCGCATTGTCTACCGCACCCAGTAGAATTGTCAGAGGCTGGTTGTGACTGTAGTAATACCCTTTTACCTGTAAACGACTTGCGTCAAAGGGTTGAGTATAAGCTGCGATATTTAGCCCCCAGGCGCCGCTGAAGCGTAATGCTAAAGCCTCCGCTTTGTACAGGCCAATCTCGCAGGGTGCAAAGCACTGACTGTTATGTAGACAATTGCATAGAAATTGAGGACAGCGTATTATCACTTTTACTTATTCACATCCTCAAGAAAATGCAGGTGGTTGTCTATGTTAGTTAAAAGAATAAGAAATGAGGTTGGGACCCTCTCTGCCTTTGAATTACTCGATGACCAGGGCCAGCCCATTGAGAATGCCAATGGCTTTTTACATTACCTGGCGGCGACCGGGGCCTCGCCTCATACCCTTTCCGCTTATGCTTATGACTTACTCCATTTTTTCCGCTTCCTGAATACTCAAAACCTTTCTTTCGAGGAGTTTAGCCCACCCCACTCCCTCCTACTACTTGGCTATCTTCGAGAATTACCAGCTAAGAGACCTGCCCGCCGCTTGGGCCTGAGCGTTTGCACCACTGACCCGGCTACCGGCGCAAGCACTACAAAACTCGCTCCGGCTTCCATTAACCGTATCTTCGCTGCCGTTTCTGCTTTCTATGATTACCTCAATTTGGCTGGACTTCTCCCCTTTCAACCTGGGGAAGCCAACCAGCCGATGCTGCTACCACCAGCCAATCCCATCGTGAAAGTCGCTGACTTGGCCTCTTCAAAAGTCGCTGACCGCCACCGTCCTTTTATGGGTCGGGTCAGCTTCCAACAACCATTGCAGCGGTCGGTCAGAGTTAAAACAGCCCTGCGCCTGCCCAGACCGCTCCCTGACGAGCAGGTCAAACTGCTCCTTGAGGATTTAGCCACATGGCGAGACCGGGCCATGATCTTGCTGATGCTGCAAGGCGGCTTACGGCCCGGCGAGGTGCTAAACTTACATCTGGAGGACATTCAGTACGGACGAAGGCGAGTAGTGATTCGCTACCGCACCGATCACCCGGCCGGAGCGCGGACCAAATCTCGGACTGAAAGGCTCGTAGATTTACACGAACCCCAGACCCTGGAGGCTCTCAGTAATTATGTGATGCGGGAACGACCGCGCAACGTGGCACCGGACAATACTTTTGTTTTTCTGGTTGGAGGAAATGGTAAACGCCACGACCAACCCCTCAGTTACCACGCGCTGGTCAAACTCTTCGCACGGCATTGTGAAAAGCTTTCGATTCGCAGCCCCTGGGTTACTCCGCATGCCTTGCGTCATACTCACGCTACCAGGATGTGGGAAAGCGGCATGCGTGAACTGGCCTTGCAAAAACGCCTCGGCCACGCATCCCCCAATTCTACCCGCCTCTACACCAGAGTCAGCGATCCTCAGATGGTGGAGGAATACCGGCGAGCTCTCGCACAAAAGCCTGATTGCACAGTTCAAATTGAGGAAATTGAGGAGGGTCAGCCATGAGGGATGCAATGACTCGCGTTTTGGCCTACGCTGGACCCCCTCCCAAGACCACCTTACAGCTCAGCCCGGCGGTGTTGTGGCAACCTAATGGCCGCCATGCCAGTGAAGAGGAGTACCGGGCTTATCTCTACGAGCACAGTAACAGCCCCTCTTACCGGGTTAAAATGCTGAGCCTGCGTAAACGCTTTGTGAAAACTTATCCGACTTTACTCGATTGGTATCACTCTCCCTTGCCCCAACGGGTCGGGCGTTTGTACGGAGAGGACGGTGAGAAAAGCCCCCTGACCTGCCTGGCCTCTTTCCAGGCTCGCCGTTATTTATTCTTTTTGGGCTTGCGAGATTACACCCGGCTCGATTGGCCCTGGCTGCTGGCCCACCACCATTTAGACCTTAACAGCCAGACTTTCTTCGCGCCTCTCAAAGCTGAGATAGGTCAGCTAACCGGCGAAGGCCGTGCGATTGGTTACACTGCTGAGAGTTGTCGAACCTCTCTGAACTGGTTTATCTCCCGGCTGGCTTTACATCATGGTTTGCACAGTGTTAATGAGATTACCAAAGCCCAACTCCTCGAATTCGAGGACGCCCTCGCCAGATTTTGGGAGCGCGAGGATCTGGTCCTGTACGGCGGCCCTAATGCCGAGGAAAATTTCTACTCGCTGCAAAGTGAACTTTATCTTCTGGAATTGTTGCTGTATCAGCGAGGCCAACTCGCTGAACCACCCAACTACCGCTCTCCCCGGCGCACCATCTACCCGGTGCTCCAGCCCAAAATGCAGGCTGTAGTGTTGCGCTATCTTAGGGAGCGCAGTTTAACGGGCAGTAACAACACAGTGTTGCATTTCAATATTGCCCTCCAACACTTTATGCGCTGGTTGAGGACCGCCCATCCCGAACTGGAGAGTTTTGCCCAGGTGAATCGCGACCATCTGGTCGAGTACCGGGAAGCCTTGAACAGCATGGTCGGCGCTAAAACCGGGCGTCTGTTGACCGACAACGGTAAGCGCGGCAAGATCGGCAAGGTCATGCTCTTCTTTAAAGATGTCACCGGCTGGGGCTGGGAGGATGTACCCACGCGCATTTTAATGACCTCGCGGGATTTGCCTAAGGAAACCAAACGGCTCCCTCGTTACATTCCGGAGGAAGAGTTAGGCCGGTTGATGCGCGGCATACGAGAGTTAGAATGTCCCTTTCAGCGAACGGCGCTTTTGGTGGCCCGCTGGAGCGGAGCCCGGCGTGACGAAATCCGGCGTTTAGAACTGGATTGTCTGGATCGCTATCCCGATGGGACCGCCCGGTTACGCCTGCCGGCTGGTAAAACTAAACAGGAACGTATGGTCCCTTTGAATGAAGAAGCTGCCAGAGCGGTAGAAAATTTAGCCAGGTTGTCCCAGGTTCAGCAAGCCAGGAGTTTAACAGACCCCTACAGTGGAAACCCGGTCCGCTACCTCTTTGTCCATCACGGTCGGCTCTACTCCGCCAGCTACCTGTTCGACACCAGTTTGCGTAAAGCCAGTGAAAGCGTCGGTCTGCCGCTTGGACCAAGGGGGCGCTCCAGCATTACTTCGCACCGCTTCCGGCACACGTTGGCAACCCAACTGGCGGAAGGGGGAGCGCGGTTGCACACCATCATGAAGATACTGGGCCATGAGAGCGCTGACATGACAACGATCTATGCCTGGATTGGCGACCGGGAAGTCTTAGAAGATTACCAGGCCGTACTGGGTAAGGGAGTAAGTCTGGCCGGATTTGGCGCAGTTAAAGTCCGGGAAGGCAAATTTAGTGAACAGGAGGTAGATTGGCTGAAGACTAACTTCTTCAAAACCGAACTGGAATTAGGGCACTGCCTGAGGTTACCCCAGGAAGGCCCCTGTGAATGCGATTTATACCTTAACTGCGCCAAATTCGTAACCACCCGCGAGTATGCTCCGCGCTTGCGTAAGCGGCGCAAAGTGGAGCGGGCTCTCATAGAAGATGCCCGCTCCCAGGGCTGGCTGCGGGAAGTCGAGCGGCATGAGTGCAGCATCCGGCGGATCGAGCAACTGCTGGGCGAACTGGGCGAAGAGTTAGAGGGAGCTGAACCTGACGAAACCGCTGAGTGAACCAAGCCGTGTGCTGGCTGGATCTAAACCAGGGTCGGCCGGATTAATGCGAACTAGGTGGCTGGTAAGCGTTAGCTGATTTAACAAAGAAGGTCGCTTCATGGGCCGGGGAAAGGTTGAGAACCTTAGCCACATGGTGGGGAGTAACATAGGTAGATTTAGTGGTCATCGCCTCCAGATTGAGGTAAGTCTGGAAATATTTAAGGCGACCTGAAAGCAGCCTGACCAGGTAAGTGCTGGCAACCGCGGCCATGGACTGGTTGATGGTGAGAGATTGGGTAGTATGCAAGCTTAACTCTTCACAGGAGAGGTTGGCTTCACTTAGAGCGGACGGCGAAAAGGCCTGTGGTTCCGGTTCAAGCAATTCGGGATGTTGTAAAGCCGGGGAAGGCAGGGCTGTACATAACTCCTCAAAAGGGAAAGCGGATTTAAGCCGGTCTAGGTTTTCAGTATTGCCGAGCAAGACCTGGCCGCCGCTATGGAAATTACCCAGATCTAACCACCAGATAGGGGCAGGGCGGTAGGCTTGATTGGAGCGGAGACATTCAGCGAGTTGTCGGCGGGCCAGATAATTGTCGACGCAGCCAATGAGAATGATGGTGGTCTGGTGGTAAGAGTAGGAGGAGGTACGAAGCAAGGCCGGGTCAAAGGGCTGGGCAATTGCCACAACCTCCAGACCGAGGGCCGCCCCGTAGCGTAGGGCAAGAGTTTCAGCCTTATTGCAGCCCAACTCAGCGGGACAAAAATTCTGCCGCACGAGATTAGGCGGCTCAACGTAATCGGGATCAATAATCTTAACGGAAAGGTTAAGGGAGTGTTGTTGGAGGATTTTAGCAATACGGCAGAGATGGGGAGCGAGCCAGCTACCGGTACCGCCCGCTCCGACCTGAACGAATTGGAGGGAGTAGCCATTCTCCAAGCGGGGTTTAAGAATGGAAGCGGCTTTTAGGAAGGAAAAGTCGAGGGTCATAGAAGAACTCCTTTCATTACATTTGACAGAGAAAGGGAATGTGAATAAAATGGAAACAGAAACCTTCAAATACATCCAAATCTGAGCAATTGTCTACATAATGGCGCGGGACATTTTGAGGCTCTACCCGGTCAAAATCCCAGAACTGGACTTCCACCTGCCGGCCCATCCGTTTTAGTTCCCAGGCGACGCGGGCTAAACCTCCGGCCAGCCAGGAACCGGTTCCCCCGCAACCAATCAATACTAACTTTATCAGCTGGTTTTCACCCCTTGGTGTAACTACCGGTTTGGCTCGGAGCAATCCCAGGTTAAGCTCTGGTAGAGTCATAATAAACCTCCTTGAAAAAATCGTACCTGGTTTCCTCATCTTCGAGTTTAGAAGAATCGTGCAGCCCTGCTGGCATCTCCAGCACAAGTTCTGGGTCAATCTGCCAGAAGTAGCCGAATACCCCCACTCTCACCCGGATTTCAGCTCTTTGGAAGATACGGCCGATAACCGCGAACAGCCGGAAAGACCGGGCTTCATCCATGTCATCGGTAGGGGAGAAAAATGCCGACATCGAATGGTGGCTGTGAAGTTCCAAAACAGCTCGTTCGTAACTTGAACCGGCCCCACTATCTACCGGTTTAACGCTACCGGCGGTCTGCACCTGTTCAGGTACTTCCAGGCGCCAGCGCCACGCTCTCTCGTCAAAGCTCAGGTGAAAGAGCTTTTCAACCGGCCGGTTCCGCTCATTTTTAGCTTGTCTGGAGAGTTCAAGTGTTTGAGCCACAAGCTCTTGCGGTATAGGGGGATACTCCAGCTTAACAAAAGGTTGGAGGTCACTTAATCCTCTTACCTCGCACCGGGAGACCGCCATCAGTACTTCCAGCCCGGTCCGCTTTGCCCTTAGATAGACTCCACCTTCTGCAAGCCAGAACTCGTAAAAGACATTTGACGGGAAGGGCGGTAATTCCCCGCCTTCGTAAATATTATGCGTAACCAGTTTAAGCATCGCTAAAAATCCTTTCTACTTGTTATAACCAGGCTATCTCCTACATACCGGGCCGTTCCATCGTGGCTATTAATTGTTCAACCAGCCGGTTTATCGTCCAACCTTCGTCGTGCCTTTGCCTTGTGTTTGTCATTGGGAGCAAATCATTGGTGGGGTAAGCCCTTCGATTGGTAGTCCTCAGCCTTCTAAATTGATCCAGGATGTTTGTGTTATACCGTTTGGATTTGCCCTGAGCCAGATGCGAGTTGAAGGGGGATGAGATAAAGAGCTTCCAGGCTTCCCTCAGATTCTGGGGCGTTACAACCCCAACCTGGTTGCTACCCCAGCAAATCCGCCCGTCGGGATACACGTTTGGCAAAGGAGCGTGATAGCCCACTAACTGAGGGTTAAATTCTTTAGCATTAACCGCCCAGAGGTAATACTGCTGGCCTGCTCCGCCAAAAATCAGGGCCGGAAGTGGAACCTGAACGGCCGTTAGCTTTTCGCCCAGGTCCTGATCTTCAGTTTGATTGGGAGTGACATTGTCCAAACCATTGGCTATAGTTGGCAACCACAGCGTATGGATAGCCGGAGGAATAAACATAATTGCCCATTGCCCGGACTTTCCGTAACCCCACCGGCAAATATCTGGCATGAGCCAACCGCTATCAACCGGTTCACGGCTGAAAGCCAATCGTACCGACTGGGCGGATAGAAATTTATAGCGGATACTGCCATCCTCAGACTGAGACTGGTACAGGTACTGGCCCTCTAACAGATAAAGGATGTGACGGGTAGCGCTTGCCCCCAGCAGTCCCTCTACCGTTTGAGAGGTTACTGCTGGGGGCCGGTACTGGGTGCCGGTTGCTGGCATTCGTTCCATAGGTTTATTACCTCTCTTAAATGAACCGGACTGGCCGTGAGCCAGTCCAGTAATTTGCCTGCTTTTTCGTTTAAGGTACTCGCCTCCTGGTACTGCTTGATCAGAAAATCCATATCTTCGGTACTCCAATCCAGGGGTTCTGCCGGAGTTTCATCGGTCGGGTCAATGAAGATATTGCCTGTATCATGCTCAAGCATATCCAGGGCGATTGGCAGAAAGCAGAGTGGTTCGGCTCTGGAAGCACTGACCATACTCAACAAATCCCATTTCACGTTGAATCCCTGTATAGTCAGTAAAGCCGCTTGTATTTCCTGGTCAGAACAATCTTCGATTTTGAGGCCAAGATCACGTTGCACGCTGCCTGTGACGAAAAGTAGTAGCTGCCAGCCCTGTTCTAGCTCCTCAAACTCATTTGTCCACCAATCTACTCCGAAATTGGGCAGGTAGATTAGATCTTCCCGTTCTTCCTCCTCATCCAGCAACTGGTCGGCATAGAACGGGAAAAGTCGGTCATCTACCAGTCTGAGAAACTCCTTTTCTTTGGGGCTGTAGAGGCAGGTCAGCCCGTTTGAGCTGCTGTGCAGGATTTCGATGCTGTTCGAGGTGGTGGAAGCGGCAAATTCAGCGGGAAAGTAGTGCCGGTAAAGAGCTAACAGGTTAGTGCTATGCCACAGGCCACGGAGATAACCCGTGGCCTGGCTAAAAGTTAATGGCAATCTGAAAGGATTCAGATATTTAACTGCTCCCTCAACTGTCATTAAATTTAGGTGCGGTTGTAGCTGTAGCATGGTTAAAACCCCTTCGGTAGCCGGTGGGATGGCTCGTGGGGAGCCGTTTTTAGGAGGTCAATTGCTATCTGTAGGTGCGAGGCTTCTGCTTCGCCTTCTAAAATGGCATCACTGATTTCCCCTTGCAGAGCCAGTTGCTTCTCCAGGGTTAAACCTCCCTCTCCTTCACCGGCAGGGCTACTGGAAGAGTTCTGGAAATAAAGCTGCCAGGCCAGGGCTAAAGCCGGATTTAAATAATCCGGTGCTTCCTCCAGGGCAAGCACAACCGGGTTTGCGCTTGTGACCTTATCAGCCTGGTAACTACCTTTCGGACCGGCCCGCTTGGAGACGGTAACCTTAAGTAAGCCGTCTTTTTCCTCACGTGAAATAAATGCGTTTGCCAGGTCTGGATAGTGGGGAGACAGGGCGCGCTTGAGAAGGTCGTCACTCCTCGCGATTTCGTCCTCAATCTCGATAGTCATACCGTCACCGCTTAAAATAATCTGGGCCATAGTAAAATTCTCCTTCTTGCTAGTAAACAGTAAAAGGGTAAATAAAAACCGGCGAGAAACTAAAGGATGTTCCTCGCCGGAAAATCACAAAGAGCCTAAAACAAGGTGAGTTGCCTGGTTGTATCCTCAACCGGTTTGGTAACTGCTTGGGTGGCAGGTTTGGAGGTGAGAGTAGCCTGTGGAACTGAGGGGTTATTTGGGGTTGTTGCCGGACTGATTGTTCCAGGGGTAGCACTAACCGGTTTAGTTGGGACTTCCGGTTGCACACGGGCAGACTTCTGAGCGCCTTTTCCTTTGGTTAAAGTAACTGCACTCCTTGAAGTTGCTTGAGGAGTAGTCTGTTTAGCCTGTTCCTTTGCTTTTGCTGTCCGTTCTATGAGCCGCTGGGGTAGTAAATTCCTTAGTTCCTCAACCAGCCGGGCCAGGCGAGGTATTTGGAGGAATTCAGCCAGTTCCTCACCCCGTAAAGAGGTCGTAAATAAAGGGGCGTCATCATCATTTCTGACAGAAAGAAGCCCCATCCTTCCCTGGGGATGGTCATCTACGGGCATCAATTGCAGTACGACCGTTATCGCACAGTTTTTGAACTCCTGTTCTCCTATCCATTGTTGCTCTTCCAGGTAGGTAACGGCTTCCTCCTCAAGTGTTATAACGGGAGGATCAGCTTCCTTTACCATAATTTCTTCGGTCATTCGGATATCTCCTTTCCCTTAATTTTGAAGCCAGCCGGTTGCTCTAAACCGGCTGGCTTCGATACTTTGCCATCTCAGAATTAAGCGGGAACTACCGTCACCTCAAATTGTGATGAGAGTTGGGCTTCGCCTGGAGCAGGGCTGAGATTGTCCCAATCAAAGGACTGCTGGTGATCGGAGTGCTGGAGAGCATAGTCGGTCAGATTATCCAGCAACTGGGCTGCCTGGCCGGTGAGTTTCTCCACCGCCGATAGAATTCGGCCCTGTTGCATGTCCAATAGTTCGGCATACACCTCGGCTTTGGCCTTCAGTTCCCGGTAAGTCGTGAGCCTTCGGGCAACCGTATCGGGCCTGAGTTGGTGGTGAGTTGCCTCCTCGGCCAGGCGGTCAAGGTCAGATTGCATGGTGGAGAGTTCCAGGAGGAAGTCACGGTGGGCCGCCTGGGCCAGTTGCTTCTTGGCGCCTGCCCCGTCCAGGATGGGCAGCTTCAGCATGAATTTGTCACTAACCTGGCCTGCAGTAGCCGGTAAATCTTCGACCAGTTTCCGCAGATTTTCCAGCTCCTGCTGGTGCTGCTGGGGCACGAAATAGACGCCGCCCAACCGCCGTAAAGAGAAGCTGTCCAGCCCGCCAACCAACTGCTTGAGCAGCATTGAGACATCGCGAGCCTGGTGATGCTCCCGGTAGTAATGGAAAAGCTGGCGAATTTCAGCCGTGATAGCGGCTAATTCCGGTTCGGAGGAGAGTTCCTCATCTTCCTCCTCATTTTCGGACAGACTGGCAGGCTCAAATCCCGCTTCAGCCTGGGATACCTTTATCGCCAGGGTTTTTTTGTGCAGAAACACACGCAGGCGGGTGGCATAGGACAGGCCCAGGGCGGCCAGGTCAAGCTGCTCGATTACCAGGCCGAAAACCAGCCACTCGCTCTGGGGGCTGTTGATTTTTCTGAGCAGGCTCTTTTTAGCCCTGGACTTGCCCTTTCCGCTGCTTCCACTGGCATCCTCCTCAGCCTCACCTTCGACGTCGTAGCCATCAACATCACCACTCCACAACTCCTGGGCAGTGCTGGTAACTCCGACAGCCAGGCTCCGGTTATGGACCCATCTCATCATGGCCCGGCGCAGGGCCACTGTCGGGCTGGGTCTCTCTGGATCGGTGGTAAGGAACCCCCTGGCCTGGAGGGACTTAACGAGATCAGTGTAGGCAATCTCGATCTGACAAAGGTTCCATTGAGTGGAGTAACCTAATACCGGGAGAGTGCCTACGGACTCCTCCAGTTCACGAGTAGTAAATTTACCAGTGGTTCCGTTCAGTTGGGCAGGTGCAGAAATATTAGTTGTCATAGTCATGGCGAGTATTTAGCGAGCCGCTACTTTGCCTAGGAGTCGAAAGTTCTCCGTGGCAAAATCCGGCTCGCTACCTCCTTTCTGTTATTAACAAAGGTAAACGGGTAAATTAAAGTTGAGGGGGTGTAAGCACATTCCCCAGAGAATGAAGATAGGTCGCCCCAGGTCAGGCTAGTAGGGCCTGCTTGATGGAGGCAGATAAATCGCTCAGGCCGGATTCAAGTTCGTGAGGGAGGGTTTCCCTAGCGGAAGAGCCAGTATCGATCCGCTCGTCATATTCCAGCATTAAGGCGGTAACTGCCTTTATCTGGCTGAATTCCACCAACATAGTGTCCGGTTCAAAGCGCTCTTTAACCCGGTTGATCAGCCGGTGGATCCTTTCCAAGACTTTGTGCCTGGTAATCTTCCCGGTACCAGGTTCAAGGCTTTCGCTCTGGCTGCGTTTGAAACTTGGTATGTTACCGAACTGAGGATTTTCAAAAGGCACACTCTGGTAGCCCTTGTGTTCTTTTTGCCTGACCATTTTGTAAAACCCTAGCCGGGCAGCGGCGGCACTTCCCAGCCGCTTGGTCTGGGACTGATATTTGTGGTTGCCCCGGCGGCCCCACACGGCCAGATAGTCCCCGGTATCTGTCCAGGCGCTTGCCCAGATTTTGTCGCTGTTTTCAACCGGGTCATAGTAATGACCGGCCCATTCCGCGACGATTTGCATAGTTATTACCTCGCTTTCGCTCTTATTTTTAGCAAGTAAGTGAAAGAAACAGGGCTAAAAGGGAGTATTAGCCCTGGTTTCTAACAAAACACAGCCTGGGAAAAGGGAATTCAACACTTTTAGTGAAAGTGCCGGTGCCAGGATAGTTCTGAGTTAAGGTGAGATTGTTTCTTACAAATTTGGTGTTTCGTGCGTTGACGGAAGGAGTAGAAATCTCAATGATGTTGATTTTGAGATTGCTGCTGTTGTTAAGATTGAAGTTGAAATTGAGAGTAAAGAAGGTACTGTTAATAGTATTTTCGGTGGATCTGGCCGGAACGCGTTGTCCGACCGGTCGGCCCAATCATTTGCTACATGATTAACCTATTTTGTAAGGGAATTGAAAGCAAACTTGAAAGAGTGGGCACTCTATAGGAATTCCAGGAGGGGCAAAGAAGTTAAATACTGAACATGGTGTTAAGCGCCTCGCCGTCCTGAGTCAGGTCCAGGAGTGGCGTAACGCTTTCGCTGATGGGGGCCAGGGCTGCTACTCCATATATTTCACCAATAAGTACCGAGTAACAGCGCATTTCCCGTTCCTTACGCCGCCGGTTCCACTCGGCAACCGCCGCTGATTCGAGATATACCTCACCATCACTCACAATAATCACATCGGCCCGGTTGAAAGCGGATTTATCTACCAGCTTTAGGGCCTGGGTCATCCAACTACTGTAATCAGTGCCGCCCCCATAGAAATGTTCGGCGGTAGTCATTACCTCTATGGCGGTGGCAAGACCTTTTTGAAATACGTCTACTCGCACCTGGCCGCTGTCTGAGAAGTGGATAAGCGCAATATCACGCTTTTGTAAACGGGCGATTGCCAGAAGAGCCAGGGCTGCTCCCTTACTCCAGACCTCACGGGTTAGGCCACCTGCGGTTGCCGTAGTCATCGAACCGCTGCTATCCAGTGCCACTACTATTGGTCCGCGTCCCTGCGGTTCTTGCTTATCCAGTTCGTACTCAAGCAGCTTTTTCTCGGCATACCGGGCGTAAAATACCATTTCCAGGACCGGATCTGCCAGCAGCGCAAATTCACTTGTCACCAGGTGGGCCAGGTCGTTACCGGTTTTAATACCCACAACTTCGTCTGGCGGCTGTTGCACCTTGTTCTTCTGGGTGGTAAGGGCAATTCGGGTAAACCGGCCGCAGACTTCAGCTATTCGCTGAAGTTTAGGGTTAGCCTTGACCTTAAGAGCGAGTTTAACCTTATCCACCGCTGATAGACTCAGGCCGCCAGAACCTGAGCCAGTTCCCACATTCCAGCCTGTTTGCGGATCATACCCACCGCTGTAAGCTTTAACCGTCTCGTTTAACGCTCTGATCTCCTCTTCAGCCTGGGAAATAGCACCGCGAACGGCCTGGCGGGCGGCATTTTCAATGCGCTCAATTTCCTGCGGCCCGGTGAGTTTTTGGGCCAATTTGTCCCGGCGGGTAACCGCTTCTCCGGCTTGCCGTTGCAGTTCCTCGGCCCGGCGAGAGAGTTTCTCGGCGGCCGCTTTATCACTTTGTTCGTCTGCCAATCCCTCCAGGGTTTCAGCCTGGGTCATCAGATTTTGAATCTGTTCTTCCAGGCGGGCAAGCTCATTGATGCGCCGGGCCGTGGCCTTATCCAGGCTGTCTAACATCCGTTCACTGGCTCCAACCGTGGCGATAGCGGCGGCCAGTTCATCACCGGCCGTAGCGTGGTGGAGTTCTTGAAATTCAGAAGTCGTTAACATCTGTTCCACCATCTGGCGGTTGAGCAGGTGGCTGGCGGCCATTCCTCCCGCTTCATTAAGCTGGACTACCGGCTTGTGAAAGGCATAGAAGACGTCTCGAAGCAGGGCCGGGGCAGTTATCAGGGTTTCTTTTCGTTTGGTTTCAGCCTCACCCAGCTTCTTATAAGTTAGTTGAGTTTCGCTAAAAGCCTGGGCATCATAAGTGTCGTGAACCACCGCCTGCGTACTCTCAATAATTGGCTCGGTCAGGTTAGAAATTGAACCCGGCGAAACTTCGCCAGGAATAATCCCAGTGTCATTTTTGTTCATTCGGCTGTCCTTTCTTTTTATCAAACAGTGATAATAATCATAATTAGTCGAGCTGAGTACAATTTGAGAAAACGGATATTGGTTGTAGAGAAATATCCGTTTTCTCATTCACACTGAGGAATTACGAAACGTGTTCCACCAGTTCGTCCCGCATCCGGCTGACCTGAACAATAATGGTTTCAACCTTGTTAAGGCTGCGAGCTTGACCGGCGGTATTTAGGAAAGCCACCACGTTCTTGATGCCGTCCCGGCCTCCCGCATCCAGGGTAGTACGGTGTTCGGGAGTGCAGGTGGTAATGATGCTGTGGAGGGTGGCCTTGAGTTTGCCCACTGCTTCCACAATGAGGCGGCCTTTTTCATCCTCGTTACTGGCTTTCTTGTAAGCTGCCAGGGCGGTCTGGTGGATGTTAAAAGCCTGGTCGAAGAACTCAAGGGCTTTGGCTGCGACCGGGTTAGCCAGTTGGCCGACCTGCTTTTTGATATCGGACCGCTGTTCGGGGGTATTCCACAGGGCGTGTTCAAGGATAGACAGGTCATCTTCCTCTACCGTCTGCCGACCTTCAATCAGGGCATGAGACTGCAAGAGTTTGAGGCACTGTCCCCAGCGCCGGTCGCTGGCCGTGATGCCTTTGGCCGCCAGTTCTTTTCGGAGCTTGATATAAGCCAGCCTGACTGAGGGTGAGAAGCCAACTTTAGTGGCCTGTAATTGTAGAGCCTGTAATCCGTTCAGCCCCAGAAAGGCCGCAGGGGCAGGCGAGGGACTCATCAGAAGATTAACCAGCTTCTCAAACCCGGCTTCACTGACCGGGTTAATCACTAACCTGAGTAAAAAGCGGTCCCAGAAGGCTTCCAGTTCCCGACCCTCCGGCAGCTCGTTACTCGCCCCGAACAAACTGATCAGGGGCAGTTTCAACCGGCTGGACCCGCCGTTATCAAACTCACGCTCGTTCATTACTGTCAGAAGGGCGTTGAGCACGGCTGAATTCGCCTTAAAAACTTCATCAAGGAAGGCGAAGTGGGTTTCCGGCAGCTTGTGGGTGGTAGTCCGTTTGCGCTCATCATTCTTGAGGGCACTCAGACTGACCGGGCCGAACACTTCATCCGGGTCGGTGTACTTGGTCATAAGCAGGGTGAAACAACTCAGGCCACCACCGGCACCGGCAGGGTTATTGTCACGGATGCGCCGGGCCAGTTCGGTGACGATCAGGGATTTGCCGCAACCGGGAGGGCCTAGCAGCACCATGTTCTGCCCGGCCACCAGAGCTACCAGGGCCGCCCGGACCGCCTCACTTCGCTCAATCAGTACCGAATTCAGTTCGGTTTCCAACTGGCGTAACTGGGCAAGCGGACTCACCGGGGCTGGTTGAGGAGTAAGCTGGACTGGAATGCTGGAAGTTGTCCCTGATATTTCGCTTAAAGCAGTAGCGGTGCTGTTATTAAAGCCGTTCGAGCTGAAGTTGTCTGTCATAATTAACTGTTCCTTTCAAACTAAGTTGACATAAATATTCCCTGCTATTTCGGAATAAATGGCAGGGAAAACTAAAGACACTCTGAAGGCGATGTAAGAGCGGGTTAGATAGAAATAGGTTCAGTAAAATTTTGTTGCTAAAGGAAACTTGAGAGGAAGCTAGGAGATGCGCCGGAAGCCGGAGTGCTCAACCAGCCAGGCCGTAGTATTTTGTACAAGGACATCACCCACCGAGGTGGAACGAGGTGGTTGAGGAGACATGCTTTTGACCACTGCGTTCTCCCGCCAGTCCCCGTCAATATGGTTAGTGAGTCTGTACACTTCTTCCAGTGAATCGGCTTCTACCAGGGCGACCAGGTGATAATGTTTGTCCCGTTCTTTCCAGAGTTCGGGATCGGGTTGAAACATGGTCGTCTCATCGGTATTGTGGTAAACCAGCCATGTGTTTGATTTCGACATAAACATACCTGCCTTTCTAAAATTCCGAGTTTTGAAGATACTCTCTGAGTACCCGGTCAAGTTCGGGATAGTAGTCGTTCAAAAACCGGTCTGCGGCGGAAACCGTATGCTCCGTGGGACACTGGGGATGATCGGTGAGGTCAAAAATGGCGCTACAGGTCTCAGATAGTGCCACACTAGGGCTGGAGTGATAAGGACTGTTGCCGGGGTCGAGAGAAGGCGGGATAAAGGGTAAATCATTGTCAAAATTCATGATTACCGTTGGTATCTTGACCCGCACCTCGATGTAGTACCTCCCCGGCACCAGATTACTTATTTCCTCCTCGGTCAGGTAAACCTTGATCGGGCTCATGACGAAACTCCTTCCTTTATATATAGATATATAGACCTACTGCCCAGTTATTCTGATCCCAGAAACACGGGCAGCTAAACTAAAGAGCAGGCAATGAAACCATGATCGGTCTCAGTTGCCTGTTCTCTAAAGTTGTGGATTTGATTTAGAACATGGAAAGTTGTTGGGGTGAGACTTTCGGGCTGCTCTTTTTACTACCGCTGGCTGCTAGTTTCTGCTGCCGGGCGGCCAGGAAGGTAGCCCGTAGTTCTTCCAGGGTAGGTTTTTGACGTACTTCCTGAAACTGAGGTGTAGTAGGTAGCACCAGTTGACGGGCTTTTTCTGGAGCCGGTAGACTGCCACTTGTCTGCGAGATTTCAGCAGTTCCGAGGGTTATTGCTGAACCGGCCGTTGGTTCTGCTTCAGTATTGGTTGAAGCTATAGCCGCGTCATAAATGCGCTGAATGGCTGCTTCCAGTTCCTCTTGGTTGGCTCTTTCATCCTCAAGTACAAAGCGGGCAGCTTCCAGTTCCTGGCGGTGCAGTGAGTTGAACAGGTCCTCCAGGCTCAAATGTGCTTCTTCAGCCTGGAGTTCTGAACCATTATCCTGGTCCTGGCGCTGTGACTTACCAATACCCGAATTAGCACCAGCAATTACCCGGGCCAGTTCCATGAGTGACTCGCCGTCTTCCCCGTCTTCGGCCAACTCCACCAGTCCATCATTCGACAACTCTCCTTCCAACATCTGGCTGGCCCTGACCTTTTTGGCAATCAGAGTCAGGCCGGTATGCTGGGCCGTTCCTTCGTAGACGAAGTGATAGACCGTAACCGGTTGTTTCTGGCCGATACGCCAGCTTCGCCGGGAAGCCTGGCGCATGATGTAAGTGCTGTACTGTAACTGCCAGAAAACCAGGGTCGGCCAGGCCAGTAAATCCAGACCAGTCTGGATGGGTTTCGGGTGGGAGAGCAGCACATCCACTCCGGCCTGCACCTGGGAGGCTACCCACTCCTCCCGGTCTTCCGGCTTTACCCGGTCGCTGTTGAGGAAGGCCACTCGGGCGCCAGCCTTCTCCAGTACCCCCTTTACCCTCGCTACGACACTGCGAGATTTGGTATTGGAGAGAAAGACTAACATCCGTCTTCCGGCAGCCCGCTCCTGACGGTATAGATTAACCAGGGACTGCTCTTTGGGATAGAGCCTATCTTCGGGAAGGGCCAGGGCCTGGGCGACCGGGGTTTTGAATTTAGGGTCAATCACTATCTCGGTACGGGTAGGATTGTCCGGCCAGGCCAGAAGGGAATTAGCCATTGCTCCCAGGAGGCGTGAGCTACCGTTTTGCAGAGCCAGTTTTACGGCTGCTACCAGGTCAGTTTCTAATTTTATGTATTGTCCGGCCTGGGTGGCCGGGTCATTTTCCTGCCCGTCCAGTGGTAGCGTTACCACTCGTTCCTCATAAGGCGGTAGATCGCGGGCGACATCGGCCAGTTTGAGGAAGACCGTAAAGCCGATCAACTTGAGTAGTATTGCCGGGTTCATCCCCGGTTTTTCCACCCGGCGCTCCCGGTTATACTCGCGCCGGTCGCTCATCGCTCCGTCTTCCGCCACCTCCTCATTGTTCTGGCTCCTGGAAAAAATTGTGCGCTCGATAATGCCGTAGCGCTGCACCCAGCGTTCTTCTTCTTCGAGCCTGAACTCTTGCCTGATCTCACGACTAAACCGCCACAGGAGAAAATAGAGGTTTGAGGCTTTACCGCCCGAGAGCGTCCCGGTCAGACTGATAACTCGTTTTACACACTCGGCCAGTATTCCGGCGCAGGCTCCCTGGGCCGAACCTTCCGCTTTTAACTCGTGCAATTCGTCCTCAATGAGGGTATCGAAAAAGCCTTTTAGATGACTCTTGATATAGTGGGCCAGCGGTATTTTGCGCGGCCCTTCCTGCACCAGTTCCGGTGTGAACAAAACTTTGTTGCCAGCTGAACTAACCCCTTTGCCCGGAAAAGCTTGTCCGGTTACTCCCTGAGTTGTGACAGGGTTGAACCATGCTCTCCTGGCCGGGTCATAGACCAGGCCCTGTTCTCTAGGGTAGAGAAACGGCCGGGGTCCGGCGAAGGCTGGTGAACCGGCTGGTACAGGCGAACATTTAGATTGCCAGAGGGGTTCGTTACACAATACCGGCCGGCCATGCCTGTCAAAAGAAGTTTCGCTCCAGGCGTGAGTGCTGGAATTCCATTCCCGGCGTGGAGCTTGGCACTTTTGCTTGTGTTTTTGCAACTCCGCCAGTCCAACCGGTTTGTCGTCCCGGTCTAGCACCGGGCTGCCGCACCGGGGGCAATAAGCCAGCCTGACCAACTCTCCCTCCGCGTTACGGCCCGGTCTGGTCATAGCCGCTGCCTGCCAGCGTGAACCCAGCTTGAGATCCATCCGGCTAATTACCACAAAATAGGGCGGAGTTTGCAGAGCTGGCTGGGAAGTCCCGGCTAACCGGTTTGCCAGGGCCGCTTCAAAGCGTTCGACCCGCTTCACCACAGCTCGAAGTTCGGAGGTATTAGTGACAATTTCCGCCTGAGCGCCCGGCACGGTCTGCTTAATCTCTCTGACCCACTTTTTGACCAGTTGAGGGGGGCATTCCACTATCACCCGTCTGGAACCGGAGAGGTACGCGGAGGCCGTACCCATCAGTGACTTGCCGCAACCCATTTCGGCCGAGAAGATGGCACAATTGTGAAGCATGAGCGAGTATGCTCCGGCCACAATTGCCAGCGCCTGCCCGCCCAGTGGTTTACGTCCTAACCGGACCAGTCCCGTTTCCAGTTTTGCGGTAGTAGGGTTAGCCTGGCCTGGCACGTACAGCGGTGGATAATTAGCCAGCATCTGGCGCCGGATGCTGCTGCTAAACCGGGTAACAAAAACGGCCATTTCGGCCTGCTCAATTTCTGTGATTTGCCCGGTCTGAAGGTCAAGTGAGCTTAGCTGGCTCCGGACAACCTCGCGTTCGGTACGCGATTTCTCCTTGCCGTCTTCGTCTTTATCGACTCGCCTGAGGGTATATTCCTTGTAGGTCCGGCCTTTAACCAGCACTCGTTGGCCTTGTTCGTCTTCTAACACCAGGTTGTTAAGCAGCCCGATAGCCGTTAGCATGGCGGCCTGCCCTTCCCGTAAAGGTGTGAGAGGACGGTTGTTGAATTGCTGCCCCTGACCTCTGGGTTGAACAAGCGGGTAAACCTGTTCGTGCAGGTTGCGGTTAGTCCACACGCCGCTGTTGCGGGCCTCGCTTAAGGCTTGCCCGGCGCTATACTCACCATTGGCAAACAATTTCACTTCCGTTTTTCTTTCACTCGCATTTAACAGGTAGGGCTGCGGGTGCGAAAAGAAGTAACCGGAGGCGGCTTCCTTGTTTAGGGTCAGTAAGGAATTTTTAACCATCGCCGTTTCCGGTAGCCCAGGCTGTTTTGCCAGCCTATCCAATTCCTCGACCACTTCCGGGTAATGTGGTATACCGGTAACCTCTACCAGGTCATTTAAATCGGCCAGGCCAGGCGGGCAGCTCAGGACAGGTAACACTTGGGGGCCAAGCTCGGCTATAGCCTTGAGCTTATTTGCAGTACCTTTATCCTCCATTACCGCTTCTCGCCGGACTCCAAAAAGTACCACTTGCTTGAACGCCTCGTATTCCGCGTGTGGGAAGCGGTAAACCGAGATGCTTTTGTAGTAATGAGCCAGGTACTCGGCGCTTATCCCCAGGCGAACCTGGGGGACAATATGTACCAGGAGGCCGCCCGGTTTGAGGTAGTGGGTAGTACGTTTAAGAAAAGCGTGTTCAAGCCGTTTGTCACTGTCCCCGCTATGGTGGTAGGGCGGGTTATGAAACAGCAGGTCAAACGCTTTGCTCTCTACCCTGGCGGTAAGGGTGTTGGTCTGAAGCAGCCGGGTAAAAATTGGCCGGGCCAGTTTAGCCCGGTTGGCATCCAGTTCGATGCCGAACAACTCAATTCGTTGTCTCTCGGCGGTGCTGGCACCTGCTAAGAGGCGTACCAGGAAAAGGGCCGCACTGCCTCTGCCAGCACAAGGATCAAGCACTCTTATTACCTGGCTTGAACCAGGATTAAATTCCTCTGATAAGCTGATTTGCCGGGCTATTCCTGCTACTGCTCTCAGAGGGGTGGGGAAGTAAAGCCCGGTGGCTACGGCAGCTAAACGAGCCATAGGTTATTTCTCCTTTTTTAAGGCTTTATGTTGTTGCTAAAAAGTGTAAGGAACTTATGGATGGGATGGGTGGATTAAATAAGGGTCGAAAAGTTGATGGTGAAAAGTAAAGGGAAGCAATTTAACAGGAAAGCTTGCCCAGACGAACGAGGTCGGCTATTTCCTGGCGTAAAACTTCTTCGTCCGGTTTACGGCATAGATAAATTTCGATGCCTGCACATTCCAACCGCTCCAATTCTGCGTTGCTGGCTGCCCGCTGCCATAAAGCCTCACTCCAGCCAGGGTGCAGGGGTAAGCTGGTTAGTGCGTTGAGGCGTGCAAAGTAAAGTTGTTGGAACTGGAGATCAGAGTCGGCAGAATTTCTACAGTCCGGGATAGGTGCAGGGGTGCTATTTCGGAGAGGCAGTTGGGGCGGTTTGAGAAGTAAGAACTGGGTTTGAACCTCCTTTCCGTCAGCACTTGAGGAGGGTGAAGAAGCCTTTCTTCGGCCTGAGTTCGACCGTTCCTGGGTTGAATTGAGAAAGGCGGTTTTTGGTAGAAGTACTCCCTGGTAGGCATATGAGGCGTTGAGTTGGGTTTTGAGGAAATTCCAACCGCCGCTGCGCCAGCCTTCGGCCAGTTGCATCATTATGGCCTTGCGTCCTACTGCGCCTCCATTTTCTGCTTGTCCGGCAGGTTCGCTACTCTCGTCTTCCGAAAAGTCTTCTTCCCTATAAAGGACGATAGATTGCGGCGGAGTATTCACGAGCCCTGCCCAGATTGCCTGAACAGCCGTTTTATGCCCGACCATTGAGAGATACCAGAGAACCGCCTTTGGTTTTCCTTCATTTAATTCTATCTGGTAAGCGTAGCCTTCAAGATCGGCCTCCATACCACCAAGCCTGACTTTGTTAAATGGCTGTGTCTCTTGCTGTGTCACTAACTATCCCTCCTTTCTTACATAGCTTCTTTGGGGTTCAAGCCCCAGCCGTACCCGGTAGGTTTGCGGCAAACTGGAAAAAACAACTTCCTGGTTAGTCCAATTAGCGGTGCGCTTGCCGTCCGCTTTACGAGTGTTAACCATCTTGAAGCCGTAGGCTTTTACCTGACGGTAAAGCACGAAGCGGATGGCCGAACTTACTTTGTTTAACGGCCCGTTCGGCCCCACTTTGTCGAGGGCTTCCAGGGCGGCCAGAGATGCGGCTTGTTCGCAATCTTCGTGGGTCGGTAACTGGTTCTGGTAGAAACGCCGGGTTAACGAACGGGCTACCCGGATGTAACCTCCCAACCCGTCCGGTACAAGCTCAGTGTCCCGTATATTGATGCTTTTTGGCCGGCCGCGCTTGTTTTTAATTGTAGTCATAATTCTGGTGAACCTTCCTTTCTTTGAGAGCAAGGGTATGTGGGACATACATAAAGATAGGTAATAGAGGTAAGGCAAAATAAAAGGCCGGTAGCTATTTCTAACTACTGGCCTTTTATTTTTATACTGGCGTTTATCCGAGGATAGTCAGGTATATTCTGTGTCAGGAACTGATAAACAACCCTGGATTAGTTGCGGAATTAGTCTTTCGCTTTTGCCAAGCGGCCTCTGGTTTGTGTACTAAGAGCCTGGTTAACTGCTTTTTCAAACAGAAGGCGGCCCTGGGGTATTTCGCCCAGGCTGGCAATGTCCTTAAACCCGGCCGGTAACTCGACTGCCCTCACTTCAGGTGAATCGAATTGTTCCAGGAGTTGCCGGGTAGCCTGTGGCCCCGCTCCCAGGCAAACTGTACCGTCTGGTTGAGTTTTAGGCGGGTCGTTGTCGAAGCAGACTAAGAGCTGTGTGATGCTACCGGCAGTCAGAGCCCGGCCGAGCAAGCTGATGTTTTCCCGGTTGACGGCCGTACCCCAGGTGCAGATTGCCACATGTCCCCACTGTCGAGCTACCAGGTAATCGAAGGGTCCCTCCACGAGCAGGACTGGTCCAGGGTGATCGGCGTTTGTAGGATAAAAGATGTCAAGAGATGGTTTCGGCAATTGCAGATTCAAATACTTGGGACAATGGATACCGGCGCTATCACTGCCCGCTTGAAAGTGTTCCTGGTTGCCGGTTGTGATGGTTTGTTGCCAGGGTGGCGCTTCTACGGTTGAGCCAGCTAATAACCGGCCAGTCAGCATTGCCAACTGTCCTTCCAAATCAAAGAAAGGCACTATAATTCGCCCGGCCAGCCGTTCAGCCGCCCCCTCGCCTAAAAGTCCAATTTCTCTAGCCAGAGGTAAGCTCAAACCCTGCTGCCTGAGCCAGCCTACCAGGCCCGCGCCGCAAGCGTAGCCAAGCTTGTGGGTTTGGATAGTAGTTTGGCTAAGGCCACGCGAGGTCAGGTAAAGCCAGGCCGGAGGGTACTCCTTTAGCTGTAAGTGGTAATACTCAACCACCGCAGCCAGCAGCAACCGGATTTCGGGCTGATGGTCGGTTAAGTTGAAGGCGGCATGTTGCTCCTTCAACTGGTCATCCTTTTCAAACCCTATAAACTGTCTGCCAAGCCCGCTCACTTTATCGCTGAGATAGTATGGTTTCCCGTTCGCATCTTGATTTTGGACCTTCATTTGTTTCTCAGCTAACCGCTGCTTGATGCTGCGACGCAGCAGTTGAGAAGGCAGCCGTAAATAGTCACCCAGCAGATAGTCCATGGCTTCGGGAAAGGTGCATCCTTGCAGGATTGTCAACAGGTCAATCGTGTTGATTTTTCGCCGGCAGCCAAAGCAATAGCACCGGTTGGAGCTGCGGTAGAGGGTCATCGAAGCGGTGCTATCAGCATGGTCCGGCAGGAAACACTCTATCTGCGGCGTTCGCTTCCCGGTTGGGAAATGAATTCCACGACCGGCGAGTAATAGTTCAATCGGTACACTTTCCAATGCTTGCTGGCGTTCCGCCTCGGTAAACTTTAGAAAAGCTTTGAGACTGTTAAATTCCTCGTCTGTCCAGCGTGGTTGAGCCAGCAGTTTTTCGATGTAAGCCTCCTCCCGCTCGGTTCTTTTGAGGTCCACGACTAATAAATCAGGCATAGGTTATCCTCCTCTCTTCTTTTAATTAAATCAGGGTAATATGGATAAAAAGATGGACGGGGCCGCCTTTTCTGAACGGCCCGTTTCATTTTCCGCTCCGGCCGGTTTTGTGTCATACCTGTTTAGGGACCTGGGGCGCTTAAAATGGCCGGGATAACTCAAGTACACCAGATAGCGAGACCGGGTGATTGCCACAAAGAACAATCTTAAATCTTCCAGCAGCCGGTTTTGGCCTACCGGGAACAACCCCTGAGCCAGCCCCGGCACAAAAACCACTTCAAACTCGGCGCCTTTTGAAGCGTGGATGGTTGAGATAGTAACCGGGGTTGTGTCTGGTCCTTCCGGTCTCAAATCAGGTTTGCAGCCGGGGGCTAATCCTGGATTATTTACAGGCGAATTAGCCTCTACAATTTTCGAATCAATCCCGGTTAGCACGCAGTGGCTAATACTTGATTTAGTCAGGAAACGACCGACCTGTTCACCCTGGGCTCTGGTTCTCACCAGTACGGCGATTTGAACTTTTGGCCGGTGCTCTCTTACTCTTAAAATCTCCTGGGCCACAAAGCCAGCTTCTTCTTCTTCATCCTCAGCTTCGTAAATGGTTAAAGGTAACTGGCCGCGCGGCACCTTTTCTCCGGCAAACAGGGCCGAGAACTCCTGATCCGGGTCATCCTCTAAACGAGCGGGCCGGACCGCTAGATCGGAGCCCAACCGCCAGGATAGCGCACTGGCAGCCCGGTTAATAGTCGGGCCAAAACGGTATTGAATGTCTAAACTCATACTGGCTGTCTGGGGTAAAAACTTAGCCAGACGCTGATAAGGCCCGCTGTGCAAGTAGCTAAATATCTGCTGCCTGGAGTCTCCTACAGCTATGAGTTCAGGCTGGTTTTGTTTCTGTGAGCCTGAGTGTTGCTCGCCGCTGGTGTGCATTAGGGTTAAGAGTAACTCAAGCTGACCAGGGCTGGTGTCCTGGGTTTCGTCCAGAAGGACCTGCTGCACTCCCACACCGGGTAGCCGGACCAGGGCAGGCCACTTTTTGAGAGTAATGGTAGCCTGGGGTATCAGGTCGTCCACGTCGAGCAGCCCTCTTGCCGTTAAATGCTGCCGGTAGCGCGGCCATACTTGCTGGATTAATTTATGGACCGGCTCGTCTACTAGATAGTCCTCAAAATACATTTCCACCTTGTTACTGATGCTTAATTCATTTGGACTTTCCTCTTCCTGACGCGTTTTAAGGCTGGATATTAAATGTCCGACCTGCTCTACCAACCTTTTGAAATTAGCCGGTTCACCTTCAGCTCCCTTCACCTTAAGGCTTTGAGGCTGCCGCTTGAGTGCATCCCTGATTAGCTCTTCGAGTAGTTTGAAGCGAGTTTCACTGTTCAGCAGCCGGAAGCGTTCTCGTTCACCCAGTTGTTGCTGGATTTCCACCAGGGAAAGGGCCAGACTGTGAAAAGTACTGACCCGGACCTGGGCTGCTGCCGAGGTACCCAGCAGCGTTTCAAGCCGGTCCCGAAACTCTTTAACTGCCCGGTTTGTAAAAGTTACTACCAATAATTCATGAGGCTTGCACCGCCCGGTTTCGATTAACCAGCCCGCTCGGCTGGCCGTTACCTGGGTTTTCCCCGTCCCTGGTCCGGCCCAGACAAGGGCGCTGCTCTCTGTCGTAGCGGCTCTCAACTGACCTGGGTTAAGTGTATCTAGAAGCCTTGAGGAATCACGACCATAACCAGTACCAGAATTACTTGTCATTTTCAGCCTCACTTCTTTCGTTCCTGGTAATAAATTCACTGGAAACAGTTCCGCTGAATCTTTCTCGTATGTGGTGGAGCCAGAGGCTGTAACGGGCCAGGGTCTGTTCTTCACACTCAAGTACAAGGGCTGTACCAAGCGGTAGCCAGAAGTTTCGCAAACTTTCCTCATCTATGCCGGGCGCAGGTGAATTTTCCAGCCCGGTAATAATTCTACGCCTGTGTTCACTTAAGGTGGTCAGCCGGTCTTCGAGATGAATTTGAAGCTGGCCTAACCGCTCAGGAGGTTGAACCTCAAAGATTGGATAGAGCTGAAATGAGTTAACTGGGAACAAATTTCGCTTGCCGGACTGGTCTTTTTCATTCGCTTCCAAAAGCTGTCGCTCCAGTTCCACCGTGGCTCCTTCAAGGGAAAAGAAAATTGCGGCCGGTAAATTCCCCTGTGACCACCTGGCCTGGCAGAGTTCAAGAATTAGATGGTGCCTGAGGACCACCAGACGCAATCCCGCCTTTCGGGTGGGAAGGTCTGCCAGCCAGGTATTACGTTCGCCAGGGAAAACGTATCCCGGTTCACTTCGCCAGTCATTACGCCGGGGCAGTAAAGTGTGGCGAGCCCGGCGTATCTCGGTTTGTAAATCAAAGGTGGATGTTGACATAAATTAGATTCTCCGTTGTTTTATTAGATTAAGATACACAGTCTAAAATCCGGTTAGTAAACCGGGTTAGGGACACAGATGGTTATAAACCAGAGGTTCCACAAAATCGCCATAAACGAAATATTGAGTTAAAAAGATAGGGGAAATAAATGTTTACAAAAGAGTATTTTTCGCTGGGGTAACTAAGCGTCTTGATTTTGGAGGGGAAAGAAAAGGGAAATTGGAAAGTGGTAGCGAGAATAGTTCCCGTTACCACATCTAAAATCTATACTCCTGTGATCAGTATTCGCCGGACATCTACCACGGTACGACGTAAATTAAGCCAGACTTCCTTTGGAAGGAAAAAGCCGAAGCTTAATTTACGGTGCCAGGTATAGTACTGGTGAGAGTTGTTGGCGGCATATCGGCCGTCCGATATCCGAGGAAAGCTGCCCTGTTTTCACTCAGCCGGAAAGAAACCAAGGTGAGGTAGTTTCTTCCTGAAAGTCTGAAAACTTTGTAGTTAATTAGCTTACCTGCCAAGAAACTAACAACAAAAGAGGGACTGGAAGCCTGGATAAAGCTCTAGAAGAAAGGCGGTCAGTCCCCTTTAAATTTTCTAGTTCGTTTCTTAGCGGAAACGGGGCGTGGTATAGTAGCTATACTGAACGAAAAGCCAGATTGCTACCAGCACGCCGAAACCTAATAAGATTTTTACCAGCCAGCCTTTCAACTTCGGTTTCAAGCTGACCGGAATTAGCCCTGCCAGATCTACTAACCGTCCTAAACCAAGCAGTACGGTCAGAAGGATCAGTCCTGGCGGCATCAACCGCGGTGTTAATAACAGGAGCCCAAGAAGCAGCACTGCAATTATTACCCAGCAAAGGCCCAGCCAGGAGAGAGATAACGACCGGGTTTGTCGTTCAATCGCAAGCCTGGAACACTCTACAACCAGTATTGGCTCACCTCCCGGACCGGTAGTAGCAAATGGTTTACCCTCGATAGTCAAGCGCGAGTCAGGTTGAAGCCGGTAAGCCATCTTGAAAAACCGCCACTGGTTGAACCGGATTACAGTCCGGTCGGAACTTTTCCCGGCGGCAATTGTCGCATGTCCAGCACCAGGTGACATTGAAGCCGCGAGTTGCGATTGCACTCCGCCTGCCTCCTGAGTGCTTACTACCAGTTCTAGCCGGTCGCCGGATAAAAAGGTAGGTTGGCCGATCAGATATTGGCCGGTTAGCTTCACCGTCACAGCTCCGGTTTGAGCGGCAGACCCGGATAACAAAGCCAATCCTGCTTGTTTACCGGTTCTGGTTCTGTTAGCTGAAATCGTAAAATTGGTAAAATTAAACATGTGGTAAGCCTCCTTTTTTAGCTCTCACGACGTAAGTTAGCTCTTATATAAAGCTAATAGTGAAGTGATAAAGCCAAACAAATAAAAAGCAGGCTTGACCACAACCTGTGTGCCTGCCTGCTTTTGCTTCAATAATAGAAATAGAGAATTGAGATGCTGTGTACCAAATTGAAAGTTGAGACCACAGCAAAACAAAGATGAAGACAAATTTACAATCAGGTTCAAAGGTTGCTATTTATTTTTGTGAATTTGTCGCTTTATTACCTTTAGAGCAATAAATTTAGCTGCTCAAAAGATGAAGTGACTATAAATTTCCCGTGGTTTGTTAACCTCCGTATGATTTGTCAGGCTTCTCCGGTTATGGGTGGCAGCCTTAGATAAATAATAGTTTCGATCCTTTTCAAGCCCTGGTTATTGAGAAATAATTGGTTAGCCAGAAAACTTTTGGCACGCATGGCCTGAGGTGGCTAATTAGTTAGCTCATTAAAATTGCCTTTGCGTTTATAAAAGTTGGGCTGGCTGATATTTCTCACTTACAAGCTTGTCCTGATAAACGTCAAAGAATTGTGAGTGAGTAGCCTACGGTTTCAGTAATCGGGCTGAAGTAACGGTAGTTTCATTGGCCGTTGGATAAAATCCCCGCTTACTTATTAGTTTTCCCATTCGCAAACGAGCGAATAAAGTCTGCTGGGAAAGGCAGCGTGAAATAAATTCAAGTACATTTTACAAGAGCGTATCCACAAACTGTCCACAGGCGCTAGGACTTCACTAACTTTGGCATTCTTAACTCCTGTATCGAAATTTTCCACCTTATTGAGATTATTTACTGGCAACCTAAATCCACATCATCAAAGATTTAAGAATAGAAGAAAAGATATATAGGGTCTCATTATGTCATTCGGCTAACCGAATGAGCACTTTTAAAGTTTATTACAGTAGTATTTTTAACCAGTTTGCCATTCGGTTAGCCGAATGCACCTGATAAAGTGACAATTGGATAATTAAATACTCTTTAAGAAGTTTGAAAGTGAAATTTTAGCTTGGCTTTCTCAGAAGACATTAGTTAAAGAAAATTTAATTATATTTTTTGGTCACAGAAGGTGCCAGGATAGGTGTGGTGGTTACAAGGTAAGGATAGGATATTGAAAGGCAATAGGCAGTTATCTCGCTCTAAATGTCATTGTTATTTTAAGGTGTCTTACCTCAACTATGAGCTTACAGATACCCCTTCTACTGACTTGAAATAAATATATTCAAATCCTTCGCGTCCCCTTTAAATCGACTGGTAGGACTAACCTCAATATTTACTATGAAACTGGAGCCTAGTTTGAGTACAAGTTGTAAAATTCAGATCAAACCAATATACTTTGATTCTTGGGCATCAAACCATAGGGCGTGAGTCTTTATAATGAACCTGCAGAGTTATCTAATCAGCAAATCTTTACCGGACAGAAACGAAAAAGCAGCAGGAAGGTAGTCATAGAGTTGGACAAGAATTCGCCCAATTTAGAAAAGCCTAATTTTGAGGTTTCGAAACTAAACCTTATATCTCAAGAACGAGCCGGGGAATTCGATAAAGAAAATGCTACCATACCGGTTAAGAAACCCAATTTGATAAAATCAGGGCCCTTGCCTAACCCTCCGCCATCCCTTAAAGAGTGGAAGGCCAGTGGAAAACGCGGGCTACCGCCGGTAGCCTACGAAATCGTCATTAAAGATGCCCCCAATAATGCCCTGGAATATGAGTTGTATCACGGCTTTAGGGGTCAAGTTAGCCCTTGGGAGATAGAACAGCGAATTCAGCTGCTTGAAAAAGGCCAAAAGGCCCAGAACCAGCGCTATACCAGGGCAGCCATTTACTATCTACGAAAAAAGCTGGAAGAGTTTGTGGTTGGGGACTGAGGGGAGTGAGACCAGTCGCCAGGAGAATAAGCAATTAAGAATTATGGAATATCAGGTGTTTAGGGGAGATTACCCGGTAATCTTTTGTGTTTGTACAGTGAGCGAAATAAGTGTGGGGGAACTTATCCATAAACTCAAGGAGTTAGCCAATTTATCCAGATTGGACCGGGATAAAACAGTCGTTTTACACCACTCGCCTCGTCACTTGAATCCGGTCGGATACTGGCTGGAAGAAGCCTGGTACCTGGGAACCCTGACTAATCGCAAGCCGGTGGAACCCCAAGTAGGTCAGGCTCTCTTATCCCGCTGCCAGGCACTCGTTACCGGGCCAGAGGCAACCGGTCCCCGTAAATTTTACTGATCGTGTTCAAATAGAAAGAGTTGAGTGCCCTTCAAAGATAAACTTCAGCAGGGTTTAGTTTCCTTACCTTTTCGACTGGTTTTTGGGCTCCTTTTGTTATTCAAAAACTTCTAGATTTCCACAGAATCTTTGAGTGAGTGTTTAGAATACTGCTGTGTTTATGCTAATCCCTATTCTATTAGCTAATTTTATTAAGAGTGGGGATAACTCTGTGGGAAAAGATGTGGGTAAGTCGTGGATAAAAGCCATTGACTGAGTGTCAGAATATTGTTACCATAGTGATGTCAGAATTGTTGAAGTAAGCCGAAGTACAGTTAGACTGATAAGTAAGTAGTCTGCAAGGACTTAGACTGATCAGGTTCCGCCGCAAGGTTGAACAAATTGTAGCAAGCCCAACTTCTATAACAGTTTTGGCTCGAAATCCCGAGAAGCCGCAAGGTTTGTCGGGATTTTTAGCTTTATACCTTCTGTCTGTTTGTTTTACCTGCAAAACAAGACTCAAGATAATCATCGTGGTGGCTACTTCGGTTGTCCGCAAGAAGTATCCAAAATTAACCGGCCGGTTAATTCCAATACGATTCAATAATTGAGGCTTGTGATTTAACAAAATCATTGACAAAAACGAAATTATATCATATTATCTAACTAAACTACACCGTTTAGTTTAGTAACCTGCAGGAGATTTTAAGGTGTTAACTGAAGCTGAAGCTGAAGAACTTACCCCACGGTCTAAAGCCAAGCGGCAACGGATCCACCTGGCGGCTCTATCAATATTCATGCAGCACGGTTTTGAAGCGACCAGTATGGACGCAATTGCCAGTCATGCCAATGTTTCCAAGCCAACCTTATATCGCTACTACCACAATAAGGAGACACTGTTTATTGCCACCTTGCGAGAGCTAATGCTGGAACAGGCGGCTTCCGCTGAAACTTTTAGCCACTTGCAGCAAATTCCAGTTGAAAGCCTGGAAATTCTTGAACACTCTCTCGTAAGGTGGGCTCAAATCATACTTGAAAATGCCTTACAACCGGCGTATCTGGGCCTGGTCCGTGTACTGATCTGTGAAATACCGCGTTTTCCTGCCCTTGCCCCTCTCTACTCTTCGGCAATCGCCCAGGAAGGTGGGGCTATTATGAAAACCTTTTTAGAAAGCGCAATTTCACATGGGGTTGTTACCAAAAAAATAGATCTGGATGTAGCAGTCCGGCTGCTCGTAGGGTCACTGTTGAGTTATGTTTTTAGTGGGCTTTTCAGGCCTGCTGGCGATACTTATTCCCCGCCTCACGCCCAAATTGAAGCGCTGGTGCACCTGTTTCTTCAGGGTATTACCGGTTCGGTCTCTCACCTACAGCAACCAGGAAATATACAACCCACCACTTCTTAATTATAGAAGCAGTAGAAGTAGCTTTAAACAGTTAATTAAGAGCCGGATAACCTGTCCCAGGGCAAGTTAAATGTTTCGGGAGTATTCGAAACGCCTTTCGAAGAAAGTAAGACGAACCAATATGAGATTTTCAGACCCGGAGAAGTACCAGGAATTTCAAAAGTTAGGCGAAAACAATTATACCAGTGGCCCTCTGGTGGTCCCCCTGGCAAGCCTTAACCGAGGCAGTCTTTCCCTGGCAGGAGGGAAAGCCGCGAACCTGGGCGAGCTTATCCAGGCTGGCTTTACTGTTCCAGACGGTTTTTGCATTACCACCACCGCTTATAAGCTGGTCAGAGATAGCAAGGATGGCCCCGGTCCACACCTCGAAGAGTTAGAGCTAGCGCTTGCCAGCTTCGAAAAAAGGATTCCTGAGCGGCTCCAGGAGCTTGCCTCAATCGCTGAGGCAGCCTGGTGGAATGTCCAGGTCCCAGGCAGCTTAGTTACGGCAATTACCCAAGCATACCAGGAGTTAAGTAAAGGAGAATTTCTCTCTGTGGCGGTCCGTTCTTCGGCAACTGCTGAAGATCTACCTTCAGCCAGTTTTGCCGGCCAACATGAAAGCTATCTCAATGTGGTAGGAATCGAAGCTGTGCTTAAGACAGTCCGGCGCTGCTGGGCCTCTTTATGGACTGGTCGAGCGGTAAGCTACCGGGCTAACCTTGATCTTGCCTCAAGCCAGGTCTACCTGGCCGTGGTGGTTCAGCGAATGGTTGAAGCGCATGTGGCCGGAGTCCTATTTACCGCCAACCCTATCACCGGCAAACGCCACCAGGCCGTGATCGATGCCAGTCCTGGCCTGGGTGAGGCCGTCGTCTCCGGGGCAAGCAACCCGGATCATTTTGTAGTCAATATACCTTCTGCTACCTCCTCCGGCAAGGTTATCGAACGCTATCTAGGTGACAAGCGGGTCACTATTCACTCAATTCGAGGTGGCGGTACAAGACGGATCGACCAAGCGGAACCAAGCCGCAAGTATTGTTTGACCGAGGCTCAGGTGTTAGCCCTGGCAGCACTTGGCTCACACCTTGAGAAGCAAATGGAAGCGCCCCAGGATATTGAGTGGGCGATTGATGAGGCCGAGCAAACCTGGCTGCTTCAGGCCCGGCCAATTACCACCCTGTTTCCACTGCCAAAAAATTGTCCAACTAGCGAAGAAAATTTGCGAGTGTATTTGTCGTTCAATATACAACAAGGCACCTACCGGCCAACTACCCCGATGGGCATCTCGGCCACTCGGATGCTCGCTTCAGCCCTTCTCACCCTGGCAGGCTTCCCTCCACCTGATCCAAAGGCCGGTCCTGATTTCATTAAAGAAGCAGCCTCACGGGTT
>DATAKM010000117.1:0-29639 GCA_036261665.1 Chloroflexia bacterium
GTCCGGGGAGAAGTCCAGGTGAGTGACATAGTAAAAGTTGGCGTTGTTCGTGCTATCGAGCTGGCTCCAGTTAGCGCCGCCATCGGTGGTCTTAAAGATACCATTGCCGCGAATGCCGTCACTGTTATAGTAACCTTCGCCCGTTCCGGCGTAGATAGTGTTGCCTGTGGTATCGGAGGGGTCCATTACCAGGCTGGAAACGGCCATATTGGGTAGAAAATCGTTGAGGATTTGCCAGGACTGCCCCCCATCACTGCTTTTCCAGACCCCTCCGGCCACCGCTCCGATGTAGATAATGCTGGTGTTAGCCGGGTTAACCAGGATCGAGCGAATACGGCCACCGACATTACCGGGGCCAAGCCACTGCCAGCTACCGGGAGTAGCCCCGGCGGTGTTGGGCAAAGCGGTGCCGTGAGCTTTGGGCAGACGTTTTGCCTGGGCTACCGCCTTTTTGATACCATCAGCCGGTACGATATTCTTGGCGTTGCGCTGGCGGTTAAACTCCCAGTCTATCAACTCCTGGGGACCGTCCGCCTTCACGGCATCGGCATCGTTCTCCTCGTCTTCCCCAGCATTTATTTGATTGCTGGCCTCTTTATCTTTGCTGATGCTGCTTGCCGGTTGAGTAAGGAAGTAAGTAGAAAGAGCGCCGGTCAGTAAAACCACGATCAGCGCCAGGCTTATATAAAAGGCCGGTTTGCGTGGCCTCAGTTCCCAGAGTCGTTTGATCCTCATTAACTTATACCCCGTTCTAGATGAAGCGTATTAGAAATTACCAGAAATTTGACCACCTCCAGGCGAAAGGTGGCAGCTACAATACAGGTAGAAAGCTAGTTGTGCCGGGAAAAGTCAGATACTATTTAAAAGCTCGAAGATCTTTTGTGAGATCAACTCGGAGTCCAGTATTTAAAGTAAAAGACCCTCGATGGTTCCTTGTATGTTAACTTATATATATATTAATATATATTAAAGCAAATAAATATTACAGTCGAGATTACGCATGAAGAATTAATAACTAGAGAACCTTTCACAGTAGTTACCCGCTTGCGGGCCGGAGGTGTACTGAGTTATCTCCAGCATTCTCTGTTGGGTAACATCCACTTCCGTATTTCGGTCAGTAATTCCCAGACACTGGGACTGAGGACTTTCCCCGCCCGGGAAAGTGTAACTACCCTCTATTTGGATTGAGGTGCGGGTGATATTGGATTTATCGGCGGCAAAGGCTACGGTAGCCCCGGAGGCCAGCAGCAGGCTGACCGGTAACAGGCCCATGATTCGTGAAAACCGAAGCATTTCCTCTTCCTTTCTTATTTTTATAATCTTATCTTACTAATCTTTGTCCGTTCCTGGTATCTTTAAATGCAAGTACCGGGGAGTACCCTGAAGCCAGTAAACAGGTTGGAGAGTTTTGGGCGCATTAGCTTTGGTCAGGAATAAAAAAGAATAACACCCGAGCGTTAGTCAGATGTTAGTTGAAGTTTTAACATTTAAGCCGGAAAGGCTAGGTATACTCATTTAAAAGTACTGTCATAAGCTTACTGTTCTGCCAGATTTATAACTTCCCGGATCTCATTACGCGACCTTGCCCCTAATTTCCAGAGGAGTTTGTGGAGATGGTTATCAACCGTGCGCTTTGACAGGCCCAGTCTCATGGCTATTTCCCGGTTGCTCAGCCCCTGGGCCACCAGCTCGGCGACCTGCTTTTCCCGCAGTGACAGCTCGTAGCTATCCAGCTTTTCCAACCGGGGAGAGGTAGAAGTGGTACTTAAGGTTTGATTGATAAGAGCCAGGGTATAATCAACCACCTGCCCCCCGCTCATCGCCTGGCCTTGCTCCCAGTGTTTACGAAATACCTCCGGCTCCAGCCTTAGCCGGGCAAGTTTCTTGATCTCATCAAATTCAACCCTGGCATCAACGTCCAGACTAATCCCGCCCTGTTCTCTCAGAGTTTCCGAGGAGGAGAGCAGCAGGACACTATGATCAGGGTTGCCCATATCCAGGTAAAGATGGGCCACCGGTTGTAGGAGGCCCGGAATAATAATATTGTTTTCGCTCTCCTGAAGCGCTTCCAGGACGGAGGCGTGTTGCTTGAGGGCATGCTCAAAATCGCCAAGCAGCCTGGCTACTTCGGCCAGGTTAGCCTGGCAAAGGAGATAACTCTGCCTGTCGCCCAGTTCCCGGTAGAGCTCACCCGCTTCGCGATAGTAATCCTGGGCCTCCCCGGGATTTCTTTTGTAATAGGCCAGGTCTCCCAGGGTTGAGAGATCGTAAGCCACTCCCCAGTGGTCAGAGCGGCGCCGGTCTAGCGCCAGGCATTCCTGCATCACCTCCCGCGCTTCGTCCAGCTTGCTCTGCCTGCCCAGTGCCATCCCCAGGTTTCCCAGGGCTACGGCTGCGCCATCGTCATCGCCCTGGTCACGGAAGATAGCCAGGGCCTCCTCCAGCATAGTGATGGCCCGTGGGTAGCTGGATTTCTTTGAAAGGAGGGCACCCGCGGTTACCAGCGCTGCTGCGCGTGATCGGGGCGAAGTAGCTTTAAGCGAAGCTGCTGCCAGCCCTCTTTCCAGCCAGGCCACTCCCTCTGAAATATAACCCTGCGCCCACCAGAAGCGGCGCAGGGCTGCCCCTATGCGCAGGGCCACTTCCGGCCGGTTTTCTACTCCCCATTCGAGCGCCGTTCGCAGATTATCAATCTCGGTTTCCAGTTTCGCCAGCCACTCGCTCTGATGAGCTCCGGTCAATTCTGCTTCCGCCTGCTCGACCAGTTTGAGGTAATAGCTGGCGTGTAACTCTTGCAGAAACTCCAGTTCACCGCACGTTACCAGGAGTTCCCGGCCATACTGCCGGATTACTTCAAGCTGCCGGTAACGCGCCTCTCTTGCCTCGGTATCGACCAGGATCAGGGATTTTTGGGCCAGCCTGGACAATATATCAATGATCTCAAGTTTATGCCTGGATTTTGGGCCATAAAGAGTGCTTACCCCCTCCAGGCAGGCTCCTCCGCTGAAGACCGCCAGGGCCCGGAAGACGGCTTGCTCCTCTTCCTTTAACTGGTGGTAACTCCAGTCTATAGCACCACGCAGGGTAGCTTGCCTGTCCGGTACTTCCTTTCGATATGTCTTTAGCAGGTGCAGACTCTCGTCCATAAAGGCGGCTATTTGCTCAATGCTCAGGATACCCACCCGGGCGGCAGCCAGTTCGATCGCCAGGGGAATGCCTTCCAGCTTCTGGCAAATTCGCACTACACTTCTCACGGTTTCCCGGTTTAACTCAAAAAAGAGCTTTCGCTCGCGAGCGCGCTCAACAAAGAGTCTGATCGAGGCAAAACCCCTTACCCGCTCCAGGTCATTAGTTTCGCCTGCCAGGGGAATGGGTAGTAAGGGTAAGCTATAATTTTGTTCACCTGCCACCCCTAACCCCTCCCGGCTGGTTGCCAGCATTCTGAGCCCTGGACAGTTCTTAAGTAGAAAATCTGCCAGCCGGGCACACTCCTCTAAAAGATGTTCACAGTTATCCAGGACCACAAGTAGTTGAGAGGAGTTAAGCGCTTCGGCGAGTGTATCATCAGCCCGGCTATCGGAGCTAAGTTTGAGACCTAAAGAGGTAACCACTCGCTGAGCCACCAGTCCAGGATCAGCCAGGGAAGCCAGCTCTACCAGCCAGGCTCCGCCCGGATAATTACTTGCCACCTCCCGGGCTACCGCGAGAGCCAGGCTGGTCTTGCCGCTCCCTCCCATTCCCGTAATTGTAACCAGCCTGTGCTCGCTTAAGAGACGGCTTACTTCGGCGGTTTCAACTTCCCGGCCGATAAAGCTGGTGAGCGGAGCGGGAAGATTGCCTTTAACTAGAAAGGATGTTTTAGCTTTATTAGAAATCAGGGGTAAAACGGCTGCCGTATCCCGGATCTGGAGATAAAGCTTGTTGAGCGATTCGGAAGGTTCTAAATCCAGCTCTTCCCTGAGAGCTTCCGCCAGTTTCTGGTACTTTTCAATGGCAAACCCGGGCTGGCCAATTGCGGCATATAAGCGCATCAGCCTGAAGGTAATTTCCTCCTGAAGGGGTTCCTCTGCTGCAAGTCGCTCCAGAGCAGTAATCGCCAGTTGAAATTCGCTTCTCTTCTCATAAAGTTTGGAGAGTTCCAACGAAGCGTTCGTGAAAGCCTGCCTGAGCTGTGCCCTGTGCGGCTCGGTCCAGTCCTCGTACAGGTCCTGGGGCAGGAGTGGGCCGGTATAAAGCGTCAGGGCCACGCGGTAGCTCTGTGGATCAGCGCTTACCTGGGCGGCAGCGAGGGCGGCTTCGAAGACCTCCACATCTACCCGGACCGGGCCTTCGACGGCCAGGAAAAGGCGGTCCTGATCCGACCGCAAGTACTGGTGGTGATCAGGTGAGACGGCAATCAGGGCTTTGCGGGCTTTGTGCAAGGCATAACGGAAATTACTGGCGGCCGCAGCAGGTGAGACCCCTGGCCAGAGAGTTTCAACCAGGTATTCTTTCAGGAGACAATGGTTTTTAGCGAGGGCTAACAGCTTCACAATCGCGGCCGCTTTGCGCAACTGCCACTGTTCGTCCGGGATAACTACTTCTCCAACCCGCACGCGAAAATCGCCCATCAACTGGATATTAAGCATATAGGGTGCATTCTAGCAATATTTAATTTTATCCCTGATAAGAACTTTATTTGCCAGGCTCTACTGTACCGGACTAGGTATACCTACCCGCTCCTATCACTTGTTTTTAAATTGAACTAACACTTAACAAACGCTTTTAACTTATTATTATAAACAGCTTACCGGAAAAGTAAATGCTTTTTTATATCTTTAGCTTATTCCAGTGGCATCTTTGTATGCTACAACTCTCCTTTTTGGCATCTCACATGGTTTTTGTTAAACCTGGCAGCTGCCGTAAATGTCCTGAACCCGGCCTTCCGGGTCAGGTTTCTCTTGAACTGGCCGGACAGGCAGCCATTCAATGGTTCGCTTGCCTTTGATTGCCTGTTAGCAAGCGGCTTCTTCAGGTCTGGTTCGTCGCAACTGGTCTCAGGTGGTTGGGTGTTAGCTAAGCAACCTCTTCTGTATGAAGAACAAAGTAAGTATTACTTGATGCGGTATTTCCATCTTTTCAGGCCTGGCAAAATAACTCACTATCCTTTTATCCGAAAAACGTCACCCCAGCTTACCTCTTAAGTCTATTCAACCTGAATGCCGGGATAGTGTAACTTAACGAATAAGGGAGATTTCTGGTCATGAACGAGTCGAAGCGTATCAGTTACAGGGTATCAGCATGGTGGGCCATTTTCTCGGTATTAATCTCGATAGTCAGCCCGTTTACTTCCTTTAATAGAACGGAGGCTCAGGCTCTCCGCTCCAACCAGGCGCCACCTGCATCTCTCTTTTCTCAAACCGGCGCGGTAAGCGGCAGTCTTACTCAGAAGGTATTCGCACCCCCGCTTTCTTTCGTACCCAACCAGGGCCAGTACGACCCCGCTGTCCAGTTTGAAGCCCGGGGAGGTGGCGGAGAAACTTTCTTTACCACTTCCGGCCTGCTGCTTTTTAGCGGATCGCGGGGCTCTTCGCAGACGGATGCCTTGCACCTGGATGCCGGCAACCTTAATATCCCGGCGGCAGCTTTACCGGTGCTTACCAACCTTCAGTTTGTGGGCGCTAATCCGGCTCCTCAGCTTTCCCCCGGCCCAAAACTGCCCGGTACCAGCAGCTATTTCAGCGGTAACGAGCCCTCTAAATGGCACACCGATCTCCCTACTTATTCGACCATCACCTATAAAAACCTCTATCCGGGAATTGACCTCCAGTACTCCGGGGAAAACAGCCGGCTCAAAGGTACCTACCAGGTTTCTCCCGGCTCAGACCCTTCCCTGATCGAGTGGCAGTACCCGCATAGTGAGGTCAGAGTAGAGCCAGGGACAGGAGATTTAACGGTTACACCTGCGGGGGGAGAACCGGGCCTGACCGAAAAGGCTCCCCTGGCCTGGCAGGAAAAAGACGGCCAGCGACTGCCCGTTTCCACCGATTTCGCAGTCGGCTCAAACGGGACTGTTCATTTCAAGCTGGGCCAGTATGACCATTCCCTACCACTGGTCATCGACCCGGTCATCATTTTTAACTCCTACCTGGGTGGGGCCGGCCCCGACGGCGCAACTGCGGTGGCGGTGGACCAGGCAGGCAACACTTATGTGGGCGGTTACACCCTGCTGCCCTCTTTCAGTACAGGGGATGCCCAGGAGAAAAAGACGGCGGGATTCACCTCTTTCATTACCAAACTCAATCCGGCCGGTAACAAAATCCTTTACACCGCCTACTTCGGCGGTACAGGCAGTGCCGTTGCCAGCGGACTGGCAGTGAACCAAAAGGGTAACGCATATCTCGCAGGCTACACCAACTCGGATAGTTTCCCGCTTGCTTCCGCCGTACAGACCGGCCATCACGGCCTGGAGGCTTTTTTGCTCAAGCTCGACTCGAGCGGTACCGCGCTGCTCTACAGTACTTACTTCGGGGGGCGGGCTCTGGACCGCGCCAGTGCAGTATCCCTTGATAGCCAGGATAGAGCTTACCTGGCCGGTTACACCGAGTCCTCCGATTTCCCAATAACCCATGCTTTCCAGAGCCGCTACGGAGGGGCCGGAGATGGCTTCGTCGCCAGGTTTTCAGCGGCCGGAGATAAAGTTGAGTACGCCACCTACCTGGGTGGGCACGCCCACGACGCGATTGAAGGCCTGGCGCTAGATCAAAGCGGCCGGGTCTACCTGGCGGGAAGTACCCTCTCGCCTGATTTCCCCACAGCACAGGCTTTTCAGCCCGCTTCAGGTGGCGGGCGAGATGCCTTCGTTGCCAGGCTCAGTGCGGACGGCGGCACTCTCGACTACAGCACTTACCTGGGCGGGAGCGAGCCGGATGACGCTCATGCTGTGGCGGTAGATGCGGCGGGTAGTGCCTATGTGGCAGGCGAGACAGCGTCCCCCAACTTCCCGACCGCCTCGGCTCTCAGCACTACACTCTCCGGAACCAGCGATGCCTTTGTTGCCAGAGTGGCTCCTGACGGTAACAGCCTTTCCTACAGCACTTACCTGGGCGGGGGAGGGAAAGACCGGGCAAATGCTGTGGCCGTAGACAGCACCGGCAAGGCTCATGTGGCGGGCTTTACTGCTTCTACCGATTTTCCGCTTGTGCGAGCGGGACAATCCCAGAGTGATGGGAACGGAGAGGCCTTCCTGGCCGACCTGGATTCCTCCGGCAGGAGTTTATCCTACAGCTCCTACCTGGGAGGCCAGGGTTATGACGAAGCCTTCTCCGTAGCGACCGACAGGTATGGCGCAAGCTATGTAGCCGGCGTAACGCTCTCTTCCGACCTCATGGCAACAGCGAGCGACCCTTCCGCGCCGGGTTACGGCGGGAGCGGGGACGGCTTTGTGGCCAAAGTAACCTCCAGTATTCCTCTGAGCGTGCAGAATGGAACTGCCAGCACCCTTGAAGATACCGCCGTGCAGGTAAAGCTGGCGGCTCTCTTTGACGGAAGCGGCACGCTCTCTTTCCGGGTGAACACTCCTCCCGGGCACGGTACTCCTGGTTCCTTGCCTGACCCGGCCTGCTCCACCCTGAGCGGTATTCCCACCTGTACGGTAACACTTACCTACACGCCCGCGCCGGATTACAACGGTCCTGACCTCTTCAAGTTCACGGTAGAGGATAACGCCGGGGAAAGTTCTCCTCCCTCAACCGGAGAGGGTACGGTCAGTATCACGGTACGGGAGGTGAACGATCCACCGCTAGCCCGCCAGGACAGCCTGAAGGCCAGTTCCGGGATAGCCTTGAGTTTTCCCGCCACCGACCTTACTGCCAACGACTCTCCCGGCCCGGCCAACGAAAGCGACCAGACTCTCGCGGTGAATGCGGTGAAGGCAGCGCCAGACACTCACGGCAGCGTCTCCCTCGCGAATGGCCAGGTAACCTATACCTCGGACAGTTCCTACAGCGGAGAAGCCAGCTTCAGTTACTCCGTCTGCGATAACGGCACGACCGACGGTGCCGCCGACCCTAAATGCGCCGATGGAGCTGTGAAGGTGACGGTGGCACCCAGCAACCACCCACCGGTAGCTCAGGACCAGGCTGTAAACGTGGCGTATGGGACTCCCCTGGAAGTAACGCTGGGTGCGAGCGACGTTGATGGAGATGCTTTAACCTATTCGGTAGTCACACCGCCTTCTCACGGGGCGCTGGGCCCGATAAACGGGAATAAGCTAACTTACACTCCCGGATCAGGCTACAGCGGAAGTGACAGCTTTAGCTTTAAGGCTAACGATGGTAAAGCTGATTCAAATGCCGGGACTGTTGCCATTTCGGTAGGGGAAGCCGTAACTTTGCCTCCCGACCCGAGTACGGTTGCCCCACCGCTTGACCAGACTCTGCCCACAAACCTGGCCACTTCCAGCAGCTTCCTGTACAGCGGCCAGAATCCCATTCAGACCGGGGTTATTTCAGGCACCATCCAGCCCCAGCGCGTGGCAGTGCTGCGGGGTAAAGTAATCCAGCGCGACGGGTCTGTCCTGGCGGGGGCCAGAATCACAGTGGTGGACCACCCCGAGTTCGGCCAGACTCTCAGCCGGGCGGACGGCAGGTTCGATCTGGCCGTAAACGGCGGCGGCCAGTTGACAGTAAAGTACGAAAAGGCGGGCTATTTATCCGCGCAGCGACAGGTAGAAGCTCCCTGGCAGGATTACGCTTACCTGCCTGACCTGGCCCTCGTACCGTTGGACCAGAATGTAACGAAGGTAGAGCTGGGAAGCAGCCAGCCGCTACAGGTAGCACGCGGCAGCCGGGAGAGCGATGCCGACGGCACCCGGCAGGCCACCATAATTTTCCCGGCAGGTACTACCGCCCAGATGACCATGCCGGACGGGAGCAAACAGCCTCTAGCGAGCCTTAACGTCCGGGCTACGGAATACACGGTCGGCAAGAATGGGCTCCAGGCCATGCCCGGCACCCTGCCGCCCAACAGCGGTTATACCTATGCGGTCGAACTGAGCGTGGACGAAGCGGAGGCGGCCGGTGCCAGCAGCGTGAACTTCAGCCAGCCGGTGCCGGTTTACGTCGAAAACTTTATCCATTTTCCGGTCGGTCAACCGGTGCCGGCGGGTTACTATGATAAAAACAAAGGGGAGTGGATTCCGGGGAAAAATGGCCGGGTGATCAAAATCCTGTCAATCAGCGGCTCTAAAGCGGAGGTGGATGTGGACGGTAGCGGGGTGGCAGCCTCTGCCACAGCCCTGGCAGCCCTTGGCATAAACGATGCCGAGCTGACTGAGCTGGCCAGCCTCTACCCTGCCGGTGCCACTCTGTGGCGCGTGGCTTTGCCGCACTTCAGTCCCTGGGACTTTAACTGGCCTTTTGGCCCACCGAAGGATGCAGTCGCTCCCAACCTGCCTCAGCCTAAACTGCCGAAGATCCAGGACCATGACTGTAACAGTTATGGCTCTATAATTGGCTGTCTGAACCAAACATTAGGTGAAACGGTCCCGGTGAAGGGGACGCCTTTCAGCCTGAACTATATCAGCAATCGAGTAGCGGGTGCCGATAACGGGCGCACCCTGGTTATACCGCTAAGTGACGCAAATGTACCGGCTGATCTAAAACGGATTGAACTGAAAGTCTGGATAGGCGGGAGAGAGTTTGATTATTCTTTCTCCGGTGCTCCCAACCAGTCTTACAGCTTTAGCTGGGATGGTAAAAACGTCTACGGTCAAACCCTCCAGGGTGAGCAGCAGGCCACCGTCCAGATTGGCTACGTATACGGCGGAGTTTATCTCAGTGCCACCGATAAACCGGGTAGCAGCTATGACTCTACCTTCGGTCACTTCTCTTACTACGGCGCCCCGGTTTCGGGAGACAGGAGCGCTATGGAAGTCACGATTTACCAGAGCTACAAGGCGCTGATGAGTAATACTCATTCGCCAAAATCCAGTCTTGGTGGCTGGTCACTGGATGTGCATCACACCTACGATCCGGTCCTGAAAGTACTTTACAGGGGCGACGGTACCATTGAGAGTGGGGATTTCTTTAACCGGCCCGCTATGACCAGGGTGGCAGGCGGTGAAAGCGGCACTGTTATCAGGCCGCCCTACGCCAATCTGGAAACCTTAACAGCCCATCCAAACCTGGTTACTTTTGCCCCGGACGGCACCATGTACTTTTTAGACCAGCAAAATGATCTGGTCTGGCAAAGATTACCGGACGGAACCACTGCTCCGGTCGGAAGGTTGGCAGGCAGGGGAGACCATTCAGTCCACTATGCCGGGCTGGCAGTTGATTCTAAAGGGAATCTTTACGCTACCGTGAATGAGGTGGTTGAAAAGGAAAACTTCGCAGCCGGCAGCGCCGAACAATTTGCCGGCTACAGTTGTGACTTCAATGGCGGGTACTTCGGTGACGGCGGCCCGGCCCGCACAGCCTGTTTAAGCCTGCCTCAGGGTCTGGCGGTTGGTCCTGACGGTAGTGTCTATATCGCCGATACCTATAACAATGTAATCCGCAAGGTTTCTCCCGATGGCATTATCACCACGGTTGCCGGGAATGCCCACGCCACCGCGCTGGGAGACGGCGGCCCAGCCAGCCAGGCCCGCCTGGCTACTCCGACCTCGGTAGCTATCGGTCGGGATGGCAGCTTATATATTGCGGATTTCGGGCAACACCGCATTCGAAAGGTTACACCGGATGGAGTCATCACCACGGTTGCCGGTAACGGCACCAGTAACTCTACCGGTGAAAACGGAGCCCAGGCGACTACGGTCGGGATATATGCAGGTATCGTCGCTGTAGGGCCTGACGGCACCTTATACATGGGCAACGTAGGCAGTTATTCCGGAAATATTCGGACTGTCACCCCGGACGGCAGGATCTTTACCCTGCCCGGAACTTCCGGTCCTCCCACAGTAGGACCGGATGGCGAGCTCTACGGCGCAGACGGCAACAGTGTTTACCGGATAGGTTCACCTTTGCCAGGCTTTTCCCTGACCGATCTGCTGGTTGCTTCCGAGGATGGCCGGGAGTTATACCGCTTTAGTGGCTACGGCCGGCACCTGGCTACCCTGGATGCTCTGACCGGCAAAACCCTTTACTCCTTTGGCTATGACCAGGCCGGTCGCCTTAACTCTATCACGGATGCTTCGGGCAATCTCACTACGATCGAACGCGACCCGAGCGGCCAACCTACCGCTATCGTGGCACCCGGTGGCCAGCGCACCACGCTGGCGCTCGACCCTGACGGTTACCTTTCCGCTATCGGCGACCCGGCTGGCAATCTGACCACCAGAATGAGCTATTCGGCCGATGGGCTTTTGAGCGGTTTCACTGATCCCGCCGGAAATACTAATAACTTCGCTTATGATGAGTATGGCAGGCTGGTAAAGGATACTGAACCGGATGGAAGTTATACTTCTCTCTCGCGTACCGACCTGCTTGACGGCTACAGCGTTACCCGCCACCAGTCGGGAGGGTTATCTGTTACTTATAAAGTGCAAGTTCTGCCGAATAGAGACAAGGTAACGACCACAACTGATTACAGCGGGGGAGTAACCGTTCTTACCGAGAAAAGCGATGGCACTTCCCTGACCACTTACCCGGATGGCACTTCCCAGGCGCAGGAGCTGGGACCGGACCCCCGCTGGGGAATGATGGCCCCGCTGGTCATCTCACAAACCATCACTATCCCGGGCGGACCGACTCAAACCTCCACTGAAACGCGGGAGGCGGCCCTATCTGATCCCTCGAATCTATTCTCATTAACAGCTATAACCGATACCGTCAGGGTTACTCCTGATCTATCCAGGCCGAGCCAGGTTCTGACTTACAGCCAGGTTTTCGATGCCGCGAGCGGGAAGATTACTTATACCTCTCCTGAGGGTCGAAAATCTACTTTAGCCATTAATGCGCAGGGCGCAGCTGTACAAAGCCAGCCCGGAGACCTGGCGCCTACCAGTTTCGGGTATGACCAGCAAGGCCGGCTGAACAGTATCAATGAGGTTAGCCCGGAGATGAAGCGAGTGACCAGTTTTAGCTATGCTGAGAGTGGACCGAGTAAAGGTTACTTGCAAAGCGTAACCGATCCCTCTCAAGCCTCGGTTAACTTTTTCTACGACAGTGCCGGGCGGGTTATTTCAACCACCCTTCCGGGGATGCAGGTGGTTAACTATGGTTATGATGCCAACAGCAACTTAACCGGTATTACCCCGCCGGGACAACAATCGCATGCTTTCACCTATAACAATATGGACCTGCCTGTCACCTATACTGCTCCGGCGGTTGCAGGTGGTGGTACTAACCAGACCACTTATGGTTATAACGCCGATCAAGAGCTTAATAAGGTGACCTTTCCTGATAATTCAACCTTAAATATTGGCTATGATTACGCCGGCCGGCCAGAGGTCATTACCGGCACTAACCGCACGGTTAGTATCGCTTACAACTCAACCAACGAGCAGGTTTCAGCCATCCAAGTGGCTAAGGGAGGGCCGGTGCTGGCCTATACCTATAGCGGTTCGCTACCGCTTGGCGAAACCTACAGCGGCCCAATCACAGGTAGCGTTAGCCAGACCTATAATGCCAACTTCCTGACCGCTTCTCAAATGGTCAATGGTGGTAATACCGTCAGCTTCACCTATGATAAGGACGGCTTACTGACCGCGGCCGGTTCTTTAAGCCTTACGCGTGACCCTCAAAACGGTTTGGTTACAGCTAGCACGCTTAATACCATCAGTACCAGCGTTTCTTACAACAGTTTCGGGGAGCGCACCGGCTATTCCGCCAGCCAGGGTAGTACCTCTCTCTATGGCGCTACCTACACCCGTGACAAACTGGGCCGTATAACTACAAAAGTCGAAACCGTCGGAGGAATAAGCGATACCTACGATTACACTTATGACGCCGCCGGACAGTTGGTTCAGGTCCAGAAGAACGGTACTACCACTGCTGTTTACAGTTACGACAGCAATGGCAACCGGTTGACCGGGCCGGACAGTGGAGTTAAGGCCAGCTACGACGCCCAGGAGCGCTTACTGGCATACGGGTCTAATAACTACACTTACAACGCCAGGGGAGACCTGGCCAGTAAAACTGGCGGCGGCCAGACCACCGGTTATGTCTATGACCAGGAAGGTAACTTACTTTCGGTAATTTTGCCGGGCGGATCTACCATCATCAGTTATCTGGTGGATGGCCGGAACCGGCGTATTGGCAAGCAGGTAAACGGTGTGCTGGTGGAAGGATTCTTATACCAGGACGGCTTTCGCCCGGTAGCCCAGCTGGATGGAGCTGGCAATCTGGTGAGCCGCTTTGTTTACGCCAGCGATGCTACCACGCCTGCTTATATGATCAAAGGAGGTATAACTTACCGCCTGGTTACTGACCAGGTGGGAAGTGTCCGCCTGGTTATAAACAGCAGTACCGGCGAGATTGCCCAGCGAATGGACTACGATGAGTTTGGCAAGGTGACTTTTGACTCCAATCCCGGTTTTCAACCTTTCGGGTTTAGCGGCGGCCTTTATGACCCTGATACCAGACTCACCCGATTAGGGTATCGAGACTACGATGCCGAAACAGGTCGGTGGACCTCTAAAGACCCGCTTGGTATTACCGCTCAGCTCAACCTTTACGCTTATACCTACAACGATCCAATCAACTATGTTGACCCGCAGGGATTATCAGGCTGGAGGGATTGGCCCATTCTTAGTTACTTTTTTAGTAATAAAAGCAAGTTGGCCAAAAAGGCGTCTATACCTGTTCCTGGAACTCCCTTAACGGTTGGACTGGATGGGCGGGTAAAAGCCGGTACAGGAATAAGTTTGACAGTGCAGGGAAGATCTATTGCCAGGCTGGCCTGCGAAGCTGATGTCGGAGCCAATAATGACCCTAACGACAAAACAACCTTGTTTGACGCGGAGGCAAAAATCAAGGTTAAACTGTTGAAAGTGTTTAACAAGACGTTATTGGATGCTAAAGTCAAGCTGGGCCTGAGCAAGCTGGTAACTGATCCTTTTACTAAAGGACATGGCTTAACAGGCGGATTAAATCCAGATAGCCCGGATATAAACTCTGATGAGTTTTATAATCCTTAGACTTGAAAGTAACAGATTAGAAACGCAGTCTTTTGCCACAAAGCTACCTCAAAGTTTTACTACAGCCGCACTAACCTGCTGAGTTAGTGCGGCTGTCAAGAACCTGTCAACAATCAGGGAGTATATTCTGCCTAAAGTCAACTCTATACTGGAACCCTACTCCCCGTCTAAAGTCTTTGCTGATCGCACGAACCGAGTGAGGAGCGTAGCCTATGTGGTAGCAGCAGAGTGATTAACTGGAGATACTACCTGCCCATCACCTTTGAAAGTGATTGTGGGGAAAAGTACCACTTCAAATCACCCCTGGTCTATAAGAGAGGTAATTACCGGGTTAGCAGTAAGCTAGCCGTGCTGTCTGACCTGGCTAGAGCAGGTGAGCCGCGCCTGGCCTCTTTTCGGTAATCTGGGGCCGGCGCTTAGCTATAGCCGGCTATAGCTTAAATTTACTGGCAGCCTGGCTCGATATACCCATAGCAGGCGGCTTTGTCTTTACAGTTAGTACCCCGAGATCTTACTCTGCTAGAGGTAAAACCTGTCCCGGTATTTCTACCCGCTTTTGAAAGAATGCAAGCTGAAGTAAGGTTGTGCCTTTCTTTGCGGCCCTGATACCGGTTACCCCTGCTTTCCACACCTTAGTTTTGAGCTCTCCCCTGCCCAGTACTCGGCAAAATCCTTATAAGGGCCAAATAATGCCTGGCTAAAATCCAGGCATTCAATACCGAGAGCTCCGAGTTGTCGGAAGATCTTATCCTTGCCAAGTCTGCCTGACTCGTCATTATCCAGAGCTATTATTACCTTTCTTAGCCCTCTGAACCAACGGGGATTGATCAGGGAGGTACCGAGGAGGGCCAGGACATTCGTGTATCCGGCCTGGAGCATGGCCAGGGCGTCAAAGACACCCTCTACCAGGACCAGGGGCTCTTTGTCACTCGTGCTTGCCCTGGCTCTGTAAAGCGCTTTTAGATTGAAAAACCCTTTAGGTCCGGGCGCCACGTAATGCAGCCGGGCTTCCCTTGGAGCAAGACCCCTGGCGTAGAAGTTTACGAAAAGAGGCTTTCCGTTAACGGGCAAATAGAGGGGGAAGAGTAACGCCGGGCAGTTACAAACCTCCTTCTGGATAGGTTTTTTCTGAACGGCCGGAAAGTGAAAATCAGGTTTGTAACCGGCACCCATTCTGAGGGCCATAGCGGGAGTAATCCCTCTGGCCTTTAAGTATGCCAGCGGGAGGCTCTCGCCTGATAAAGTGCTCAAGTGAGCCAGATGAGCTTGAGCCTCCAGAAGGCGCCGCTTTCGCACAGCCAGGTCTGAAACTTTGAATTGTATAGGCCGTTCAATCTCGGTTTTAGGCGCTATAAATCCCGGCCCTGGTTTGCCAGCCAATCCGGTGCTTTCAAATTTAACTTTGCCAGCATAGCCATGAGCAAACTCTCTTAAAAGGCCCCCGGCACCGCAGGCAAAGCAGTGGTAAAGACCGCTTATCACATCCACTGAAAAAGAGGTCGGGTTGGAGCCCCCGTGCAGGAGGCAGCACATCCGCCACTCGGTGCCCTCCCGGTTCTCGGTATGGGGGAATAGAGAGAGCTCAGCCAGGGTAAGCTCCCCGGCTCTTTGAGTGGTCGGCATAATCTTCTCCTGAATAAAACCTCATGCTGAATTCTGCAGAGGAGCGCTCTCCTAAGCCTGCTTCAAGCGCCGGGCCTTCTGTAATAGTCCATAAGCTCTCCCGGCACGGTATACCTGGAACGGGTTACTCCGGTGGGCAGGTGCAGGTAGGTGGCGTATTTCTTAAGCCCGCCTACCACCAGTAACCTCAGGACGTAATCGGCCGCTACCGCCGCAATCTGAAAGTTGACCGAGAGAGACTGGGCCTCCATTAAAGCCAGCTCGGCGCAGGAGTAGGAGAGCCGGTTTTCCGCCTGTTCCTCCGGCAGCGGTATCAGGAGCTCGGGATGCTGAAGCGTGGGTGAAGGCAGCCAGGTGCACACTCCCGGCAGGCTGAAAGCCTCTTTCAACTGGAGCGGGTCGGCCGTGCTGCCCAGGAGAACCTGCCCTCCCTCCCTGTAGTTGCCGCAGTCGAGATACCATATCCTGGGGACAGCGCCTTTCGAGTTGCCGTTGAGCTTTAGAGTAGAAGCCATTTCAGCCCTGGCAGCGGCATTATCCACGCAGCCTACTAGCAGGGTCAGTTTCTCTCCGGAACTGCCGTAGGCCTGGTTTTGCACCATCTTCTGGCTGAACTTCTCCGTGACCGCGCCCGCTTCCACTCCCCAGGCGCTGCCGTAGCGGAGGGCCAGGCAGGCAGCCTTGGGCAAACCGAGCTCCGCTCTTGCGAAGTGCTGGCGGATGAGGTTTTTCTCCAAGACCAGGTCCGGGTCCACCAGCTTCAGGGAAACCTCTTTGCCGGTCTTTTGCAGTTCTCTGGCTACTCTTACCAGATGAGGAAAAAGCCACGAACCGGTGCCGCCAACCCCGACCTGAATAATTTCAATTCGCTGGCACTGCCGTACCAGCACGGGCCTGGCTTCCAGATAGGCGTAACCTCTGGCTATTCCGGCCCCTCCCTCACCTACTCCTTTTCTTTTATTCCTGCCCGCTTTGCCAGTCTCCCGGCTAGCGCTGCTGCCTGTAATGGTCTGCGTAATATTAGTTACATCCATTTATTTCCTCATCTCAAATATTCAGGTCACTCTCAGCGTTAAGGTCGACCATACCGGCAGGCAGCCGGCATACTGCTTCCGCTCTGACCGGCCAGAAGTAGCCGTGCAGGCCCACCCGGAAACGAATTTGGGGTTTTTCGAAAATATTGCCCAGCACCCCGTAGAGCCTGAAACCGGTCGCTTCATCCCGGTCATCGGTCGAGGAGAAGTAGGCCGGGAGGTGGTGGTGCGAATGTATTTCGATCAGCACCTGGCCGTAGGTAAAACCTTCTTCGCATTCCAGGGGCAAGTCTGGAACAGGCTGTACCGAGTAGACCTCCTGCACCTGGGACGGGATTAGCAGCCGCCAGCGGCCTGCCGCTCTCTCCCAGGCCAGGTAGAAGAGGATCTCCACCGGAGCGGCGCTACCGGGATGGCGAGCCTGCCGGGCGAGAGCCAGCATCCTCTCCACAAGCTCCTGCTCGACCGGAGGGTAGGCCAGCCTGAGGAAAGGGCAGGCCTTGGCGAGCGCGCCTCGCACCTCACACTCTGCCAGGGGAAACAATACCTCCAGCCCTTCGCGCTGCCCCCTTACAAAGAGGCCGTTGGCGGCCAGGATGTATTCGAGGAGGGCACTGGCTTTGCCCGGCAGGGAGCCGGTTAGCAGCTTGTAAGTGATGGCTTTTGTCACGACTGAGTTCTGGTTATTCATACAGTTTTCCTTGTTTTTAAATTCTTGAACTTTAAGTGTTTTTTGAAGTTTCTACTCTTTCGAACCTCATTTCGAAAACAAAGCGAATTTAGCCACCAGGCTGTCCACCGCTGACCGGACAGTCACGGGCACAGGGGAATAGTGCTGCCGGTAAGGCACCAGGTCCGTAGCCGGGTATGTGGTAGAGTCTTCACTTTTACTAGCTTCCCTGCCAACCCCCTGGCTAGAGCCTGCCAGCCTGAGGAGTTGAATGCGCACGTCCTCGCTGTACTCCTGGGACTTTGTCTGAGCTAGGTGGGCGGTGAAGGGGCTGGTGATGAAGAGCTGCCAGGCTTCCTCCATCGTCGAAAGTTCAGCTTCGGGAGCCCGGTTCTCGCCGAAGCAGACCCTACCGTCTCCATAGAGGTTGGGCAGGGGCGCGCCAAAGAGCGGCAGGTCCGGGTGGAAAGTGCCGGAGGCGACCGCCCAGAGGTAGTAAGTTGCTCCCACTCCCATAAAGACCATTCCGGGCAGCGGCACTCCCTCAAGCTCGACCACCTCACCCGCCGGGGCCACCACTCCGTACTTTCTGAGTTCATCCTCCCGAGGTAGCTCTAGACGAAGGGTATAACAGGCGGGTGGGATAAAGCGGACGCACCACTGCCCGACCGAGGAACTGCCCCAGCGGCAGATGCCGGAAGGCAGCCAGCCGGTCTCAACCGGCAGTCGGCTGAAAGCGTGGCGGAGGGAAGTCGGGGAGAGAAACTTGTAGCGCTCCTCTTCCTCTTCCCGGTAATGCAGGAGGTACTGCCCCTCCATGATGTAGAGCCGAGCCAGCGCTCCCAGGCTGGCCAGATCCCCACCGGGAGCGAGAATATCCCTTAGCAGGGCCTCGCTTAGAAAGTGAGGACCGCTTTCAAACTTTCCCTGAGGGCTGTTTTCTACAACCCTGCTTTCGCTTTCAGGCATGCTATCGGCTGCATCTTTTTTACTCTCCCCGTAACCCATGCTCTCACCGTCACTGATCAGGCCAGGCTTTTCTTCCACAGTTCCACCCCCTTACTAAGATGTTCTGTACTTTCTGTCAGCCAGTCGAGGAGCCGGTCAGCCTCCTCCATCATCCGGCGAGCCTCGGCGTAGGCTGCTGCCAGGTACTCCACATCCTCCTCGCACCAGTAGGCGTCGTCAACGGCGGTCTCGGGAGTGGGGTCGAGCCAGAGGTTGCCTGTGTCGTGCATCAGGATACGCAGGGCCAGCGGCAGTGCTGACAAAACCGCGCTTTCTCCCTCCCCTTCACGAGCTACCAGCTTTTCGAGGGCGGCTAGATGTCCCTGGCTGTAGATTTGCCTGGCATTCTCTCCGGTGTTGTCCTCTCGAAGGATTTCTTCCAGGCTCTCGCGCGGCCAGGGCAGTTCCTCCCGAGCTGCCCAGTAAGCCGGAGGGCTTTCGGGAAAAAGGGCGGCCAGCTCCAATTCACCCATCAGGACCAGGAGTAACTGCCAGCCGGGATGGAGGTCAGCCAGATCCAGCTCCCACCAATCGAGGCCCAGGCAGAGCACTTCAATCCGCTCGCTTCGTTCGTCCCCGCTCTCAGCCGAGAGGTCCAGGTAATATTCGAGGGGCAGGGGGAAGAACCTTTCGTCCACCAGCTCGAAAAATTCGATCTCCCTGGGACTGTAGATACAACCTTTCTCAGGAGTAGTAGCAGCGTGTGAACGGGCAAACTCAACGGGAAAGAAATGCCGGTAGAGGGCGAGGAGGCTGGCGCTGGATTGGAGGCGACTGAGATACGCCAGGGCCTCTGGAAGCCGTAGGGGCAGCCGGTAGGCTTTGAGCAATTCCAGGCACTTTGAGAGGTTGTCAGGAACTGGCGAAAGAGCTTTCAGGGAGTAATTCTGTTCTATCACCACATTACCTCCTTCCTGCATACCTTTGTAAGATTGAGTACATAATCCGCTAACAGGAGAAAGCCAGCCAGCCTTTTACACTGAAGAAACCCGATCTCTCCGTTTTTTCCACTCTTATCTAATAGAGCTGCCGCTAGAACCCTGGCAAGAGGCTCTTCGCCGGCAGAGGCGGGGAATGTTTGAGAGCTTTAAGGGTATCCTGGATATCGCTCGCCATCTGCTCCCCCTCCTCAAGGGCAGCGTTCAGACGCGGCTGGAGCGAGACCAGCCTTTCGAGGGAGAGTTCCTGCCGGGCCTCGGCCCGCCTGAGCTCCCAGGCCAGTACCAGGGCCGGGTTAAGGGTCTCCCTGGCTACTGCCAGGAGAGCTAGCACCTCCCTTTCTGCCTGGCCGGTACTTCCTGTTACCGTACTCTCTGTAACAAAGGTCGTTGTATTCTTCACCATGGCATGAACTCCTGCCTTTTACTCTTACCCTGCTTGTTCGGCTCGTTCGGGTTTAAGAGACTGCTCTATAGAGGAAACATGGCCTTTAGGACCGGCTCTTTTGGTGAGGGTAACCACCAGCCGGTCGCCCTCCTTTTTCCTGGTGATGGATGCATTGGCCAGTTCCGGGCTGAAGGTCGCTACAAACTCCAAAAGCATTTTGTCGTCCTGGGCCATGCGGTCGTCTATTGTGATTTCCTGCCCTTCAAATTTGAGGATTGCCATAACTGCTCCTTTCATTTAATCCTTTGGTATCACTAGAACTAACTGAGCTAAAAGAGGGAGAGCTGCCGGATTGCTTGGCCGCCCTGGTCGTTCTCCGGGGGAACACCACGTTCAGGAGGCCCAGCTTTGGCCTGGCTGTTTAGCGCTTGCCCTGGTATGCCAGCACCGGCCTGGTTATCTTTATTTGAAGCTATCTCCTCCGCTTTACGAGAGGCAGCCTTTTCGCCTGCACCTTCCGGCTTTACCTCCCTGGCAACCGCCTGAGTGATGCATTCTCTGGTAAGGGCTAGCAGCCTCTCGGGTAAAGGTTCCAATTCCTCCAGGTGGAAGAGCCGGAAGAGAATAGCGGCCAGGGGTGCCCGGGCTGGCCTCACCCCGACCCAGACTTCGCGCTGGCCGGGAGGCAGACCTTCCGGGAGGGGCAGGAACTTCAGCACCAGGTCCAGCCCGCCCGGAGGCCACTCGTCACCTGAAATGTTACCGGCAGCTTCGGCCTCGCTCTGCCCGCTTTCCGCGTCTGATCGAGCTAAAGCTGGCTCCGTCCGGCTCTCAATATCCGGTAAGGTTTGCTCTCCGGCTTCATTAAATTCTTTCTCAGCGTCAGGAGTTGGAGCCTGGGTCTCTTCTTTTTCATTTTCATGCGCGCTCAATGCTGGCCTCCCTTCTATTTAACTTAAAGCCCGGCGCATCCCGCTACAGGCCACCGGGCTTCACAGGTTTAAGCTTCCACCTCCGCTTGTAAAGCGTTATCGAAACGCTCGGCCGTGGTGCGCTGGGAAGGATGGGTGCCCTTTACCGCCCCGTTGCCCTGCCCGCTCTGGCGCTTGAGGTTCGCGTGGTCGTTCTTCTGGAAGCTTTCCAGAACCACCTGGGTAAAACTGCGGGTAGTCCCGCTCTCTTCGTCCTTGATGGTCCTGACACTGATCCGGCCGTAAACCGTGATGTGGTCGCCTTTCCTGAGGAGGGACTGCACCAGCCGGGCGTCCTCGCCCCAGGCCACCACGTAGAGCCAGCTGGTTTCTTCCCGGTAGCCGTAGAGTTCGTCGCTGTAGATATAGCGGTTGGCCAGGGAGAAGCTAGCCATCAAATTGCCGTTACCCACTACCTTCACCTCGGGATCGCGCCCAAGCCTGCCCGCTACCTGGAACACGTTCAAATCGGAAAACATGGCTTACCTCCTTTGCCTGGCTGTATTTTGCTGACCTGCTCTACCCGGTCCTGTACTGGCTGTATCCCGGGCAGCCTGCCCTCTGCCGGGAGGAGGGACAGGCTGCCGTCGCGGGGAAGGCTAGGCTTTGAGCTTACCCCTGCCCTTTCCGCCACCGATGCGGGGACCGGGAGAGGCCTCTTCGGTAAAGGGCAAGGCCGGTTCTTCAGCATCCCTCGCCTGCGCCGCTTCCCTGGCGGTTTCATCGTCACCGGCTTCCCCCTCTTCAGGGAAGGCCTCGCCACTCTCCTCCGGCTCCGGCTCACCATTCTCCCGGATGGCCTCCAGGAGCTGGATATTCTCCACCACGATCTCGATCCCGCTGTGGTGAATGCCGTAGGTGTCCTGCCACTCCCGGCTCTCCAGCCTGCCCGTCACCAGGACCCTGGCCCCTTTCTCCAGGCGGGCCACCTTCTCGGCCACCACTCCCCAGGCCACGCAGCGGAACCAGCCGGTGCGCTTCTCGAACTCGCCGTTCTCGCGCGGGATGTAACGGTTATTGGCCAGGCTGAAGGTAGCGAGGCCGCTGCCGGTGTGGGGGCGGTATTCGGGCGCCTTGCCCAGGTTGCCGCTTAACTGAACCGCGTTAATGGTGTTATTCATGGCCACTTCTCCTTTACTTACTGTTCTGCTCCTGGCGTGCTGTCCACGCTTAAGAGGCTATCTACGCTTCTACTAGCCGCCCCACCGCCCGGTGGGGAGTGGGGCTGTCTTCTTTCGACGCTCTAAAGGCCGCATACCGGAAAAAGGGCGTCAAGGGGGAGTAACTCTGGCCAATTTCAGCCCTGGTGAGGGCGGTAGCATTTTTAAGTGCAACAAAAAAATGCGTGGAAATTGGCGAGAGTACCCTTGACGCCCTTTTTAGCAAGCCGGGTCCGGCCCGGCCAGGAGCTTCGGGAAGCTTCTGCCCCTTCGCCTAAAGGAGGGGTTGCGCCGGTATGTAAGGCTGGGAGCTAGAAAAGAAGACCTGCCCTCTCCCCTGGCGAGTGAGGTAGCGGCGGAAGCGGAAGAAGCAGCAGCCAGCGGGCAGCAGCAAGCATAGGTAGGGAGAGGTGGTGATGAAAAGCCAGTTAGGGGAGGTTAAAGAGGCAGGCCAGGGCAGGCAGGCTTTCCAGCCCGAGCGGTAGCGGTGACGGAGGAGCGCAGCCTGAGCTAAAACGCTTCGAGGCGGAGAAGCTAGAAAAAAAAGCAGGCAGGTGGAAGAAGGAACCAGGTCCGGGGAAAGGTGGCCTCCCGAACCGGCCAGGATGTTAAAAGCGGCTGGTCCCGGGCAGGCAGGCGGGCAAGCTGGCAGGCGCAAGGGTAGCTCGCCACCATTTCGAGCATCAAGATGGGGAGGACTAAAACCTGGGAGTTTATTCGCGAGGTTATTCTGCCGGACCGCAGGGGCAGGGACAACCTGGAAGAAGATCCGGGCAAAGCCACGGTGAGCGAGCGGTTAAACCAGCCGACCTTGCCTGTCCGGTAGTCCGACAGCTACCTCTACCGGTTCTTCGGGGCAGCTAAAGTTCTTCCTCACTTTGAAGGAGCCGGTCCAGATACTCCCGGTAGGTCTGGCCGCCGACTGTTTTGAGAACTGAGGTACTGCGGGGCAAAGGGTTACACCAGAGCCACTCCGGTTTGAGCCAGAAACCGGCCAGCGTTTGGGAGTAGTAACGGCCCTCCTGATCCGGTAATTGGCTCTGGTAGTGCTGGCGGTCGTCGAGCCGGTAGAATTCGGCCTGGTGCTGTTCCGGGTCGATTAACCAGTATTCCGGCACTCCGCCCGCCGCGTACTCCCGAAATTTATCATGCCGGTCACGCCACTCGCTCTCAGGCGAGACTATTTCCACTACCAGGTCCGCCGGGCCGCGCACCAACCCCTCTTCCAGCCGCCGGAGGTTGGCTTTGGCGATAAACAACAGGTCCGGCTCGCGGCCTGAACCGCGCTTGCCCGGCAGCTTCATCTGGAAGGGACTTTGCAGGACCACGCCCAGGTCAAAAAGGTGCGCAAAGCCTGAGAAGACCTCGTACAGTAAGCCCGCTATTTCCTGGTGTCTTCGGCTGGCCGGGCTGCTCATCTCGATCCTACCATCTACCCACTCCGCCAGGGTGTCTTCATCGGCCCACTCTAAAAATTCGGCATAAGCCACATAGGAAGCGGCAGGCATGGGTTTATCCGGCAAATGGTAGGGGTAGTTATCGAGAGGTTCAGGTTTTCTTTTCAGCTGGCTCATTCCTTCCCTCCCTTTACCCTTTACATTTACCTCTAAACCGGCAAAACCGCAGCTCAGCTGCCGGCCCCTTCAATATAGCACGACACGCATTTCGAGACAACTTACTTTCCTTACAGAACCAGGCATAAAGCCAGGCCCTTTCAAGGAGGGTAGATATAAGGCTGTCCTTTCTCGGCCAGGCCGAGTTAAACCAACTTCAAACTGGTCCTTAGCACAATATTCCAGCCTCTAGTTATACAGGTTGCTGGCTATTGCAATATGTCCGCAAATGGTCTTGCTAGTAATTACGGTTCATATGATACCTGACATCCACCACCACTACTCCTGGCCGGAAATGTAAGGCGCTCTTGATCCTCAGGGCTGTCTGGTTATGCAGGAGGTGTTCCCACCAGTGGCGGGCTACAAATTCAGGCAGCACTATCATTAATATATCTTCCTTATCTTTACTGTCCACCTCGGAGATATAGTTCAAGAGGGCCGGCACTATTGAGCGGTAAGGGTTCTCCAGTACCACCAGCGGGATTCTAATATCGTGGGAAGCCCAGGCTTTAGCCATGGTCTCAATATCGGCAGGTTCATCACTGATAAAGAGGGCTGTAACGTCTTCGCTCAGGGAGGTGGCGAAATCCAGGGTTGAGAGAGTTACTTTGTTGATCCGTGAAATGGGGACAATTACCGTATGCTTGCGCTCGCCATTTACCGGCAATGGTTTAACTATGCCGGTTAGACTCTCTTCTTCGCTTACTTTTAGCTGCTCGGCTACTTGCTGGTAGTGCCGGTTGATCGCCTTGAACATCAGGAAGATGATTGGTATGAGCAAGACTACCAGCCAGGCTCCTTCCAAAAACTTGGTTACAATCAAAATTACCAGGACTATTCCGGTAGCTACCGCCCCGGTGGCGTTAAACACCTGGCTGCGCGTTACTCCCCTCACTCCCCGGCGTTTCTCTTTTTGCCAGTGCAGCACCATACCGGTCTGGGAAAGGGTGAAAGCCAGAAATACTCCTACGGCGTAAAGCGGGATCAGCGACTCGGTATGCCCGTTAAAGACCGCCAGTAAGAGGGCCGCCAGAATTGCCAGGACTATAATGCCCGTGGAATAGGCCAGACGGTCGCCTCTTGAGGAGAAGATATTGGGCATAAATTTGTCGCGAGCCAGGAAAAAGGAGAGGCGGGGAAAATCGGCAAAGGCGGTGTTAGCGGCCAGCACCAGAATGAGGGCGGTTGAAGCCTGTAAGATGTAATAGAGGGGAGAACTGCCACCGAAGAGATAGCGCGCTATTTCTGAAATAACCGTCTCATAATCCTTTGAATTGGGATCGTCCGGCAGGGCGTTAAGGTGGTAGGCCAGGTAACTGGTGCCCAGGAAGAAGGTAATCAGTAGCCCACCCATTACGACCAGGGTAGTAGCGGCATTACGCGATTCGGGTTTTTTGAAGGCCTGCACCCCATCCGAGATTGCCTCAGTGCCGGTCAGAGCGGCGCACCCGGCTGCGAAAGCCTGTAATAAAAGGAAAATGGAGAGCGGGTGGGTGCTAAATCCGGCGATATCAGCGGTAGCCGGTTTGACGACATCGCCATTGATCCTGCTATAGTCCCCCGTTAGCACCCGAAAGAGGCCATACCCCAGCATGGTCAGGAAGCTGGCAATAAAAAGGTAAGTAGGGATGGCAAAGATCGTGCCGCTTTCTCTTACTCCCCGCAAATTGACCAGCATAATCAGGAAGATCATGCTCACTCCCATTATTACCTGGCTGCCGTTCAAGAACGGGATAGCCGAGGTGATGGCCGCTACCCCGGCAGCCACGCTCACTGCCACCGTCAGGGTATAATCTATCAGGATAGCGGCCGCCGCCACCAGACCGGCATTTACCCCCAGGTTATCCTTGCTGACAATATAGGAGCCGCCTCCACCCGGATATGCATAAACCGTCTGGCGGTAGGAGTTAACTACCAGGGCGATCAGAACGCAGATAACAATACTGATTGGTATAACATAAGCCATGGGCTGGGCAGAGGCTACAGCCGTTACGAGTACAAACATAGTGGCCTCAGTAGCATAGGCCACCGAGGAGAGGGCGTCGGAGGCAAAAATAGCCAGGGCTTTAACTTTATCCAACCGCTGGTGTATAAACTGGGAGGAGGCAATAGGCCGGCCAATTAAAAGCCGTTTAGCCTGGCTGAAGAGGCCTTTACCCTGTAAATCTTCTTCCAGCAGTTGTACTTTTCGAGGGCCGGCACTTCTGATCTCAACACTGGAGGAATGCCGTATTCTTACATAGCGATCTCCCGGACGCGTGCCCCGTCTTACCCTGGGGGAATTCAGCGGCTCGCTGCCGAGGACTTCGCTGTCCGGCGAACTTACCTCTTCCGGGGGCTGCTCCACTTTCGACGCGGTATTTAACGAAGGGTTATCAGCCGGTTTAGCAGCCCGGGGGCCGCCACCGGAAGGCTCTCCCGGCGGCCGGGTGGGACCGGGAGAGCCGGTAGCAGGCTCAGCCGGGGAGCTTTCTGACCGGTTATTAATCGAGGAAGAGCTTACACGATGGCTGAGGCGCTTTTGATTAAGCGGCCTTGCAGCAGGATTCTCGGAGGGGATTTTAGCAGCTGCATGATTTGTCTTTAGGGGACCAGGCACCGTTTGCTCTGGTCCGGATTTTTCCGATTCTGGCATTTTACCTTGAACTCCTTATATTAAAGTGAAGGCTGGTTATGTTTTCTGGCTCTAAAGCCATAAAAGCAGGCGGATAAAGTAGCTTTAGAAGACCGCTCTCAAACCTCAGGCAGGTGGATTTTGATGTCGGTAAGTGACAGGAGTAGAGACCGGCTGAATGAGTGAGCGGGTAAAGTCTTTTACAGGTTTTGTTTACTGGAGCTCGTGAGGTGCTTGAGCTGGCTGCCAGTTATAAAGTATTTCAAAGGACTTCACTAAATTTAATAAATGACTTTAACCGGTTATGTCACCTACTTTGCCGATGGCTCGCTTTCAATACCCGCGCCGATCTCTTCTATCCAAACTCCTGAATAAGGTAAGATATTTATCATTAAGATAAGCTAAACCAGACCTTAAAAAGAATTTCTCTTACTTAAGAGCTGAAATGTTAACAAAAACTTCTAAAGAAAATCTAAATATACGACCGAAAGCTCTAAAGAAAATCTAAAAATTGAGCCCGGAGTTAGCCTGGTTTTTTGTATACTACTTTTCAGGCTGCGTAAATTAGCCTGGTGCTGGCAAGTACCAGACTAAGGTATAAATGGTGGAAACGACAAAATGAACAGGGGAAAGAAGGTACAGGAGGCTGTTTATTACTGGTTGTGAGCCTGTCTGGCTGCCGCTAACTCACCTTCCAGCCATGCCAGTGTTTTGCCGCCATAACCTTTCTCCGCCAGCCAGATAATACTGAGCTGGAAAGTCAGATCTTTCCCTGGCTGGCAAGCAGCTTAATAAGAGCTTTGTAGCGGCTATAATCACTATCGCCCGGTATTAGCTCATCAAAAGCCTGGCAGGTAACATAAAATTCAGCCCGGCTCATCTTTTTAAGGGCAGAACAGCGCAGCTGGCCGGCAAGCTCTCTTATGGTTATTTTGGCTGGTTTAATAACGGGAACTTTTCACTTTCCAGGAAAATACAAAATCAAGGTTTCACGTCGTTGGTATTGGCGCTGAGCTTCACTGCACTCTTTTTAAAAGCATTTACGATAATGAGAGCACAGGGCCGAGGAAGCAAAGAATTAGCCTCCCAGAGGATCTGTTCGTCTGCTTTCTGCCTTGCTACTCCCCCGTAGAGAATTTCGGAGGGTCATAACCATCTCCCCGTGACAGGTAACGGCTACTGCACCATTAATCTTGCGGCAGAGTAAGTCTGGATTAACCAGCGGGGAATCAAACGGGTTATTCTCCTCCGGTTCTTTTTGGCCGAAGCGCGCTTTTCTACCTTGCTTATTTTCCTGGCAGATATAGCATGGTTTGCTCATTGCTACATAGATTGTATCGGCCTGCCAGCGTGCCGCCCGGTCTGCTACCATTTCGGTTGCTTCCGGTTCCAGGCCCTGCCAGATTTGCACCGTGGCATCGGGAAAACCGCTTTGATTTAAAGTTTCCCGGATAAATTTGTAGTATTCCAACGCCCGCTCTTCCATATCCGCCAGGAAGTCATCCAGGGGCGCATTCTCTGGCAGCAGTTCTAACACCGCTACATTAAGCTCAGTCTGAGGTTGACTATTATTCAACGCCTCTTCTAAGTTCTGCACGGAATACTCCGTGCCCTCAAAAACTACCAGGCTCTTCACTTTTTCTCTCCGGTCAGTGCGAAGCGCTCTCAGCAAGAGCAAGCCAGTACAAGCCTGTAACTACTTTTCCCATCAAGTTCTATAGTAAGCCTCTGTTCTTAAACTCTTTTAAAGACAAAGGGGAAAGTTCTAAAGAAATTCTAAAGACTTCTGGCACGAGAGAGCTAACAAGTTTAAGCGCCTTACAATTGCGAGCAGAGTGGCTAGTATCAAAAAGAGGACAGACAAACCTGGTATACCCGGAAAAGCGGAGAAATTTCCCTTTTGGCTTTTGACATAAAACATTGTATCTACCAAACCCTTTTTAGGGTGTACCCGTTTGCTGGTATGAAGATTGTAATTCATGCCAGTAAGGGTTTGAAAACCGGCCGCCGGGATTCTATTAGAACGAAGTACCAGTCAGGTATTAGAAAAGAAGGGGAAGAGGCTTTATGGAAGAGTTAAACGAAACAACTGAAACTGAACTTTCCAGGAGTAAAAGCGGTATTTTACACTACCCCTCATTCAAGTTAAGGCAACACCTTCTGGAGGAAAAGGCCCGGATTGAACGGCTCGGCCGGATACGGCAGATTGTATTTGGCTCGCTGGACGGGTTACTGGTGCCGCTAGGGGTGGTGAGCGGCGTAGCAGGTGGTACCGGCAATGCCAGAGCGGTAATTGTGGCAGGCCTGGCCGAAGCTTTCGCCGGAGCGCTTTCGATGGGAGCCGGCGAATTTGTCTCCGGTAAATCAGAAGCCCAGGTACAAAAAGCCGAGGTAGAGGCGGAACAGGAGCGCATCCGGCAGAATCCGCAATATGAGTTTAACGAGTTTGTGGCGATTCTACAGGAAGAAGGCGTCAAAGCGGAAGACGCTACCGTTATTGCTCAGCGCCTGCAAAACAATCCGCGCGCTTATGCTAAAACCATGGTTGAAAAGGAATTCGGCATAGATCCTACCCCTAGAGCTGGAATGATTGAAGAAGGCTTTACAATGGGAATTTCTTACATAGTAGCTTCAATTATTCCCCTGATTGCCTACTTTTTCTTTCCGGTAGGGACGGCCTTTTTCATCTCGCTGGGCTTAAGTTTTGTCTTTCTGGTAGTCCTGGGCTTATTCAGGGGAAAGATGGCTAGAACCAATTTGCTCGTAAGCGCTCTTGAAATAGTCGTGATTGGTACGATTTCAGGCCTGGGCGGCTATCTGCTGGGAAATATCCTGCCGAATCTGCTTGGCTTTTAGTAGCTCTTTTGGCTGGAGTGAAGTAGCGGAGAGTAAGGTTAAGTAGTCGCTTCAAACTACAATTATTTCTAAGCGGATAGAGCAAATGCCAGGTTGAAGCACAGCGGTCTATAAACGAAAAATGGGAAAGTTGCAACTAGCCGGAAGGAAAAGAGAATAGTAATTCAAAGAGAGGCTTTGCCCGGTACTCGCTTGTCGAACCGTTAACCCGAAAGATGCAAGAAATTAACCCGGTGGGGAGCATCTTTTCCTGCTGCTGCTATATCATTGAATAGAGTCTTCCCATCGATCTAAATTATAGCCTGGATAAGACAGCCATACCGTGAGCCTGAAGCAGAATTGGGCCGACCCAAGTCTGGTTTCCAGGGACAGCTTCAACTGGCCCATCTCTTGACTTTTTCCACTATCATTTTGATAATATACTTAATTTCCTGATAGTTGTTGAGCCCTTTCTAAATTCAACTATAAATAGCCTGGCTTAGTTTCTCCCTTCTATCTAGCTAGCTAGCTACCCTCAACATACCTTCTTTTTTCTCTCTACTCTACTTTTGTTAATCAACTAAAATTCACCTCAGGAGGAATACTATGAGGATGAAGAGGATCAGATTAACTTCTTTTGCTACCCTCGCTTTGGTAATGGCCAGC
>DATAKM010000137.1:0-90635 GCA_036261665.1 Chloroflexia bacterium
GCTGGACTACCTGGTGCAGCAGAACGCTATCAAGGCGGGAGCGGGCCTTTACCGCTACGATGTCTTCACCTCGATTGCCAGTAAGTACGGCCTGAAGGCAGTCTACAGCGAAGATAAAAATGTAGATGCCCACTTTAACCAGGTTTTGAGTTACTTAAAACAGGGTGAACCGGTCATTATGAACGTGCTGGACCCCACTTATTTTCCAGCCGGGCATTTTGTGGTTGCTACCGGCATTAATAGCGATGGCACTATCGCCGTTATGAACCCTGACCCGGTAGGAGGCAAATCGGTTGAACAGAACTGGCCCCAGGATGCCCTGAAACTTTACTTCGGGCGCATGGCACGCAGCGCGGTCTTCACCAAAGCCTGAGAAAATTTACCAGAATCGGTTTCAAGCTAAACGGCAGATTGTTTTTAACAAATCTGCCGTTTGTCATTTCAGCCTGCCTCGCCAGATTGTTAACCCCTGAAACTGCCCGGACTGCCGCAACCATAGACATTATCTATACCTTTGAATAGCTGAAAGTAAACAGAAAGCCTCACAATCAGTAAATATATTTAGAATATGCTTTTACCGCAGCTTCTCGGGTTTCAATAGCAAATGTTAGACCTATTTACTTATCAATACATTAATGTTAAAATAGTCCTATGCTAGTTTACTTTATACTCAACAATAAATAGAGCGATCCGCGTTATTATTTTACCTGGCTAACTATCCTTTTTGTTTTTAGCGCTTGCATTGGCCTTTTGTATCCCTTTCAATTTTAACCTTTTCTTTGCCCTTTTTAACCGGCACTTGCGTTGGCGATGAGCTCTCCAGTCGTAACAATATTGTTCCGGCCTAAAGTGTTCAATTTTAGATAGCTACCTTTCCTTTGTCGTGCGTATCAATCAAAGATTTAAGGAGGTACCGTCTGATGAGGCACAGAACCAAGCAGCTTAAAGTTGGTCTGATTTTTGTGATCCTGGCGCTTTTACTGCAAGTAACCCCGGTCCTGGCTGAAGGCCAGGGAAACAATCCAAAGGTACTACCTCCGCAAAGTTCTGCCTTCGGCAAAACCTATGGAGAGTGGTCGGCTATGTGGTGGCAATGGGCTTTCTCAATTCCAGTTCCCGATAATCCCCTGTTAGATCAGACCGGCGAGAAATGCGGAGTGGGTCAATCTGGCAAAGTCTGGTTTCTGGTTGGCACGTTTGTTAATACACTCACGCCAACCGGCGATACGTTGGGCCAGGCTACCCGAAATTGTACAATTCCAGCAGGTAAGGCGATCTTTTTCCCGATCCTTAACGCTGAATGGGATGAGATTGGTCAAAACCCTCCATTGACCGTTGAGCAACTAAGACAATTGGCAGCGGACGCCATGGATACCACTAAGAATTTGTCCGCATCGGTTGACGGACATAGCATCAGGTTAACCGATAATAATGGCAAGCAAATCTATCGGGTAACTTCACCCGTTTTCAGCTTTACCCTTCCTGAGGATAATATATACGGCCAGCCTGCCGGTGATTACTATCCGGTAGTCGGGGATGGAGTTTACCTGATGCTTGCTCCGCTATCCGTTGGTACACATACAATCCACTTCCATGGCGAGTCATCTCTACCTGATGGAAGTTCCTTTATCCTGGATATTACCTATCACCTCATGGTCAAGTGAAGTTGAGTTTTAGCCCATTAAAGGAGTGCCCGGCGATTTTCTATGAGCCGGGCACTCCTTTTTTGATATAAAAGGTTTCCTTGATGACAGTAAGTATAAAATCTATCCGGCTCTCCTGTAGGAAAAAGAGTCGATGTACCACTGGTTGTTAACGTGCACCAGCTTCATTTCAAAAGTGCAGTTATCCTTATAGTCGCCATAGAAACACGCGCCACTCAAGCTCATGCTCTCCGCGCCTTTAGCACTGGCTTCGGTGTAAAGAATCGAACTAACTCCCAGGTTAACCAGGTTTCTGCCTTTCCAGGTGGCTGCCGCTTGCAGGTCTTGTTTAGAGGTCGTTTCCCTGGCGGCAGGCGTGAACAGTTCGTATGCCTTATCTATATCGCCGGACGAAAGAGCGTCTTTGAACTGAAGGAAAGTACCTAACCGTTCATCATTTTTAACACTGGTATTGTCATTGTCCAGATAGGCCATTAAGGGTCCGATATAAAAACCCTGGATAAGCCACTGGCCGTTTACCTGTTCCAGGCGAATGGAGTATTCGCGCCACATATCACGGCTGTTTTCGTAGTCTACCTTCTCGTTTACAGCGCTTGAGGGGTTGCCGGATTGAGAAGTTTGAGAACTGATAACGCCGGTCTCAAAGCGCTTAATTTTCCGACCGCCCGGTTGGACAAAAGCTTCCAGGTCTTGCCGGGAAATGGTTTTCTTGATTTCCGGGGAAAGCATGTTATAGATTGAATCCACATCAGCTCTGGTAGCAAAAGTGCGAAACTGCCCAACAGCATCCCGACCGGCGCTTTCCCGGGATAGCAGGGCAAAAATGTAGATCACCGCGGCGATAGCAATCACTACTGCCAGAACTACAAAAATAACTACAGCTATCAGGATAGCTTTAAGCGCGGGATTCATTCCCGAAGGAGGAGGCCCAGGGATGTAATTATAGTAGTCTTGCCCCGGGGCCGGTTGCCAGGGTCGTTGTTCGTGGTCAGGCGGAAGGCCGTTCATTCTTTACTCCTGTTGCGACAATTCTCGGATAAATTACTGCTTCTCAAATTTAACGCTCGATTGACCGTTTGATTTAACGCATGATGTTAGTATCAGCATAGGTGTTCCCGATAGACCTTAGATATTTTAGCCACTTAGCTAGCTTCAGACAGTGAAGAAAGACACAGACTTTATATTTTCCTGTAAGCTTGTTCTTGATTTTGTTAACATTGACCTCATTTATTTCTTATGCTATGATTTTCGCATATATCTACTATCACTTCCCTTTTCCGGTTTAAACCCTTCTACCCAAAAAGTAACCTACCGACTTGCTCTTATCCTTTGGCAGGAAGTCGAAGGAGAACTGCTGGTGGGAGCCGATGGCATTAATTCAGTTATACGCTCGCAGCTTTTTGGCGCTTCGGCCCCTCGCTACGCCGGATACCGGGCCTGGCGAGGGGTGGTTAAATACGAGGATAGAAGGATTGCGCCGGGACGGGGTCTGGAGTGCTGGAGGCAGGGTAATCGCTGCGGCATCATCCCGATCAGCCAGGGCCGAATCTACTGGTTTGCCACCCGCAACGCGCCTGATAATAAGCTGACGACCAACTCTGACGGATACAAGGCCGAACTGCTGCGCGAATTTCAAAAGTGGTTGTGGCCGGTAGAAGAGATTATTGTCGGCACGCCGGACGAAGCCATTTTATGCAACAACATCTACGACCGTCCACCCCTGCGAGAGTGGAGCAAGGGAAACGTCACCCTGCTGGGGGACGCTGCCCATCCCATGACTCCCAATTTCGGCCAGGGGGCCTGCCAGGCTAGCGAAGACGCAGTGCAACTGGCCACCTGTCTTAAAGCCGGGCAAGAGATTGCGGCCAGTTTGAAACTTTACGAGCGCCTGCGAGTAGCTCGCACCACGGCGATAGTTAAACAATCCCGGCTTATGGGATGGGTCGGGCAATGGGAAAATCCTTACGGCTGTCGAGCGCGGAATCAAGTATTCAAATTTACTCCTGCCAGCTTGCAGCTAAAGCCGCTGGAAAAGATGATAGGTTATCAAAGCTAAGTGGACATAGAAAGAGGTGGGTAGAATGGCCGGAACAGTCAAAGAGGTTGCCAGACCGCTGGAAAAATTACCGCCCGGTCCGCCGGGTTGGCCGTTCCTGGGTTGGCGCCGAAACGCTATCAAGATGGCACGTGACCCGCTGGTTTTCCTCTTGAAGCTACACCAGGAGTACGGCCCAGTGGTAAACCTTGCGCAAAACAGCCACAAATATATTTTTGCTTTCGGACCGGCTTTGAACCGTCAAATCCTGAGTGATCAAAATCTTTTTCACAACCCGAGCGTCAAAGAAGGCTCCATGCCTTTTAAGTCGCCGCCCGGTTCAGCCGCTCTACGCTTGAGCACCAGCATGGCCTTACTTAACGGGGAGGATCACAAACGCACCCGCCGCCTGATAATGCCTGCCTTCCATAAAAAGCGAGTAGAAGCCTATCATAATGAAATTCTGCGCTTAACCGAGGAACACCTGGCAACCTGGCGTCCCGGCCAGACAGTAGAATTGCTACAGGAAATGCGTCGCCTGACTCTGCTGGTTGCTTCCAAAGCCCTGTTGGGCCTGGATACTTCGCAGGCCGGCGAAAAGACCCGCCTGCTTTTGCAGCGCTGGATAGACTTGAGTTTTGACCCCCTGACCATCCTTGCCCCTTATAACCTGCCGGGTTTACCCTACCACAAATTTGTAAAACTCTCGGAAGAAGTGGAGAGAGTGTTGCAGGCAATCATCTGGTGGAAACGGGAGAGCGGCATAGATAGCGGCGACGTGTTGAGTATGCTCCTGCAATCAAAAGACGAAGAGGGCAACCAGCTTGAAAATCGTGAACTGGGCGGCCAACTGATTTCTTTACTGACAGCCGGGCACGAAACCACCGCAATTTCCCTGGTCTGGACGCTGTTCCTGCTTTTACAACACCCTGCCATCCTGGCCGGTTTGCTGGATGAAGTATCCAGTACCGCGCAGGGACAATGGCCCACCCCGGAGCAACTCAATTCTCTGAAGCTGATGGACAATGTCATCAGGGAGAGTATGCGCCTCTTCTCACCAATCCCTTTTTCGCAGCGGGTCAGCACCGCGCCCTTTAGCCTGGATGCTTACGAACTCCCGGGCGGCACCAATCTCATCTACAGCCCGGCAGTTACTCACCGCCTGCCCGAGCTTTACCCGGAACCGGCCCGATTTAACCCGGCCCGCTGGGAAACGATCAACCCCAGCATCTATGAATACCTGCCTTTTGGGGCGGGACCGCGCCTGTGCATAGGGTCCAGCTTTGCCTGGATGGAAATGAAAATAATCCTGACGCTCATTCTTCAGAAATTTAGCTTACAATTGCTGCCCAATAGTCGCATCGACCGGGTAGGCTTTTTCTTCCTGGAGCCGAAAGCCATGCCCGTAAAGCTGGAAACTCCTGAAAGTTTTACTATCAGAAAAAGGGAGACTATTGGCGGTAACGTCAGAAAAGTTGTAGATTTAGAGTAAGCAAGTTTCTGGAAAAACAGTAAATTCCCTAAAGTGCTTTTGAACGTGGATGACTGTGAGGGATTTCTGGCCGCCCTGGAACAGCCTGCTACCGCCGGTTTGGTAGCAGTAGAGAGTCTATAAAAGAGTGGGGGAACGCCCTATTTGAGAGCGTTCCCGAGTTCGTTAAATGAAATTTCTGGCCGAGGTAGTTTAACTAACCCAGCGACAGAACTCTTCTGACCCTGACAAAGTTAAGACTGGAAATGGTGATGCCGATAAAGGCCACCAGCAGAACCGCCCGAGTGCCGGTAAAATTGAGCATCAGGGCCGCCAGGAAGGGAGCAATAATCCCGCGTACCCCCACCAGTGAGGAATAGAGGCCCAGGTAATGAGGGATATCTTCTTTAGTGCGGGCAAAGCGGATCGCTACGTTGATTGTAGCAAGGTCGGCTCCGGCCAGGCTGATACCGGTCAGGATAGCAACCAGGATCAGCAACCAGGAAGACCAGGCAATCAGGTAGACAAAGACAATCAGGCAGTTGAAGACAAAGGTCAGAAAGAGAATTTCAGCCGGGTGACGGCGGTCGCTCAGTTTACCCCAGACAAAGTAGGCCAGGATTGAAACAAAACTCTGTACCGCGCTTACCAGTCCCAGGAAACCGTTACTGACTTTCAGTTCGTCCACCATTACAATCGGAAATACCGCGGAGGCCAGCAGGTTAAAAAAGCCCATCAGGAAAATTGTCCACAGAAAAAGCCCGTAGCGCCGGTCGGTACGCGGTATCAGGAGAAGTTTGCGCAAGGGGGTCGGGGTACGGGTAGCAGGCTCATCGCGGTAACGGATGAAGCCAAAGATAACGTTGGAGATTACCCCCAGTAGCGCTACCACCGGATAGACCACCTGGTAGGAATACTGCTCAAGCGCCGCCCCAAGTAGTGCAGCCGAGATTACCATTACCACGCTATAAACCACTCGCACCTTGCCCATCAATTCACCGCGCCGGTTATCAGGGTAAATCTGGTTCATGATGCTGGCATAGGCAGGCATTTTGGCAAATTCGAGAGTATTAGCAAGCAAGATTACCAGGGCGAAAATAAGAGGGTTAAAGGCTATCAGGGTGAGCATCAGGGAAAGGCGAGCGGCGTAACCAATACCCAGCATTACCTTCATTTTGGGCATGTTTTGAGTAAAACGCGACCAGAAAACGGTAGAAAGCTGGGCAATCGCCGGGGCCGCGATCACCAGAGATACTACCAGGTCGGATGCACCGTCCTTGCGAGCCAGCACCGCCGGGAAGGTGACGATTGCCAGCCCAAACACGCTATAAAAACTGGCCGCTACCACATCCAGGCGGAAACTGCGTCTTACCTCGGCAGGGCTGAGAGTAGTAACCTGCTCCAGGCCTTCTAAAGCAGTTTCAGCGGAGGCTAAGTCGGGAGAGCCTTGTTTAACTCCATGCTGCCTCTCTTCTAATGACTCTGTCAAAATACATTCTCCCTGTTATGCCGATAAAGTGGTTTGTTACAATACAAAGCTTAGAAGTGAATAAAACTTTGAAGTGATGAAAGGAGCAGCAGCGGTCACTTACATCGCTGATTTTGTTTTCACTTTTATAATTATAACCTATTTGCACACCATATTTTCAGGCCCGATACTGGCATTACTCACTCTTTTTCCTGTAATGCAGGACCGCCCTGCCGTACTGAGAAGATGTAAAAGGGCAGGGGACGCACCTGCAACCCCGCGCAGGGTAGACCCTGAGAACCCCTTTAACTACCTGGCAGTTGCCCTGTAGGACCGCTTTTACAGTCTATACGATAATCCAAATCCGTTATATAATAAGGATCATTGTCGGGAGCGAGAGCAGAAGATCGGAACTGATACTTTTGTATAATTTATTTTTACCGTTTGCATCAAGGGCGATGCTGAGTTAAGTTGAGAAAAGGAAAGTGCCCAGTGTTAGCAGAAGAAAGCGCCCAGTTATCAAGTGAAACCGGCAGCGTCGTGGTGCGCTGTATCGAATGTGGCCGGGAACACCCGGTGAACGAAGCTCATGATGCCTGTTTGAGTTGTGGAAATCTTTTGGAAGTACAACACCCCCTCCAAACTCTAAAGAAAACAATTACCCGAGATTGGATTGAAAAACGTTTCATGGCGAGAAACTTCCCCAATCAGAGCGGAGTATGGCGCTGGCGCGAACTGGTTGCCCCTTTTCCAGATGAAGCGATTGTCTCGCGCCGGGAAGGCAATACTAATCTTTACGAGGATGCGCGGCTGGCGCACTACGCCGGGGTAGATAACCTCTGGCTGAAGCATGAAGGAGAAAACCCGACCGGATCTTTCAAGGATCGCGGCATGACCGTCGGCATCAGCCACGCTAACTGGATTGGCGCAAAGTACGTAGCCTGCGCTTCCAGCGGCAATACCTCTTCTTCGCTGGCCGGTTACGCGGCGCGAGCGGGATTGCAGGCCCTGACTTTTATACCGGCGGGTAAAGTCGCCCTGGGTAAACTTTCTCAAACCGTCGCTTACGGCGCAAAGACCATCCAGGTGACAGAAGGCAGCTTCGATGAAGCCCTCAGTATTGTGCGGCAGGTTAGCCGGGCTCGGGGAGTATACCTGGTCAACTCGGTCAATCCTTTCAGGTTGGAAGGCCAGAAAACTATTATTTTCGAAGCCCTCGAACAGTTGGGCTGGCAACTGCCCGATTGGATCGTAGTGCCGGGCGGCAACCTGGGTAATACCAGCGCCTTTGGCAAAGCCCTCTATGAACTGCGCGAACTGGGCTTGATCGGTCCAAAGCTGCCGCGCATCGCCGTCATACAGGCCGAGGGCAGTAGCCCCTTCTATAATTATTACCGCAACGATTTTAAAGACTTCCAGAAGGTTACGCCGCACACGGTAGCCACCGCCATTATGATCGGCAACCCGGTCAATCTGCCCAAGGCGGTACGCGCCCTACAATGGACAAACGGGCTGGTCGAAAAAGTCTCGGATGACGAGATTCTGGCGGCTAAAGCGCACCTGGACCGCAGCGGCATTGGCGGAGAACCGGCGGCAGCAGCTACCCTTGCAGGCATCCGCAAACTGACGGCTGCCGGGGTAATCAAGCCAGGCGAAGGGGTAGTAGGAGTACTGACAGGCCATATCCTGAAAGACCCTGACAGTATCATTAATTATCACCTCAACACAGTAAATCCTGCCGAGGATGCGAACCAGCCTATCCAGGTACGCCCGGTCCTGGAAGAAGTTTTGCGCATTCTGGAGTAGTAGCAGAAAAGATAAATGGTATGCAGATTGTACCTCTCAGCGCCGAGTTGAGTCTCTCTGTGGCCCGCTTCCTGGCCGCCCAGCGCCGCCAGGAAGCGGAAAATAGCGCTCTTTACTGGATTTCGGCAGACGTAGAAGAAAGACTCCACGGGTGGTTGTGCAACACTCTAAACGACCCTGACGAGCAGGTCTGGGTGGCCCTTGATAACGGCAGGGTTGCCGGGGCGCTGGGTGGCCGTTCCAAAACTTTGAGTGAGAAGGATACCCGCCGCACCTACCTGCCGGTTAACTACAGTGTTATACCGCTGGGTTTAATGGGGATAGAGGCCGGACGCTGGCCCGAAATATTACCGTTGCTCTGGGAACGCTTTAAGCCGTGGTTTATGGAACAAGAATCGGTAAAGCCGCAAGTATGGTTGCCCTCTCAACATCTCGAAGCTATAGCCTCCTGGGAAAAGCTGGGCTTTAGCTGGTTGCTCGATAGCGCCATCCGGCCCCTCAAGCTGGAAGAATATACAAGAGCATCTTCTCCACCAGGTCTGCAAATCCGCCAGGCCACCCGGCGAGATACCCCCAAAATTTTACCGCTTTTGCTTGAACAGTTGAAGTTTCACTCCAACCTGCCCGGAGATTACTGGGTAGACCCCAGTCGAGACCTGGTGCCGCTGGTCAGGCGCGAAATCGAACTCTTTCTGAATGCCGGGACTGATTTCACTTATCTACTGGCTGAACGGATCAGTGATGGGCAACTGCTGGGTTATATGAGCGCAACGGTGGCCCAACCGTCCCTTGATAATATCAACGCAATCTTTTTTCCGCCGGGGAGAGGAATCTTGCAGGTAGCAATTGTAACGGCTGAAGCGCGAGGCCAGGGAATCGGGAAAGCTCTGTTGAGCAACCTGTACAACTGGTTTTTGAGGCACGGCACCAATTCAATCAGCCTGAGCTACGATGTCCGCAATCCTTTAAGCGGCCCTTTCTGGCGGGCCCATAATTTCGTGCCGGTGCGCCGGGCTATGACCACTACGCTCTCATGAGGCTTGCACCTCATCCCACTCTTCCGGTTCACCCTCTCTTTCGCCCAGACGCCATTCTTCGGCGTTAGCTATACTCTCCACAATATTGGCGGACATAGGAGTATTTTCTTCTTCTTCCAGTTCTTGTTGTTCCTCCTGCCCGAAGAAGAAGGATAGCTGTGTGGGTTTGTGGCGCAATTTTTCGGCGCGTGAAAGGCGTTTTTCGTCGGTTATGCCAACGATTTCTCCATCTTTCCATTCAAAGAGGCTGCGGTGTTTGCGGTGGCCGCGCGTCAGGGGAGAACTGGCCCGCATCAAATCTTCCGGGTGGATGCCTTTACGGTTTGCCAGCCCTTGCAGGCTGTTACACTGTTTGAGGAAAGTGCAACTCTGGCATTTATACATATTGGAAGCAAGCTGGAATTGTTCCCGCTCGATGGATCGCCCTATTTTAAAGATACGTTCGCGCAGGACGCGCCGTTCTCCCTCCCCGCGGGTAGTCGGTATATGGCTGCCATCTCGAATATGCTCAATAGCGAAGCGGCGCGGCGCGGCGGGATAAAGCAGTTCCACCGCCAGGTCGTAGCAACTGAACTGGGTATCCAGTTGCAAAGCCGCCGCGGCGATTGGTTTAAAGCCGGACTTGTAATCCACGACCAGCAGGTGTCCGGCCCCTTCCTCGCCCAGCAAGAAAGCCTGGCGGCTATCCTGAATGGCTTTGCCCAGGTCATCCGCCCGAAAACTGCTTGGTTGCTTACTCTCTTTTAGCTCCAGGCGATCTATATAACCCTGCAAAGCATAGCCGCGCCCGTTCTGCTCATTGGTGATATTTACGATAAAGTAAGCTTCCACCAGGACATGTGAGAGCGGGACTTCAATATTACGCTGGTAGAAATCGTAGCAAACTTTATAACCCGCGCCAAGCAACTTTTCTTTCTCATCAGGCGAACGCCACAGCATAGGCGGTTTGCGGCGGCCCCGGTCGGTTTTAGGCTGGCTATCAATATTGAACCAGCGCCCTCGAAAGACATTGGCGTAACTGGTGGCCGACTCATACATTTTGGCATCGGGATTCTTACGTTTGAAGAAATCATAGAACATGGAGTGGAGAACTGTACCGAATTCGAGGGCCGGTACGCGGGACTGAAGTTCAGGCTCGGGGTTTTCCAGATAATTAAACCAGAAGCGCGCGCCGCAATCCTGGTATATTTTCATCATAGAGTCGCTTAACACCAGGCGTCCATCGCGGGTGTAGCGCATACATCGCCTCCTGAAAACCCTCTTAAAATGTCTTCCGCTTGGCTACCTTAACATAAAATGATGGTAGCACAAGAGTTCTTTTGGCGCAAGTGTTTGCCGCTTTCAAATCGAATTTTCGTTCCAGAAAGCTTAATCTCGCTCTAAAATTGACCCGGTATCTGCTAATTTTCTTATTGTTAAATGCGTTGTAATTTGTAATACTGGATATAATAGAATTACTGATTCCCTTGCATAGGCTGGCAGTACCTGAACTAAGTGGAGCAAGTTATGGAACTAATCGTTCGCTCCGGTGAGCATACCGGAGAAATTTTTAGGATTGTTCCGGTTAAGCCGGATTGGACCATCGGGCGCGATAAAGATAATGATATAAACTTGCTTGATAGCCGGGCTTCACGCCATCACGCTTCATTTCATTTTGAGGCAAGCAGTCAGGTTCCGCTACTGATTGATAACAACTCGGCTAATGGTGTATTTGTCAACGGGCAGCGCATACTCGCCCCCACACCGCTCCAGAACAGCGATCAAATTCAGATCGGCTCAACTATACTGGAAGTGACTGGCCTGCCCGCAGCTTACCAGCCCGCCGAGCCTACCGTTTATGCAGAACCACCCTACGCCACCTACGACCCTGCATTTCAGCCCCCTTCGGCAGTCACTCAGCCGGTAGGGCCGCTCGGGCAACCCCCGGTCTACAACCAGCCTGAATACGCGCCACCTGCGCCGAATTACCCGCCGCCCGCCGTTCAGGGCTACCCGCCGGCGCCGCAGCCTTACTACCAGCCCAACCCGGTGCAGGGCTACGCTCCGACCTACCCGGCAACCCCAGGGACTCAGTATAATAACCAGCCGAATTACTATGGCGGGCAACCGCCCCTGCCACCTGCTCCGCCCAAAAATAATAACAGTGCGATCTGGTGGATTGTTGGTACGGCCCTGGTAGCCATAGCCGTGGTAGCCATAGTGCTGTTTGTAGTGGTCTTTAATAAAAAGCCGGATATCCCGGTCATCGCCGCGACCGCCACGCCGCAGCCTACCGCCACCAGTACCCCTGCGCCCACGGCCACAGCCGAGCCCACCGCTACCACCGCGCCTACCGCCACGCCCGAACCTACTGCCACAGCCACTCCGCGCCCCACCCCCTCACCCAGGCCAACCGCTACGGCGGCCCCGGCTACCCAGGCCGCCAACCTCGCTAAAGAGGGTGATAGCCTCTACGATGCCGGTAAATATGATGAAGCCCTGGCCAAATATCTACAGGCTGTTAGCCTGGATAACAAGAACGCCACTTACCATGACAGCGCCGGCCTGACTTATATCGAACTGAATAAGTACCAGCAGGCGATTGATGAACTGCGCAATGCCGCCAACCTTGACCCAAATAACGCCGTCTTTATAGGCGATCTCGGATATGCCCTATATCTGAACTACAATCTCGACGAGGCGGAGATGGCCCTTAATCAGGCCCTTAAAATTAATCCCAACCAGGCGGTAACGGTGCGCGACCTGGGCCTGGTTTACCTGGACCGCAAACAGTATGACAAGGCGATTGCGCAGTTCCAGAAAGCGATTGCGCTTGCGCCGAATGTCTCCAATTACCACGCTTCGCTGGGTAACGCCTATTACCAGGTGCAGCGCTATGCGGAAGCGGACGCTGCTTTCAAAAAGGCCCTGGAACTTAACGATAAAAATGCCAGCGCTTACAATGGCCTGGGCAATATCGCTTATAGCCAGAACCGCTACCAGGACGCAGTTAATTTCTATACCAAGGCTATTCAGTACAACGCCAACAATTCGGTCTATTATAGTAACCTGGCAGGGGCATACCTCCAGTTAAAAGACCTGGCCAAAGCCAAAGACGCCGCTAACAAAGCTTTGCAACTCGACCCTAACAATCAGCAGGCCAAAGATGTGCTTAAGCAGGCAGGAGGCTAAACCCCATCCGGGAGAAGCAAACGACCAAATATTTTAATTTCCGTCCAGAGTATGATGAAGGAGCAGTCGCAGCTTCTCTACAGTATCCTTTAATGCCTGTCCTTGCGCATAGATCGTCTGAAAATCGGTCAGTTTCTCATCTTCAGAGTTAGCGGAGATGATGTTCAGCTCAGCGAGATTCAGGATGATAGTTAGAGGCTGTGCGAAAGAGTGAAGCAGAGTTCCGGTCTGTTTCAGGGCTTCCACGATATTTTCACTATTCGCCAGAATCTCAAGCTTATGAGTGTCGTAGTACTCACTCTCACTGTTGGTATTCATCTACTTAATACTTTCGCCACTATACCAAAATCTTTGCTTTTTTTGACCCCTTTTACTTCACATTAAAATACAGGTGTAAAGATCTATGTAAAAACAGGTGAAGTTCTGGTAAATATACTCTTGTTATGAGGAAAGCAATAGATCGAGACTCTATTATCAGGTTACTCCGGTTAAATTCATTCAAGCATTAATCAGGTATACTTAGGCAGGGCGCTGTTGTCAGAATAGCGTTATCAGTTAAGCCTTTTATAAAAGAAGCATAGCCAAAGAAAGGGGTCTTTCAGGCAGGTAATCAGAGCCGCTAAAATTATGGAAGCTAAAGACAGGATCAAAAATAGTAATTTCGGAGTAATCTGGGATTTTGACGGTACGATAGTAGACACTATGCCGGTGCACTTCAGCGCCTGGCAGCGCTTTATGGAGGGATACGGTTATACTTTTAGCGAAGAGGAATTTCTGGCAACTGCGGGTAAACCAAGTGAGGTGATTCTAAAAAAGTACTTTAACACTATCCCGGAGGCAGAATTAGCTGAATTAGGGGATCGTAAAGATGCGATGTTCCGGGAAGAGTCGGAAAGACTGGGCATCGCCATAAAACCGGGCGTAGAAAATTTGTTGAAAGCCTTGCACACCGCCGGGTTTAAACAGGCTATCGGTAGCGGCACACCTCGCAAGAACCTGGAACTGGCTTATAGCTTAAACCCCATCCTGCGCAACTATATCGAGGCTGAAGTAATCGCAGGCGATACCGCCAATACTAAACCGCACCCGGAAGTTTTCCTGGCTGCTGCTCAAAAACTGGGACTCCCGGCAACAAATTGCCTGGTGATAGAAGATGGCATCCTGGGAATTGAAGCGGCACACCGGGCGGAAATGGCTGTTATTGCCGTAACGGACGAAAGGGATAGAACGATTTATGAGAAGGTGGGAGCGAGCTTAATCGTAAAATCACTGGAAGAGGTTACAGTTGATACAATAGAGGGGCTTTTAGGGATAAAACCTGTCCCTGGAGGGCACTAACCAGACCGGTAGGCTTCGGAGGGCGCCCGAAGCCTACCCATTTGAAAGCTTGACCTTATTTTTCCGCTAGGCCATACCTCCTTTTTCACTAATAATCAATTTACTATTTCCGTATCAACCTTAAGGTAGTTTCAGGAAGCTGATATCAGTATAGCCAAACGTTAAACCGGCTAAAGTGAAAGGCTTCATACCAATATCTACCACGAGGTAACCCAAAAGTAACCTTAAATCGCCCAGTTTTGAGCTTAAGTGCGCTTTAGAGCTTGCCCAACCCGTTTTCATTTAGTATGATTAAGCAAATACCTTAAATTCATCTTATTCAAGCGCCGGTTCAAATCTACCATTTACAATCAAAGATCAGGCTTGCGTCATCCTAAACCCGGTTGGAAGGCTTTTGTAGGCTAATTTTCAGTAAGCAGGAAAATAATGGCACAGGTTCATACCGACAGTCTGGTTACGGGGTTATCACAGGGAATAATCGAGGGCAGCAGGAATCTTCAACTTTTCCGGGAAAAAATTCAGGCCTATATGCGGCTCAGCCGCAACTCTCAAATTGAGCTAGCTGAAGAATTGGGGTTGCACCCAAAGGTACTCAGTCGCAAGCTTAGTCCAAACAGCACTGCCCTTCTGACTATCCCGGAAGTAAAACAGGTAGTTAAAGCGCTGGCAAAATGGTCTTCGATCTTAACCCAGGACGAAGCCCAGGAACTCCTCTTACTGATGAATTGCCCTCCATTTACCCCAGAAGAATGGCTGGCCCCCCCGCTTAACCGCCTGGAAGAGAGCGAAAGCGCTTCCACAGCTTTCCCGCTAAGCCTCTCCCACCAGTCTAACAGGTCGGATGAGGATAGTGATACCGGGCGAGAAAGCTTTCCAGACATTACCCCTATTCTATGCAACCTGCCGACTGCCCTGACCAGTTTTGTGGGCCGCAAACGCGAAATGGCTGAAATCAAAGAATGGTTAATTCCACCTGGCGGCAAGAACCGGGCGCGCCTGGTGACCTTGACCGGAACGGGCGGTAGCGGCAAAACTCGCCTGGCGCTCGAAGTTGCATCCACTCTTTTAGGGGACTTCAAGGGAGGGGTCTGGCTGGTAGAACTTGCCTCCGTCACCAATCCAGCCTTTATTTCTCAATATATTGCCGAAGCGCTCGGGGTAAATGAGCAATCTAACCGGCCTCTGCTTACTACTCTCACCAACAGTCTTAAAAACAGGCAATTATTGCTGGTACTGGATAACTGCGAACACCTTATAGACGACTGTGCACATGTAGTAAGTATTCTATTGAGAAGTTGCCCCGGTTTGCAGGTCCTGGCTACCAGCAGAGAAGCCCTGCGCCTGACGGGCGAACGAGTCTATCGTATACCGGCCCTGGCTCTACCCAACCTCAAGCACCTGCCGGAAGTGAAGTGTTTAGCCGAGTACGATGCTATTCGGCTCTTTATTGAGCGAGCGGAAGTAGTCAATCCGAATTTTGCAGTTACCGCTCAAAATGCCACAGTGTTAGTAGAGTTATGTGAAAAACTGGATGGCATACCCCTGGCGATTGAACTGGCGGCGGCCCGTACCCAGATGTTAACTATCGAGCAAATTAACAAGCGCCTGGCTGACCGTTTTGGCCTGCTGAAGTCAGCCGGAAACCGGGCCGAACAACCTCGCCAGCAGACTTTAAGCAACCTGATAGAGTGGAGCTATAACTTACTGAATGAGCAGGAACGCCTCCTTTTCCGAAGGCTGGCGGTATTTCTGGGTGGATTTACCCTCGAAGCCGCCGAAGAGGTAGGCAGCGACGAACTACTCAGCCCGATAGAGGTGGTTGATGTCCTTTCGCAACTGGTTAATAAATCGCTGGTGCTGGTAGAGGAAGAGCGGGATAGTCGCCTGCGCTACCGCTATCTTGAAACTATCCGGCATTACGCCTTTGGCCGGCTGGTAGAAAGTCCTGAACAGGAACAGCAACATCAAAAACATTTCAGTTATTTCCTGTCGCTGGCCGAAGATGCCTACACTAACGGCAATGGAGCGCAGCAATTGGCCTGGTTGGAACGCCTGGATCGTGAACACGATAATTTCCGTACGGCCCTCGATTGGGCCAAAAAGAGCGGAAATTTAGAGGGAATAATTCACCTGAGCGGGGCGCTGGGCTGGTTCTGGTACGTGCGCGGACATAATAGCGAAGGGCGCGGCTGGTTAGAAGCCGCTCTCAACAATACCGAACTTCAGCCAGAGCCTCAGAATAAGCAGGCCTTAGCGCGAGCTTACCAGTGGGCCGCAACCTTGATGATGATGCAGGCTGATTTTTCACAGGCGACTCTTTACTACGAGAAAAGCCTGGCCCTCTCGCGCAAGCTGAACGATACCCGCAATATAACCGAAACGCTCAACCGCCTGGGTGAATTAGCGCGGGACCAGGGCGATTTTCAACGCGCCGACACTTTATTGAAGGAGAGTTTAGTACTGGCTCGCCAGCTTAATGACCTGGAAAGAGCGGCCCATATCCTGTGTGACCTGGGCGAAATCGCCTGGGACCAGGGCGGCTATTCGCAAGCCAGGATTTACTACCAGCAAAGCTATGACCTGGCTACCCTGATCGAAAATCACGGTTACATCGGCAAAGCCAGTTTAAGACTGGGCCAGGGAGACCGGGTGCAGGGAAATTACATACAGGCCAGCGCGCGCTTCCGGGAATGTATGTCCCTGTTCCAGCAGCAGGGCAACCAGTGGGGGATTGCTGTCTCTTTCCACCGGCAGGGCCTGGTGGCATTTGACCTGGGTCAGTTTGATTCTGCTCGAAGCCTTTTTGAACAAAGCCTGGCAGTTTTCCGGCAGAGTGGGGACCAGTGGGGTATCGCGGAACAAATAGAGGAACTGGGGAACCTGGCCATGGCTCGGGCTGATCTTGAAACTGCCAGGAGCCTTTTCGAACAGAGCCTGCCGTTGTACCGCAAACTGGGTATCAAGCTGCAAATAGCCAACAGCCTGATCTCCCAGGCAGAACTGGCCCTGTGGCAAAACAATCTGCCGCTGGCCAAAGAACGCTTACAGGAAGGCCTGGCGCTGCACCGGGAACGGGCCGCGCGCCCGGGGATTGCCAGGGCCTTGCGCCTGATGGCGGAAGTGGCGCTGCGCGAAGAAGCTTACGAAAAAGCCCTCTCACTTTTTAATGAAAGCTTGCAATTAAGCCGGCAGATGGATGAAAAGTTGAATATTGCTATTTGCCTGGAAAGTAAAGCCTCTTTAGCCCTGGCCATGCGCCAGCCAGAAGAGGCCGTAAAGTTGCTGGGTACGGCCAGGGCAATTCGAGAAACTATCGGTACGCCCCTCTGGCCGCTGGCAAAGCCCACCTATGAGAGGCTGCTGGAGTGCGCCAGGGAAGGAACGGGTGAAGAACGTTTCGAGGAGTTATGGCAGGAAGGCTACCAGAGCGTTCCCGGGGAATTAGAATTAGAAATAAAAAATGAAAATAGCAGTCGGCAGTGATGAAAAAACTTATTTGACAGACGCGGTAGTAGCGGAACTGGAAAAGCGCGGGCACCAGTTGAAACTTTTTGGCCCCCTGGCCGGTGAGCAAGAAGCCTGGGCGCGGGTTTCGCAGCAACTGGCCGAAAGCGTGGCCCAGGGTGAGACTGAGCAGGGAGTACTTTTTTGCTGGACCGGCACGGGAGCCAGCATAGCCGCTAATAAAGTACCCGGTATCCGGGCCGCCCTCTGTCACGATGCGCAGACCGCCAGGGGAGCGCGCTGGTGGAACGATGCCAATGTGCTGGTGATGAGTCTTCGCGCTACCCCCGAAGCCGTGGCTAAAGAAATACTGGATAGCTGGTTCAGCGAGAAGGCCCTGCCCGAAGAAGAGGCCAATATCGCGCAGGTCAGCGAGATCGAGCAGAAGTATTATAAGAAATAGGTTGTAGACCCTACCCGGCGAACATTGGCTCTTGCATACCCTGGATACCCGGGCGTACCACGAAAATATCACCGGCCAGAGGCTGCTGGCGAGCCTGTTCTTCCGTAAAATGCTCGCGGGCGGTAGTTATAAACAACTCGTCCATATTCTCTCCGCCAAAGATACAACTGGTAGGCTGTTCCACCGGCAAGCTGATTTCTAAAATCTTCTTGCCTTTCGGATCATAGCGCACTACCTTCCAGGCCCCCCAGCGGGCGCTCCAGAGACAGCCTTCGCAATCCATAGTCATGCCGTCAGGGACGCCGGGCTCCTCAGAGGTATCAATGAAGATGCGCTTGTTTTCAATATTACCGGTAGCCGGGTCAAAATCGTAAGCGTAAATCGCATGGCGCAGCGAGTCGGTATGGTACATGGTTTTGTTGTCGGCGCTCCAGGCAATACCGTTTGGGATAGCCAGGTGAGTCTCCATCTTATGTAAAGACCCATCAGGATCGAAGCGGTAGAGCGAACCTTCCCTTTTACCAACTTCAGGCTCATAGTACATAGACCCGGCCCAGAAACGACCCTGCGGGTCTACTTTGCCGTCATTGAATCGCATATCGAGATTGCCGTTCTCCGGGTCAATGCGGAAATCAAGCTGCCCGCGCATGGCATCCCAGAAGGCTATCCCCTTACTGGTAGCCAGGATTAAACCGCCGCTGGCTCTAAAAGCCAGGGTGCCGACTCTTACGCCAGTCTCTATAACCTCAAACTTACCCGTCTCGGTATAAAAGCGCTTGAAACAATCGTTAAGTATATCCACCCAGTAAAGCGCCCGCTCCTGAACACTCCAGACCGGCCCTTCACCCAGCGTGTTTCCAGCTTTCAGAAAATGCTCCGCTTCCAGATTCATGCTCAAACCTCCTCTGTGCTGTCTCAGTGGTAATGATAGTAAGTACGGATGTTACAGAAAAACTAGCGCAACCTCAAACCCCTGCTAACCAGAACGAGAACTTTACCGGCAGTCTCTTCTGCCGAAACGCGTTTATCGCCTCGCGCCCATTCCAGGGCCGCTCCAAAAATAGCCCAACTGATGGTAGTAGCGGCGATTTCCAGGTCTTCAGTACGGATCAGCTTTGCCGAATTTGGCTGCTTGAACCAGGTCAACAAAAACTCACAAAGCAGAACCTGTACCTGGGCCTCTATAAGCGGTTCAAACTGCCCGGTACGCCTGGCACATTTGCCGTGAAATTGTTCCAGAAATTCAAAAGCAGCCAGGATAAAAGACTTAAAATTTTCCTGATTTATTTCGCAACTGGCTGAAATACGGCTGTTGAGCAACTGTTGAAAGTGCTCTCGGATAGTAGAGTTTAGTAAGGCGTACTTATCCTCAAAATGAGCGTAAAAAGTAGCACGGTTAACCGTAGCGCGTTCCGCAATATCCTGCACTGTCAGAGACTGAAAACCCTTTTCTGAAAGCAGCGCTATAAAAGCCTGCACCAGTAGTTGCCGGGTGCGCAGAACACGGGGGTCAGGCTCTTTTGGCGATGAGCTTGCGCTAACTTGCGTGGAGCGACCAATTAAGGTCATGCGAAGGCTATCAGGTAGTGGTGGGCTTTTTTCTTTCCTCAATATTCTGGCACCTGCCGCCATCTGGCTACCTCCTGTTTCTTCCTGGTTTTCTTTGCGGTTTTCTTTCTAGCTTTCTTTCTGGCTAGACTTTTTGTATATCTGCTTTTATTTTACTTATCATTTGTTGTTTAGACAACACCTGTCGGAGTTAAGCAACATTTTAGCTCGGCTGTTGCCTAAACAACATATTTTTGATTTTGCTCATTGATTTTATCGAGTTTTAGTATAAAAATAGGGTTAAGTAACAACTGTTGTCTAAACTACAACTGTATAGTGGATAAAAAGAGAGACTAGAAGAGAGCTTATATGAATATTGCTTTGTGGGTTTTGCAGGTTTTAGTGGCCCTGGTTTTTTTGCTGGCCGGTTTCTTAAAGTTAACCCGTCCCCTCGATTGGCTATCCCAACGCATGCTGTGGGTGAAAGTTGTACCAGTCTGGATGGTACGGTTTATAGGCGCGGTCGAGCTACTGGGAGCATTTGGCCTGATCTTGCCTGCCGCTTTAGGGATAGATAGCTGGCTAACTCCCCTGGCAGCAGTAGGACTGGTAGTAACCATGCTGGCGGCAGCTATATTTCACGCCCAGCGCAACGAATACAATCGGATCAGTAGCAGCCTGGTGCTGCTGGTGCTAGCGGTGATTATTGTTTTTGGTCGCTATCTAGTTGCCCCTTTTTAAGGGGACAGACTTTACAGCTAACAACCAAATAGCTCAGGATAATGGACACATTGGCAGCTTTGTTTTACTATTCAAGAAGATTAACCGGCTTGTAGTGCGCGCAGAAACTGTAGCAAAAATCAGGGCGAAGAAAACACTACAGGTAGCTTTAAGCTTCAGGAAGCAAGAGAAGTCAGAAATGAAATAGATTACTGCTCTTTAATTCCCTTGAAAAGAGCGTAACCTACGACCAGGTTTACCAGGTTAAGTAAGAGCAAAAGAACGGAGAGGCTAACAGCGCTTTCGGGGCTGTAAGATAGACTGCCCAGAATAGCAATCAGGGCAAGGTCGCGGGTGCCAATACCGCTGACCGAGAAGGGTAAAAGCCCGGCAGCGGTTGCCAGGCTGCTTACGGCTACCGCTTCTGGCAGATTAAGTGAAAGGCCAATAGCGCTGGCAAGCAACCAGCAGCGCATAACCGCCAGGGCGGAAGTCCCCACGGTTATGAGTAGAGGCTGCACAAAAGCCAGTTGCACATTAGCAAGCTGCCCTTTTTCGGCTACTTCCCCTTTTTTACGCCGGGCCACTCGAATAGCCAGGAAAGTCAGGCGCTCTCTGAAAGACGGTACCAGCAGGACAACCAGGCCTGCCACTGTACCGAACAACATAAGCAGGAGGCCCGGCAACTGATTTTCAAACCCGGCCCCGAGCATAAACAGCCCGGCAATCGCCAGCACCAGCAGAAGCGCTATATCAAAAAGCCGGTCTAAGACCACCGTCAATAACCCCGCCCCCAACGAATAGCCAAGAGCCTGCAACTTCCAGGCTTTCACAGCGTCCCCTAACTGGCCGGGAGTAAAGCTACCGAGTGACAATCCCAGGGCATAGAGGCGGCAGGCCGGTTTAAAGGGCAGGTTAATGTGCAGCGAATTTAGAATAATCTGCCAGCGGTAAGTTTTTAAGGCTATAATTGGAAAAATGAGTAATACGGCTGCAAGCAACGGCAGGGGAGCCGCCTGCAATAACTCCTTTTCAATCTGAGCCAGGTTGAGGTGTAACTTCCAGAGGCAAAAGAAGAGTAAGAGAGTACCGGCAAGCCGAATGGCCCAGCGCTTCCAGTTAATTTTATACAGCTTATAACCGGGGGTTACCGCGGTATTCGTACTTTCAACCAGGTTAATGCTCATACTACTATTCCTTCCAGCCTGCCAATTGCGATTTGCCGGTTTTGAGACTATCAAGCCAGTTTAGTAACAGCCGGGAAGAGGCGCAGGCGCTGCCCCCGGAGCGTGCCTGTAGAGCCAGACTTCCAGCGGCCCGCGCGACTCCATAAAGCGACTGCGGCAAAGCCGGATCACCGGTTGCCAGCCTTGCGGCGCGGTATTGGGTAAGTAGGTACCATAGACAGTTTTACCCTGGGCTTCCAGTTTCGCTACCTCGCCGGTCATATTTACATCAAGCACCCGTTCGCTGGGAATCTTCGGGGCATTCTCTTCCGTAAAAAACATCAGGGGAGAGAGTGCGTCGCCTACAACTACGGTTGAGGTTGCCGGGTCAAGGTACTGATTCATATAATTCGCCAGGCGATGAGTAATGGGCAAACTGGTATGGTGCTCGATGCCGAGCGGTACGCTTACCACAGCCTCTGCAATCAGTAGCACAAGCAGGGTGACTGTAGCCAGTTTTTTACCACGCGGCAGGCCCATTCCTATCCAGATACAGGCGATAGCTACCAGGGGGAAACAGTAACGCGCCAGGTCAACATCGTTCCCCAGTAAAATCCAGAAGAAATAAGGTACGCTCCAGAGTAAGCTTAAAACCAGCGGTAAGCGCGAAGTAGAACATAGAGCTTTTAGCAAGCTTGCGCTTTTGACAGGTTGCCCGGCAGGAGAATTTCGCCGGAACAGCGGCAAATCATAAAGGGAATACCGGGCAGTAACCAGCCTGATACCGCTCGCCACAAGAAGTACGAGCAGCATTAAAGTAAGCGGCAGGCGCTGCCAGGGGGTATCGGTCCACCAACCGCCCAGGCCATATACCAGGCCAGTTTCAAAAAACCGAACCGGTCGGGTCAGCTCATTATGATCTGTGGTAATACTACCGCCCCATTCGCTATAATGGCCTGCCAGGTGACGGGTACCTGCTTCGATAAATTTGCTGCCTTCCTGAATAAATTGCCAGTCCAGCCACATGCCAATGGAAAAGAAAAAGCTTATGCCGGTTATCCATAAGAGCTTGAAGTTTAACTTGCCGTTTTGCTTGCGATTGAGCCAGGTGGCGAAGAAAAGGGGCAGTAACAAAGCTACGTAAGAAAGCCGCACTCCCAGCGTCAACCCGGCCAAAACTGCTGCTACAGCTAAATAAGCTGTGACTCCGGTACTCTTTGTAACCGCCTGCCAGCACAACCAGAGCATAGTCACGGCAAGTAGCATAGCCAGCGGGTCGCTAAATATCTCGGTACCACCCTGCCAGGAGAGCGGAACGAGGGCCCAGAGGGCTGCCGCCGCAAAACCGGCCAGGCGCACTTCGGCCTCGGAAGGGTCAGGCGTGACGTAACGCCGCCAACCTGCCGCTAAACCGGCTACCGGCCAGAGGGTTAAAGTTGAAGCAAATATCGCTACAAGGTGCAAAGCCTGGGCGTTATTATCTGTGAAAAGCTTGAAGAAGTAACCGGCCCAGATGTAGACCGGATAACCCGGCCAGTGCGGGCGCATTTCCAGCACGGAGTAGCGATCAAGCCCGCGCGTAAAGAAAAGACCATCTCTGGACTCAATAATACCGGGGGCTGTTAGCAGCCTGGCCAGCAAAGTAACCAGGCTAAGAACCAGTAAAGGCCAGGTTTTCAGAAAAAAATTACTCACAGAGGCAGGACCGGATTGATGCACAGGTTGACCGGATTCCTGGTAGCTACTTTCTACAGTTTGTTCTTGATCTACTGTCAAACTCATTTTTAAAACTTACATTCGGAATTACATACTTCAGTTAAAGGGACAACCGGGATAGAGATCTCTATCCCGGTTGAAGTAACCTTACTCAACTACCCTGACAGGTTTATGGGCAGGGTATCGGATTATAGTTATAATCGTAGCAAACGGTCGGAGTCGGTGTCGGTGTCGGCGGCTCCGGAGTCGGAGTAGCGGTCGGCGCCGGGGTGGGAGTGGCAGTCGGCGGTACCGGGGTGGCAGTCGGCGGTACCGGGGTGGCAGTCGGCGGCACCGGGGTCGCGGTCGGTGGTACCGGGGTCGCGGTCGGCGGCACCGGGGTCGCGGTAGCAGGAGCCTTAGGAGTCGAAGTTGGCGGCACCGGAGTCGAAGTCGGTGTCGGAGTAGCTATTTTGCTGCAATCAATATTAACTACAACGCCAGGCCCATTACCCTGGTTGGTGGTTCCACCCGGATGCGCCTGGATACGGAAACTACCATCCGAAGGACAGGCCGGTACATAGGCACGTACATAAAGCGGTGAGTCATTCGTGCCATTGAAAGGAATAACCACGGTGTTTGAAGCGCCACTGAAATCGGAAGTGGCCGACAGTTGGACATACGGGGACAGGTCTACGTTACCCGGGCCCTTGCGGGTTTCAAAGAAAGTGGTGCCGGTCCGGCCGCTTTCATTGTTATTGCGAACTACAAAAGTAACCCAGTAGGCGGAAGTATCGCCGGTTAGAGTTAATTTGTTGATACCATTCCCACCGCCTTCAGGAATGTCGCCACCCCAGGCGCTGGAAGGGCTGAAAGTTGACTGATCGGGCATGTAGAAAACGCGATTAGCGTTACTGGCGAGTGCTATGATGGGCACTGCCACCATTGCGACCATCAGTAGAGCACTGAGTGCCCCAATCAGGCGCAGAGATAGCTTTCTCTTGTGCGGTTGCATTTCGTTAGGTCCTTTCGAAGAAAGATTAAACCAAATTAATGACGTGGCTGTGATGTAAGCTAGAACTATCTCAGCAAGGGCCTTTTGCGTATAAATAGTTTCTAGTAATAATTCTAACAGGGCATGTTAGATTACGTTAGTTTTTTTTCTAGCAAGAAAGTACTCATTTTGATAAGGGAAATTAATCCCAATTAAAAAGTAGTACTAACAAAGAAGAGGTGAGATTAAAATAAACGCGGAACTGAGCTTAAATTAGCTGCCTGTAACCAGGCGGAACTTGTAAAAAGATGGTAAATAGTACTATTTGTAGTACCTGTTAAAGCTATATCCTCATACCTGTAACCATCCTTTTGAAGGCGGATATCACCGGATTGTGGAGCTTGTAAGCTGTGCACTGCAACATTACGAAAAATCAGGAGAATTCTTTTTTATTTATGTTAACTGTTTAAGCTTATTTCTTTATAAAGGTTTTTCTTACAAAGGGCCGGAGAGACAGTTAAAAACAACACAACAACGGTTCAGGAGCGCTCAAATTACTTTCCATGTACCACTCTTTTATTTAGTGTATAATAACTTAAATAGTTATGTATTGAAAATAGGATTAACCATTCAAGGGAGTTGCCAGAATGACTGGCATATTGAGGAAGTAGACGTCGAGAGTTGAAAACTATGGATAGGCAAGGCCGGCCAGGCCGTCGCAAAAGAGAGGGACAGGACGACCAAATTACACCGGTCCTGGCAAACCTGACCCCGCCCCAGATTGTGGCCGAGCTGGATAAATTCATTATCGGACAAACAGAAGCAAAACGAGCCGTTGCCATCGCTCTGCGTAACCGTTACCGCCGCCAGCAGTTGAGCGATGAAATGCGTAATGAGATTGCGCCCAAAAATATCATGATGATCGGCCCAACGGGTGTCGGCAAAACCGAAATCGCCCGGCGTATGGCTCGCCTGATTGACGCGCCTTTCATTAAAGTAGAAGCCACCAAGTTTACCGAAGTTGGTTACGTGGGCCGGGATGTTGATTCAATTGTACGCGACCTGGTAGAAGTCAGTATTACAATGGTCCACGAGGAAAAGCTGCGCGAGGTCCGGCCCCAGGCTGAGGGTGCTGCCAACGAAAAACTGGTTGGCTACCTGGTGCAGCAGCTTTATTACAAGGACAAGAGCAAGCGAAAACTGGCCCACGCAGCCCTGGATGGGGCGGGCGAAACGGTAGAAAATAAAACCCCGGACGAGCCGCCCGTGCTCGAAATTCACGCCGAAGAAGACGGGCATGAAAGCCTTTCAGCCGAAGAACAGCGCCTGTTGGAGCGCCGCCGCCGCCGCGTGGCGGCCATGCTGCGCCAGAATAAGCTGGAAGAGCATACTATCGAAATAGACCTGGATGCCGAAGAGCCTTTTACCGGTATGCTTGAATTCATGGCCGGGCTCAACACCGATGATTCGGGCGATAACTTCCAGGACTTCATGGATAACCTGGGAACGATTACCCGCCACCGTTCGCGCCGGGTATCGGTCAAGGAAGCGCGCCGCATTCTGACCAATGAAGAAGCTAATAAACTGATAGATTTCGATGGCGTGGTAGACGCTTCAGTACAGCGCACTGAACAACTGGGCGTAGTCTTTCTGGACGAGATAGACAAAATCGTAGGCAACGGTAATGAGTCCGGCCCGGACGTTTCGGGCGAGGGAGTACAGCGGGACCTGCTGCCGATTGTAGAAGGTTCAACCGTTATGACTCGCTACGGCCCGGTCAAAACCGATCATATTCTCTTCATCGCCGCGGGCGCTTTCCACAATGCCAAACCTTCCGATCTAATACCCGAATTGCAGGGCCGTTTTCCTTTACGGGTTGAACTGGATAGCCTGGAACAGGAAGATTTGAAAGAAATCTTGATTAAACCGGAAAACGCTCTTACCAAGCAGTACATCGCGCTTTTAGGAACTGAGAAGGTTAGCCTGGTCTTTGACGATAGCGGGCTGGATGAAATTTCGCGGATTGCCGCCGAAGTCAACGAAAAGACCGAAGATATCGGAGCGCGCCGCCTTCATACTATAATGGAGCGTGTGCTGGAAGACATTTCTTTCAGCGCCACTGATCATGCCGGCCAGACCGTAACCGTTGACAGTAAATATGTCATGGACAGGGTTGGCGACCTGGTAGAAGATGAGGATTACAGCCGCTATATCCTCTAAAAACTTAATTTGGGACCGGCAGGTAATATTTGGGAAAAGTGTTTTTCCCAAATATTATTTTGATTAAAATCGTATACAGGTACAATTTCTACATAATCAGGAGATAAGCTTTAATGGAGCTAAACAGCACCCAGATCCAGGCCATCATACCGCATCGCTTTCCTTTTTTGCTGGTGGATAAGATTGTAGAAGTAGAGTACGGCAAACACGCGGTTGGTATCAAAAGTGTTTCGGTCAACGAATGGTATTTCCAGGGCCATTTTCCGGGCTACCCGGTGATGCCCGGTGTCTTGATTATGGAAGCCCTGGCCCAGGTAGCCGCAGTGGCGCTACTCGGTATGGAAGAGAACAAGGGGCGGCTCGGCTTCTATGGCGGCATGGATAATGTGCGCTTTAAACGACAGGTAGTGCCGGGAGACTTGCTGCGCCTGGAGGTAGAAATTACCCAGACCAGGGGTGTGATTGCCAAGGCAAACGGGACAGCTACGGTAGATGGGCAGGTAGCGGCGCGTGGCGAAATGACTTTTGCCATGGGCCCGGTGATAGGTGAGCCGAAACCCTGATGCCTGAAGTTCCTGGCGCATCTTCACAAAGACCGGTGGTGCTGCAACCGGCCCACAGCGGAGGAGGTTCCGAAGGCCGCAAGCGCCTGGAAATCTGGCGCGAAAAAACTATCACCCTGGCCTGTCACCTGTTGAGCATAGCTTTTGATTTACCTCGCCGCCTGCGGGGTAAGGCTGTGCCGCAACTGGCAGACTTACCGCTCAACTCCCGGGTAGCGCTGATCAAGCCCTGCTGCCTGGGTGATGTGCTGTTAGCTACCGCCACCATTGGAGCGATTGCGGAAGCCCGGCCAGACCTCTCGCTGGAGTTTGTAGTCAGCCGCTGGGCGCGTCCGCCCCTGCCGGGTAATCCTCACCTGGCGCGGCTTATTCCTACCGGGGTAGATGGTTCGGTCTTAAATTGGCGCAAGTACTGGCAATTAGCCCGCCGCCTGAGGCGGGAGAAATATGCCGCCGCCCTGGTGCTGGATCGTTCGCCCCGCCTGAACCTTTTGCCCTGGTTGGCCGGTATACCGGTTAGAGCGGGGGTAGATAATCTCTATCGCGGATTCGCCCTGAATGTAAGAGCAACACAAGGCCCGCAACTTCAGCACGAGGCGGAGGTTTATTTAGATGTAGCCAGGGCGCTGGGAGTGAAACCGCGCCAACCTCGCCTGGAATACCATCCACCCGAAGGCACACCCAACCCTTATGCCAGCCTCAACCTGGACCCGGCCCGACCGCTGGCTGTTATTCATCCCGGCGGAGGCCAGAATCCCGATACGCAAGTGTTATCCAAGCGCTGGCCCGCTGAACGTTTCGGGGAAATCGCCGCCCGTCTCATTCAAAAAGGCTGGCAGGTAGTTATCCTGGGCGCCGCTAACGACCGAGCCGCTGCCGCCGAATTGAGCCGGACAGCAGAGAAAGCATTAAACGACGCTGAACGCGCTCTGTTGATTAATGCCTGCGGAAAGTTTGACTTTGCCGCAAGCGGCGCCCTTTTAACTCACGCAAAACTCTTCGTTGGCAACGATACCGGCTTTATGCACCTGGCGGTTGCCTGTGGCGCAGCGGTAGTTGCCATTTTTGGGCCAAGCAGTCCTATAGCTTACGGGCCATATACTTCCAGAGGACGCACGGTAGCGCCTGTGCGGGAAGGGATGCTGGCAGGCTTACCGCTTAAAGAGTACCAGGCGCTTTCGGTAGCTGAAGGGGGTATCACTTCGGTTAGCGTAGAAGCGGCCTGGGAGCAAATTGAAACTCTCATATCGGATTTATCTTTATAACGCCGTTCGCTAGATTATAATTGGAATAAATCAGCAAAGATCAACAGCAGGCAGTACATCATGGGTAAGAGTCTGCCGGGTATCCTCATAAATAGCGTAGTCAGTTCTTGAAGAAATAAGCAAGGGTAGTGGGTAGCATAATGAAAGCTAAAGATGCGGTAAAGAATGCGGCACGGCAGGCCTTATTATGGAATTTGCAGATAGCTGCCCGGCCAACTTTGCGTTACCGGGCCAGTCCCGCCAATTTTAATGAACCACCCAAAAAGCTGTTACTGGTGCGGCCTGACCACCTGGGAGATATTTTGATGCTTACTCCCGCCCTGGCCTATCTCCGCAAAGCTCTGCCCGATACTGAAATTACCGCCCTGGTGGGCCCGTGGGGCAAAGCCTCCCTACAGAATAACCCTCATATAGATCACATTGTTCAGTGCGAATTCCCCGGCTTCAGCCGAAAACCCAAAGAAAACTTCCTGGCTCCCTATTTATATGCCCTGGAACAATCAAGAATACTGCGGGCGCACGAATATGACGCCGCCATCAATTTCCGCTATGACTTCTGGTGGGGCGCTCTACTGCTTTACCTGGCCGACATTCCCGTAAGGGTAGGCTTTCGCTGGCCCGAGGCGCGCCGCTTCCAGACCCACTCTCTAGCACTGCCGGGAGAAACTAACGCCGGGCTACCCGGTCTGCCGGTTGTGCCGTTCGGACAGACTCGCCAGCACGGAGCAGCCATGAACCTCGAATTAGCACGCTACTTTTTAGAGCTCTACGGCCTCTCCACTCCGCTGGAAGAGTCGGAAGCTCGCTTGCACTTCTACCCCTCGGCCGAGGACGAACGCTATGTCCGTTTGCTTTTATCAGAATGGGGTATCGGCAGAAATGAGCGCCTGGTAGCGATTCATCCCGGCACAGGCGCGACCATCAAACTCTGGACGGTCGAAGGCTTCGCGGCTCTGGCCGATGCCATAGCGCAGCGCTATAACGCCAGGGTAGTGCTGACCGGTAGCGAGAAAGAAAAGACTCTCATCAAGAATATTGCTAAAGCCTGCCAGATTGAACACCTGCATCTCAATACTGACGGATGGTGGGGGCGCCTGGCGGCGCTTTTCGAGCGCTGCCAGCTTGTAGTAGGCCTGGATAGCGGTCCCTTGCACCTTGCAGTCTCCAGCGGCGTGCCGAGCATTCACCTTTTTGGCCCAACCGACCCAGCCCTTTTCGGTCCCTGGGGCGACCCGGCCCTGCACCGCGTCATTCGCACCGAAATAGACCTGCCATGCTGCCCCTGCGGCGTGCTGGACTTCGACCGTACCTGCTGGAAAGGCGGCTACTGTATGCGCACCATTAAAACCGATCAGGTCTTGCGGGTGGCCGAGGAATTATTGAAGTAAAAATGAACGAGATTACGTCCGCTAACTTCAAAGAATTTCTTGATCGTTACTACAACTGTGACGATGGAGTTATTAGAAGCGTAAATATAAACTACCGAAGCGGCATAAAGCAGATAACGGTAGAGCTTTCAGTGCAGTTGCGAGAAAGCGAGCAGGACGATGACTGGACTAATGTGACCCTGGAGATAGAGAACTTCGTTGAGTTTAAGCTTTATGAGGGCAAGTTTACCTGTGTGGTGCTATCAGAGGGCTTGCATATAGCTTTCTTTGACGGGATCATTTATCTTGATTTTTGCCCCTATGCCGAGCCTGATGCTTCATCTACTGTGGAAGACTACAGAAAGTCTTATTTCCTGATAGCCGGTAAAAAGTGCTACTGGTCGCAATCGGATTACAGTATATAATTCTTTTTTATTCTGACCAAATAAAGTGATCAGAAAAATCCACTGGAACAAACGATGGCTCAATTGGTTAAGCGATTTCAAGAATATTATAAAACCAATCCTTATTTTCAATATGTGTTAAGCCCACATAGTCCTAATCTTATTCTAAAAGAAACAGAGCTAGCACAATTCTTAAATTTGCCGCCTAACGTCCCGATTGTCTCTACACAGAGAATTAAACCTCTACCAAAACCTGTTACTCAAGATGAACTACAATCTGCGGAGCAAAAGCTAGAATTTAAGTTACCGGCGCTTTTACGAGAACTTTATACAGAAGTAGCTAACGGTGGGTTTGGACCGGGCATTTTAGGTTTGACTGGGAATGGCTGGCGAGATGGTTTCATTGAGGGCCAGACAGCAGTTGAAACATACTTGCAAGAACGAGATTTCTTTGCTAAGTACGGTGATAAACAAAAGTGGGATAGATTACTGAAAAGTTTGCTTCCAATCGGTTATGGTGGATGTCATTACATCTACCTCTTGGATTGCAGAGTTGAAGAAGGGTCTATTCTCTGCTGGGCCAGTAATGGACTGGATGATAAAGAAGGTTGGGAAGTTTTAGCTCCTAATCTTCGAATTTGGTTAGAAAATTGGCTCGATAATCCAATCTCTGTTGCTAAAGCTAGAGGTTTTATTTTACCCGAAGAGGAAGAATTCAAGGACGACTGGGATTACCCTTTAGAAATTGATATAGATTAGTCTAATCTTTAAAGCTATACTCTACTAAGAAACATCACGCTCGTTATAGCAGGCAGAAAGAAGGTCTGCACTCAATAAAGTTTTTATTGAAAAGTGGAGAGAGCTAATGGTAGTCGGAGATGTGACGACGGCGGTAAACGTACTGGTAGTAGGCGGCGGACCGGGCGGATATGTGGCGGCGATCAGGGCTGCGCAATTAGGCCAGTCCGTAACGCTGGTTACCGATGGCCCTCCCGGCGGCACCTGCCTCTATAGCGGGTGCATCCCCCTCAAGGCCCTGGTAACGGCAGCCAGGCGCTTCCGCCAGCTTAACGATGAAACCACCCTGGCGATGGGCATTTTGCCCGGTGGCGAGGCCAGTTTCGATTGGAGCAAGATGCAAAGCTGGAAGCAGAGCGTGGTGGAGCGCTTGAGCGGCGGGGTAGCGCGCCTGTTAGCCGGGCATAAAATCGAAGTAGTGAACGGCCCTGGCTGGTTCATGAACGGGAAGGAGTTACGGGTCGAGGGAGAATACGGCTCGCACCGGTTCGCCTTTGAAAAGTGTCTGCTGGCGACCGGCGCAAGCCCGCTGGAATTGCCCCAATTGCCCTTTGGCGAAGGCGTCCTGACACCTCAAGAGGCGCTCACTCTGACCGAATTACCTGATAGCCTGAGCATAATTGGCGACGATTATATCGCCCTGGAACTGGCGAGTCTCTTTCAAAGCCTGGGCGTAACGGTTACGCTGCTCACTCCCGGCGAGCGCCTGCTGCCCGAAGTTGACCCGGCAGCGGTGCGCCTGGTGCAGGCAGGCTTACGCAAACTGGGCGTCAATATTGTGTCGAAGTCTCACAGTTTTAGAACGCAAGAGGGGGCTTTATACTACTCTACCGGTAACGGAGAACGGCAGGCGGCCATGCCGGTGGTAGTAGCGCTGGGAATACGCCCGAATAGCGCAAAGTTAAACCTGAATGCCGCGGGTATAAAATCTGACTCTAATGGCGCGATCAGCGTGAACGCGGCGCAGCAGACCAACCTGCCGCATATCCTGGCAGCGGGCGACTGCACCGGGCTGAGCGCGCTGGCAGCTTCCGCTATCAAGCAGGCCAAAGTAGCCGCCGAAACCTTAGCCGGGCGCAAGGTAGCTTTCGCGCCCCAGACCGTGCCGCAGGTAGTCTACACTTCCCCGGAAGTAGCCTGGGTTGGATTAAGCGCGGAAGCCGCCAAAGCGGCAGGTTACGAAGTTAATACGGGGCGTTTTCCGCTGGCGGCAAACGGAAGGGCGCTGACCATTGCCAGCGAGAGTGGCGTAGCGCTGGTAGTGGCCGAAGCGGGCAGCGGGGTTCTACTGGGCATGACTATGGTGGGGCCGCAAGCCGGGGATTTGATAATGGAAGCAGCCCTGGCTATCGAGATGGGGGCGACTCTTACGGATATAGCCGAAATCCTGCACCCCCATCCCGGCCTGCCAGAACTGGCGCTGGAAAGCGTTGAAAACGCTCTCGGGCAGGCTATTCATATTATGTAAATTAACTCTGCATCTGGCGCAGCTTGAAACGTTGCAACTTGCCCGTGGCAGTGCGGGGCAGCGAGTCGACAATGATGATCCAGCGCGGGTACTTGTAGACCGCGATTTTGTCCTTGACGAATTGCTTTAGCTCGGCTTCCAGTTCCGGCCCGGCCTGATAGTCGCTTTTCAACACCACAAAAGCGCAGGGTTTGTAAAGCTCGTCGGCGTCCATCCTGCCGATTACGCCGGTTTCCAGCACGGCAGGATGAGCCGCCAGGGCATTTTCGACTTCTACCGGCGAAACCCAGATACCCCCGGCTTTAATCATGTCATCAGCCCGGCCATGATACCAGTAGTAGCCATCCTCGTCTTTGTGGTACTTATCGCCGGTCCGAATCCACTCGCCAATAATAGTCTCGCGGGACTTGTCCCACTTATTCCAGTAGTAGACGCAGGTGCTAGAGCCTTTAATCAGCAAGTGGCCTTCCTCGTTTGGCCCTACTTCACGACCCTGTTCATCTTCAATCCGGGCCTCGTAACCGGGAACTACTTTGCCACTGCTACCCGGGCGCACATCTCCCAGGCGGTTGGAGATAAAGATGTGTAGCACTTCGGTAGAGCCAATACCATCCAAAATTTCCACCCCGAAGCGCTCTTTGAAACGCTCCCAGACCGATTTTGGCAGCGCTTCCCCGGCGGAGACACCCGCCCGTACGCTCGACATATCAAAGTCACCGGCGGTTGCCAGCAACTGAGCATAAGCCGTGGGCACACCATAAAAAAGGGTTGGCTTGTAAGTCGCCACCAGTTCAAAGATCTTGCGCGGTTCAGGACGGCCCGGCAGCAGCACGGTAGACCCCCCCACGCCAAAGGGGAAATAAAGACCGTTACCCAGGCCATAAGCGAAGAAAAGCTTGGCCACACTGTAGCAGCGGTCGTTTTCGGTCATGTTCAGGATACCGCGGGCGTAGTACTCAGTACAGTAAACCATATCGCGGTGAAGGTGTACCGCTCCTTTAGGGAAACCGGTTGTGCCGCTGGAATAAAGCCAGAAGGCGGCGTCATCACGACTGGTCGGCTCAGCCTCCAGGATAGGCGAGGCTTCTTCCAGCAATTCGTGAAATAGTTTGTAACCTTTAGTTTTGAGATCCGCTTCGCTGGCGCCGCCAGGCTGGTTACTGACCACTACAATCTCGCGCAGATAGCGGCATTCATCACGGACCGCTTCCAGCACAGGCAGCAAGGGCTCGGAAACAATGGCGAAGACGGCCCGGCTATCGTTCAGCAGATACTTATAATCAGCCGGTTTCAGCAGAGTATTGGTCGGAATGGGCACCGCGCCGATCTTCATAGCGCCAAAAAAAGCGGCGGCATATTCCGGGCTATCAAGCAGCAAGAGCAGGACGCGCTGTTCCATTTGCAGTCCCAAAGCTCGCAGGGCATTACCGGCCCGGTTAACCTGCTCCGCGACCTGCGCATAGGTTACTTCGCGGCCTTCGCAGTAGATTGCCACCTTGTTACCCAGGCCACGTTGCAGATTGGCATCCACAAAATAAGTCGCGGCGTTAAAAATAGCAGGTACTTCCACTCTTGGCGCTGCCTCGCTGATATGTGAGGAAGCGGACTCTATCTGCGACATCTTTGTCTCTCCTGTTTTGCTAATCCTCATCTTTACTGCCGTGAGGCACAGGGTAGGAAGTTATGATCGTGCCATCACTGCCGACAACCGTAAATATATCTTTGTTAGTGCCGGGTACCGGGTAATTGTAGGAACGGCGTCCGTTAGCGGTGTTATCCGGATTTTTATCCTGAAGGCTCTTATTGATTAAATTGATCACATCCTGGGGAGTCTTTGCACCGACGGCCTGTGGAAAAGTAGTGAGGGTACCGCCATCGTACCAGATACCCTGGAAATGCTTGCCGTAGATATGGGCCCAGCCATAATCGCCATTGTGGCCGCTACCCCGGCCATAAACCAGTTTTATAGTACGGCCCTGCTGGTCGGTAAAAGTACGAACTACCGTCCGCTCGGGCAATTTTTCGGTCAGGCTGGGTTGGTCTGAGGTAGCTACAGTGGGAGTTGAGGCAGCCGTTTTAACAACGCCACTGGTAGCGGTTGAAGCGGCCCTGGTAGTAGTTGTAACTGTAGTGGCCTGGGCGGCAGGCGCGGTAGTTGGCGCTACGGTTGGGTTAGCCGAATTGCCACAAGCCACGGTTAAGAACGTTGTTAGCAGGAGCGAAATAGCCGCTAACATACCTTTGAAACGGTTTGAGATAGACATTTTTTCCTTAGCAATAAATTTATCTTGAGATCAGGTCCAAACCTTAATGCGAAAGTAGCTACCGGCACCCCGGCGGCTACCAAGTGGGGCTATGTTAACATTTTCAGCGAAAGGTAGCAAGAATAAAGCGGGTAAGAATACCTGCACATAATAGCCATACGTCTGTGTTAAATTTTTTTACAAAAAAGCTGTTAATCCCCGCATAGTAGCCCGTATAGAAGAACCTTATACTAAAACCACTGGAAAAAAGATAAGAACCTGGCAAGGAGTCTACAATGGATCTTGTTAAACAGTTTAAAAGGTACTCCCAGATAATCCCTCTCCGCCTGATAGGCGGTATTTGCCTGGCAATGTGTTTACTGGTAGGCGCAGGTGGTTCGATTGCTATTCTGGCTTTCAATTTGACACCCTATTTCTGGATTGTTGTAATTGGTTTCGTGGTAATTACACTGGCTATGATAGTACCGCTTTGTATTGTAATGTTCGGTCCGTATCTGCGGGATATAGATAGAATGGTAGCAGGAGAAGCCTGGGTCCACTGGCAGTACTCCGAAAAGGAATGGCAGCAGCATGTCGCGAACCGTAATCGCAAGAGCCGTAAAGAACCGTTGATCAGACTGAGCATTGCAGCAGGGCTTGGGGCAGCATTGGCCCTGGTCGGGCTGATTCTCGGCGGAAAGTCCAAAGACGGTTACAGCTTGTTATTTGCAGGGCTGGTATGTGTTGGGATAGCGCTGCTGGTGATGCTTGTTTTATGGCTGGTCGATGGTGGCGCAACAGCAAGTAAAGCAAGTAAGGGTGAAGTTTATATCAGCGGACTGGGCATTTACCAGTTACCCGGAGGTTATCTTCCGCTTTTCGGCTATAACCAGGTAACCCGGAATGTCGAATTTATCCCCGGCACGCCTGCAAAGTTGCGGTTTGATGCCCGGTTCAGGGTAAAAGACTACAACCTGCTGGGTACAAGTTACAACGATGACCAGGCGATAGCCGAAATTACGGTTCCGGAGGGGCACGAAGCCGAAGCGCAAGCCCTGGTCGAGCGGTTTGATACTGAAATAATAAACAAGCTACCGAGGGCGGCGGTAAATTAAATCACAAGATAGTCCATTCATCCATTCAAAGGAAGGTGAAACTCGATTTGCCTTCCTTTCAATTTTGTTTTTTATATATGCAAATAGTTTTTTATTTAAAAATGTAATTGATATGTCAAATTATTAACCCCCTGCTAAATTTTTATCATTCTTTTACTTTTCTCAACCAACTTTTTTACTAATATATAGTAAAAAGGTACCAGGGATTAAACTTTGGAGCACTATTGTTGTTCAGGGGTAACTGTATAGAGCGAACTGACGGGAGATTTCCCGGTAACCCCGGCTAACTTTTTATTATTGTTGTAATAGCAAGAGACTGGCTAGAACCCTTTTGCTTCAGGAGTAGGGTAAAGGCTTTAGAGAGCGAACCTGGCAATGTTTGTGATTACCGGGGTTCGCTTTGATTCAAGCTACAGGCTACATTAGAATCAATAAAATCTAACTACTCTCAGTTTAGATCGAAGTCAAGCCACCGACTTCTTCTACTCTTCTATCGGCGAATTTCTTACCGGCATTCCGACTTTTTCCAACTCTTCGGTTTCAGGTGAAACCATTATTCGGCGCGCAAATTTACCAGGGCATTTCAATTCTCAATCACCAGGTTTTCCACAACTAAAGCACTCAGGTCTCTGGCCAGACCTTTATTAAGGTTGCTTTCCAACTGGCCGGATAACATTTCTATTGGCGTTCTGCCGGGTTAAAAGTGGCGCGCCAAAAATTAATTCAAGCAGACTATTGTGACTGGTATTACCACCATTAAGGTAATGGGGTTTGGTAGTAAGGAGATTTAAAATGATTACCCGACGACAGTTTATCAAACTAAGCATGCTCTCCGGATCAAGCTTGTTATTCGTGCCTTCTTTAGCACCTGTAGGCTCGCTGGTGAGGGCCGCCACTCCGGCTACAAATGGCAGTGGAGCATCCAAGTTCGTGCAAAACCTGCGCGGCGTAGGGCCGGCAGGTATTCCCGTAGCAGTCAAAGACGGGTTGCGAGTTTACAAAGGAACTATAGCCCAGCACTATACTATTGATCTGGTACAGTTTACCGATCAGATTCACCCTGACCTCGGCCCGACTACCTTATGGGGTTATAACCCGCGCAACGCCCTGGGTGTGACAGGAACAGTTACACCCAGGCATCTCGGCGGCATTATTATCGCTGAAAAGAATGTGCCGGTACAGATTACCTTCCAAAATAAACTACCGAATAAACACATCCTGCCGGTAGATACTACCCTGATGGGAGCGGAGGGTGCTCAGAACCGCGCAACGGTCCACTTACACGGAGGTCAGGTTCCCTGGATAAGTGATGGGGGGCCATTTACATGGTTTGACCCAGATGGCAATTATGGTCCTAGTGCTCAGAGTGGCTCTCTCAACATCTATAAGTTATTGAATAAAAATCTCAAACCGGGACAGGCAGAGTATTATTACCCGAACAATCAAAGCGCCCGGTTTGTTTGGTATCACGACCATGCCCTGGGGACTACCCGCCTCAACGCGTATGCCGGGCTTGCTTCCGCCTACATCATTCGTGATTTATTTGAAAGAGCAATGGTTAAGTTCTTCGGATTGCCCGATTTTATTGAAAACGGTGGTCGAGAGATACCGCTAATTATTCAGGAAAAATTGTTTGTGGGTAGCAACATCGCTGCCCAGGATGCTAGCTGGAACGGCCCTTCTTCACCGGGCAGCCTGTGGTACCCGCATGTCTACGATCCAAACCGCTGGGATTTAGCATCAAGCGCTTCAGGTGCAAAACCCCTTCCTTCCGGCCCTTCCTGCATACCGGAAATGTTTGGCGATACCATGCTGGTTAATGGTACGGTCTATCCTAAAGTCAGGGTTGAACCGCGCCGGTACCGCTTACGAGTATTAAATGCCACGCAAGCTCGTTTCCTGAATTTACAACTCTACGTTGAGTCCACGCCCGGTTCTGGTCTGCCTGATTTAACCAAAGGTGGTCCCGATTTCCTGGTGATCGGTACTGAAGGTGGGTTCCTGGCAAAACCGGTTCTGGTTAAATCTGGCATACCTTTGAGTGTCGAAACTACTGACGATGGCAACCGTATGGTTATGCTGGATAATCCTGGTGGTAGCCTGCTAACCGCCCCTGCTGAACGCTGGGACATAATCATTGACTTCAAAAATTATGCGGGCAAGAGCCTCGTCCTCTACAACGATGCCCCGGCGCCTTTCCCGATGGGGTCTGCGGATAACGACAATCCGGTAGACGCTAATGGAATTTTGATCAACCAGACTATCATGCGCTTTGACGTAGACCCCAGCATTACCGGAAAGGCTGACCCACCGCTCTATATAACCCCTAATTTCCCCCTGGCGGCAGACCCTCTTTCCGGTATTGACCGTCCGCTAACCGGTAAGTGGACTACCGCTCCACAATCGCCTCCGGCGGGTGTCAAGGTGCGCCAGTTAACCCTGAACGAAGTCTTTGACGAGTACGGTCGCCTGATCCAGATGCTCGGAACTAACGAACTTCAGCCTAAGCCGGATGGTTTCATATTACCGGCGGACGCTACAGACCAGGCCAATACCTTTGCTCGCCAGTACATGGACCCCGCGACCGAGACCGCTCAAAAAGACGCGGTAGAAGTCTGGCAGATTGCCAACCTGACCGGAGATACGCATCCAATGCACTTCCATCTGGTGAACGTCCAGGTGCTTTCCAGGCAACGCTTCGATGTGGATAAGTATGACGGCACTCCAACCTATACCGGTCCTTTAAGCGGACCTGCGCTTACCGAACTGGGCTGGAAAGACACAGTCAAGATGAATCCCGGTGAGGTAACGACTGTAATGATGAAGTTCAGCCTGCCAGCCGCTCCGTTTGATGTGCCGGCTAGCCCGCGCACCGGTGGCAACGAGTATGTCTGGCACTGTCATATTCTCGAACACGAGGAGCATGACATGATGCGCCCATTGATTGTTACCGGCTCGAATCCCTAGGTTTAGTTCCTTTGATAACTTCATTATTAAAGGAACCGGCCTGAAGTTAAGTAACTCGCAAAGCTGGATGCCTGCCACGCTATAACGTGGCAGGTGTTCAGTTTTATAAACACTGACTATCAAAAAGCTAAATATTGGAGTGAAAGTGAAAGATTGTGCTATTATAAACAAGCTATCCGCCCCAGAGTACCCAGACCACTCAAATCATTTTCAGGAGAACTTTTATGCGCACACGGGCCGCTGTTATTAACGAAACCGGCAAATCAGGACCATACAGCCAATCCAGGCCACTTATAATTGAAGAAGTCGAACTGGACGCGCCGGGACCGGGCGAAGTACTGGTAGAAATTGCCGGGACAGGATTATGCCACTCTGATTTGTCTACTATTACCGGAGCCATTCTGCCGCCGAAGCCGCGTAAATTAAACAATGCCCCGGTAGAGGGGCCGCTGCCGCTTATCCTGGGACATGAAGCCAGCGGTATCGTGCGGGAAGTTGGACCAGGCGTTACTGAGTTTAAACCGGACGACCATGTGGTCTTTTCGTTTGTACCGGTCTGCGGGCAGTGCTATTACTGCGCGATTGGACGGCCGGCCCTGTGCAAAAACGGCGGCAAAGCTAACCTGGCCGGAACATTGCTCGGCGGAGAGGTCCGCTTTCATCGCCACGGTGGTGAGCCGGTTCTGCACTACCTGGGAGTTTCATCCTTTTCAGAGTATACCGTTGCGGCTCAGGAGTCCCTGATTAAAATTGATAAGAATGTGCCACTCGACAAAGCCGCCCTTTTCGGGTGCGCCGTAATTACGGGGGTGGGAGCAGTTTTGAATACCGCCCAGGTCCAGGCCGGGGCGCCGGTCGCGATCTTTGGACTGGGTGGAGTCGGTTTAAGCGCTCTCATGGGCGCGAAACTGGCGGGGGCATTTCCGATTATCGTAGTGGATACGCAACCGTCTAAATTTGAACTGGCGAAGAAACTGGGCGCTGATTACACTATTAACGCCCGTGAAACCAACCCGGTAGCGGCTATTCGAGAAATCAGTGGCGGCGGAGTTGAATATTCCTTCGAGGCGGTCGGAAATGCTTCGGTGCTGGCCCAGGCTTACGATTGCACCCAGCGCGGCGGCAAAACCGTCAGTATCGGCCTGGCCCCGGCAGGGCAACCCCTGACCATAGCGGCTTCCTCCCTGACCTACCAGGAAAAGACTCTACAGGGTTCTTTTATGGGTTCAGCCATTCCGCGCCGCGATATTCCGCGCCTGATAAACCTTTACATGGCCGGAAAGCTGCCGCTGGACGAACTGTTTAGCCAGTATATTCCATTTGAGGAAATTAACGAAGCTTTCGACAGGCTGGCGGAAGGAACGACTGTCAGGCAACTGATAAAATTCAAATAATCACGAATGAGCCTTATTCCAGATTTGACTGATAGTACTGGAAAGGGTCATCGGGTCGAAAGGCTTGGCGATGACATCAAGAGCGCCCAGGGCCTTATACTGAGCTACTTCGTGCGACTGTATTTTGGCCGTCATAAAGACTACCGGGACATTGCCAATGCCAGGCATCTCGCGCAGGGCTTTAAGGGTAGTAGGGCCATCCATACCGGGCATCATAACGTCCAGTAGAATCAGGTCCGGGGCAAAATCGGGCGCCGCCTTCAAAGCTTCTGCGCCGGAACCACAGGTCAAAACAACATAACCACCAACGGCCTCAAGAGCCAGCTTAGCGACTGCCTGGATATCCGGTTCATCTTCGATCAACAAAATATTCTTCAGGGTGGGTACGGGCATGATAACTTGAAAAAGTCCTTTCCAACTTATCCAATCTGAAATAATATACCGTTCTGGCGCTGAAAATATTATATAGCATGATGCAAGAGGAAATAAAAAAATAGAGCTTTAACCTGTGTTAAAGCCCTGTAAGAAGTCCTTTGGCATTTTTAACTGGCAGAAACCGGCAAAATGGTTCGCCCGGGGTAATAGGGCGTTAGCTGTGGGCAACAGCCTCCAGTAAGCGCTCCTGGTCTATCGGTTTTCCGATCCAGTCCAGAATACCAAAGGCGTTACCGTTTAATTCGTTGATTTCACTGTTACTCCTGGCCGATACAATCACTACGGGCAAACCGCGGGTAGTATCATTCGAGCGTAACTCGCGTAACAGAGAAAAGCCATCCTGGCCCGGCAAGACCAGATCAAGCGTCATGGCGCGGTACTTTTGCGGATTGGTTGCCAGTAATTCTTTGACCTGAGCGGCGCTATAAGCGGTTTCGCTGGCAAACCCACCCTCTGCCAGCACCATTTCAAGCAACCCGGCAATATCCGGGTCGTCCTCACAGATTAAAATACAGGGTTGCTGACTATTCTCACTCTCGGGCTGAGATAAGGTGGCCCGTTTATCCGCCTGTAACTCCAACCGAGGCAAGTCAAAATAGAAAGTAGTACCTTCGCTTGAGGAGGTAAAAGCGATCTGTCCGCCCTGCTTCTCAATAAGCGCCCTGGTAATACTCAGGCCCAGGCCTGTTCCTCCCTTCTGGCGGCTATCGGATGAGTCGGCCTGGACAAACTTTTGGAAGATACGGCTGTGAAACTCGGGTGGAATACCGCAGCCATGATCGATCACGCTGACCCTCAAGGCGGTTTCGTTCCCGGTCACTTTGGCTGTAACGACCGAGTCGGGAGTAGAAAATTTGACGGCATTCGAGAGCAGGTGGGTCATGACCTGTAGCAGGCGGTCTTCATCAGCATTAACCATGCCTGCCGGCAAATCGGTCTCAAACCGGATTTTGACTTTATATTCCTCGGCATAGCCCCGGTTGTCTTCGAGGGCCTGCCTGACCAGCGCCACCAGGTCGAGGGGCTTCATAAAGAATTCCAGGTGGCCTTTCTCGATTTTATCCATATCCAGAATGTCATTAATCAGCCGCACCAGGCGCTCACTGTTGTTGTAGCCAATAGTAATCATGTTCCTGGCTACCGCTGGAAGCTCTCCGGCAATGCCATTGAGGAGCAGGCCCAGCGAACCGCGAATGGAAGTAAGGGGAGTGCGCAATTCATGACTGACCGTTGAGATAAACTCATTCTTCATGCGCTCAATCTGTTTGCGCTCTGTTATATCCTCGGTAATACCGGCCAGGCGATAGACTTCGCCATGCTCGTTACGAATGGGGAAAGAGCGAGAGCAAACCCAGCTAACAGTACCGTCCGGGCGCACTACCCGGAATTCCTGCCTGTAATCTCCCGATAACTTTTTGTACTGGTTAGCAATAACCCCTGGCCGGTCCTCAGGATGGATAGCGTCCAGGTAAGATTTCGGATGCTCATAGAGGCTCTGGCAACTGCGCCCCCAGATTCGCTCGTAGGCCGGGCTCATATAGAGCAGGTTTTGACTGGCCACGTCCGTCATCCAGATGGCATCTTTAGTATTTTCCGCTAACTGGCGAAAACGCAATTCACTTTCGCGTAACTGTTCTTCAGCCTGCCTTCGCTCGCTGACCTCCGCTTCCAGGATGGCGTTAGCGGCAGCCAGTTGCGCCGTTCGCTCCTTTACGCGGCACTCAAGTTCTTCCTGGGCCTGATGCTGGGCCTCCTGGGCGCGCTGCCGCTCTTGCACTTCATCTTCCAGTTGCAGGATAGTTTCATAAAGCTCTTGATTGCTCCTGGCTACTCTCAGAGCCAGTTGGCCGTTGTTAGTTCGCAAGGCTTCTTCCACCTGGCCTTGCAGACTGATGTGTGCTTCGAGGGCGCTGGTTCTGGCAGTATGGTTAAGCTCGTTTTGCGCCAGGGCCGCGAGGTCGCGCAATAGCTCCTGTTCTCCAGGACTGAACCGGCGAGGCTTCTGGTCAATAATGCAGAGCGTACCCATTTTAGTGCCATCCAGGCCCTGAAGTGGTTGGCCCGCGTAAAAACGAATGAACGGATCTCCGTTCACCAGGGGATTATCCCAGAACCGTTCATCTTCAAGGGTATCAGGTATTACCAGGCAACTATCAGATAGAATTGCATGCCCGCAAAAAGAAATATTCCTGGGAGATTCCCGCATATCTAAACCGTAACAGGATTTGAACCACTGGCGGTTTGAGTCAATCAGCGAAACGAGCGCGAAAGGTACTTTAAAGAGGGCAGCAGCAATCCTGGTGATACGATCAAACCGTTCTTCAAAAGGGGTATCAAGAATATTTAAACTGTGTAATGTACACAGTCTTCTAGCTTCATCAAAAGGCACTAAAGGTTCGATCATAGTTCCTATCCAAAATTTCAGAACAACAGATTCACACCAAAAATCGGTTCAGTAAATCCATTATCGCAAACTATTACGAAGCTTTCATTAACTTTTGACAACATTTTTCTAAAAATGCTGGCATTTTCAAAACACCCCCTCCCTGATCGAAACAATTTTGAAAGCGATGTTGCCTCTAAAGTAAGAGCATGTGATTGACATGGTAAAGGCCTATGCTATACTTGCTCTAATCGCACTTTTAATTGACTACAGGCAGGTACAAACCTGAAGATAAAGTAGCAAAAGGCGAATTCATCAGAGCAGTTTTTTAACAACACCTCCAGGTATCATCTGTTTCAATCTCTTTAAAATTTGAAAGCAGAAGGTTCGCAGCAGGTAAATTTTTTTTTACTACAAAGGAGCGAATTTCTAATGAGCAATCCTCAGAATCCAGAGCAGGGTGGTTGGGGGCCGCCTCCCGGCAGTGGTGGTTCTAATAATCCTTCCAACCAGCCTCCTTACGGTCAACCGCCGTATGGACAACCGCAGGGACAGGGTTTTGGGCAACCGCCTTACGGCCAGCCCGGCCAGCCCGGTTATGGACAACCGGAAGGGTTTGGACCGCCTCCCCAGGATGCCGGCTATGGCGTTCAGCAGAATTACGGGCAACCGCCTTACGGCCAGTCCGGTTATGGACAGCCCCCCTACGGGCAGCCCGGCTACCCGGACCCCTACGCAGGACAGTATTCCGATAAGGATTGGACTACAGCCCTGTTGCTTTCGATCTTCCTCGGTGGTCTGGGGGTAGACCGTTTCTACCTGGGCTACACCGGCCTGGGTATCGTTAAGCTGATAACACTTGGCGGCTGCGGTATCTGGGCGCTGGTGGACATAATTATGATTATTACCGGCGGATTGAAAGATGCCCAGGGACGCCCGCTTCGCCGTTAACTTTTTGAAGGAGGCGATAGGGCTTACCACCCCCCGAGGGCGCCTGATTGCGGTCAGCGCCCTCGCCGCCTTTTTGAGAATAGCCGGGCCGGGCCGCCTCGAACAGGGGCCGAGTCTCTGCCTGATTCGTCTGATTACCGGCAGGCCCTGTCCCGCCTGCGGCATGACGAGGGCCTGCGCCGCCCTTCTACAGGGCCAACCGCGCAAGGCTGCTCGTTACAATAAATTGATTTTCCCGGTAGTGGCCGTCCTTATGCTTGTGCTGTTTAGAGATCTGAAACAGATAAAAGCAGAGGCGCAACTATGGAAGAGCTAAACCGGGCTGCTTTCCTGGCTAAAAGTGAATGGAAAGGCAGCCTGGAACTGGTACTCGAAAAAGAAAAGACTAACCTCGAACTCACTCACCTGGATAAAGTCTTCTGGCAGGAAGAGGGCTACACCAAAGGCGATTTGCTGAAGTATTATCTGGAAGTCGCCCCTTACATGTTGCCGCATCTCATGGACCGCCCGGCCTTCCTGAAACGTTATCCCAACGGTTACAGGCCTGGCAGCAGCCTGAGTAGTCCGAATGGCCCGAACAGAGGGATTGATTTCAGGAATAAGGACGGCGGATTTTTCCAGCAGAATTTTGAGCCGAAGTCACCTCCGCCCTTTCTCCAGACTGTGCGCCTGCCGAATGACCGTAACCAACCGGTCAATTACGCCGTCTATAATGGACTGGCTACTCTTCTCTACCTGACTAACCTGGGAACGATAGCCCATAATCCCTGGCATTCCCGCCTCTCAGACCTCGACCATCCCGACTATATAGCGATAGATCTCGACCCGCACGGCGCCCCCTTTGAAAATGTGCTGGAAGTGGCCCTGGCCGTGCGAAAAGCGCTGGAGCATGCCGGGGGTCTGCTTAGCTACGTCAAAACCTCGGGTTCGACCGGCCTGCATCTTTTCGTCCCGCTCCACCGCGGGCGCTATGACTATGCGCAGGCAGCAAGCTTTGCCGAGGAACTGACCGGGAGAGTTGCAAAGCAATACCCGAAAATAGCCACCCTCGAAAGAAGGGTAGACAAGCGCTTGCCGGGACAGATTTACCTGGACTGGCAGCAAAACGCCCGTGGTAAAGCGATAGCGGCGGTTTATTCCGTCCGGGCGAAGCCGGGAGCGACGGTCAGTATGCCGCTCTCCTGGGAAGAGGTGGAGAAGGGTGACTTCAGCATGCGCGATTTCACTATTAAAACCGCCCCGGCTCGACTAAGGAAGCTAGGCGACCTCTGGCAAGATTTGGCGAAACATAAACAAAGCTTACCTCAGCAATAATTTTATGTTTACTTATCTTTTGCTTTTAATTTTTTAGCAAATTCTACTACCCACTCACGTTGTTCCTCGGTGTCAGGTAAATTCCTTCCTCTAACAGTAGCCAGCACATCAAAAGCAGCATCAACCGAAAACCCATTTTGTACAAGTAAACTAGCTGCTATCAATGCAGATCTACCGATACCCACCCGGCAATGAACTGCCACATGTTTACCCCCTGCAAGATAACTTTGAAGTTTAGCAAGGAATTTTTGGGTTGTTTCATTCAGGGGTGGAACTGCCCGATCAGAGATGGGAAAAGATTCGTAAATAATACTATTCACTCTACAAATATAATATTCCTGAGTTAGTCCTAACTCTCCTACTTCATCCTCTGTCAATAGAGACACTATCACATCCACTTTTTCTTCAACCAAAGCTTTTATTTCATCTTCAAGCCAATCTCTTCCACGTGGATGCGCCATAATGCTCAACTTGCCTGATTTGAGACTGTCAATTGAATAAATTTCTGCCCTCATAAGATTACCTATAACCAGTGCTTTGAAACTTTAGTACCTTCATAATTGCTTGATACTGATTTTATCAAATGTTCTCTATTGGACTTTAGTCGTACTTACTCCTACGTCAAAAGAACTATTTGGAAAAAGCTTTTGACTCTTGCGTTGGCAATGCCGGGATGCTACACTTTGTTTGGATAGAGATTATCCGGTGAGATTAAACTAAGAGATGGTAAACCAGAAGGAGGTAACCACCATGATTATCACAAGCCGCTAACACTGCCTCTTATCGTAAGATAGGTGGCAGTGTCTAAACGAGAGAAAAAATCAAACGCGCTATTTTAATGCTTTAATATTAGCGTTATTACCAGGCAAGCTAAACTGGCTTCCTGTGTTACTTGAGTTTCCAAAACCTCTGATTTTAGACACTCCCCTTCAAATATTTCAAATTCAAAACTGTAATACTGTAATTGAATATTTTTAAAAAGCTTCAAAGGCTTACTTTCTCAGGCCCTTTTGCGCGTGGCGCAGCACTTTTCGGGCGGATTTCTTCAAACACAGTATTGCAGCCAGTCGGAATTACCAACTAAAGATTGTTTTGAAAGGGGAAAATCCATGGCGCAGAAAAGCCCGAAAAAAGTTGAAAATAAACCCGGTATCCTGAACGTTTACAGGCTGACCAAAGCCTATAACATCTATCCGATCTTCCAGAACCTCTCTTTTCAGGTAAACCAGGGCGAAAAGATTGCCCTGGTGGGCGTGAACGGGGCCGGCAAGAGTACCCTGCTAAAGCTGATTGCCGGGCTGGAACAACCCGATAGCGGCGAGATTGTACTGGCACGCAACTGCAAAGTAGCTTACCTGCCACAAGAAGCAAGCTTCGAGAGCAGTAAAACTCTCTACACGGAAATGCTGGAAGTTTTCGCCGAACTTCGCTTGATGCAGGCGGAAATAGAGCAACTCGAATTACAAATGGCCGAGCCTGGCTTTAGCGAGGCAGAGTGGGATAACTTGCTCGAAAGGTATGGCGAGTTAACCCGGCAGTTTGAGCGAGCGGGCGGCTACGAGTACGAAACCCGCATCCGGCAGGTGCTGAACGGCCTTAATTTTAGCAAAGAGATGTGGGAGCAGCCCATCAATCAATTCAGTGGAGGCCAGAAGACTCGCGCAGCCCTGGCGCGTACACTTATTTCCAGCCCGGACCTCTTGCTGCTGGATGAGCCAACTAATCATCTCGACCTGGCGACTCTGGAGTGGCTCGAAAGCTTCCTGGCGAACTGGCCCGGTACCCTGCTGATTATCAGCCACGACCGCTCTTTCCTGGATAAAGTGGTGGCAAGAGTGCTCGATCTTTCTTTCGGGCGGCTGGAAGATTATCCCGGCAACTATTCCAAGTACTTACGCTTACGGAAGGAGCGCCGGGAGCGAGCCGCGAAAGAGTATGAAGCGCAGCAGGTGCATATCGCTAAGACGGAAGAGTTTATCCGGCGCTTTCGGGCAGGGCAACGCGCTAAAGAAGCCCAGGGACGGCAAAAATTGCTTAACCGCCTGGAACGGGTAGAACGTCCACGTGATAATGCCCGGCTGCGCATCTCCTTCCAGAGTGATTTGCAGAGCGGCAGGCTGGTAATGGCTGCTCAAAACCTGGCGGTGGGCTGGCAGGAGCGCAAAGGCCCGCAGGTGTTATTTCGCGCACCCGACCTAGATGTCGAGCGCGGCGAGCGAGTAGCGATAATAGGGCCAAACGGTTGCGGCAAGTCTTCCTTTTTGAAGACCATTATGGGCGAGCTTGCGCCACTGGAAGGCACAGTGCAGTTCGGGGTAAATGTGCAGGTGGGTTACTACGCCCAGTCTCACGAAGGTCTGAACTGGCACCGGACAGTGCTGGAAGAAATTCGCCAGACCAGTCCTATGTCGGAAGAAGACGCTCGTACCTACCTGGGACGCTTCCTGTTCAGCGGCGACGATGTTTTCAAGCGAGTGGGCGATCTATCGGGTGGAGAGCGCAGCCGGGTAGCTCTGGCTAAACTGATCCTGGCTAAAGCAAACTTCCTGGTGCTGGACGAGCCGACCAATCACCTCGATATTAACGCTCGCGAGTCTCTGGAGGAATTATTGAGCGAATACAACGGAACTATTCTGTTCGTATCGCACGACCGCTACTTCATTGACGCCCTGGCTACACAGGTCTGGGAGCTAGATCGCAGCGGGCTTACCACCCATCGCGGAAACTTCAGCGCCTACCAGGAGTGGCTGGAACGGGCTACCCAACCGGGGCAAACGGCCAAACCGGCCAGCCAGATAAAACTGGCTTCAGCCTGAAATAGAAAGGGTGCTGGTCAGGCCAGCACCCTTTTCCAATTCTTCAGGATTATTCTACCTGATCCCAGGGAGAACGAGTGAATCTTTCGGCGAGACGGTTGAGGCGGCGGGCCGCTTCTTCCGCCACCTGAGAGCGGGGGACAGGAGTACGGTTCCAGACGGAACGCTCGAACCCGGACTTCACGGCGTTCCCCAGGTTAGTGCGCAAGCCAGAACCTCCCGTGCCGTAAGCTACATCACGGTCAGTGTCATCATAGTCGTCCACCTGGCTGCGCGAACCGCGCAGGATAGCCGAGGCCGCTTTTTCACCGCTGATGGTAGCCCCCTCCATAGTGGTAAACCAGTTCTGGCGGGTGTAATCACCTGCCAGGAAGAAATTCGGCACAGGCGTAGCCTGGGTAGGGCGCAAAGCCTGGGTATAAGGCCGCAGTAAGACCGCCTGGTGGCGTACCACTTCGGAATGTTGCAGGGTAGCTTCGGCGCTGGCAGGTATGTATTTGTGCAACTCCTGTAAAGCCAGGTCAATCAATTGCTGGGCGGTATAGCCATCCGTGTCGCGGTCCGTAATCTGGGCCGAGATGCGGCTGCCGTTATAGGGAAAAGTCAGGTGCGACTCGTCCTGGAAAACGACCAGCGGGCTCCCGCTCATGAAGATAAACTCGCTGCGGCTACAGAAATTCTGATCGAACCATAGTTGGACCGAATTGGCCGGGACAGTATCCAGTTTCAGAATATCAGTAAAGAAAGGCTCATTGCGAACCGCTTCCGGTACTTGCTGCTTAAAGACTTCCAGCGGCAGGGCCGAAACATATACATCTCCCGTCAGAACCTCGCCGTTATCCAGTTCAAACCCGCTCACCTGACCGCTTTGCTTGTCCATGCGAATATTTGAGAGAGTAGCGCCGGTGCGCAGCACAGCGCCCTTTTCCCGTAACCAGTTCGCAATAGGATTAATCATCACAGCAGTCATGCCACCCTTGAATGTGCCGGTTCGCAGGTTCCAGGGATTGAGCAGAGCGTGAGATAGGAGTGTTAGCAGGACATAGCCGGAAAGTTCTTCCGGCTCGGCAAAAGTCAGGCCGCGCGTGAGAGGCCGGATTACTCTTTCATAAGTCTGGCGATTAAGGCCGCCATCTCTGGCCAGTTGCGCTACCGTTTTAAACTCATAGTCTGCCAGGCGCAGCAGGCCATTGGTAAAGGTAAAACCGATGCTCAGTTTAGCCAGGGGCCCCAGGAAACGGTTATTACCCAGCAGTCCGAAGAGTACGTTTGGAAGATCGCGTACAGGATCAAGCGTAAAAAGATTGAGGCGAGCGCCGGGTTGCAAAAAACCAACTTTGTCATCCCAGGCTACTATCCGGTTATCATCTACACCTACCTCATTCAGCAGCCGGATCAGGTGGCTGTAAACGCCAAAAAAAGTATGGACACCGCTCTCTACTCCGTGCTTGCCGGATTGGTCTTTCCAGCTTGCCGTCCGCCCGCCCAGTTGAGGTTCGGCCTCAACCAGTTCTACCCGGTACCCGCCATCCACTAACCTTTTGGCACAGGCCAGACCGGCCAGGCCACCGCCGGCAATTACCACTTTTGGCCGCTCTCCGGCCTCAACCTCTACAACAGTTTCCGCATCTTGCGACATGTAGTCCTCCTGGTCTGGATTCTTCAATTTCCAATTGGTCCAGTGCTAAAAATACTTTAGACAAAGTATAGAAGAGTTTCGAGTAGAAAAAATATCCTGGGCTACAAGAAAGGTTCGTCAATTTGTACCGGTCCTTTCTAAAAATCCGGCCTTCGCTACCCCAGCCTGATGGAGAGTGACAGATAAATAAAAACTTATTACTCACATATCAGTATAAATATGCTCATCCTTGAGAGCTAAACAGGGCTGTTTGTGGAAACAATTCCAGCTACGTTTTGCATAAAATGTAAAAAATAGTTTATTCTTGTCAAAAGAATAAAGCTGAAATTAAATTAATACTGTAGTATAAGTAAATTTATCGGGTTACAAACCTTGCTAATTCTCAGAAAAAGACTTTTATTAAATAAAATTAGTACCAAAAAGTACTATATGAAGAAGCGAGATTAAAAAAAAAGAATCTTTACACTGTAAAAAGCTTATGCTAACATTAAAGAATAGAAGAAGAATTGGAATTGTTTCCAAAAATGCATGGGGAAGTGGAAGAGACGATAAGGACTGATCATGGCGATTACTATTCAAGATGTGGCACGGGAAGCAGGGGTAGGCGTGGGAACGGTTTCCCGAGTGATCAATAATAGCCCCGCTGTCAAACCTGCTACTCGTGAAAAGGTCCAGGCTGCTATCGAACGACTGAAGTATAGTCCTGATCCCATAGCTCGCAGTATGATTGCCCGTCGAACTGATTCTCTAGGAGTGATTGTACCTTTCTTTACACGACCATTCTCGATAGAAGTACTACGAGGTATTCAAGTCGCTTCTACTCAGTTGAATCGAGAGCTAATAATTTATAATGTTGAGACGGATGAGCAACGTGAACTGTATTATTCGCGTCTACCTATGAGGCGTAAGGTAGATGGCCTGCTGGTTATTTCCTTACCCATGGATGACCGTACCGCGCAGTCTTTACTGTCTGAAGGAATACCTACCGTGCTTATAGATTCTTACAATGCCTTCCTTACTTCAGTGGTAGTGAATAACGTCGAAGGCGCTTACCAGGCAGTCAAGTGTTTGCTACGGAACGGGCACCGCCGGATTGGTTTCATCAACGGAATTATTGAAGGGCATTTCAAATTTAACGTGGCAAACGACCGCCTGATAGGGGTACATCGCGCTTTTGGTGAGGCCGGTATTCCTTTCGAACCTGAACTGATGGCTACCGCTGAATGGAACCGTGAAGGAGGGCGGAGAGCGGCTCTCGAATTGCTCCAGTTACCCAAACCACCCACTGCTATCTTCGCTGCTTCTGATATCCAGGCAGTGGGTGTGCTGGAAGCCGCCAGAAGCTTGAATGTAAGTATACCCGAACAACTCTCGCTGATTGGCTTTGATGGAATAGAACTATCCGACATTCTGGAACTCAGCACTATGCAACAACCTATGCAGCAAATGGGCGAGCTGGGAGTCGCCAGGGTAATGGAACAGATTGAGAATCCGGGTAAAGCTCCCGAACTGATTCGTTTCGAGGCTCATTTGCTGGAACGGCGTACTGTAGCACCGCTTAATGTTTATAAACCTACAAAACTACCTGCCTGAGAAATATGCAAAATATATACTACATGTCTCCAGAGACAAAAAAGGCTTATTGTGATTTAAGAGCCCTTCTGGAACCCACTTTACGCGCTCCCGGCAGTAAGCTTACAGAGTCGGATATTGAGATTTTCCTGGTCCGGCTAGAACGTTACTTTGACGACTTCTACCAGTCCTTCGCCCGTCTCTACCGGCAGCATCCGGCCTTCCAGTCCAGGCTGGAGGCTATCGGTCAGCTACTGGTGGAAAGTTATGCCGGCCGCTCCGGTGAATTACGCAGGCTTGACCTTGAGCGGGAAATTACCCCCGACTGGTTTCAACGCGAAACAATGATCGGCTGGATTTGTTATGTAGACCTGTTCGCCGGGAACTTGCAGGGGGTGAAAGAGCAGGTAGACTACTTACGAGAACTGGGTGTGAATTATGTACACCTCATGCCGCTACTAAAACCGCGCCCTGGCCAGAATGATGGCGGCTATGCCGTGGAGGATTATCGCGAGGTCAATCCCCAACTGGGCAATATGGAAGACCTGGAAGAGCTTTCGGCTACTCTGCGGTCGAACGGCATGAGTCTCTGTATTGACCTGGTAGTGAACCATACCGCCAAAGAACACGAATGGGCTCAACGGGCCCGGGCCGGTGAACAGGAATACCTGGATTATTACTTCACTTTTGATAACCGCACGGTACCTGATCAGTACGAAAAGACCCTGAGAGAAGTCTTTCCCGAGTTTGCGCCGGGAAATTTCACCTATTATCCTGAAATGGCCGGGACCGGCAAATGGGTCTGGACTACCTTTAACGAATTCCAGTGGGATCTGAATTATACCAATCCGGCAGTCTTTCAGGGGATGCTGGGCTATATGCTTTACCTGGCTAATCGGGGGGTAGATGTACTACGCCTGGATGCCGTACCCTTTATGTGGAAACGGATGGGCACGGACTGCGAAAACCAGCCCGAAGTGCATGATCTTTTACAGGCTTTCCGGGCGCTGGTGCGGATCGTCTCGCCCAGCGTTATTTTCAAGGCGGAAGCGATAGTGCCTCCCTACCAGCTTGTTAACTACCTGGGCCTGGGGCGCCATACCGGGAAAGAGTGTGAAATCGCTTACAACAACTCTTTGATGGTCTTGATCTGGAGCGCGCTGGCCAGCCGGAAATCCAACCTGATAACCTACAGCCTCCAGCATATGCCGCAAGCGCCGGTTGGCACAACCTGGGTTACGTATGTCCGGCTGCACGATGATATCGGCTGGGCTATTACGGATGAAAATGCGGGCGCGGTAGGCGAAAGCGGCTTCTTCCACCGCCAGTTCCTCAACCAGTTCTATTCAGGAGTCTTTCCCGGCTCGTTCGCTCACGGCGAAATTTTTCAGTTTAATCCGCGTACCCTGGATGGCCGCATGAGCGGTACCACCGCCTCGCTTGCCGGATTGGAATCGGCCCTGCGCAGCGGCGATGATCACGCGATAGAACTGGCTATCCGCCGGATTGCGCTGCTCTACAGTGTGATCTTCTCTTACGGTGGTATTCCCCTGCTTTACATGGGTGACGAAATTGGGCTGCTCAATGACAGTACTTACAAGAAAGACCCGGTAAAAGCCGCCGATAATCGCTGGATGCACCGTCCCTTTATGGACTGGGAAAAAGCGGCCAAACGCCACGACCCGCAAACGGTTCCGGGCCGGATATATCAGAAAATGCTGCAACTGGTAACAGCCCGCAAGCGGGCGCACTGGTTGCATGCCGCCGCGCCGGTGGAAGCCCTCTGGTGTGGCAACGAGCATGTTTTTGCCTATATCCGCCGCCACCCGACCGGAAACTTGCTGGCGCTCTGTAATTTCACCGAAGCGACGCAGTGGATTAACACAGAGGTTATCTGGAACAATGGGCTGCACGGCGTGATTCGGGATGAGTTACAGCCAGACCGCAGCCCGGTTCCGCTTGAATACAACCAGATCAAGCTCGAACCGTACCAGGCGGTCTGGCTGGTAGGAGATTAAGCCCGGTTCAGGCGAGAGCGGTCCAGCGGCGGCAGCATCTTTTCGATGGTCGCCGCCGCTACCAGCACAGCTTCATCGCTATAAGCTCCCCCCACAAGCTGCATCCCGGTAGGTAAACCCTGTTCATCCAGCCCGGAAGGCAAAGAAATAGCCGGTAAGCCTGCCAGGTTTGAAGCAGCGGACAGACCCAGGCGGCGCTTCGGACCCATACTTTGCGGAAAAGTCTGGTCAAGCGGGACGGCGGTAGTGGAAGTGCTGGGCCCCACGATAAAATCCACCTCCGAGAGCAAATCCGCCATGTGACGCATTATCTTCCCGCGTATGCGCAACGCCCGGATGTAGTCTTTAGCCAGTACCACCTCATAAACGAAAGGATTGATGTGGTCTTCCGGCGCAGTCAATTCCTCCAGGCGCCCTTCCGCCATAAATTCATCAAAGGCCGCCGCCGCTTCCGCAAAGAGAATAATCGAAGCTACCTCGCCATAAGGCAGATCAGGAGAAAGGCTTATTGTTTCGACAGTGCCTATTTTTTCCAGGCTTTTGATTGCTTGCTGGATGTTTTGCGCAATCGCGCCGCCCGCCACCTCCACTTCGGTTTCCAGGAGGCCGAAACGCCAGCGCCTGTTCTGATATTCAGCCGGGCGATACTGAAAGCGCCGCCCATTGGAAGTGGGATCAAGGCTGTCCGGTACGCCAATCACTTCCATTACCCGGGCGCATTCTTCCGCCGAGCGAGCGTAAGGCCCGATTTTATCGAGTGACCAGGAGAGGGCCATTGCCCCGTGGCGGCTTACCGTACCGTAAGTAGGCCGGAAGCCTACCACGCCGCAATAAGAAGCGGGTGAAAGGATCGAACCCCAGGTTTCCGACCCCAGGGCAAAAGGTAAAGCCCCACATGCCACCGCTGCCGCCGAACCGCTGGAGGAACCACCGGTCCAGCGCTGAGGATTCCAGGGGTTTTTACCTGGCCCTTGCAGGCTGGCGTTAGGCTGGTTGTAACCCATCCCTCCGGCCAGTTCTACCATTGAAAGTTTGGCGGTCAGAGTAGCTCCGGCTTCCGCCAGCAGGCGTACGGCAGTGGCATCTTCGTTGAACTGCTGGTCTTTAAAAGGAACCGCCCCCCAGGTAGTCGGCAAACCGTCTGCCGTAGCCAGCAGGTCTTTGGCTCCATAAGGGATACCCTGCAAAGGCCCGCCAGTTTTGCCGGATTTCAAAGCTTCATCGGCGCGAGCAGCCTCGCGCGCGGCGCGAGCAGCCTCGCGCGCGGCCCGTGCGGGCGCCAGGTTTGCGACGGAGTTTAAGGGAACCGCGCGTTCTTGCAAGGCCAGCAGAGCCAGTTCAGCCAGTTCGGTAGCGCTGGTTTTCCCCTCTCGCAACCAGTTAGCAAGTTCATTTACACCGGCAAAAAGATACCGGTCGAGGGTTAGCTGGCTCATGCTTCTCTCCTTGAAGGTAAGGGCTGAAATCCGAGAACCGGTTCATTTTCGCCGGACAAACTGACTTTCCACATAGCCGCAACTCTCTTCTGCATCTGGTCCAGGTTTTCACGCACGGCAGCCTCGGCAGCCGGGTCATCCAGACTGCCCGGGTGAAGGAGTTTTAGCATCTGGAGCTGCAACTCTAGTAAGGCTTGATCTCTCTCCGTCAAATCCATAATCTTCTCCTAAATTTAATCAATTAGAAAGCGAAAAAATCCTGGCTTTCCGGCTATTTATGTTGTTATTTCCAGGCTTGAATGATACACTGAATATTAACAGTAAACCTCATAGTGGAGTGTCATTTTTAGAGATACACGTAAAACTTAACAGACTGCTCATCCCGGTCTGTTTCTAACTCCCTTAATAAAAAAGTATGATTGAATCATTTGATCCTACTGGTGAGCTAGAAAATTACCTCCAATCTTACCGGCTGGAAAAAGAACGGCTGGAACAGATGACAGAAGTAACTCGCCTGCTTACCTCATCTCTGGATACCACAACCGTAGTTCAGACCATTCTGACTATCATTCCGCGTGTCATACCGGCGGCAGAAGCCTGCGTCCTCTTTACTTACGATCCTGTTCAGGAAAAACTGATTTCGCAGGCGTCTGTCGGCTTTAATCACGAGGTAATACGGAAGTTACAGCTTACACCGGGCGAATCCATGTCCGGCATCGCTTTTGCCCGTAACCAGGCGATGCTTTTTGCCGGTGATGAGCTGATTGAACAAGGCCTTCACTCCATGTCCCCCGATAATCGCCAGTTGCAAAAAAATCTTACTCCCGTACAGGCCATCAGCATTATGTGCGCTCCCTTGAGCTATAAAGGCCGGGCCTCAGGCGTAATTACTGTCAACAATTTCCACCGGGCTAACGCTTTTAATGAATTTGATCTCAAATTACTGCAATCTCTGGCCAGCCAGGCTTGTATTGCGATTGAAAATTCCCGCCTGCATCACGGCCAATTGGAGGCCAATCGAACCCTGGCCGAGTTGAATCAGATTGTGATCCAGCAACACCGCAAACTGGAAAGAGCTTTTCATATTCACCGCACTCTTTCAGACCTGGTGCTGGAAAACCGGGGCTTAGAGAGTATTGTCCAGACTCTCGCTCGCCTGTTACAACAACCGGTGATCCTGCTCGATCCTCTTCAGAAGCCGCTGGCGCAGGCTCTTCCCGAAAATTTCCCCTGCAAGCAAATCAGCCAGAATAAAGAATGGTGGCAGCATCTCGAAACGACACAACCTGAAGACCAGTCTGACCAGGCGCAACTCTGCTTTTGCCGTAAACAGGTTACTATCAAAGCCGGCAACACCCTGCTGGGTTCTTTAGTCACGGCCCAGGTAAAATCAAGCGATCCTTCCGGCTCAAGTCTTAAAGCTGAATCCAGTGATCTCGATGAACTGGCGATTGAACAGGCGGCAACCGTAATTGCCCTGGAACTGACTAAAGAACAGGCTATCTTCGAAGTTGAGCGCCGGCTACGAGGAGAACTACTCGAAGAAATTCTTAATTCTCCGCCGGATGATACCCTGGCAAGTAGAGCAGCGCTTTTAGGATATGATAGCAGTTGCCTTTACACGGTTATACTGGCCGATATTGATGGCTTCCACAATATTATAGAAAATGAGCATTTGAGCGAAGGCCAGATTTCCGGGCTAAAACAGCGCATTTTAAACCTGATTAACCGCATGGTCTTGCGGGCTTATCCGCAGAGCATCATCTCCTTCCGCAGTGATATGGTGGTGATAATGCTGGGAGTGCCGGGAACTATCCCTCCCGCCGAAGGAAAAGAACAGGTACGGAAACTGGTGGCTGAGCTGCATTCCAGCCTGCACGAATATTTCCCTCAGGTAAGCTTCTCGATTGGTATCAGCCAGCCTGGCGCTAATATCAATCAGTTCAAAGCGCGCTACCAGGAGGTGCAACTGGCCCTGCAAATGATGGGCGGAGCAACTACTCCCGGCAAAATCGTGGATTGTTCGCAACTCGGTTCGGCCCTTTTGCTGCTGAAAATTCAGGACAATGACACCCTGTTCCGGTTTGTGGAAGAGGTGCTGGGCCAGATAATCAGGTACGACCACAAACACCGCTCAAACCTGCTCGAAACCCTCCAGACTTACAGCAAATACAATCGCGACTTGCACCAGACTGCCAAAAATATGCACATTCATTTCAATACTCTGTCCTACCGCCTGGACCGGGTAGAGAAACTGACCGGGCGCAAGCTTAACCAGACGGATGACTGGCTCGATATTCAACTGGCCCTCCGTTTGTACCAGGCCTATCCCGGCATAGTGACGGTCTAAATCCGGGCAGGCAGAGCCGGTCCTGCCCACCCTTGATAGTTACCGCCGGCTAAAACCTGAAAATGCAGCGCCTTTACCCTTGCAGACTAAAGCTTGCGCAGGCGCGGGTCGAGAATGTCCCTGATGCTATCGCCCAGCAGGTTGAAGCCAAAAATGGTAATCATAATAGCTGAACCGGGACCGAGCGCCATCCACCAGTAATTATTAGCCAGGTAGCCCCGGGCCTGATTAATATCGAAGCCCCAGGTAGGCGTAGGCGGCTGGGCTCCCAATCCCAGGAAGCTCAGAGTAGCTTCGGCCAGGATGGCGAAGGCAATCGAGAGCGAAGCCTGCACGATCAGGGGATTGAGAATATTGGGAAGAACATGCCTGCGCAGGATACGGCTGTTTTTCAGCCCCAGGGCGCGGGAAGCCTCAATGTAATCGCGCACCTTGACCTGCATAGCCTGTCCACGCGCCAGCCGCGCAAAGACCGGTATGTTAACTATACCGATGGCCAGCATCGAATTTTGCAGTTGCGGGCCCAGGGCCGCCGTAATCGCAATCGCCAGCAGAATAGCCGGGAAAGCCAGCATGGCATCCACCAGACGGCTGAGTATAGCGTCCAGCCAACTGCCGAAATAACCGGCCAGTAAACCCAGGCAGCCACCCACAATTATCCCAATAGTGACGGCAATAAAACCGACCGAAAGCGAAATCCGTGCTCCCCAGATAACGCGAGACAAGACATCGCGCCCAACGTTGTCCGTGCCCATCAGGTATTGAAAGCTGGGAGGCTGGTAAGCCTTACTAGCTTCACCGGTTTCGGGATCGGGTAAAGGCAAGACCGGGGCAAGCACAGCAGCGGTCACCATAATCAGGATAATCAAACCGCCGATCAAAAGGCGCGGGTTGCGCCTGAGCAAAAGAGCAAAGCGGCGCAAGCGGTATTTTGGCCGGGGCCCTTCAAAAGGGGTACCGGGTGGCACAAGGGCGGCTGACGCCGACCCTTTGTGTTCGGCTGTTACCTCAGGTTGAAGATCATTTTCAAGCATTGCTTAGCTTAATCCTGGGATCTATTAAAGTATACGAAATATCCACCAGCAGATTAATCGTCATATAAATCAAAGCGCTAAGTAGCACTACACCCTGAATCACGGGGTAATCCCGGTTACCAATGCTCTTTACCGCCAACTGTCCGATACCCGGCCAGCTAAAAATAGTTTCGGTTACAAAAGCCCCTTCCAGAACGGTGCCAATTTGCAGACCGACCACTGTAACCAGGGGGATAAGAGCGTTTCTGAGAGCATGGCGGGTCAGGATCAAACCGCTTCTCAGCCCTTTGGCATGAGCGGTACGAATGTAATCCTGTGAAAGCACATCAAGCATGGCGCTGCGTAGCTGGCGAGTATTGACGGCAGCGGAAGCCGCTCCCAGGGTAATAGCGGGCAGGACGAGGTGTTTCAGGTTCTCGCCCAGGTCTTCTTCCACCGGCACATAACCACCGGGGCTGAAGATACGCCAGTAGTAGCTCAGAAAGAGAATCAACAGAATGCCAAGTACAAAGTTGGGAATACTGACCCCTAAGAGGCTGAAGAAAGTGGCGAAACCATCCGCCCAGGTATTGCGCTTAACCGCGCTGATGATACCCAGCGGCAGGGCAATCAGAAGGGAAAAAAGAACCGCGGCAAGGCCCAGTTCGATAGTAGCCGGTAGCCGCTCCAGAATAGCCTGAGTCACAGGCTGGCCATCGCGCAACGATTTGCCAAAGTCTCCCGTGACTGCCCGCTGGGCCCATAAGGCATATTGCACCGGCAGGGGCTGATCCAGCCCTAGTTTTGTACGCAGTTCCTGGACCGACTCAGGGGTCGCCTCTTCGCCCAGGATAGTCCGAATAGGATCACCGGGAGTAGCATGAGCAATCAGAAAGACAATTACGCTAACCAGCACCAGGACCGGTATCAGTATTAGCAATCGTCGGAGCACATAACGCCACATAAACTATGAATCCACAATTAATTGTGGGAAAGGTTCCCGCTAAACCAGGAACCTTCCCCGAGGTTAAAACTGTAATTTGGGTCTACTTCAGCCAGACTTGCGACAGGCGAATGATATTGTCCGGCAGGAGCAAGAAGTTCTGAACCTTTTTGGTAGTAGCTTCAACTGCAACACCGTAGTTGATAAAGATGTAAGAAGCGTCGTCCATGATCTGCTTCTGCGCATTCTGATAATCAGTCTTGCGCTCGTTCTGGTCGGAAGAGGTACGGGCCGCTTCCAGCAGTTTGTCAACATCTTTATTGGAGTAGCCGGAGTTATTGAGCGGGCTGCCGGTGTGGAACTGGTTATAAATATTGCCATCCGGGTCAATACGGCCGCTCCAGCCTACCAGGGCCGCGTTGTACTGCTTCTTGTCCAGGTCATCCAGGATCTTGGAGAACTCAAGCTGCACAATTTCGACCGTGATACCGGCTTCTTTCAACTGGTCGCGAATCAACTGAGCTTCTTGCAGGTTCTGGGGAGAACCGGCAGCTACTTCCAGCTTGAAGCTAAAGCCGTCCGGCTTGTTGCCTTCGGCCAGTTTAGCTTTGGCTTTGGCGACATCACGAGTATACGGTTTGTAGCTGGGGTCATAAGCCCAGGAAGGCGGCGGAATAGGCCCGGTGCTGACAGCGCCAATGTTGAAAAATACCGTCTTCAGAATAGATTCGCGATCTACGGCGTAAGCTACCGCCTGGCGTAAAGCCTTATTGGTAAAGGGGTCAGCCGTTACGTTCAGGTAGAAACCGTACCAGGCTACCGAAGGAGTATCTTTGTATACAACCTCGGTGCTGTTGCGAAGGTCCGGCACGTCTTTGGAAGGAACGCTATTGGCAATATCGGCATCACCGGTTTTAAGATTGGTCAGGCGAGCGGTTTCATCGGTAATAATGTTGTAAGTGACTTTATCCAGGTAGGGAAGCTGGCGGCCTGCGGCATCTTTGCGCCAGTAGTTCGGGTTCTTCTCCAGGACAATCCGGTCATCCTTTTTCCATTCAACGAATTTGAAAGGTCCGGTGCCGGCGCCGACCGGGTTGCGAACGAACTCCTCACCCAGCTTTTTGACAGCCGTAGGCGAAACCATCATACCGGCCCGGTCCACCAGGTTAGCCAGCAGCGGAGCAAAAGGCGCCGTAAGATTGAACTTAACAGTCAACGGGTCAACCACTTCTACCGAAGCGATAGAGGAAATTTCGCTCTTGCGCTGCGAGCCTGTGCCGGTCAGGTCACGCTCTATATTGAATTTAACAGCGTCAGCATTAAAGTCAGTGCCATCATGGAATTTGACATTCGGATGCAATTTAAAGATATAGGTTTTCGGGTCAGGCTGCGTCCAGCTATCGGCCAGGGACGGCACAATATTTAACTTGTCATCAATCGCTACCAGGGAGTCGTACATATTGTAGAAAACCTGGCGTTCCACAAAAGCGCTGGAAAGCATTGGATCTAACTTGGAAACATCATTTTCCAGGGCAATACGGAGCGACCCGCCCATTTTTACATCGCCACCAGCACTGCCAGCCGCGGCGGTAGTGGCGTTTGAAGCAGCGGTAGTGGCAGAGGCTCCAGCCGCCGCGGTGGTGGAAGCAGCAGCAGCGGTAGTGCTGGCTGCGGCAGGAGTAGCGGTGTTATCGCCGCAGGCGGCCAGAACAGTGGCAACCAGCATAAGTGCGATTAAACCACTCAAAAGCCTCCAGTAGCGATCTCCTTTGGAAATTAATAACTTCATAACTAATCTCTCCTCTAAACCATAAGGGGCAAAACTAAAACTAACGTAAAGAGGCCTAAACTCACCAGCCAAATTTGGAATTTTAACTATCTGACCGGCCAGATTTTTAGTCTGGCACTCTCTGGCAAACTGTGGGGATAGACCAAATTTTACGAGCACTGCGGGAATTTAGAAGTTCGCCGCGCATTGTATAGATCATAACAGGGGATTTTTAATTTATTATTGTTAGTCGCTACAAATTTTAGATATGATAATTGTATATTGTCACAAAAGTAATTCATAAAAGTGGCATTTAGTTAAAAATAGCACGAATTTGAGGCTGAATGTCAGGATAGCGTCGCAAAAATATTAAAACTCTGCTAAAATAGGTTATAAGCTACATTTAAGCCTCTAATTCTGGATAAATAATATTTATGCTATCTGGTATAATTAAAAAATGACAAATCTAAATGAGCGCTACTGCTCCAGTTGCGGGCGTATCTACAGTCAAGAGGATTGGCAGGAGGAAAATTGTCCTTTCTGCGATGTACCGCTTGAAGCCGCCGGAGAACATTCGGCCGGTATGATGGACGATACGCTGACTACCGAGATTCCCTGGCCTAAGGGAGAGCGTGAGGTAGAAGTATGCCGGGCCTCTGGCTATCTCGATGCGCAACTGGTAAAAGCGCAACTGGAGGGAGCGGGTATTCCGGTGTTACTGCATGCCGGAGCCAAGCTGGGTTTTACCGTCGGCGACCTCGGAGCGGTCCCGGTGCTGGTACCTAAAAGCCGCTTACAGGATGCGCGTGAGGTACTGGCCGACCGGTTAGACTGATAAGACTCTTTCGGGTAAACCGTAATATTTTTAAGTGCGACAAAACTTTGAACAACACTAATTCCTTACATAACGTAACTCTTTATGGTAAAGAGGGCTGCCATCTGTGTGAAAACGCCAGAGAAGCTTTGCTGACGATGGCGAGCGAGCTTGATATTAACATCGAGCTGGACGAGATAGATATCCGAAGCGATCCTACTCTCTTTGAAAAATATAAATATACCATTCCAGTAATGATCATAGATCGCAGCATCAAGTTAGAGTGTCCCATCTATGAAAAAGCGCTATACCGGGCGCTGACCGAGGGGTACGGTCCAAAATTCGAAGTCTAGCAACAAGTAGCAACACTAATACTTTAGTTACAGGCAAATGAACTTATCCTGCAAGGGCGCAGGACGTATTATTCTGCGTCTTTTAGAAGGGTAAGCTCGTAGTTCAAGCAGTGTCAGAGTAGGTGACTCAATGCGTGGCAAGATTATAAAATTTTCTTATTTAGCACGTCGCAGGCAGGCGGCCGGTCCTGCGCTTTATGAACAGAAACCAGCACGCAAAAACTGGCTGTTTCGTTTGTGGGATAAAACCGCGGCGCCTTTCTGGTTTGCCAGGCTCCGGCGGCGCTTCCGCCATTACTACCGGGATTGGGCTGCCTTTCGGATGTTCGCGGTCTCTGAACTAATCTACCGGATAGACGTGCGTGGCATAGAGAACTATAGTTACCAGCCTTCGACCATTATCGCCTGCGGCCACAAACGCGATATGGATATTCCAATTATAATCCCGCGCCTCTACCTCTTTCAGAAACCGGTCAGCCGCCGCAAAGATTTTAAACTCATGTATATCGCGGCCCGCGACGATGTTTTTGAACGGGGCTTCCTGACGGTCTATTTCCCCTGGATTGATTTCCTGCGGCCTGTACTGGCAAAGATAAGCCTCAACAGGCTCTTTAAAATTCTACAGGCCTGCCCGGTTAAATTACCGGACGAGCAGACCGTTAACCAGCTTTTGCAGGAAACCATCCGCCTGGAAAGCAATTTACCCCTGGAGGAAGCGCTCGACAGTGAATGGCGCAAGCGCCTGCTGGGTCCAAAAGCGGCCCTACCCGGCCTGACTCTCAAAGATGCCTTGCTTAAATCTCCTCTGAAGGTTTTAAGCCAGTACGCCACTCCTCGCATGTTCCGGGAACCGCTCGCCAGTCGAATTCGCCAACGCCACGCCGCGACTATGGTAGAACAACTGCGTTACATTACCCGCATCCTGGATAAAGGCGGAACATTAATTGTGCTACCGGAAGGCCGCGTTTCGCCTGATGGGCGCTTTTGCAAAATGCGGGCGGCTGTCACGCGCCTGGTGCTACAAACCCACGTAGAAACTAAACTCTTGCCGGTAAACCTGACCTATGATTTCCTGGATACCGCTCGTCCGCATGTGACCCTCCAAATCGGGCCGGAAGTCATTAACCTTAAGCAACTCAGCAAGCCTGAATTGACCGAGGTTATTCGCAAGAATGTGGCCGGGATGACCTGTGTTACTTTTAGCGGGTTGGTTAGCCGCTGGCTGGTAAACGCCGCCGAAAAAGGGATTGATACCGTTTCGATTGCTCGCCTTCGTGAAGAGGTATGGACTGAAGCGCAATATCTACGCGGACTGGGATTGCCCCTGGACAGCCAGCTAGACACCCGGCAGGAATTTGAAGAACGCTTTGAGCGGTTTCTGCTGTACGGGCGCCGCCAGCCTGGGATTTTTCTGGCCGCGCCGGTCTTCTCCGCCGATAGCGCCAGTGACGCCGGTTGGTTAACCCTGGATGTACCGGCGCTTCTTCGCAAAGAGTGTAACAAACATACCGATAACCCGGTACGCTACTGTTACAATGAGCTGACCGAGCTTTTGGAAGCTCGCGGTGTGCCGGTTCAAGAAAAAGTAGAAAGTGAAGCTGCTCTCACTCTCTTATCTATCACCGAGCCACAAACCTCCCGCATGACTGCCGGATAAACCGGTTTTAGAGGCAGGTCAGCTACGACCTGCCTCTAAGCCTGCCCAGGTTTACCTGGCCTCGTTCATTTCAACTTCTTAATTTCTCTAACTCTAATTTTTCGCTATAATTACTTGCCGCTACGGCTGATAGCGCTTTTTTTATTTAAGACCTAAAAGCCACAAGAAAACTACAAGAGAGCCAGGATGAAAGAATTTAGTGCCACTTATAAGATTGAGAACCTGAGCGCGGACGATGAACAATCCTGGGAAGTAGTGGGAAGACTTTTTGAAGAAGCTTTCCCGCCCGAAGAACGCCGCCCTATCGAAGCTCTCAAAGCGCAGGTAAGAAAAAAACAAGAAGAAGAGCAGGCCAAACAGACTTATTTCTGGGTCGCTAAAAGTGGTAGTAAGATAGTAGGATTAGCTTTCTTTGAGCTGATACCCGCCACCGGGTTCGCTTACCTCTGGTTTCTGGCTGCCGATGCGCGTGTTCGAGGACAAGGAGTTGGCACCAGCTTATTTCAAGCCATGTGGCAACATTTAGAGCAAGCAGCTACCAGTCTCAAGCTTGATTTTAAAGGAGTAGTATTTGAAGTAGACCATCCGCTAAGCGATGAGGAAGCCATTGCGCAAAAGAACCGGCAAAGAATTCATTTCTACGAGAAGCAAGGGGCTGTGCTACTACCGCTGGATTTCCTGGCTCCGCCGATGTGGATTTCAAGCGAGCATACCGAGGTGCTCTTTCGTTTGATGGTGAAACCCACTTCGGCTTATCAGAGCCAGGTTAACAGCTTACAATTTATTGAAGAAGCTGTTGTGACTATATTGAGCGCTTCTCAACTGGGCTACCAGCAGCCCTCAAACTCTTCCTATTACAAAAGAGCAATGGACTCGGCACACCTTCAAATTGAAGGCAACCCGGACTGATACCGCTCGACTCCGCAAAGAAATTAGTCCTTCAGCTTGAAACTATCGAAAATAGTATAAATATAGGTTGGGGTTACTCCATAAATTCCTACGGCGGCCAGGCTATACAGGCGCTGCTCGGCCAGGTAATAGCGCTGGACAAAAAGCCCCCAGCCCTGCGCCCCGTACTGGTATTCTTTGCCGGGTATAGTCTTATTAAGGGTAATACTTTTCCGCTGCTTGAAAGTAACCTCTTTTTGAAGTAAAAGACTTTCTTCCTGGGCGGCCAGGATCTTTTTTGGCCCATTCAATTTGAGATAGTCTTCAGGATAGTCCTGGTAGCTGAGGAAGAAAAGGAACCCATCCTGGCGATAAGAGGTGATATAGGAGTGGCTGTTGGCTGCGCCATCTCGGTTAGCGATAATTGAGCTCTCGTCAGGCTGAGGCTGACCGGGCAGATAGATGCTGAACTTGCCGTCAGGAGGGCTAAACTCAGCTAATTCTGGTCCGCCTGGAATAACAGGAATAGCAGTCGAGGCAGGTTGGTCGGAGGGCCGGTTTTTATGCCAGCCAGCCAGGAGCGCCAAAACCCCTGCCAGCATCAAAAAGGAAAAGGTCTGGTGCTGGCGGACCCAGGAAGACATTTTAATTTTCATTGGTTTGATTACCGGATTCTTTAATAACCTGCTCGCTGAGCAAGTTATATATGAAGGTTGTGATCAATATCTTACAACAGCCAGCCAGGATGGCGGGCCTCAGCTATTATTTTAGAAGATAAGGTGAGATAAAGAAGTAAATAATTTACACAGAAAGCTAAAAAGAAACCTTAAAAAAGAAGGCTATAAAGTGAAGACTATATAGTGAGAGCCAAAAAGCGAAGATTAAAAGAAGTAATGGTGGGCGTGACTGGACTCGAACCAGTGACCCCAGTCTTATCAGGACTGTGCTCTAACCAGCTGAGCTACACGCCCGCAAAGGGGATAAACTACTTCTAGTATTGCTCTTCTTTTATGTCTGAAGTTGAGTCTGAAAGAAACAGGCTCTACAGACAAAAAAAGCTGCCTTTGGGCAGATCAGAGCTGGAGATGGTAGCGCATACGGGATTCGAACCCGTGATCTCATCCTTGAGAGGGATGCGTCCTAGGCCGCTAGACGAATGCGCCCTCTTGGTAAGGGAAATAAAAATGGTGCGCAAGGAGAGATTTGAACTCTCACACCCGTAAGGATACTACACCCTGAATGTAGCGCGTCTGCCGTTCCGCCACTTGCGCACGAATTATAAGCAACAGGTAAAACTGTTATGGTGCGGAAGGAGGGACTCGAACCCTCACGCCGTGAAGCGCAGCCCCCTCAAGACTGTGTGTCTACCAGTTCCACCACTCCCGCAGAATGTTAGCAAACAGTTTCTTATATGAAGGCTTATTAAATGGTGGGCGTGACTGGACTCGAACCAGTGACCCCAGTCTTATCAGGACTGTGCTCTAACCAGCTGAGCTACACGCCCATCTAATAAGAAACCTGTTGCCAAAAGGTATTTGGTTGTTAAATGGAGGCGACGAGCGGATTCGAACCGCTGAGTGGCGGTTTTGCAGACCGCTGCCTTACCACTTGGCTACGTCGCCATCACCGGCTTCAAACTTCAACAAAGATTGTTTTTGAAGCTTATCTTCCTTTGTTAAGGGAAGAGGCAGGGGCGAGAGGATTCGAACCCCCGACCGGCCGTTTTGGAGACGGCTGCTCTACCAGCTGAGCTACACCCCTACGTTACCAGTTCGGGCTTTTTACTACCGGGCATTGCTGCCAGGAGTAAAATTGGGATGGTGGGCGATATTGGGCTCGAACCAATGACCTCAGCGATGTCAACGCTGCGCTCTAACCAGCTGAGCTAATCGCCCAAGATACCAGATCGTAACAGTTTAGCCAGAAATGGTTGCGGAGGCAGGATTCGAACCTACGACCTTCGGGTTATGAGCCCGACGAGCTGCCACTGCTCCACTCCGCGATGTTAAACTTAAAGGCTAAACTTTCACCAGGACGTTGATGGTGGCGAGGGTGAGATTTGAACTCACGACCAAGGGCTTATGAGTCCCCTGCTCTACCACTGAGCTACCTCGCCTTACTCCTTGCGGGGCTTTTTACATTCGGCCGTAGCAAAGTGTTTGAGTGCTTCCCCTCTTTGCCAACCGGGCCACCGCTCGATTGCAGAGGGGATTATAGCACCCGCCACAGGCTTTGTCAACCGAAATCAGGCCCCAATTATACCTTTGATGAAAGCTGTTGCTGAATTGATCCTTTCGGCAGGCGCAGCCTTCTCCAGCACATCAACCAGGGCGCTGCCAATAATCGCGCCATCTACCAACGGGCTCACAGTGGCGAAATGTTCCGGCTTGCTGATACCAAAACCCAGCACCAGCGGCAGGTCGGTTTCCGCCCGAACGCGGGCGATAAAATCTGGCAGATATTCTGGCAGGTTGGCGCGAGCGCCGGTTACACCTGCCAGGGATACGCAGTAGATAAAGCCGCTGGCGCTTTTTACCGCTTTGCTGATGCGTTCAGGAGTGCTGGTAGGCGCTACAAAGGCCGGCAGGTCCAGGCCTACTTTATCGCAGGCCGCGCGGGCTTCGGCGGCTTCTTCGGGCGGCAGGTCGGGAATAATCAGGCCGTCTACCCCGTTAGCGGCGCACTCCGCCGCATAGCGTTCTACCCCGTAGGCGAAAACCGGGTTATAGTAGCCCATGAAGAGAAAAGGCTTATCGCTTTTAGCGCGAATGGCGCGAGCCGTCTCAAAACACTTGCGCAGGGTGACACCGTTTTCCAGGGCCTTAAAACTGGAGCGCTGAATGGTAGGCCCTTCCGCGATAGGATCGGAAAAAGGCACACCCAGTTCTACCATATCCGCCCCGGCCTCAAACAGGGCAGGCACCAGGGTAGTGGTAGTATCCAGTTCAGGATACCCGATGGTTACAAAAGGCATGAAGGCGGTTTTGCCCTGAGCCTTGAGCCGGGCAAAGGTTTGAGCAATTCTACTCATTAGCTTTACTCCTCGTTCTGGCTGGCAATCCAGGCTACGACACCGGTGGCAATCGAAGCCACCCCACCCAGGAAGGTCGTGAATTTTGCTTCAGGTTTGCGCATGGCCATGAAGCAGGCGAAGGTATCCCCGGCCATACAAAAAGCCAGCAATTTCAGCAAAAGGCTGCGACTCTCACTGTTCTTGCGCGCCAGAAGCAATCCCAGGCCAAAGGCGAAATCGCGCACTCCCAGGCCACGCACCGCTACCATACTCCCGGCTTGCTCCGCCCCGGCCTTGTTCATACCAAAAGCCCGGCCCATCAGTTTAGGTAGCAGGGCAAAGCCGCTGCCTGCACCCAGGGCCACGGCAGCCAGGCCGGTAACAATCAATTCCTGTTGTTCTTTATTTGCCATCTATTTTTTCCTGTAAAGTCTCTATTACTTCGGCAAAATCCTCAAACGCGGTGAAAGGCTGGCCCCGCTCGGCACACAGCCGAGCTAACTGGCTGCCTCTCACGGCAAAAACATAGTCGGCGTGTGAAGCTACCGGTCCGTCGTTGCGGCCGTCCCCGATGAAAACGGTAGGCAGGTCGGCCGAATACTCGCGACGGAGTTCTTCCAGAACCCGCACCTTGAAATCTTCACCGTTATGCAAGTTTACACTCGGCCAGTCAGGCATCTTTACTTCCCAGGCCTGCGCGGCTTCGTTAAACTCGCCCAGATAGGAGTAAAAGGGCAGGTCGTGGGGCAGAAGCTCTTTGATGTAGAAATCCAGGCCCCCACTGACTATGGCCAGCGGAAAATCGCGTGCCTGGCACAATTGCACCAGGCGATCAAAATTGGGTCGCAAGGGAATCGTTTTAGTATGCTCGATGAGTTCCGTCAGCGGTGTTTTCAGGTTGGCATAAGACTTTTGCATCACCTGCAAATGGTTTATCCGGCCTGCCCGGTATTGCGGCAAAACCGCCTCGCGCCATGCCTGCCCCGTAAAGTCATCCAGAAAAGCGTTGGTCACATCTTTTAGAGTGATTGTACCGTCGAAATCACACAAAATTAGCATAATTACTTCAGTTTCACTCCAAAAGCATCCGCCAGGGTAAAGATGTCCTTGTCACCACGACCGGAAAGATTAACCACTACAATGGCGTCTTTCGGCAGGGTCGGCGCAAGCTTGGCAGCCTGGGCGATGGCATGCGACGACTCCAGGGCCGGGATAATACCCTCGGTACGGCAGAGTAACTTGAAGCCATCGAGCGCTTCCGCGTCAGTGATCGCCACATATTCCGCTCGGCCCGCCTCTTTGAGATAGCTGTGTTCCGGCCCGACCCCCGGGTAATCGAGGCCCGCCGAAATAGAGTGAGTTTCAATCACCTGGCCTTCCTCATCCTGAAGCAAGTAGGACTTGGAGCCGTGCAAAACACCTACCCGGCCTGCAACCAGGGTCGCGGCGTGCTTGCCGGTACCAACACCGCTACCGCCCGCTTCTACGCCGACCATGCGAACGCTCTTATCCTCTATAAAAGGGTAGAACATGCCGATAGCGTTAGAGCCTCCACCTACACAGGCCAGCACATAATCTGGCAGCCCGCCGGTCTGCTCTTGAATCTGGCGGCGGGTTTCCGTGCCGATTATGGACTGAAACTGGCGCACGATCAGGGGATAAGGGTGCATCCCGGCGGCAGTCCCAAACAGGTAAAAGGTAGTAGCGACATTGGTTACCCAGTCGCGGATAGCTTCGTTAATGGCATCTTTTAAGGTGCGGCTACCGCTCGTGACGGAACGAACCTCGGCGCCCAGCAACTTCATGCGAAAAACATTGGGGGCCTGCCGTTCGATGTCGAGTTCGCCCATATAGATTACGCACTCAAGCCCAAGCTTGGCGCACGCTGTTGCGGTTGCCACGCCGTGTTGCCCCGCCCCGGTTTCGGCGATAACCCGTAGCTTGCCCATGCGTTTGACCAGTAGAGCCTGACCCAGGGCGTTATTGATTTTATGCGCCCCGGTATGGGCCAGGTCTTCGCGCTTGAGATAAATTTGAGCGCCGCCCAGTTCGGCTGACAATCTTTTAGCGTGATAAAGGGGAGTGGGCCGCCCGACATAGTTGCGGTATAAATCATCCAGTTCGGCGTGGAAAGCCGGGTCAGCCATCGCTTCTTTAAAAGCTATTTCCAGTTCCGTCAGCGCAGGCATTACCGTTTCGGGGGCATATTTACCACCGAAAGGCCCAAAGTGACCGTTGCTATCGGGCAGGTTGTACCCTGCTTGAGCTTCATCCAGCGTATGGGTCATAAATAAACTTCCTTCTTTTCTCTGTACTCTTTTATCTTTACTGCTTATTTTTCTTTTTTTACCGGTTTTGCGGCTCTGCAAAACTGCCTGATTTTCTCCAGGTCTTTTTCACCTGGAACGCCGTCCTGTTCCACGCCGCTGCTTACGTCTACACCCCAGGGCCGGACGGCCTGAATCGCTTCGCTGACATTGCCGGGGTGCAACCCTCCTGCCAGCAAACAGCGATAGCGGCTGGAAATGGCCCGCGCTATCTCCCAATCTCCGGTCTGGCCCGTTCCACCGTACATACCCTTTTTGTGGGTATCGATCAGGAGGATTACATTATCCAGGTCTCCGAAATTATCGGCTACTCGCAAAGCCTCGGATACCGTTAACTCTGGCGGCAAGCGCAGGGCCTTGATAACCGGGCGCAGATGCGAAGCCTCGCGCACCTGGTCTCGCGTTTCATCTCCGCTCAGTTGCAGGTAATCAAGCTGGTAACGTTCGGAAGCGGCAGCAAGCTCGGCTTGCGCGATATTTACAAACAGACCTACCAGGGCCGGATGAACAGGCAACTGGCGCACTTCTTTAGAGAGGGTATGAGCAGCGGTAGGTGCCAGGTAGCGCGGACTGGGCGGGTAAAAAACCAGGCCCAGCATATCGGCGCCGCTCTCTGCCGCTACCTGGGCCGCTTGCAGGGTACGAACGCCACAAATCTTGATTTTCGGGGTATACGCCATGATTTAACCAAACAGTTCCCTTATTTTTTGCTGAATTTTTGTGGTATCCAGACCGCCACCGGTAGAAGCCGCCCGTACCAGTGTTTCACCGATCAAAACGGCCCGCGCACCTTGCCGGTACAGGCTCTCGATATCGTTGTGTGAAGCAATTCCACTTTCACTGACCAGGATACCGTTAAAACCGGGCGGCAGACTGGCGGCAAGCTGGCCTGTCGTTCCCAGGTCTACCTGGAAAGTATGCAGGTCCCGGTTATTGACACCGATTATCCTGGCGCCCAGCTTAAGAGCGCGTTCCAGTTCGGGCCGGTTATGGACCTCCACCAGCGCTCCAAGTCCCAGTTCAGTTGCCAGGGTAAACAGTTCCGCTGCCTGGGCATCAGTGAGAGCGGCCATAATCAGCAACAGGGCATCAGCGCCATAAGCGCGGGCCTGCCAGACCTGGTAAGGCGCGACTATAAAGTCTTTACGTAAAACCGGAATTTCACCCCCGGCAGCCTCCTTCGCTATTTGCAAATAGCTCAGGTGGCCCTGGAAAAATTCCTCATCGGTCAGCACCGAAAGCGCCGATGCTCCGCCCCGGCTATAAGCGGCTGCCAGGGTTGCCGGGTCAAAATCGGGGCAGAGCAGACCTTTAGAGGGAGAAGCCTTTTTGATTTCCGCAATCAAAGCCACTTCTCCGGCTACTCGGGGATGGCGCAAAGCTCCTTCAAAATCGAGAGGGGCCGCGGCCGCTGCCACTTTCCGCTTCAGCGCATCGAGGCTCTCCCTGCCGGATTGTTCCTCAACCTCTCTGTATTTGTGTGCGAGGATTTTAGTTAGAAAATTACTCATTATCTTCCTACCAGTTCCATCAGGCGAACGACTGGCTTACGCGTACCAGGGCGTTCAGGCTGCGCCGGGCCGCGCCGCTATCTATCGACCGGGCCGCCTGTTCAATCCCTTGCTGAAAATCTTTAGCCAGCCCAGCGGCGACCAATGCGGCGGCAGAGTTGAGCAGCACCACATCGCGCTGGGGAGCCCGCTCGCCTTCCAGCACTTCCAGGGTAATGGCCCGGTTATCTTCGGCGTTACCACCCTGCATTACACTCGCCGGACAACGTTGCAGGCCAAAATCTTCTGGCCGCACTACCGTCCGCTGAATTTCGGTGTCGCCTTCCTTTACCTCGTAAATATAGGTTTCAGAGGCAATACTGACCTCATCCAGCCCATCGGCGCTGTGTACCACCAGGGTATGCTCGCTGCCTAACTGCTGGCTGACCGGGGCAATTAAAGCCGCCAGGCCCTGGCTTGGTACGCCCAGCACCTGCCGGTGCGCCCCGGCAGGGTTGGTCAGAGGACCAAGATAATTAAAGACGGTCCGAATACCGATTTCGCGGCGCACCGGCCCGACATACTTCATAGAAGGGTGGAAGAGCGGAGCAAACATAAAACCAATACCGGCTTCTTGAAGGCAGGCTGTAACCTGCTCCGGTTTCAGGTTGATATTGACGCCCAGGGCTTCCAGCACGTCGGCGGAACCACAGCGACTGCTGGCGGCCCTGTTTCCATGCTTGGCAACGGCAGCGCCGGCGCCTGCCACTACAAAGGCCGCTGTGGTGGAGATATTAAAGGTATTGGCACCATCGCCGCCGGTTCCACAGGTATCCACCACCGGGCGGTTCAGGTCCGGTGGAATTTCTACCTGAGTAGCTTTAGCCCGCATAACGGAGGCCAACCCGGCTAATTCCTCAATTGTTTCCCCTTTGATGCGCAGGGCGGTCAGAAAGGACCCGATCTGGACGGGGGAAGCTTCGCCCTCCATGATTTCTTCCATGGCAGCGGCAGCCTCTTCACGATTGAGATGTTGACCGTTGACCAGTCTTGAAATTGCCTCTTTAATCATTGCTTTGCTCCATTCAAAGCGGCGATTTGCATCTATTTCTAATTAAATGCTCTTTACTTTGCGGTCGCCGGGTCCGCCGGGGAAAGCCACTTGCCGGTTTCCCAATCCATATTGTCGCTCAGTCCAGATATCTCATTTAAATAAGCCGCCAGTTCCCGCAGCGAGATTTTCAATTGCGGTTCGGGTGGGACATCGAAAGCGAACAGGTTGCGGTTACTTTCAAACGAGCAACCGAGATATTGCAGGTAGTTGACGGTGCGTTCCGCTTCCTCGCAGTTGGGGTCGCGGAAAAGCAACCGGATGGTGCTGTTGCCGCTATCCTGCACTGTTTCGGTGGCTACCAGGCGCGCCTGTACTTCCTCGCAACGTACCACATCGCCCCAGGCGAAGCCACGCGCCACAAAAGGGATATTGAGCAGGCGGTAAAGGTCGGCGTCTATTTTCTCAGCCCACAGCCCCTCAACCCCAATTTTAGGTTCGGGGTGGTCACCCGGCATCTTAAACTTGAAAAATACTCTAGCAGGTTCGGTAGTCATGATGTTACTCCTCATATAACAAAATTAAAACGAAATTGGGACAGTAGCAGGACTTTTAAGCGCCGGGTGTAGCCAGATCTGGTACTACATTTTGGGCATTACAAAGCCCATTGCTTGCTTGACATCAGCCAGGGTCTTTTCGGCCATTGGCCGGACCCGGTCCGCGCCTTCTTTCAAAATCTCCAGAATGAAACTCGGATCTTCCGAAAGCTCCTGGTAGCGCTGCTGAATCGGTTTTAGAGTATCTACCAGCAACTCGGCCAGTTCGCTCTTAAGAGCGCCGTAACCTTTGCCCGCGAAATGTTCCTCGACCTGCTCTTTGGTCGTGCCTGGCTCGGAAAGCAACAGGTACATGGTGAGCAAGTTGTAGAGGCCTTCACGCTGCGGGTCAAAAACTACGGTCGTGCCGGAGTCAGTCGTAGCGCGCTTGATGCGTTTGACAATCACATCGGGCGGGTCGAGCAACTGGATCAGGTTGTTAGGTCCGCCGCTCTTGCTCATCTTCCTGGTGGGATCGTCGAGGGCCATAATGCGCGCTCCCTCTGCCTTAATCCAGGGTTCCGGTATCTTGAAGACCGGGGCATATTCACGGTTAAATTTTTCGGCAATATCGCGGGTCAACTCCACGTGCTGCTTCTGGTCTTCCCCAACCGGCACACCATCCGCCTGGTAAAGCAGAATATCGGCGGCCATCAAAGCCGGGTAGACAAACAAACCTGCGCTGGCCTGATCGCGCCGGTCGCCCGTCTTCTCCTTGAACTGCGTCATACGGTTCAACCAGCCAATTGGTGTCAGGCAGTTGAAAATCCAGGCCAGTTCGGTATGCTCTTTAACGTGCGACTGTAAGAAAATAGTCGTTTCTTTATAATCCAGACCGCAGGCGATATAAAGTTTCGCCATATCGAGAGACCGGCGATGCAAATCAGCCGGGTTTTGCGGCACGGTAATCGCGTGCAGGTCCACCACGCAGAAAATGTTCTCGCGCTCGTGCTGGTGTAACACCCACTGCCGTATCGCCCCCATGTAGTTACCCAGGTGTAAATCTCCGCTGGGCTGGATGCCACTAAAAGCGCGTAACTTCGCCATAACTTCTCATCTCCTGATTTTTATTCCGTAACGATTATTTTTAATCTTAGTAGTAACAATACTGTTTAGACTTTTACTTTCAAAAAGTTTCTGAGCATATCATGCCCGTGTTCCGTCAAGATTGATTCCGGGTGGAACTGCACGCCGTAAATCGGATAGCGGCGGTGCTTAAGTCCCATAATCAACCCGCTACCGGTCCAGGCTGTTACTTCCAGTTCGCCAGGCAGGTCTTCCCGGCGCACCACCAGGGAGTGATAGCGGGTGGCCTTAAAATCTTGTGGTAAGGCATCAAAGATACCATGCCCATCGTGTTGAATTACACTGACTTTGCCGTGCATCAACTCGGGGGCCAGTTCTACCGTACCACCGAAAACTTCGCCAATCGCCTGATGCCCCAGGCAAACGCCCAGGACCGGGAGGGCCGGGCCAAATTCCCGGATAACCGCTTCACTGACTCCGGCATCGGCAGGCACACCCGGACCCGGTGAAATCACAATTCTTTCGGGGCGCATCTCCTTGATTTCAGCCAGCGTCACTTTGTCGTTACGGCGCACTACCACATCCTCGCCCAGTTCGCCAAAATACTGCACAAGGTTATAAGTAAAAGAGTCGTAGTTATCAATCATTAACAGCATGGCCTTACTCCATCTTTTCCGCTTCGTCCAGCGCCCGCAACATACCCATTACTTTATTAACCGTCTCCTGGTACTCATTGGCCGGGACGCTATCGGCCACCAGGCCTGCCGCCGCCTGCACGTAGGCAAGCTGATCTTTTAAGACGATAGTGCGAATGGTCAGACAGGTATCCATGTTGCCACTGAAACCAAAATAACCGACTGCCCCGCCGTAAGCGCCGCGCTGTTCCGGCTCAAGCTCGGCAATAATTTCCATCGCCCGGATTTTGGGTGCGCCCGTAACCGTACCCATCGGGAAGCAGGAACGCAGGGCATCGAAAGCGCTTTTACCGGGAGCCAGTTCGCCGATTACGTTGGTTACCATATGCATGACGTGAGAGTAACGTTCGATATGCATAATGTCTTCAACGTGGACCGTGCCGGGGGTACAGACCCGTCCCAGGTCATTGCGCCCCAGGTCTACCAGCATGACGTGCTCGGCTCGTTCTTTCTCATCGGCCAGCAGTTCCTCGGCAAATTTCGCATCGCTGGCCGCGTCTTTACCACGCGGGCGCGTTCCCGCAATCGGGTGAGTCTCCACTGTGCGGCCTTCCACCTGTACCAGCAGTTCAGGTGAAGCGCCGATAATGTCGAACTCCTGAAAGTGCAGGTAGAACATGTAAGGCGAAGGATTGACCGCCCGCAAGGTGCGGTAAATGTTGATCGGCTTGACATTGGTAGGGCGAGCAAAGCGCTGGCCTACATTCGCCTGGAAGATATCGCCGGCCCTGATGTATTCTTTGGTCTTCAAGACCGCTTCTTCATAGGCTTCGCGGGTAAAGTTGGAAACGACCGGCCCGCTGACCGCGCCTTCCACCTTACCCTGCACCAGTTCCATTGGCACCGGACCGGCCAGCCGTTCGGCCAGTTTCTCAATTCGCTCTACCGCTTCCGCGTAACTCTTCTCGATATTTCCATCCAGGTGGACATGCGCTACCAGTTTGATCTTGCGCTTGAGGTGATCGAAAACCACCATAGTGTCTACAAACAGGTACATGCCTTCCGGCACGCCCACCGGATTACTCTCCTGTCTGGGCAATTTCTCAAAATAGCCCACCGCTTCGTAGCCTAAATAGCCCACCGCGCCGCCATAGAAACGAGGCAACTCATTTTCCAGGCCGGGCGCTTCGACTAACTGGTAAGCTTTGAGGTAACTGTGGACTACTTCGAGCGGGTCGGTAAATTGCAAAGTTTGTTTATAGCCGTTGATCCGGGCGTAGGCTGTGCCGTTTTCCAGTTTCAAAACCAGGTAAGGATTGCTACCCATAAAGCTGTAGCGGGCCAGGCGCTCGCCGCCTTCGACGCTTTCAAGCAAAAAGCTATTCGGTTCGTCCCGGCACACTTTGAGGAAAGCTGAAACGGGTGTTTCCAGGTCGGCCATAATTTCCCGGTAAATAGGGGTAAGATTACCTTTTCCGGCCAGTTCCTTGATCTGATCCAGGGCCGGATAATATTTATGTTGCTGCTCCATAATTACGCTCACCGGTCGCATTCCTAATTTTACTAATCTTCTTTCCCGGCAATTTTTCAAATTGCCCTGGCTGGTCTGCAAACCGGGTTATAAAACAAAAAACCCGTCCGCGTACCAGCATACAAACTGTGCTGGATAAAGGGACGAGGCTAACAGGAATTTACAGCCGCGTGGTGCCACCCTTTTTCAGGCTACCTCCAGGTTGAAGCGGAGTGAAGCCTCTCGTTCGGATACGGGTTATTGCTAACCGATATCCGGTTCCGATAACGGGGAATTCTACCGGCAAAGCCTACTCGGTGACACCTTTCGGTTTGCGACTCCCAGACCCATTCGGTTTCCGCTACAACACCGGCTCTCACCAGTTTGCCAGGCTCTCTGAGTTGTGCTTTGAAACTTACTACTTCTGTTCTTAGTCTTTTATGGCTACGCTATTTACTTTTCCTGCCAAATATAACACCCTTTAGCAGGGTTGTCAATGTATATTTGGTCACTCCAAAAGATTATGCTTTGTTATCCTTTTTTATCCTGATAAACTTGCAAGAGATGCTACACTATGGCAGTGGTAACCTGGATACTATTTAACAAAATTAATCAAAAGGTTAGTAGGCTTGTTTGAAACGATTTCCGCCCTGGTAGTATTCGCGGTAGCCCTCGTGCTGATTATGGTCCGGCCAAAAAAGATCAGCGAGGCTCTGATTGCGGCAGGCGGCGCAATCATAATGTTGGCGCTTGGCCGGGTCAATTTCAGTCAGGCCTACGCGGTGCTGGCTGACAAATGGGATGTTTTCCTCTTTTTTCTGGGCCTGATGACTATTGCGGCAATCGCCGATAGCGCCGGGTTTTTTGACTGGACCTCCGCCGTAGCGGTAAAGCTGGCCAAAGGTAGCGGCTTGCGCCTGTTCCTGAACGTCTTTCTGCTGGGGGCGCTTATCTCGACCTTCCTTTCCAATGATGCTACCGCTCTAATTCTAACTCCGGTGGTCTACACCCTGACCACGCGCCTGCGGCTGAGTCCCCTGCCTTTTATGTTTGCCTGTACTTTCATCGCTGATACGGCCTCTTTTACTCTGCCGGTATCCAATCCCATAAATATCCTGGTAACCGGGTCTTTCCCGCAGACGCAGGATTTACTGACTTTCTGGAAACATCTGCTGGTAGCCAGTATCCTGGCGATTGCTCTAAATATCGTGCTTTTCGTCTTGATTTTTCGCCGCCAGATACCAGCCCGGTTTGATACTGAGAATCTGGAAAGTCCTTCAGACGTTATTGCGGCGCGTGATCCTGTCTATTTTCGTTTTGTCTCAATCTGCCTGGGCTTGATCGCTTTAGGCTATGTTACTGCTTCGCTGCTGCATTTCGTGCTGGCCCTGGTGGCCCTGGCGGGCGCGGTAGTGCTGGTAACCGGGGCAGCCTTACTAGGGCACTTGAGCCTGCCGAAACTGAGCCGCGAAATCTCATGGTCGATTTTTCTTTTTATCGGCGGGATGTTTATCCTGGTAAAAGGGGTCGAAAATGTCGGCCTGACTCGCGAAATGGGTCATCTTTTTGTAGATGCCGCCGGGAGCAGTCCCTTTCTGGGAGTAATGGTGGGAACCTTCGGCACGGCGCTGGGCACCAACCTGATAAACAATGTGCCAATGGCCCTGGTCATGACTTCCGCGCTCGGACAGGTCAGTCAGAGTGTCGCCAGTCCGGTGGTCTTTAGCGGCCTGATCTTTTCGACTATTCTGGGGGCGGACCTCGGCCCTAACCTGACCACCGTCGGTTCGCTGGCTACGGTGCTGTGGCTGCTCATCTTGCGCCGCAAAGGGCTCGAAGTTTCGCCACTCCAATACTTTAAGCTGGGAATTATAGTCACGCCCGTAATGCTGCTGGTGAGTGCGCTCGCGATCTGGGTTAGCCTGCTTATTTGATTGCCTTAAAACATTTTATGTAAAGTAATATAGGTGTGAACGTTCAAAGAAACGGCCTTTTTGAACGTTCACATTTTTTGTTTTTTGTCCATTGATCAGCTAAATTCTCAATATTTTATGCTAAACTTGAAATAGAATAGTAATCTAATGCCTTTTCTTTTGTTTAATCAATTTGAGGATTGGATAGAGCTAAACCATCTACACTGCCTTTTGAAATTAATATTATCGTTTATTATTAAGCATACTTATCAGAAATTTCGCTTATTAAAAGATAAGTTTTGAAAGGCAGCCTTTTTGTGAACAAGAATGAACAGTTTGAAGTCACAATTAGAAACGCTATATCACAATGGTTAGCTCTTGAAGCAGAAGGAAACCCCTTAGCCTTAAATTATTGCAAACAATACCGCAAAATGATTGATCCAGGGCAGGTGAGCACTGCTACTATCATCAAAAGTATCTCTACAATATTAGATAAAGAGTAATGGAATTGAATTTAGGTTAGCTCTCAGAATTCCAGGAGACTATTTCAGCGATGAAAAGTAAAGTTTCGAGGCGGAACTTTATAAAAGTATCCGGTGTGGCTGCCGGAAGTATCGGTTTGAGTGGCTTGATGGCCGCCTGTGGGGAGAACGCAACCAGCACTCCTGCTGCTAATACCACGACTGCCGCCGGTAGCACAACCTCCGCCCTTGCGGCAACTAGCGCTGCCGCCACTACCACCGTCGTAACGACTGCTGCTGCCGTCACGACTGCCAGCGCTACTACGGCTGCGGAAAGCTCTTCCCAGGCCATTTTGAAATTCCCGCAGGGCTTTTTGTGGGGAACGGGTACCTCAGCCTATCAAATTGAAGGAGCGGTTAAAGAAGATGGCCGGGGCGAGTCTATCTGGGACAGGTTTTGCGGCGCCGGGCGCTGCTACGGAGATACCGGGGCGGTAGCCGACGACCATTACCATCGCTGGGAACAGGACCTCGACCTGATGAAAGAGCTGAACCTCCAGACCTACCGCTTCTCGATTGCCTGGCCGCGTATCCTGCCTACAGGCGAAGGGCAGGTAAACCAGAAAGGCCTCGATTTTTACAAGCGGCTGGTAGAGGGCCTGCACAAGCGCAATATTACACCGATGGCAACCCTCTATCACTGGGACTTGCCACAGGCGCTGGAAGAAAAAGGGGGCTGGCCCACTCGCGATACCGCGCAGCGTTTTGCCGAATACGCCAAAGTAGTTTTTAGCGCTCTCCAGGATCAGGTTCCCATGTGGGCTACTATTAACGAACCGTGGGTAACGGCCAATGTGGGCTACACCTGGGGCAGTCATGCTCCGGGACGCAAAAATGCCCAGGACGGGCGCAAGGCTATCCATCACCAGTTGCTGGGGCACGGGTTGGCAGTTCAGGCCTTCCGAGCGCAATCCTCTAGCAATAGTCAGATTGGGATTGTGCTGAATACCGCGCCCATTTACCCGGCCAGTTCTTCCAGCGATGATGCCAAAGCCGCCCAGATCGAAGACGGCACGCGCAACCGGGTTTACCTGGACCCTGTTTTCAAGGGCAGTTACCCGCAGGACGTGCTGGATAGCTGGAAAAAGGACGGCACCGATTTAAGCTTCATCCAGGCGGATGACCTTAAAACTATTAACGCTCCTATCAACTTCCTGGGCCTCAACTACTATAACCCGGTTTATAAGAAGATGGGGCCTTTCAGCCAGCCGCAGGACGTAACCGGACTGCACCCACACGCCTTTCTGGACTGGGAAGAAATCTATCCGCAGGGCCTTTACGATCACCTGATGCGTTTAAAGAAAGATTATGGCAACCCTACGATTTACGTTACCGAAAACGGCGCAGCTTTTGTAGATAAGCTAGAAACAGATGGGCAGGTAAATGATACCGAACGCCTGAAGTACCTGCACGATCATTTTGCCAGCGCCCAGCGCGCGATTGCGGATGGCGTCAATCTCAAGGGCTATTATGTCTGGTCCTTGCTGGATAACTTTGAATGGGCGGAAGGCTACCGCGCTCGGTTTGGTATCGTCTACGTGGATTACACGACTCAGAAACGCTATCCCAAACGTAGCGCTCTGTGGTACCGGGATGTTATCAAACAGAACGGTGTAGGAGCCTTACCTACCGATATAAAATAACCCCTTACCAGTTCCAACTCAGCGTCTCATTCCAGGACAATCGTAATGATTGTCCTTTATTTATTTTAGTTGTCTATGCTTGTAGAGCTTCAAAACGCTAAAAACCGGGACAAAAATTAAATTGAAGTGGAGTATAATAGAGGGGTAAGTGCAAAAACTGTAGCCGGACAGGCAGTTAAAGTAAATGATGTTGATAGCAGTTGCGGAGATACAAGCAGTACAGGTCAAATATTCAAAGATTGGAGCCTGATGCGATGAACAAAATGACAATTGAGGACGTAGACGTACAGGGTAAACGCGTACTGGCGCGGGTAGACTTCAACGTACCTCTGGATAAACAAACCGGAGCAGTTACCGATGATACCCGTATTCGAGCGGCCCTTCCTACTATCCGCTATCTACTGGATCACGGCGCGAAGCTGATCCTGATGAGCCACCTGGGACGGCCTAAAGGTCCCGATCCCAGGCTCAGAATGAACCCGGTAGCGGCGCGTCTTTCAGAATTGCTTGGCAAACCGGTCCAAAAACTGGATGACTGCCAGGGTCCAGCGGTGGAGGAAGCGGTAGCCGGGATGCAACCCGGCGATGTTGTCCTGCTCGAAAATGTGCGCTTCCCGGCTAAAATGGACCCCTCCAGCGAAAAATTTAAATCCGACGACGAGAAGAACGATCCGGCGCTGGCTCAAAACCTGGCGAAACTGGGCGATGTCTTTGTAAATGATGCCTTCGGAACGGCTCACCGCGCTCATAGTTCCACCGAAGGTGTCACCCGCTATCTGCAACCGGCGGTAGCAGGCTACCTGATGCAAAAAGAGCTTGATTACATGGGCAAAGCGCTGAGCAACCCGGACCGCCCTTTTGTAGCGGTGCTGGGCGGCGCGAAAGTATCGGACAAGATTGGTGTAATCGAGAATCTGCTGGACAAGACGGACCACCTGTTAATCGGCGGCGGCATGGCAAATACCTTCTTCAAAGCCGAGGGTTACGAGGTAGGCGACTCGCTGGTAGAAGATGACAAGCTCGACATGGCTCGCCAGTTAATGCAGCGGGCCGGGGGTGATAAACTGGTGCTGCCGGTTGACGTAGTGGTAGCTGATGCCTTTTCCGCCGATGCGCAGACCAGGGTAACCGCCCCGGATAAAGTAGAGGCAGGCTGGCGCATCCTCGATATCGGACCGGAAACGGCTGAGAAGTATAAAGGTTATTTACGGCAGGCGAAGACGGTCGTCTGGAACGGGCCGATGGGCGTTTTTGAATTGCCGCCGTTTGCCAGAGGGACGCTGGCAGTTGCCCAGGCTATGGCCGAAGTAAAGGGCACTACTATTATCGGTGGTGGTGATAGCGTAGCCGCAGTAGAGCAATCCGGCCTGGCGGATAAAATGTCGCATATCAGTACGGGTGGTGGCGCTAGCCTGGAGTTCCTGGAAGGCAAGACTCTGCCGGGTGTAGCGGCCCTGACTGATCGCAAGGCCTAGAAGTTAAGCAGCACTCGTATAAGAGTAGCGTATAACAGGCTTAAAAAGAATTATCCCGCAAGTTTGGAGCTAATCAGGCAATCTCAGGATTTGTAAGAATTAGCCATCCAAACTGCGGGATAATTTTATTCAAGACGTTATTGGAATGTTAATTGAGACGTTGGCGTAGTTCGACAAAGGGGGAGTCTGGAGAGCGATAGCGGTTTGTAAACATTTGCCAGTACCATGTAGCATTGATTTGATTCTTCATGCCTTCGACATACTTCCGCACTGCCGCGCAAATAGCCGCATCCCAACCTGAAATCTGATTTTCGTGCTTGATAAAATCGAAAGTACAGGAGTTCACTACTTCCATAGCGGCTTCCGCAGCAGTTTTCAACCCGCACTTGTCTTTCTCTAAAATAAGGTTCACCAGGTTAAAGCGGTTGCCTTCAATGATGGTTTCTTTCTGATAAGAGAAAACATCATTCATCAGTCCACCGATGCGGGCGCAGTTGAGGCGCAAGCGGCTCACTACCGGGCTATTGATAACCTCTTCCGGTATGCGGAGATCACACGCAAATTCAATCAAATCAATTACCGGGTACATGCCAGAGTCGTGTTCGCGCCAGGCAATATATTTATCCAGGTTTAGCGCGGTATCTCCCGGCAAGTGGGCGTGAGCGCGGCTGGTTTTTCGGAAATAATGGGCGCCTGAAACCAGGAAACGCTGGTACCATTCGGTATTATCTCCAGAAATATCCAGAAATTGTTTGCGAACATCGGCGAAAGCGCGTTCGAGAGGGGTAACGTGTGGCGGTAACTGCCCGGTTTCAAAGATAGAGATCCATCTTTCAATCGTTTCGATACTGACACACGAACCGTTTACCTTTAACTCTTCGGCATAGCCGGAAGCGCTCCCGGCGTTTTCAGCCGCGGCAATGTCGTCTATATAGAAGAGTAAATTGTTGAAGTTACCAATGGCAACCAGGCGTTCGATTGAAGTATCGGGGAATAAAAAACCGTTCATTGTGCAATACTGCTCGAAATTAGGAAGGGCCGTATCCCATTTTTGAGCAAATTTGGCCATCAAGCTTTCCGCTTCTTCAGCGAATTTGTTGCGCTGAAGAGTTCCGATTACCTTCATATTAGCTAATGAAAGTTCAGAGCGATAGGGAGCTTGAAATGACGATGTTTCGTCGTATTCAGATACTTGTTGCATGTTTAGTCTGTCCAATCTGTGACTAAGCGGTACTCAGCTTTAAGGCAGAGACCTGGAAAGTGGAACGGGTTAACAACGTTGTTAGGTGTTATTCTAACCGCACTGAACTGCTTTTACAACAATTCTAAAGCGATTTACACGAATTTTTACGATTATTTAATAAGGTAATAAAAGGATAACCTGCCGTAATTATTGCACCCCCTTTCACAAACTCTCATAGCAAAAAGGATAAGTTGGAGTGTTACTAAAAATAAGTTAAAGCTCTCGCAAAATTAAGAAAATTATTTCCAAAAATAATTATTAAAGGAAAAATATCTGATTGGGGCGCTGGCTAAGACGGTTTTGGAATTTTCTGTACCACAAAATAATATATTTTTAGCAACGTTTTTGTTAACGTTTTGTTTAAAAGTTTTGAAACTAAAAAGAATAATAACTAACTTTATGTACAGTTACTAAGCACTCTGATGGGAAAGAACAACTATATTTTAACTGAATACTTTATACTTGTAAAGTTAATATCTGGTGGAAAAAGAGTTTTGCTTATTAGAAAAGGTTTTTAATATTTGTAGTTTAACTCTTGACTTACAATTTGCTTTCAATAAAATGGCCGCATAAAAACGGCCATTTTATTGAACTCTCTAGAAGCTTAACTGATACTTTTCCTCAAGCGCAGGCGAGTAGAGCGTTTAGCGAACCCGACAGACTCGTAGAGCCGGGTTGCGCCGGTCGGACTGTCGGCATCTACGCTCAACAGCGCCGTTTCCATATCAAGCGCTTGCAGGCGTCTTAATCCGGCCAGCAAAGCAGCCTTTCCCAGGCCCATTTTGCGATAGCCACGCCGGGTTCCCAGCAAATCTATCCAGCCTTCCCTGCACCTGCTCTGGACATTCTCTGCCTCCGGCACATGTAAGTAACAGAAAGCGGCAAATTCTCCGCCAGGCGCTACAACTACCAGGTCATTCTCTGCAAAATATTCCGGGTTATTCAGCTCGTGCAGATAATTTTCTACTGTCATTGGGTGAAAATTGAAATGATCTACAAAGGACTGGTTGAACATTGCTACCCAGCGCTCGGCGTCGGCTTCGCCGGATACCTGCCGGAGTTGGAAGCCTTCCGGCAGAGCAAGGGCGGGTAATGCCTCGGATAAGGAACGCTCCATTACCAGGAAATAACGAATAACCGTAAACCCATGCCTTTCCAGCGAGTTGATCTTTGCTGTCTGCTCGGTTTTGGCGCTGGTGAGTAGATTACGTTTTAATTTCTGCGGCTTGTCAGCTTTGGTCCAGCGCGCTTCTGCCCATTCTAGAATTTGCTTTTCAAGATGGCCCTGCCGATGCTCAGGATGGACATAATAGTTCAGGTAGCCATCCAGGGCTTCTTCGGCTTTAAGTTCCATTAAAGCGGCCATACCTACCAGTTTACCTTCAATTTCCCACAATTGAACACTATCTACTTCTGGAGCTTCAAACTCCACTTTCAAGCTGGCAGGTGAAGTGGCGGTACCGAGCTTATCTAACGCGCTGCAACAATTGATTAAGTCTACAACCGGCTGTAAGTCATTCTCATTTGAATAGGGTCGCGCCGTTAATTTCGTCATTTCGTCTGAAGTAGTCATAAAAACCTTTCATAATTATACCCTGTAAGCGCCTGGTTAGCTGTATGTAATATAAGTGGTTATAGTGGTGATGTCAACAGGCTAATTTACAATTTCCGTAATGATGCAAATAAGCCGGTACAGGTAAGTTCACCGTAATTCAACGGCTAATACACCTTTCAAGGATTGACGTATAAAGCGATTGAAACTATGATGAAATATAGATAGTAGTTTTTAGGAAGGAAGTATCAATGGCCGATGTTACCTTAGAAAGGCCCGCAATTCCCGCTGCTGTGCCGGCCAGGATTAAGGCAAGCCGGTGGTTAAACCCGCTCTTAATGGCTCGTGACCCGTTTGTCTACTTGCGACGCCTGAATCGCACCTATGGCGATATCGTGAATCTGAACGGCGGTATTATGGACTATACTTTTGTCTTTAGCCCTGAATATACCCGCCGGGTGCTGACCAATCCTGATCTGTTTCATAACGGCGAAATCGAGGATTATCGCCTGAACCTGCCCAAAGACTCGCCGGTCCTGCGCCTGGCTCACACCCTCAATGCCATCAACGGGGAAAAACACCGCACCCAGCGCCGTCTAATGATGCCCGCCTTTCACCGCAAAAGAGTAGAAGCTTACCGGGATGACATGGCTTCCCTGACCCGGCAAAAAATGGATAGCTGGCAACCCGGCCAGACTTACGACATGATGCGCGAGATGAAGCAACTGACCATGTCGGTGGCGGTTAAGGCTCTGCTGGGAATGGACCCTGACCGCGAAGGCGACCGCACACGAGCCCTGGTGGAGCGCTGGATAGCCTCCGGCAGTTCACTGGCCGCCCTGGTGCTGCCGCTTAATTTTCCGGGAACACCTTTCTACCGCATGGTGTCGCTGGCCGGTCAGATAGAGGCGGAGTTCAAGGAGCTGATTGCCCGTAAACGAGCCAGCGGGGTAGACCGGGGCGATGTGCTTTCGATGTTAATTGCGGCTCACGATGAAAATGGTGAGCGGCTAAATGATGAGGAACTGGTTGCTCAAACCCTGGCGCTCTTTGTGGCAGGGCACGAAACTACCGCTACCGCGCTGGCCTGGACGCTTTTCCTGCTGTCACAGCATCCCCGCGTCATGTCAGATCTGGTAGACGAGTTGGAAGGTAAGCTGCATGGTGACTTTCCCACCGTGGAGCAGGTAAATGAGCTGCCGCTGCTGGATCGGGTGATAAAAGAGAGTATGCGGGTACTTTCTCCTTTTCTGTGGGGATTACGCATAACTACCGAGCCTTGCGAAATCGGGCCGTATAGTTTACCCAGAAGCCGTACCGTCGGCTTCGCACCTGCCATCATCCATCATAACCCGGATTTTTACCCTGAGCCGGAACGCTTCTTACCGCGGCGCTGGGAAACTATTGACCCGTCGCCTTATGAGTATTTGCCTTTTGCTTCCGGCCCGCGCATGTGTATCGGGGCAACTTTTGCCCTCATGGAAATGAAAATTATCCTGCCTGCCATGCTGCAACGTTACCGGCTTACGCTGGCACCGGGAGCTAAAATTGATCGTGTAGGATTTTTACTGGCGCAGCCTGCGCGCGGGTTGCCCATGCAGGTCAACCGCCAGGACCATAACTTTGTCTTCAATCCGGCCAGGGGTAATATTCACGCCGCGGTCAAACTGCCAAAATAGCTTTATCGAACAGGGTATATAGTGTATATGGAGAGAGGAGTTTATTTGATTTAAACCGCTGATATGGCCATTACAGGTCAGCTTTGTTTTGAGGTAATAAAATTTCCAGTCAGTTATTATCAGGTCAGTTACTATCAGTTAAAGGAGAAACGCTATGAGTTCACTGTCGAACTTCACCCTGGATATTTCCGATCTATCTCTGGTAGGAAAAGGTTTGAATAGGCCTGAGAGCGTATTAGTAGAGAAGAATGGAACGGTCTGGACCTCTTCCGGGCAGGGCGGTGTTACCAGGATCGATCCGAACGGCCAGCAAGAAAACCTGGGGGACCTGGGTGGGGAAGCAAATGGCCTGGCCATGGACAAAGAGGGTAACTTTTATGTCGCCAATATTGGAGACGGCAACGTCTATAAGCTGTACCGGGACGGCCACCGCGAAGTAGTTTTGAGTGAAATTGACGGCAACCCGCTGGGTTCAGTCAATTACGTCTTCATTGACAGCAAAGACAGGCTCTGGGTTTCGGTGCTGACGCGCACTATTCCCTGGTTCCCGGCCATTAACACCGGAAAAGCGGACGGCTACATTATTCGAATCGACCAGCAAGGAGCGCAAATCGTAGCGGACAACATTCTCTTCTGCAATGAAATCAGGATGGATGCCCGCGAAGAATATCTCTACGCGGCTGAAACGATGGCCAATCATATCCTGCGGTTCCCGGTAAGAGAAGATGGCAGCCTGGGTGAACGCGAAATTTTTGGACCGGAAGACCTGGGACAAGGGGCGGTAGTAGATGGCTTTGCTTTTGATGCGGAAGGTAACCTCTGGGTGACCACTATTACCCGAAACGGTTTGATGATTATCACACCGGAAGGTAAAGCCCATACGGTTTTTGAAGATCCCCAGACTGAGGCGATTGACCGCGCGATGGATAAAATCAAGACCGGGGAACTGACTCCTGAAGGTCTCTTTGCCTGCATGGGCCAGAATATCCAATTCCCGACCAGCGTGGCTTTTGGCGGACCGGACCTCAAAACAGTTTACATGGGTTCGCTCGGCATGACGCACCTGCTCAGTTTCAAGTCTCCGGTAGCCGGTTTACCGATGTACCACTGGCGCTAACCAGGATAATTAAGTTATAAGGCAAAGGGGATTCTCTGAGTGATATGAGAATCCTCTTTGTTGTTTTGCGCCTCTCCGGCCTTTCGAACAGATATAAACCACTAAAATTGATAAGCCTGACTTGAAGGAATAGAGCCTATGGGGTAAACTAGCCTCGTAGTGATGAGAACTCCAGCCATCTTCAGCCGGTTGAATAGACCTTTACAACTGCCCGAGCGGTTTGAAAATTGCGCGTAAAAGATGGTTAAATGGTTTGAAGTAATAGCTTTAGAAAGATTTTAGTGAGTATTATTTCCAGAAGGGTCTTCAATTCCACGATCAGCAAGCGAACCATACGCGGGTCGCTCCTGCTGATTATTGCTCTCTTCAGTCTCCTGGCGCTTTCAGCCTGTGGTGATGCGCCTGCCGGAACAGCTCAACCTACTTCCGGTAATGCCACACCGGGCGCGACCAGTAACAGTGTTGGCTCCGGTATACAGGCCCAGGCCGCTTCCAGTGGCCAGCCTTTACCCACGCCGACTCCTCCCGGGCCGGATAAACGTAAAGTTATCACGCTCTGGACCGGTGGCTGGAAGGGTAATATCGACTACGAAAAATTTCTGAACGATCAGATAGATAACTACCGGGTGCGTAACAGTCAGATGACGGTAGACTGGCAGGATTTTGGCAGCGACCTGGTCAAGAAATACCAGGATGCCACCAGCAAATCTTCAACCATCAAGCCGCCTGACATTATCCTCCTAAACGATGGCGACCTTTACCAGCTAGGTTCCCAGGGTTTCCTGGCCGACATGACCGCGCTGGGCGGCAGCACCATCAAAGACGACTATGTACCGGCAACTTTCGAAGCTTTGCGCTACGGGTCGGGCTATTACGGCCTACCGTGGGTGGCCAGCAGTCGTGTAACCATAATTAATAAGAAGCTCTGGCAGCAGGCTACCCTTGACCCGGCTAAAACCCCTAAAACACTGAGCGAACTTGATCCGCTTTTGCCGACTATAGCCAAAAACACGCCTACCAATGTCATTCCTGCCTGGGTCAAACCTGACCCGCTGGTAGATTTCATGATGGAAGATGCCCCGGTCTATACGGTCAGTGGTGACGGCAAAAGCAAGCAAACCGCTTTCCCCTCGCCCGGTACAATCGCAAAATTGCAGTATTACCAGGAAAAACGCAAGCAGGGTGTTTTCGATAAAGACGGCCTGACAAAAAGTTATTCCGATGCTCTCAAAAAATATACCGCCGGACAACTGGTAATGGTGATGGACGGGGCGCCTTTATTGCCGGGCCTGAAAAATTCCAACCAGGATCTCTATAACAATACCCTGGTCATTCCCTACCTCACCGGCAAAGCCAATACTCTGCCGCTCGATATTCAGGGTTGGGCCATTTCGAACTCCTCAAGCCAGGACCAACAGCAGGAGGCCTTGAATTTCCTGAAATACCTGGAAAGCCCGGAGAATCAACTGACCTTTGCTAAGCTGAGCAGTTTGCAGATACCGACGCTCAAAAAAGCGTTGAGCGATCCTTATGTCACCAGCCAGAACGAACCGCTGGCGCAGGCTCGTTCTATTATGGCCGCTACCCTGGACCGTACTCGCCCGCCGGAACAACTGATGCCCGCTCCGTTAAAACCGGAAGACCGGGATAAACTTTTGAAGGCGCTCTATACCGCTTTCGCCAGTGTCTGGGATAAAAATACCGCTCCTAAAGATGCCCTTAATGATGCCGCCCGAACCTGGAGCGATGTTCTGAAATAGGCTCAAAACAGCCCTCTTTAAGAACTAATAACGGGTCCGATATGTTATAATTTAGCCCTATGTATTGCGAGAGGCTAAATTTAAAGGACTTCAGAAATTACCGGCGACTGGACTTGAGCCTGTCGCCCGGTTTGACTGTCTTTCAGGGCGAAAACGCCGCCGGAAAAACTACCCTGCTGGAAGCAATCTATCTTCTGGCTACTACCAAATCGCCTCGTGCCGGGGCCGACCAGGAACTGGTCAGCTTTGAGGCCGAAGCCGAGTTTGGCGTACCGGCCTTTGCCCGCCTCTCGGCGCATATTGAGCAAGAAGAAGGAGCCCTGGACGCCGAAATAATCGTCATGCGTAATGAGGACGGGACCGACGGCGCAAGTAATGCTGCGCGCAAACGCATTAAAGTTAACGGTACGCCTCGCCGCGCTATTGATTTGATCGGCAAGATCAATGTAGTTCTTTTCTCACCGGAAGATCTCGACCTCGTAATCGGCTCACCTTCCCTGCGCCGCCGCTACCTGGATGTGACGCTTTCTCAGATTGACCACCGCTACCTGCGCAACTGGCAGGACTATGCTAAAGTGGTAGCTCAGCGCAACGGTTACTTGCGCAATCTACGAGAACGCCGCCGGGAGGGACGGCATACGCGCAGCGATGGTCGAGACGAACTCTCAATCTGGAACGAAGAACTGGTAAAAAGCGGCGCCTACCTGATTAAACGCCGGCGTGAAGCTTTGCACAGCCTGAATGAACGGGCTACTACTCTCCATGCCCACCTGACGGGCCTGGTTTCCTCTTTACTGCTTAATCCCACCAGTGGCTTCGAACTGGTTTACCAGCCCAGTTTTAACCTGGACGGGGCCGAAGATGAAGCGGCGATTGCCGCCCGCTTTGCCGCTCAGCTGGAAGAAGTGCGCCCCCAGGAGTTGAAGCGGGGGGTATCACTGGCCGGTCCGCACCGGGATGACTTCCTTTTTACGGTGGAAGGGTCGAATCTTTCGATCTACGGTTCTCGCGGGCAGCAGCGTACAGCAGTACTGGCCCTTAAACTGGCCGAAGTAGGCTGGATGGAGGCCCAGACCGGGGAGCAACCGATTCTTTTGCTGGATGATATTCTCTCGGAGTTGGATGCAAGCCGCCGCCAGTATGTCCTGGATACCGTAATTACCCGCGCCCAGCAGTCTCTTATCACTACTACCGACCTGGCCTATTTCCCTGACCAGGAACGCCTGCGGGAAATTGCCACGCTCTATCAGGTAGAGGGCGGGCGAGTAATCCGGGTTTAAAATTATTCCTCAGCCGTTCCTTTTGAACTTGTCTAAAAAGCCCCTGAATGTTAAAATCGCCTTATCAACGCTAAAGCTGCAAAATAGTCAATTTGCCCTTAGACTGGATAGCAAATATGCTCGATGATTACCCTAAAGAGTTTGAATTACGTGACGGTCAAAATGCCATAGTGCGAGTTGCCACCCGTGAAGACGAAGTGCAACTGGTGCTCTTTTTCCTCAGCATTCCCGAGGACCAGCGTGATTTCGTGCCCTACGACCTGACCGACCAGGAAAACTTACAGGGATGGTTTGCCGGGCCAAACTGGGAAGAAGCTTTTCCACTGGTAGCTGAAGTAAATGGCCATATCGCAGCCGTTTCTTTACTCAAAGGTTATCGCGCTCCCTGGTGCCATCATATCGGGGAATGCTGGATGATCGTGCAGGAGGACTCGCGGGGGCTTGGACTGGGACGGCTGATGGCCAGCGAAGCCTGTTCCCTGGCGAACGACCTGGCTATCGAAAAGCTAAAGGCCGAGGTTCGCGCGGACGATAGCGGGGCTATTAAAATCCTGAAGCAACTGGGTTTTAAACTTTCCGGTTCACTGAGCGATTATATCAAGGATAAAGAAGGCCAGACCCACGATGTGG
>DATAKM010000004.1:0-16246 GCA_036261665.1 Chloroflexia bacterium
ATCGGGGATGTCACGGGTCACGGGCTGGAAAGCGGAATTTTGATGGTGATGGTGCAGACCGTCATTCGAACCCTGTTAGCCAGTCCCCGGATTGAGCCGGGCGAGTATTTGAGCATTACCAACAGCGTGGTCTTCAACAACATGCAGCGCCTCAACAGCGAAAGATCGCTGACCCTGCTCCTGGCAGATTACCAGAATAATACCCTCTGCCTGCGCGGCCAGCACGAAGAGGTAATCGTAGTCCGCCAGGACGGGCGGTTGGAATTGATCAACACCCAGGATCTTGGCTTTATCATCGGGCTGGAAGCCAACATTGACCAGTTCCTTTCCCAGGCCAGTATCCGCTTAGAGAATGGCGATATGGTCTTTCTCTACACTGACGGTGTAACCGAGGCCGAAAATCCCCAGGGGCAGCAGTATGGCCTGGAGAGATTATGCCAGGTAGTACTCTCCTGCCATCACCTGACCGCCTCCCAGGTCAAGGAGCGGGTAATTGCCGACCTGCATAATTTTATCGGCACAGGCGAAGTCCTGGACGATATCACCTTCCTGGTCTTCAAGCAGAAGCAACCAGGTCTTCCGCTTTCCAGGCAAAGCCGGTTGGTCGGGTTGAATTAATTCCGGGGTTGCCAGGTCTGGCAGTTTGGCCAAACATGTCCGGGCAATAAGATGAGCAAAAGTGGTAAGTAAAAAAGCTGATTTTAGCTATATAAGAAAGGAGAAAGGCGCTGCTGTTGCTGCATAACAGGTGGCGGTAACGGCGTCTTACAGGCTTATGGAAATCGCAGTGAATCAACTTCCTGATACCACACTGACTGTGGTTGCAATCAGCGGCGAACTAGACGGTAAGACCAGTCCCCTGGCCCAGGATAAAGTAATGCCCCTGGTCAGGGAAAATAGCCAGCTTATCCTCGACCTGGCTAAAGTAGCCTACATGTCCAGCGCGGGCCTGCGCTTCTTGCTGTCAATCGGTCGCCAGCTTCCCGACACCGCCCGCATGGTCCTGGTTGGGCTTTCCCAGCAGCTAATGGACACCATGCGCGTTACAGGCTTCCTGGAACTTTTCGAGGTTGCCGATACTCTCGAACAGGGCAAAGCGGCCCTGGCCTAGCCCGTTTCTTTATTTTTAACGCATCCTGAAAAGCACCCGGCTTTTGCCGGGACGGGCCCGTACACACGAAGTTCTGGCAAAACTTGCTACCGGTATTCTCGGGGTTTAAGGTAACAATTTAAGGTTAAGCGGAGACAATTATGCTGGCTACTACTTATCAAAACTTTACCTCACGACCAGGCTATACATCTCTTTACGAAGAAGTGAGCGGTCGAGAATTGCCGGTCAAAGGCCGGTTCCCGGACTGGCTCAAAGGTACGCTGCTCCGCAACGGGCCCGCCCGTTTTGAGGCCGGAGAACAGCGAGTTTCACACTGGTTCGATGGTTTTGCCATGCTCTCGCGCTTCAGCTTCGACCAGGGTAGGGTTTCCTACACCAATAAGTTTGTCCAGACTCCTATCCTGGCCAAAGCCAATCAGTCCGGGCAGCTTCAACATACTATTTTTTCGGCGGAACCTGCGGCGCCTTTCCGTCCAAACGCCTCCAACTTTGCTGCTCGCCATCTCGATAACCCGAACGTCAATATCCAGAAGATCGGCAGTCGTTACCTGGCGCTGGGTGAAACGGTCCCTTCGGCGCAAGTAGACCCAGGCAGCCTGGAAACGCTGGGTATTTACGAGTTTCCCGATAGCGTGGCCGGACAAACCACCACCGCCCATCCGCTTTACGATCCTTCAAGCGGTTTTCTCTATAACTTTACCACGCATTTTTCGCGGGTCAGTAGCTACAATATCTACTATATCCAGCCGGGCGCCCAGCACCGCACTTTGCTGGCCAGCCTGCCAGTGGCGGAACCGGCTTATATGCACAGCTTCAGCCTGACCGAGCGCTACCTGGTTCTGGCAGAGTATCCTTTTACGGTCAATCCCCTGCGCCTGCTTACCAGCGGCAAACCCTTTATGGAGAATTTCGAGTGGAAAGCGGCTAAAGGCACTCGCTTTATATTGATTGACAAACAAACCGGTAAATTGGTCGGAAGTTACACCACCGGGGCTTTCTTTTCCTTCCACCATATAAACGCCTTTGAGGCCGGTGAAAACATCTACCTGGACCTGACGGCCTATTCCGGTGTTACCTCTCTTTACGACCTGAAGCTGGACAAACTGCGGGGTCTGTGCCTGGAAGACTCTAGCCGGGCCGTGGGTGAGTTTCGGCGTTACCGCCTGCCCATGCGCGGTCAATCGGTGGATTATGAAGTAGTATCGGATCATTTTATCGAACTGCCACGGCTAAACCCGGCCCAGACTACCCGGTCCGACTATCGTTTTGCCTATGGGATTGGCTCTGACGGAGATAGTATCCAGGGCTTGCACAATCGGTTGTTCAAGATCAATGTAGCCAGCGGGCAGACTGAAGTCTGGCATGAGCCGGATCAATTTCCGGGTGAGCCAGTTTTTGTGGCGGCCCCTCAGGCCCAGACCGAAGATAACGGGGTGATCCTGTCGGTAGTGCTGGATGGCCTGTCTGAAACTTCCTACCTGCTGGTCCTCGATGCCGCCAGTTTCGAGGAAATCGCCCGGGCCAGTCTGCCTCATCACCTTCCGTTTGGTTTTCATGGTGAATATTTCAAGGAGCTTTTTTAACGGAATAAGCAGGTAATTATGGATTCTTTAATCATTCAGGCCGATTTAGACGCCCTGGAACCGGTCAGCCAGTTCGTTATAAGTGCTGCCAGCCTGGCTGAACTGGATGAAACTTCCAGCTACAAGTTGCGGCAGGCCGTAGATGAGATAGTCACTAACATTGTAGAGCATGGCTATGCTGAAGCATCCGAACCGGGCGTGATCGGCTTGCAGGCCCGGATTGAACCGGAAGCCCTGGTAATAGAGATCGAGGATTGGGGTTTGCCGTTCGATCTGCGGAAGGTCAAAGCGCCCGACTTGAAAGCAGCAATGCACGAACGCGGCATTGGCGGCCTGGGGATCTACCTGGCCCTGATGAATGTTGATCACATTCTTTACGAGCGGGTGAACGATTGCAATCGCAACCAGCTAATCATGAAGCGAGCTAAAGTGACCGATAGAGTAGCTTAAAACTCTTTAAAAAGCAAAGTTAAAAGGTAAGTTTTAAGCGAGAAGGATAGAAGCTATCACCTTTTAGACAAGACTAACCGGGTGTCAGTTACCGGAAAGTTTTCAAGTAAAAAGGAGAATTACCCTCCATGAGCATTGAAACCAGTAATTATTCTACCGAACAATGGGATCTCGATGAGGCTTTGATGAGCCTGGGTTTTAAGACGACCGGTTTGACTGCTTCGTTTCGAGTTCTGGAAGAACCAACGTTCTTCAGAAGTGTCCCGGATAACGTAAGCGGCAAGAATACGATTGCCCGACACCAGTTGATCGGAGATTTTGAACTATCACCGGAAAAGCCGCTCGAACAGGTTGCGCTGTCATTTACGCCTGGCGGCCTACGGGTGAACTGGGAAAACTGTGGACGCTTAGCCGATTTGATGGCGCGTTATTTTGCCCCGCTCTGCGCCAACCAGGCGGATACCGTGTTCTCTGCGCCTGACCGGCTTGTAAACGAGACGCGCCACGCCATCAGTTTTATTGCCAACGAACTGATCGAGAACGCCATGAAGTTTCACCATAACCCCACCTTACCCCTCAGTTTAAGCGTGCGGCTTCATCCCAGCCGGTTAATAATCACCGTTTCTAATAGCCTGACGTTACCGGCCGCCCGGCGTTTTGAAGCGCATCTGGTAGAGTTGCTGGCGGGTGATCCCGGCGAACAGCTTATTCAGAAAATGGAGGAAAATGCGCTCGATTTGGAAGGGATCAGTTCGGGGTTGGGTATCCTGACTATCCTGAGCGATTATCAGACCAAAGCAGGCTGGAAATTTGAACGGAATCCCGGTCTGCCAGACGATGTGATGGTTTATTCAATGGTTCAATTAGCTTTGAACTAGGAGATCAGCTATGAAAGAAATACTGGCCAGTAACTATAGTTTGAAATACGAAGAAGAGCAAAATACCGTCACTCTTAGTGGTTCACTGCGCCTTAACGGCCCGGTTGAATACGAGCCTATTTCAAGCATGCTCAACCAGGCGATGCAACAGGAGCCGCCTCCTCCCCAGTTCAAACTGGACTTAAGGCAGCTTCAGTTTTTGAACAGTTTTGGCATTAACATGCTATCGCGTTTCATTATTTCGGTGCGCCGACAGACTTCTACCCGGATTGTGCTTGAAATTTCCAGGGAGATACCCTGGCAGGCTAAATCCTTACAGAATTTGCAAAAATTGATGCCGGCTTTAGAACTGGTCTACAACTAAGCCGGCAGACAGGGGAGCCAATCAGAATGCTAAACCTCCAGACAGATGATTTGGCAGTTGAAATTGAAAAGCTGCGCTGGCGAGTTAAAGAGCTTGAAATCGAAAACGCTGACCTGGAAGTCTTACTCGAAACCACCACCGAACATGCTGACGTTATGGAAAATGAGCTTTTCGAGAAAAATGAAAAGCTCGCTCAATCATTCCTGGCTCTGGAAGCCACCCAGGCCCAGTTAGTTGAGTCTGAAAAACGGGCCCAGGAGGCCACCCGGGCCAAAAGCGCTTTCCTGGCTAATATGAGCCACGAGCTGCGTACTCCCATGAATGCTATCCTGCTCTACAGTGAGATTTTGCAGGATGATGCTACCGACCTGGGACTGCCTGACTTTGTAACCGACCTCAAGAAAATCCAGGCCGCCGGAAAACACTTACTGGCTCTAATTAACGGCATTCTGGACCTTTCCAAAATTGAAGCCGGGCGCATGGAACTCTACCTGGAAAATTTTTCGGTGGCTAATCTTGTTCAGGATGTAGTGACGACCGTAAAACCGCTGGTGGATAAAAATTCTAACCGGCTGGAAGTGGAATATACCCCGGATGTGGCAACGATGCAGGCGGACGTGACCAAGTTGCGCCAGGCCCTTTTCAATCTTTTGAGCAATGCTACCAAGTTTACCGAAAACGGCTCGATCAGGCTGCGGGTAGAACGCAAGGTAGAGGACAGCCGAGAGTGGTATTGTTTCAGCGTTCAGGATAGTGGTATCGGCATGACTGCCGAGCAAATGGGCAAGCTCTTTCAGGACTTTTCACAGGCGGACGCCTCCACCACCCGCAAGTACGGCGGCACCGGCCTGGGGCTGGCGATCAGCCGGCGCTTTTGCCAGATGATGGGTGGCGATATTTCTGTCACCAGCCGGCTCGGTGAAGGCAGTTGCTTCACGATTGTTCTACCGGCCCAGGTCAGAGACGGTAAAGCAATCGCCGAGAACGCCGAAGAAACTGACCGGCTTTCCCCGGTATTGGAGTCCTCGGCACCGGTCATTCTGGTAATTGATGCCGAGGATAGTTCTGTGGTGCGAATTCAACAAGCCCTGAGTTTAAAAAATGCTCCCCTGGAAATTCTGACGGTAGTGGGCCTGGAAGCAGGGATGGCTCAGGCTCGCGCATTACAGCCTTCGTTTATAGCGCTTAACCTGGAGCTTTCCAATAAGGCTGGTTGGGAACTTCTCGACCACCTCAAAAGTGAAGCCGGTCTTTCCTCTATTCCGCGCCTGGCGCTGGCTATTCCCTCGAACGAAACTATTCTGGAAACTGACGGCGATTTGAGTGAATCGTTTGATAGTGCCGCGCTCCTGGCTTTGATCAAGCAGTACTGGACCGGCTCGAAATCAGCCCCGGTGCTGCTGGTGGACGCAAACGAAAGCCGGCGGGAAGCTCTTGTGGAAGTGCTGGACGAAGCGGGCATGGAACTGAACGAAGCCTCTAATGGTAGCGAGGCCCTGGAGAGTTTGTTTACCGAGTTACCCGGTCTTATTCTGCTCGACCTTGTAATGCCTGTAATGAACGGCCTGGAATTTCTGGTGGAAATGCACAAAAACCCGGCCTGGCGAGCAATCCCGGTCATACTTTTACCCTTCCGCCAGGTTTAGCCGCAGGGGTTGGCCGGGCAACAGATAGGGTTTAGCAAAGAAGACTTTAAACCCGAACAGCAAAATTTAAGCATGGCCCTCCGGGTGCGGCGGGCGCGAGGTCTGGACTGTATGGAACCGCAAAATACGACCATCCTGGTGGTGGATGACAACGAAAATAATCGCGATACGCTTGCTCGCATTCTGAAGCGGCAGGAATATACGGTAGCTTCGGCTGAAAACGGCCAGGAAGCTCTTCTTTTTTTAGAGGCGGAGCCGGTTGATCTGATTCTACTTGACATAATGATGCCAATCATGAGCGGTTATGAAGTCCTGGAACATTTGAAAGCCGACCCTGCCCGGCGGCACATTCCGGTAATCGTGGTATCAGCCCTGGATGAAATTGAAAGTGTGGTTCGCTGTATTGAACTGGGGGCCGAAGATTACCTGACCAAGCCTTTCAACCGGGTATTGTTAAAAGCCCGGGTAGGTGCCAGCCTGGAGAAAAAGCGTTTGCGTGATCAGGAGCAGTATTATCTGCAAGCGGCCCGCCGCGAACTGGAAATTGGTCGCAATATCCAGGCAGACTTCTTGCCTTCCAGCCTGCCCTCCCTGGTTAACTGGGACCTGGATGCCCGGTTTAAACCGGCGCGGGAGGTGGCCGGGGATTTCTACGATACATTTAGCCTGGGTGATAACCTGGTAGGCCTGGTCATCGCCGATGTTTGCGATAAAGGGGTTGGCGCGGCCCTCTTCATGGCGCTGACCCGCAGTATCCTGCGCGTACTGGCTCAGCAGAGTAATACCCGCCTGAGCTATAGTTCGCCTGACCCCCAGACGCGCTTGCTGGTAGAGCTTAAAGAACCGGCATCCGGGGCGGTGCATCTGGTGCTGCCCGCCAGCACCTTCGAAATTCTGAACGCAGTTGCTCTCACCAATAGTTACATCACGGCCACTCACCGGGGTACCATCATGTTTGCTACTCTCTTTTTTGGGGTGATGGATACCCGTACCGGTTATTTTTACTACGTGAACGCCGGGCATGATGCCCCCATTCACTGGAGTAAAACCGGCTTGAAGGCTCGGCTGAACCTGACGGGCCCGGCAGTCGGTATAATGCCACGCGCCAGGTATAAAATAGGCTTCAGCCAGTTCGAGCCGGGGGACTGCCTTTTGATGTATACCGATGGGATTCCCGAAGCGCGGGACCCTGCCAGTAATTTCTTTACCGAGAAGCGTTTGCTGGAATTTATGGAAGAGGCCCAGGCTGGTCCTTCTATGCCGGTCAGGGAATTGCTCGACTCGCTTGAGGTTACTCTTCAGGGCCATATCGCCGGAGCCGAACCGTCTGACGATATAACTATGCTCTGTATTCAACGCCTGGCCTAGCACTCATTAGCTTTTCAGGGTTTGTATTCAAAAAAAGAGCTTACCTGGTTTGTCTTACCAGGTAAGCTCTTTTTTGGTACACTCCAGCTTTTTGACAGTGGGAGTACTTTGACTAATTGAGAACCGGCTCTGGCACAGCATGGCAGGCTTCGGCCAGTAACCCGTAAACAGTCAGTCTTTCCTGCCAGTTTCCCAGCCAGGTCGTAATCAGCAACTCGCTGGTTTGGTACTTGTGCGCCAGGGCTACTAACTGTTCGGCGCAGTAATCAGGACTGCCCACGATATTGCTGGGCAAACAACCCTTTTCCAGCATCTCTCGATGGCGCTGTTCCGCTCGCTCCTGGCTTTCCAGGCAAACTATGGACAGGGCCAGGATGCTGCGGGGATTCGAGAGGGGGTTTTGCCGGGTAAACTGCCCGTAATATTCGGATAGATCTTCTTCGGCGCGGTTGGCTGCCGGAGAAGTAAAAATAGTATGAGCGTAAGGGCTGCCGCACACGGCGGCCAGTCGCATAGCTTTGCCACTCCCACCCAGTACCCACAGCGGCGGCGGTATAATCTCCAGGGGATAGGCCTGGGGTACATTCGAGGTTCCCACTTGGCTTCCATCGTTTGCCTCGCGGTAGTAGCGGGCGAGGTCCTGGATTTTACGCTCGTAGGCTTCCTCGGTCAGCTCGATAATGTTACCGCTGGCCAGGGCCAGGGCTTGCTGAGGCGAGGTTACACCCGGCCCTTTGCAGACTCCCAGTTCCACGCGCCCGGGGTAGAGCGCTTCCAGCAGCAGGAAGCTTTCAGCCACTTTGAGCGGGCTGTAGTAGCGCAGCAGCACACCACCGGAACCCACTTTCAAGCTGGAAGTGCGGGCGGCGATCAGGCCAATCATTATCTCGGGTGAGGCCTGTGCCGAGTCGGGTGTATGGTGCTCACCTACCCAGTAACGCACGTAGCCCCATTTTTCAGCCTGTTCCGCCAGGGCAAGCGTATTGTGCAAAACTGTCCCGGCCTTTTCTCCCGGCGCCCGTTTGCATAAATCGAGAATCCCCAGTTGCAAAGGCTGCGTAAAGCCTGTCCCTGGGCCGGTATTAAAGTAATTCATTATTATCTCCTGCCGTCTTTGATAAAAGGAGAGCTACGAGAAGCTGCTTGACCTTCCAGAAATCTTCCCTGCTTCATTATTCGGTGGTCAGGCAGCGATTGTAAGGGGCTGTGCTGATTCCACTTTGGTTTTAGATCCACCTAAACTCCACTTTAAGAGTGGGGTTGCCATTAAAGTGGTGATTAAGGCCATAATCACCATTACCGTAAACAGGGTAGGGTTGATAATCTTTTGTTCCAGACCGATGTTCAGGGCTATCAATTCCATCAACCCTCTTACATTCATGAGACTGCCAATAGCCAGGGCGGAGCGGCCTGTTTCGCCGCTCAAACGCGCCGCCAGAGCGCATCCCAGGCCTTTACCCGCGATAGCCGCTATCAGAACGGTGGCGGCTACCAGCCATAAAAAGGGCTGGTTGAGCAGACCAATCTGGGTATTGAGGCCAGAATTAACGAAAAATAAAGGCAACAGAAAGGTAGTGGAAAGCGGCTCAATCCGTTTGATAAGTTGCCTTGAAACCAACCCGCGTGGCATGGCGGTACCCAGGATGAAGGCTCCAAAAACGGAATAGACCCCTATCGCGTCCGTCAACCAGGCTCCAGCCATTACCAGGGCCAGGATAAAAGAGAAAGCACCGGCGCTCAGTTCTCCCCTTCTTTCAGCCTGCCGTGCCAGCGGTTGCAGAGCCTTGCGCACGACACCCCAGCAGAACAAAACATAAAGTACCGCCCCACCTATAGCTAGAATGGCGATAGCCGGGTCTGATTTAAAGCCGGCTACTACTATCGCCAGGATACACCAGGCCAGGGCATCATCTATCGAGCCTGCCGCCAGTACCAGGGTTCCCAGGCTCGTCCCGGCCAATCCTCGTTCATAGACAATCCTGGCCAGCATTGGAAAGGCTGTAATTGACATGGCAGCGCCCATAAAGAGGGCCGCCAACCAGGGTGAAACCGAGTCTCCAAAAAATACAGTGTTCCCGGTCAGGAAAAAGGCCAGCGCGCCACCCAGCACAAAAGGTAGAATTATTCCCGAGATAGAAACGGAAACCGCGCTCAGCATCCTCTTGCGCATAAGCCCGGCTTCAAATTCAACCCCGATCACAAACATATAAAGGACCAGCCCTAGCTGGCTCAGGGTATAAATCACGGACCTGGATTGCGCCGGGAAGAAACTTTGCTGAATCTGTGGGAAAAGCAGCCCGAATAGAGAGGGCCCCAGCAGAATCCCTGCAATCATTTCACCTACAACCTGCGGTTGGCCTAACTTTCGAGCGAGTACTCCTACCAGGCGGCAGGTTACCAGGATAGCAAAAAGTTGCGCAAATAACCTGACCGACAGTTCAAAGTTACTCATAAGCCTACCTTAAAGTATTTAGTAGATATTCGAAACAGTACTTTTAACGGCTGGTAATCCTGTGGTAACACAGTTTAGATCTGAAGGCAATAGAATGGCTCGCCAACTACCCCGCTAACTACCCTTGCACGGCCTGACTACCCGCAGCACTACCCGGCCCAGCCTATCAAAGAGAGAAAAGCTATGTTAAGCTTAAACCAAAATTTGTTCAGCCCTGATTCATTCAAAAGTTATCCGGCTTTTTCAGCCTGGCCTCTTGTAAGGCACCTGAACTGGCCGGCCCGGTATACCAGGATAGCCGGTTTAAGCGACCGGTTAGTTAATAAAAACCGAGCAGGAGAAGACTCATGCCAGACGCAAATACTTTTTCCGGCCAACCGGTAGCCGGTAAGGCGCCTGTGACCCTACCTTTTAAACCGTTTCAACTTGACGCGGTTGAAGATGACTATGATCTCATCATTCTCGGCGGTGGCCTGGCCGGTATGGGCCTGGCTCTGCAAGTAAAGCGAAGCCGGCCCGAGACCACTATCCTGGTAGTGGAGAAGCAAAACTTCCCCCGGCCGGAAGCCGCTTTTAAGGTGGGCGAGTCGACCCAGGAAATGGCGGCGCACTATCTAAGTAACGTGCTGGGTCTCAAAGAGCATCTTAATGAATGCCAGTTGCTAAAGTTCGGGGTACGTTTTTTCCTCTCACAGGGTGATAATAGCGACATTACCCACCGGATCGAAGCGGGCCGCACCTACTTTTCACCTTTTAAGTCTTACCAGTTGGACCGGGGCCGCCTTGAGAATATTATGGCCCTGGAATGTCGCAAGCTGGGTATCAAGTTGCTGGAGAATACGAAAGCCCGGCGGGTAGAACTCTCGCAGGCGGGACACCAGGTAGAATTAGAGGGTCCTGACGGGACATCGAGCGCTACTGCACGCTGGATAGTAGACGCGAGCGGGCGCAGCAGCGTACTCAAACGCCAGTTGGGCTTGCAACAGGAGTCCGGGCATAATGTCAATGCGACCTGGTTCAGAATTAAGAAAGATATCGACATAAATACCTGGTCGGACGCGCTTCAGTGGCGCAGTCGCCAGGGCAGCCAGAATCGCCGTTTCAGCACCAATCATATAATGGGCAAAGGTTACTGGGTCTGGTTTATTCCGCTGGCCTCCGGTTCGACCAGTATTGGTATTGTAAGCGATGCCAGGCTACACCCTTTTAGCGAGTTGAACCGCTTTGACCGGGCCTTGAACTGGCTAAAAGAGCATGAACCGCAGGTGGCACGCGTTGTTGAGGAGTGCCAGGAAGATTTGCAGGATTTCAGAGTGCTTAAAAACTTCTCGTATGGAGCGACCAAAGTTTTTTCAGTTGATCGCTGGTGTCTTACGGGCGAGGCGGGGGTCTTCCTTGACCCGCTCTACTCACCCGGCAGCGACTATATCGCGGTTAGCAATACTTTGATTGCAGATTTAGTACAACGCGACCTGGCAGGAGAACCAATTAACGGGCGGGTAAACTGGTACGACCAGATGTTTTTAAGCCTGTTTGAGTCATCCTTGCTGGGCTATAAAGACCAATACGAGCTTTTTGGTAACGCCCAGGTTATGATGGCGAAGTTGATCTGGGACGGCGCAATCTACTGGGGTTTTCCGGCTTTACTCTACTGCCAGAACCGCTGGACCGATCTTAATTTTATGCGCTCGGTAATGTCAGATATACGCAGATGTAGTAACTTACAGACTCTTATGCAGCAGTTCTTTCACGACTGGCATGAATATGGCGGCGATGAGCGAGATTGGGGAGATTTATTTGTTAAGTACCAGGATATAGACTTCCTCAAAAATATGATTCATGACCTTGCCCGCGATTTTTCTGATCCGGCTCAGCTTAAAAGCCACTTTCACCAGAATGTCGATTTGCTAGAAGACCTGGCGGACGCCATCATAACCAGGGCGGTTGAACTGCATCCCGAACTGGCTTCGAGAGTTAAACTGACCCGAACTGCCAGCGGAGAGAAACTCGATTCTCCGGCCTTCCAGCCTGAGAAGAATGATTTGCGGGAAGCCCTGGACGAAATCTGGTTCGATAAACGGGTTGAACCGGCAGGGATTCTCTAACACCCAACACATTAAAACCTGTGTGGGTTAGCGAGTTTACCCCCGGTAGGAGGCTCTGGGCAGTTGAGTCATAAAGCTAGACAATCCATTGCCTTTCAAAGGAGCAGGCAAGTCAAAATTGTACCTCTCCCTTAAATAGCAGTGCTGGTAAAGCCACATTTCTACCACAATACAAAAATTTTACAAAAAAGCAGAACCGGCCGGATTTACTCGGAAATTCTGCTTTTTTTGTCATTAATCTAATTGTAAGAATATAACTTCCGGGAAGCGCTTTGCCAGGTTGCTGCACCTCTCAGCATTTTGAGGACCGGTTGTATCTATCTTGTAAACCTCCCAAAAGAGACATCATCAAGGTTCAAACGCGGGGGCAGAGCAAGTTGTTCTCATCAAAGTAAACTATGCGCCAAATCATAGACATAGCCTGTGAAGATAATATAGAATATTATTAATTCAAACCGCCGTTTAGTGTGTCAAAAATTTAGCAAAGGGAAGAATTGAAAATGGTGGCTCCCGGTTATGGCCTCCTCGACAATCCTTACATTGTCGCGCAACCCCTTAAGCGCGGTCAGTTGACCGGGCGCGATGATGTGCTTGCCTTTGTTCAGAAGGTCTTTTCGCACGGGCAGCAGCAAGCGATTTTACTTTATGGCCAGCGCCGTATCGGTAAAACCTCTATTCTTCTCTCTATTAAAGAAACCCTCGATCCTGACCGTTACTTCTCAGTTTACTACGATATGATTGACAGCGGGGGTCGTTCCTTTGGTCTGACCCTCTATGACCTGGCCTTTCAGATCAACCGGGTGACCGCTAAACTAAAACCGGCTGAATTCAAAGACGGCTTCAAAGCTGAAGGCGCCGACCCTGAAAAGTATTTCCAGTATGAATTTCTCCCGCGTATCTGGGAGAGTCTGCCGGGAGGCCAGCAGGTAGTTTTGCTGCTGGATGAGATTGATACGCTCAATCCCTTCCAGAATATTGAACTGCTGAAAGAGGAGGATAGCACTTCCCTGCTGGTGTTCCAGTTTATACGCCGCCTGCTACGGGATGAACCGCGCCTTTTGCTGGTGGGTGTAATGGGGCGTTCCCCCAGTTACCTGCCCGAAAATGCCCGGTTGGCCTTCCTGGATGCCGCTCACTTGCGAGTAACTTACCTGGAACGCAACTTCGCCGATTCGGTGGTCAGGCTGGCCGAAAATAGAGGACTGGTTAACTTTAAAGAAGGTAGCATAGAAGCGATTCTCAACCTTAGCGGCGGCCACCCCTACTTCACCCAGTTGATCTGTTCAGAGGCTTTCAATTTTGCTTTCGAGCATCCTTCTGGCCTGGATAACCTGATACCGCAGATTACAGCCGAAATGATCGAAGCCAGTTTACCCGAGGCTATCAATAAGGGCCGCCAGATCCTCGAATATATCTGGAGCAAACTCAGTCTTACCGAAAAACTGGTTATCACTTTAGCCGCTTTATCGGCCGGCGCACCCTCCTGGACTTTTAGCAAGGCTGATATAGTCAACCTGCTGGTTAGCGAGAATATCCCGGTCAAAATGACTACTATCCCCGAAGCGCTCGAAGAACTGATGGATGAAGATTACATCCAGCTAGACCCGGGTGGTGAGTTTTACAGCTTCAGGGTAGATTTGCTGCGACGCTGGCTACTCCGTGAAAAATCTTTGTCAAAGGTCCTGCGAGAAGTAGAAGAGTTTGACCCGGTAGCCAATATCCTTTTTGAACATGCTCAGCAGGCCGAAGTCAGTGGCGACCCGGCCCAGGCTCGCAGCGATTATCAGGATGCGATCCGCCGCAACCCGGAACATATCCGGGCGCGCATCGGATTGGGCCAGTTGTTGTTACGCCAGGCCCAGGCTTCGCAACCACCAGATTTAGATCTAATGCGTGAGGCGGTAGAGGTTTTGCGTGAGGCCCAGCGCCGTAACCCGGCTTTAAGCGGCGGGGACCTGGCGCAAGGTCTGGTCTTGCTGGCTAATAACGCTGCCAGTAACGACGAAGCCTTTGGTTACTACTCGGAAATACTGACCATTTTGCCTAACGATGGCATGGCGATTGAACGGATCGAACAACTGGCCGATAAGCTCATGGAACGAGGCGAACTGGAAAAAGCGCGTGAGTACTATCGCCAGGCCGGAAACCAGTTCAAAACTCAGGAAGTCGAAAAGACCATTACCCGGCTTAACCGAATTGCCACCCTGACAAAACAGGGCGAACTCGATTTTGATAACAAACAATGGGAACAGGCCGCGGCTACCTACGGCGAGCTTTGTATGCTTGAGCCTGAAAAGCAGCTCTGGCGTGAAAGACTCTCTTTCGCTCGCAACCAGGTGCGACTGGCCGAACTTTATGCTGAGGCCCTGGAAGCTTCCAGTAGTGGCAATCCTTCTTTTGCCGTCACTCGCCTGCGGGAGATTATCGAAACCGACCCCGGTTACCGGGATAGCCGCCAGTTACTTAAAAAGGCTACCCGCCTGGCCGAAAATCAGCGCCGCGCTTCTACGCCCAGCTCAACCACCCGCTCGTGGGTCTGGATGGGCCTTGCCTCAGTTGTTCTATTGCTGGCTGCCGGGACAACTGCTGTGTTTCTGTTTGGTATTGGTAAAGCCGCTATAACAACCGCCACTCCGGTGGCCCTGGCCAGCCCGACTGTGGTTGTTCCTTCAGTTACGGCTACCCTCGGCCCCAATACGGTAACGGCCACTGCGCCGGCAACAGCGACTCCTGTCTTGACCTCGCAGCCCATCACGCCTCTGCCGCCGGTCTTGATTCCTTCACCAACAGCGCTACCGCCTACACCGACAGCTATCCCGATTGATACCAGCTTCAGCGAGGTAACCAGCGTGAACTATGCGCCTGATGGTACCACTATCGCGGCGGGCTTTAAGAATGGCGATTTGAAGCTACTGGACGTGAAAGACGGCCATGTAATCAGACAATTCGTGGGTCACAATGCCAGCGTCAACTCGGTCAGTTTTTCTCCGGATGGTAAAACGCTGGCCTCCGGTTCGAGTGATGGTAGTATTCGGTTATGGGAAGTGACCAGCGGCAAGTCCAAACAGCACTTGGTGCCTGCGACTAATAACAGTTCGTCCGGTGATACGATTGTAGCCGAACTAAATGGCGCTGTTGCTACGGTTGCTTTCGCCCCGGATGGCAGGCTTTTCGCCGGAACCAGCAGCGGCGTAGCTTTGATTTTCAATACTCAGCCGGTTCAACCCGTCAAAGTGCTCAGCACCGGCGGGGCAAGTGTAAACGCGGTGGCCTACTCTAAAGATGGCAAGTTGCTTGGCTACGCTTCCAATGATGGTTCTGTGAAGTTGTATAATCAGCAGTATAACCCCCTGCAACCGCAGCCTAAAAAGTTCAGCAGCAGCATAAACGCCCTGGTCTTTGCACCTGATGATAAAGCTGTAGCGGTCGGCGGCAACGATGGCAAAATAACCCTTTTTGACCCGCTTACTTACAAAAATACCCATACATTTACCAACCAGGGCCTCAATCCTGGCCAGGTCAGCAGTATAGCCGCTCTCGCTTACTCTCCTGATAGTAGCCGGTTGGTTTCCGGAGGCAGCGATGGCAGTATCAATCTGTGGGATCTCGCTACGGGCGCAAACCCTGTAAACTTCGTGCAGGGACATAGCGGCAGCGTCAATTCGCTGGGGTTTTCGCCTGATGGCAAGCGATTTGTTTCCGGTTCGAGCGATAAGACCATCAAAGAATGGGACGCTACGCTGGATAATCTGAATGCCCAGTTGAAAGTTGTTCGGCAGCTAAATGGCCTTAACACTCCCGTTTATGAGCTGGCTTTCTCTCCGGATGGCGCTACCATTGCCACCGCAACGGGCGAGACGACCGTCAGGCTATGGGACCCCGCGACCGGCAACGAGAAATATAATCTTTCCGGCAGTAGCGCGGCGGTTTTCTCGTTAGCCTTTGCGCCTGACGGTAAAACCCTGGCTGCCGGAGCGAAGGATGGTAGCGTTAAAATCTGGGAACTCCAGAGCAGACAGGTTGTAATCGATAAAAGCTTTAGCGGTGCAATCGCTGCTCTGGCTTTCTCGCCGGATGGTAATTCTCTGCTGGTAGGTACGGACGGAGGAGCCGCCGCACTCTTGAATTTGCAGAATGGTACGTCTAAAGCTTTGAGCAAAGGCGGGTCGAGCATTAATGCGGTAGCCTATGCCCCGGATAACAGGCTGGTGGCTTTTGGGGCAAGCGATGGTTCGGTCATCATCTACAATGTACAGACCTTCGCCGCTCCTTTTAAAGTGCTGCCGGGT
>DATAKM010000148.1:0-190123 GCA_036261665.1 Chloroflexia bacterium
GCTGACCTGAAAAGTGATAGCAACCTGGGTCTGGTTGCCGGTAGTTTTGACAGCCGCTACGATACGTTTTCTTAAATCTTGTGAATATGCTTCCATATTCTCATTTTATCATTGGCTCAATTATTCTGCAACTCGCTGTAGGCATTGCGTAATCCTGTGAGGAAACTGTTACAGTAGCATCCGGCAGATTACCAGAGATAGTAGAGGCTGTGGCGGTAGCGCCGGGAAGATTGGCGGCCTGAGAAGAAACCGAGTCTCCCGTTTCCGGTTTAGAAACGCTATTGGCCGGAAGCTGTTCGAAATCTTTTCCCAGCAGCACCACAATATCCGGGGATTGAGTTCCAGGTTTCTTCATCGGCTTGACGGTAAGACCGGGTATAAGGTCATTAAGAGCGCTCAAAGTTCTGGTAGCCTTACCATCGCTGTAGTCCAGGATGACACTGCTAGCGGTCGTCTGCGCCCAGATAGGCTGCACAGTATCAAACCCGTTGTCATCCAGTTCGGTAGTAACCTTATTGCTCAAATTCCACTGGCCACTACCATTCTGGACCTGCACTTTCAGGCCTTCGGAGCGCAGTTCGGGATATTCGCGACCCTTTGCCAGCCACTCCTGGATAGCCTTGTAATTATTCTGGCCGTTGACAGGGGTGAGAATGAAAGCACCATCGGCAGTATAGGAGTCGGTCAGGAAATTGACACCCAGCACATTAGAGACAAAGAGCATCTTGCTGGCCACCGCCGAGCCTTCGCTGCTGCGGAAATAATCCATCAGGGCGCGCGTTTCATCCAACGAAAGGCTGGTGCGAATACTACCCTGCAAGGCATCCATAATCCCAAAAGCTTTGAGCATAATGTCCGGTTTGGCCACCTGCTCTTTAACCGCCGCGATAAGCTTCATCTGGCGTTTGGAGCGCGCAAAATCGTTACCGTCCTGGGCGGATTTTCGGCTGCGGGCATATTCGATAGCTCGCTCGCCCATCATATGCTGAGGTCCAGCGTCAAAATGAATATGTTTTACGCTGGCATCAATTTTGGGATCATCATTGGCCGGATATTCGTAATCGTCAAAGGTGATGTCTACATTTACGTCCACGCCGCCGATAGCATCAACAAATTTGCGGAATCCATCAAAGCTGAGCGTAGCCCAGTAATCGACCGGAGTACCCGTGACCTGCTCAACTACATCTTTTAGCAAGTTTATCGCGCCGTCTACCCGCGTCTTGGGGTCATTAGGGTCATAGCGGTAACGCGGCGAAAGAATATTAGGATTTTGCGATTCCATGACGTAGGAAAAGGCCGAATTAATCTTGCCGTAGAAACCAACTTTCGGACCGCCGTAGGGTATAAAGACATAGAGGTCGCGCGGGATATTTACCATATTGACCGCATTTTTAGTGGGGTCATAGGTTACTTCCAGAATAGTATCAGTCAGGTAAGCGCCGTCGTGACCGCTTCCACCATAACCTGCTATCAGCGCCGTCATGCTCTCGCCTCGTTTGATCTTCTGAATGATCGGAGCGAGTGCCGGTTCAGGGGTGGGTGTAGCGGTGGGGACCGGGACCGGAGTAACGGTCGGGACAGTCACAGCGGTTGCCTGGACAGGAGTAGCGGTACTTTGAGGAAGAGCCGTAGGGCTGAAGGTAGGTTTGGGTTTGGGGGTCGGGGTGCTGGGTAGCAGGGATGCTTCGTTACGGCCACTGAAGGAGTTGTCCACGAAGCTGGAAATTCTAACGTAGGTGTAAATTCCAAAGGCTACCAGCACCAGTACTACTCCTCCGGCAACCCAGCGCCAGACATGGCGGTTTTTCTTTGACCCCCGCACAGGCGCTCCAACCGGGACGCCTCCTCCATAATTCTGAGGGCTATTCTTTGACGAGGCTAATTTTGTAGTGGGAGATGAATTACTTCCGGAATTACTTTTGCTGGCTTTATTATTCGAGTTACTGCTGGGGTTGTTCGTTTCTTTATTTTTTTTACTTCTTGCGCTCACGCTACTTCTACTTTCTCAACATTAGTGAAAGGTAAAGTCTACCCTTAGCCTGTTTATTCTGCCTGGCGTTTTCTGAGAACTCAGGTACGCAAAGCGTTATACCAGGTATAACGTCTTAAATCCAACTAAGTTCCGCAGCTAAATAGCTTCACTGCTGTCTGTACCCCATTGTGTATAATAAAATACAAAGTAGCATTTAATATTGCAAAAATCAAGCCATAAATGTTAATTTTTGCTTTAGAAGGCACAGGATGTTAAATTTTGAATACTTTGAAAAGAGATCTTTACAATTTTTTGCGAGAGATAAATAAATTATGACAAAACCACCACCGCAACCCCAACTCAGCCGCTCTTTCGTAATGCTGCTGCTTTTGTCGGCAGTGATTGTAATTATCCTGGTTCTGCTGGTCTTTGTGCAGGCCTATTTTAAATGAAAAGGGCCAGCCTGCGCTGACCCTTTAATCTATTAACCGGTTCTACTATACGACTCAGGTAATTGGTTCGAGGATGGCTGCTTACCAGCTATCACCGCCTCCTCCTCCGCCTCCGAAGTCACCACCGCCACCACCGAAGTCGCCGCCTCCTCCGCCGCCGCCACTCCAGTCGGTGCCGCTGCCGATATCGAAGCTTCCGCTGCTGCCGAAGTCGGTGCCGCCGCCGCCGCTATTGCCCCAATCGCTCCCGCCGCCAACGTCGCCACCATTGTTACCCCAGTCGACTCCACCGCCGCCGCCTCCGAAGCCACCGCCCGGATTATTGTAATAACCGGGGTTATCGTGGCGCCCGACTTCTTTACCGATTTCGTAACCGGCCAGGCCGCCCAATCCGGCGCCCATCAGACCGCTACCTAAACCGCTGCCACCCTGGTTGTAACCGGGGCCATAGCCCGGTCCGTAACCAGGACCATAACCGGGGCCATAGCCCTGGCCTAAGCCTGGACCATACCCAGGACCGCCGCCATAATTGTTGTTGCGCATAGCGCGGCGCCGCCCGGCCCCAAAGACGCTAAAGGCTACCAGGGCAATGATGCCAATAATCAGACAGCCCCAGAGCGGGAAACCACCACCGCCACTACTGCGGGAAGGAGAAGTAGAGGTGACCGGGCTACGCGAACTGGAAGATGATAAACTGGTGTACTGCGGCGTCTGGCTGATCATGGCGTTAATACCCGCAGCCCAGTTGCTCTGTTTAAAGTAGTTATTAGCGCTACCGGCAATCGTGTTAAGTTCGGAGGTGCTTAAACCAAGATTGGGCGACGCCTCAAGCCAGGTTGTGTGCAGGTTATTATTATTGCTAATACCATACACTACACCGGTGCCAACATTATTCAACTCGCTGCGTACGCGGCTGGTGAAAGAATTCCGGTCGCTATACGAGTTGGAAGTAAAGATTTCCACATTATAGGGCAGGCCTGAAGCGCTGTTACGCAGGTTATTCTGATCGCTGCTGCTCAAAAGATTAGCATCATCTCTGATCGTAACATTACCGGCGTAGGCAGAACTTGCGCCGAAGCCTACAAACAGGCTAAAAACGAGGGCCAGCATCGCTGCCGTAACCCAGAATTTACCTGCCTTACCACCTGATACTTTAGTCATTTCAAAAAATCTCCTTAAATAGGCCCCTATTTTAGTAACCAGGTAACGAGCGAACCTGCTGTTCAACCCTGGAAAGGGACTGGCGAGCCTGTTCAAATTGAGCACCAGTCAGATCCAGTTTACGCTGGTAATCGGCTCCCTTTAAGAGAAGCGTAACCGGCGAAACTTTTTGTAGTTCCCGCAAGCTGGCGTTAGCATCGCTGAAATTCTGAGTAGCAGCCCCAAATTCCGCATCGGCCTGCTGTCGTGAGGCATCCGGCAAGAAGTTAATATCGTCGCTAACTTTCACTACCTGGTCACTGACCGCATTAGCCAACTGTTCTACACCGGCTACTTTGCGCTTCCAGTTATTTCTGGTACTGATAATCATATAGGCTATAGCCCCGGCAATCACCAGCACTATTATCACAACGATTGCAACCGTAATCAAGGTGCCGGAGGTTTCGTTGGAAGAAATCTTATCGGCCGCTTTCTGCGCAATCATAGTGGTACCGGCGGCAAGTCCTTGAGTAGTAAAGCTGCTAAGTGAGTCGTTAATGATAGTCTGGCGTTCCGAAGCGCTTAGCTTATTCGAAAAGAGGCTGACATTACCGTTCTGAGCATTGACCATCACCAGCACTTCCGGTTTCGGGTTGCTCAGGTAACCGTACAGGAAGTTGCCGTAATTTTCCAGGCTACTGTACGTTTGCGGAATATCGCTGTTGCTGAGTATACCTATCCTGGTATCGTGTTTACCCTTCAACTTATTGACGGTATCTTTAATCTGTTGATCCAGGTTCGGGTTCTTCTGCTTGATACCGCTATTATCCTGAACCGCCTGAGTGATGTAATAATGCTGGTTGGCAAGCCCCTTTGCCATATCGTTGGCATTATCAGCCTTGGCAACGGGAGCGGCCAGAGTTACCACCAGCAAAGTCACTATAGCCAGTAACAGGGCGCTGATACCGTATTTGCTAAACGCGTTACTCAGGCTTTTTCTACTTGTCACCATCACAACCCTCGCTTAATCCAATCCTTGTCAGTAAAATGATTCCTGTTCCGATTTACAACCTGTTTCCTTATATCAAGACTTTCTTGAAGGTGCGTCTACGAACTTTAGCTTTGTCAGCTATCTACAGAGCAAGTGGTTTTAATACAGAATGCACAAACGGATTGCTCAAAATCTCTACGCTTTACAGCATAGTAAAGTTTCAATTACAAAATGTATGCCACTTCTTTTTAACACACGCTTACCTTGAAAAATGTTACCTATTATACATTTTATAGCCTGCTACAAGCCTGTTCTTTTTCACTGGCGAAAATTCAAGGTAATAAAAGCAGTTCAGCTTAAGCAAGATTGTCTAAATCTAGCTGGAAGCTTATAATAAGCGTAGATTTATGCAGAAATAATATTTAGGGGTTTACCGGGTAAAGCGACTTATTAAAACACCACCTAAACTAGATTGATAATATGGAAAAAGAGCCTCTCATCTATATAGTGGATGATATTATAGATACCGCCGAGTTGCTGGCCCATTTCCTCAGTAGCTCCGGTTATAAGACGCGCATCTTTTCAGGTGGAGCAGAACTGATGCAAGCGCTACTGCCGGAAACTTCCGAAAAAATTCCTGTACTACCTGACCTGATTCTGCTTGACCTGATGATGCCCGGCATGGACGGTATCGAAGTCATCCGGCGAGTACGCTCCAGCATTACCACTACCTACATACCTATTATAATGATAACCTCCAGTGGCGAAAGCCAGAATCGCATTCTGGGTCTTCAAACCGGCGCTGATGATTTTCTGACGAAGCCCATCAGCCGGGCTGAATTGCTGGCGCGCGTCCGTTCTCTGCTCCGTCTTAAACAGGCTTATGACGAGAAAGACCATCTACTCGCGGAAGTAAAAGGGGCCTACGAGCGTCTATCGGCGGCCCAGGGTGAGCTGGTTGAAGTCGAGAAACGGCGCTTGCAAATGGATGCCATGATGACCACTGCCGCCGGTATTTGTCACGAGATGAGCCAGCCTTTGACCAGTGCCCTTATCACTCTGCAATTGATGCGCCAGGTAGAGAATGACTACCAGCAGGAAGATATTGATACAATTGAAACCAGTCTTTTACAGGCCCGAGTAATTCTCGACAAACTCCGCGCACTCACCCGCTACGAAACAAAACCCTATCTTGGTCAGGAACTTATCCTCGATATTGACCGTTCCAGCGATAGTGTAATCCTGGATTACAACCCCGATGACAGCGGTGAGAATAATCCCGGCAAGAATTAGCCCGACTCGAAACAAAGCCTGTAACCCGGACCGAGGCGCTGGCGCAAAGCCATTCCTAACGCGCTACGCGCGGCTGGACCTAGTTCCCGCACCTGCCAGGGGGCGCTACAGATAATAAGAGCGAGCGGCTGTCCTGTCGCATCTTCGTCAATGACAAGCTGAGAACCTTCCAGTAAATTAAGAGCAGCTCCCAACCGGTACCGCCCGGCTAAATCATCGAGGATCTGCTGCCAGAGCTCACTATAGATGCTCTCAGCTATTTCAGTCTTTTCCGGTCTGGCTGCCATCCAGGTACCGGAATTATTATGTAAAGTTGTTGAACTAACCCTTGAGAAACTAAATTGACTGCTCGTACCGCTCAGGCTGCCATCATAAGCGGCTGCGTCATCGTTATATTCAGTATCAATCTTCTTATTGTTAGGACTGTTTAAAGTGTGCTTAACAGAACTCTTTCCAAAACTGTCTGTAGTCTCACCAGTTTCAACTCTGGAACGGGAAGATAGAGTAGAAGTTACTACCTGCCCTTCTGCGCCGCAGCTCGTACGGCTGAAAGGTCGCTGGTCATAAGAGTGACTACTCGGCGCCGTCCCTACGGGCGCGAGTCCTCCTAGCATGACCGGACCACCAGCCGCACGATGAATTGGCGGCAGCGGCGCAGTTTCCTCTCGATGGTAATTTTCAGATGATAGATTTTGATAGCCTAATACTTCATTTTCATCAATGCCATTTTTCCGGTTAAGGAGAGCGCTGGCGGCGGGAAAGCGCTGGGCAAACGTACCGGTTTTATCACACGGTGAGTAATTTGGGCGTTTTGGTTTGTAATCTTCTTCAATAGCCCGGCGTAAATACCCGGCGGTATTGCGAACCGTGCGCTGATGTGTGCTTCCCGCTACCTGCTGGCGAGTTAACTCAATTTTTTCCCATAGATATTCTTCGGGATAAGCGTAAGCCAGGTCGTAAGCCAGTTTATCAGGTAAACCCAGTTCGGTTAAGGCCAGAACCAGCTTGCGAAAGTTTATGTAAAGTAAATCCCCATCAACCGCAACTTCTACCGGTTCATCCTCAACCGGTTGTAAAGCCAGTGACCCTGCCAGCAACAATTGTTGTTTATCTGTAACTTGTTTTCTGGATACTTGTAAACTGCCATGTTGTGGGTTAACCAACTTTACTACCTCGGCTTTCCGGTTTTTACCAGACCGGTTATTCTGGTTTACCTCCCCTGGTAAACCGTTATTACCACCCCGCTCTTCACTTAACTGCCCGGGTAAAGTTGCTTTACCACCTTGGTAACTTTGCTTTACAACCCCTTTACGACTTCCGCCAAACTTCTGCTTCTCTTGAGAAGTCTGGCTATCGTAAGAAGCCCCGGACGGCTTCTGCTCGCGCCTGGCCGCCATTTGGGTAGAGCTTTCAACCTTATCAAAAGGTAAAGAGTCTACACTGCTGGTAACGCGAGCAGAGGTAAACCGGGGGTCGGGAGAAGCAAAGGGTAAGTATTCTTCTTCAGAGTATTCAATGTCTGAATAAAGCTGAGTGGAAGAATATGAGAAATTATTCGTGTTATTGCTGCTTTCTTCGCAAAAGCGTAAGCTATATATGTTGGTGCTGTTACCGCCATCCAGGCTGGTCTGTTTTTCTACCCGGATTATGCCTTTGGCTTCCAGGCCCGTTACCGCCTTTAAGACAGCGGGTTTGGAAAGACCGGTGCCGTGGTCGAGTATCACGCCATCGCGTTTGCGGATACCGCTGGTTAACTGGCTGAGGGAGATAGCATCGGCTTTTTTCTTAAAGCCGAAGGTGCGGCGCATAATATAGAGCAGCACTCGTAATTCCGCCTCGCTCAGTTGCACGGCCAGCAGATCAAAGAACTCGTCTGGAATGGGTGTCGAGTTCAGGTTCTTGAACCCGGAGAAATGAAATCCCTGGGTAGTATGCTGGGAATTTCGCCCGTTCGCTTCTTTGGTTGTAGTGCTGTTCAGATTGCCCATTCCAGTTTACTAGTTTCTAAATTATGCTTGCACAACTAACTCCAGCCTAATAGTAAACTCTCTTGAAATAAGAGACAAGGGCCAGCCTTATGCTGTATATCACTACTGGTATTAATACTTTATAGACTCGCAGACTCAGCATGGATTCATTCACTGCAAACCACACATCTATTTACCGCACCCCACACATCTATTTACTTGAGTCCACACCACAGGTAAAGCCCGTGAAGTCTGTAGTAAATAGAGTGCTTCTCTAAGAAGAGGAAGACGATATTTTCAGTAGCTTAACATAAAAAGCGATAAATTTTATAATAAATTTTTCACTTATTGCTAATCCGGATTCTTTTTACATATTTTCTGCTCCGCTATAACAAACCGGAATTTACCGCAGACCACACGGATTGTAAATAAATTTACCGCAGACCACACGTAGCGGTAAATTTATCCACCATGAATCTTTACCAGAGACCACACGCTCTCTACTTTACGCTAAATAACAGGCATGAAATTTACCGCAGACCACACGCTCGCATGTAAGTTCTAATTCAGTATTTACTACAGACCACACGCACAGAATCTATCAGAGTCAAAATCAGACTCAAAATCTTTACCGCTTACCCCACACACGGTAAATCTTTGCCCATTCTGACCGGGTTTCAAAACCAAAAACTTTACTGCTGAGTCCAACTTTAACGCCTATAAAAAAACCGGTAAATAGAGTTTTACCGGTTTTTTATTCAAATCTTTACTGCATACCACACGAGCAGTAAAGATTGTTTATTTCTCGTCAGCTCTGCGGCGCTGGTAAAAAGCTTTTTCGTTTAATTCCACTGAAAAACTTTCGTTAGGACGGAGAGGCAAAGGTTTAGGATTGTAATCGGTGATAACGCCTTTACTTTGCAGTTTATCGAGCGCTTTTTGCAGAATCTGGGTTGCCCGCGTTACATTTTTGGTAGTAACTCCGGCTTTATCCAGGGCGGTGCTGCGCAGGATAGTGATACTCAATTTGGCATATTTAAGCTCTTTATAGCGCGTATAAAGATAGTTTTCCAGGCGGTCCTCAGTGCGGCTATGGCTGGGATTGGTAAGGGCGCGTGGATCGCCCAGGCGGGGCACTAGAGTAAAATTATTGCCGCGAGAGCCATCACTGCGGCGCACGCCTTCGTACCATTCCGGGCCAATCCGCACCTGGATAATATCGCCAGGCACTCCTTTTTCAAACAACTCCCAGGTCGAAAGGTGGCGATTGGCTTCTTCATCGTTATCGTAGAAGGTGCGAATACCGGTGAGCAGGGGAGACATAATCACTTCACGGTAGGTTTTACCTTTATCATAAACCGGGCGTTCCGCTATAATCTGAGCAGTTTGAAGCGCTACCAGGGTGCGCATCAGGTAACGGCGATTCTTGCTATAGTGTATACCGCGTTTATCGCGGGCATAGCCCAACCTATCCAGAAATTCGTTAACCGAAAAGGTTACATTTGGAGTACGCCAGTGCGGGTAGTCGTTGGCATACTCAAAGAGCAGGTGCATGACTCTGGCCGCGTAATCACCGAGCGCGGCGCGGGCAACTTCGGTCACAGCGACCAGGGCAGTTTCATCCGAGGAGGTTAAATCCGGTAAATCATCATCGGCTGAAACTACTGTGGTATTATTGTCAAAGCCGGGCAGCGGAATTTGCAGTTCAATTTTGCCACCTTTGCGCCTGATAACCAGTTTGCCGCTTTCGACTGTGCCCTCTTCATTATCAAAGCGATGAATGTCTGGCCGGTAAACGGTGTAGACCGTATCCATCGCGATCAGGCCTTTGCGAGCGTCATCTTCAATCTCGCGGCGCAGGCGCATTTCCTCGGGGCTGATTACCTCCTGACCACGCAGGCGGGATAGAAAGTTCTCTAACTCATCTGTGCGGCGGCGGATAGTATCTAATTCTTCGCGGCGTTCCTCTTCGCTGAGATTGCTATTTTCGAGAAGCCTGGTTTCTTCCGCCTGTAAGTCCCGGAGGTAATCTTCGACAATGGCCTCAAATTCGGCCTCGCTTTTTCCTCCACGCTGGTGCCATTCAATCATTTATTTTTCCATAGAATTGTAAGAGCTGCTTTATAATGCTACCGGCCAGCCAGTCCGTTAGACCGGCCAGAGGTTGGGGCTATTTTAACCCATGTTGGAAGCGACTGGCAACCACCGCTCAAACCCTCAAATAATGATTAAAAAAGAAGCTTTGTGGTACAATAGTTCCATATTATCCAACCTGAACGGGCCTTATTAGGCAGGTTAGCGCTAGAGGAGCTTACCACTGATGCCAGTTTCGAACTCAAAACCCACCCGGCCAGATGCAAATCAACATCGCCCGGTCGTGATTTCAATTGCCCAGAATAAAGGGGGTACGGCCAAGACTACCACCACCCTGAATCTTGGAGCGGGTCTCGCAGCCCACGGCAAGCGCGTCTTGCTGATTGACCTTGACCCCCAGGGAAACCTGACCAGCGGAACCGGAATTGACCTGGCGAACCTGGAGAACTCCATGTACCAGGTTTTTACTGATCGTAATTTTGGCCTGCTGGATGTAGCCCAGAAGCGGATTGGCTTGATGGTAGCTCCCGCCCACATTTCTATGGTAACGCTTGAAATGGACCTGGTGAACCGTAATGGCCGCGAGTGGATTTTGAAGCGCAAGCTGGACGCCCTTCAGGGTGAGTTCGATTACATCTTGATTGATTGCCCGCCCAGCCTGGGCCTGACTGTTACAAACGCGCTGGCTGCCAGCGACTATGTTCTACTCCCGGTTCAGACACAGGCCTACGCTCTTTACGGTGTACCCCAGTTAATGGAAATGATAAACGTAATCAGGGAAGACCTTAACCCGGATTTGAAAATTTTGGGAGTACTGCTCACCTTCACCAATCGTACTCGCCTCTCCCGCGAAGTGGAAGAGGAAATTAAGAATTATTTTCAGCAGCAGGTATTTACCACTTCTATCCGCCAGAATATCAGGATTGCCGAGGCTCCTTTAAGCGGGCAATCTATTCTGACTTATGCGCCGGAAGCGGCGGAAGATTATATCAACCTGGCCCAGGAGGTAGCGCAACGTGTCAACGCCAAATCAAAGTAGCCTTGGCAAGCGTAAATTGCTCAAGGAAAGCCCCTTCCAGAAACTGGCTCAAAGAACCGAAGGCGGTAATGAAGCTTTAAAAGAAGCCCGCCAGATTGATATTGCCAAAATCGAAACCAATCCGCGCCAGCCCCGCCGCAGTTTTGATTCGGCTAAACTGGCTGAATTAACTGAAGATATCAAGGCTAGAGGCATATTACAACCGCCGATTGTGCGGCCCATTCCCGGCACGGATCGTTTTGAGATTGTAGTGGGCGAAAGGCGCTACCAGGCTGCCAAGCAAGCTGGAAAAGAGACTATTCCTGTGCTGGTGCGCGACCTGGACGACCAGGAAGCTGAAATTACCTCCCTGGTTGAGAATATCCAGCGCGAGGATCTCAGCCTGAGCGATGAAGTTAGTTATTTCAAAATGCTTCAAAACAAGTACGACTACAGCATCAGCGAGATCGCCGAAGAGGTAGCCCATAAAAGTCGGAGCTATGTTGAAGTGCGCCTGCGCCTGTACGAACATGCCGAAGTGCTGGAACTGGTTGAGACTGGCAGGCTGGGCATGCAGGAAGCAAACGTGCTGATGCGCGATAAAGCTAACCTGGAAGAGAATCTCAAGAAGCTAAAGAAATCGTTACAAAATGCACAAACTGTCTTTTCAAAAGACACTTCGTTACAAAATGCACAAACAATTGATGAAAAGACACCAGTAAAGCCTGAAGCTAGGGGAGAGGCTGAAACTTATGCCCGCCCCTTTCTTACTATGGTCAAGAACGTTCAGAATATCGGTAAGCGCCTGGAAAAGGCTGACCTGCGCGAGAAACAGGTTATACTGGATAGTATTGAACAACTTGAAAAAGAGATTGCCCAACTCAAGCGCCGACTGAAGGGGCGCTAGAAGTATGTAACACGTGAAACTTGAGAAAATAACTTTTTCCTCTGGTATCAACCAGCCAGGTTTTTGGAGTATAAAAAAAGAGCGCCGGTATAGCGCTCTTTTTATTTCGGTTATTTTCAGGCAATCGCCAGTTCTTCGGACTCTGGTTCCGGTAGGCGCACTACTTCAGCTTTACGGCGCTTGAACTTCAATTCAGACGAGATCATACCGGCGAAGATCAAGGCGCAGCCAATCCAGGCCGGAATGCTGAGGGTTTCACCTGCCAGGTAGCCAAATATACCGGCAAAGACAGGCTCCAACGAATAGATCAGGACTGCCCGGGTGCTGCTAGTGAACTGCTGTACCCGGTTCATAACCGCAAAGGTAAAGCCTGTTGCCACTACACCCATGAAGAGGGCTGCTCCCCAGACCTCACCGGAGGGCATTACCAGCGGTTCGCCGAAGAGTGGAGCGGAAATAGCGCTGAGAATGGCAGTGACGGCTACCTGCACGATAGCCAGGTTAAAGGCATCCTTACCGGGAGCGTAGCGGCTGACTGCCAGGATTTGCAGGGCAAAACTAAAAGCGCAGCCAAGCAAGAGCATTTCGCCCAATCCAAAATCAAGGCTGAGACCATTACCGAGCGAAAGCAGGGTAAGACCGATAGCGGCCATTATTACTCCGAACGTGGCAAAGAGAGTAGGAATTTGCCGTAACAGAATTACGCTTAAAAGTGGTACAATCACTACACTCATACCGGTAATAAAACCGGCCTTTGAAGTAGTGGTATATTGCAACCCTACTGTTTGCAGAGCATAACCGATAAAGAGCAGCACTCCGATAATAGTGCCTGAAATAATTTCCCATTTAGTTATTTTTAGCAGGCGGGTACGGAAAATAATACCCAGGGCTACAGCTCCGATGGTAAACCGTAAAGCCAGGAATGAGAATGGCCCGGTTAGTTTAATACTGTTCTGGACCACTAAAAAAGTGCCGCCCCAGATCAAGGTTACCAGAATTAAAAGCAGGTCAACCTGCCAGCGTTTCCAGTTGCTGGACTGGCTTTCCAGCATTCCACCTTTTACAACCAGTTGCTTTTTCATTTCTTTCTGCATAGTAGCTTCACCTCACTCCTATCTATGACGTTTTGCCACGACGTTATGGCGTTCTCTCTAGTTACTCTTATTTGTTTCTTCGGGTTTATCTACCACCAGCAAACCGGCGGTACCTGGCTCTTTTATAGTAATCAGCGAAATTGAAGTGATAGTCCGTGTCACGCCCGGTATACTCCGCAAACGCGCCAGCAGAGTGCGCAGGGTCTGGGGGGAGGAGGTGCGTACCTTCAATATATAACTATCCTCCCCATCAACATCGTGGCACTCAATGATTTGAGGTTCGTTCAGTACGAACTGCTCAAAAGGACTGTCGATGTCTGCCGAAGCTAAAGTGCCAACTCTGACGAAAGCCGCTAAACCTCGTCCCACTTTTTCAGCATCGAGCAGAGCAGCGTAACCTTTAATTACCCCGTCTCTCTCCAGGCGTTGTACACGGGAGTACACCGACGGCCCGGTTAACCCGATTTGATTTCCGATAGCGGTGTGCGACAGGCGGCCGTTCTCCTGTAGCAGCTCTAAAATTTTCAGATCTACTTCGTCTAAAATCACTTTGCACTTCTGCCGTTTTACTATGGAATTGATCAAGCAACACTGCTTACACTTTAGATATATAGAATTATATCACGTATTGTTCTATAAATCCATAGGTAAATACGCTTATTAGCTATAGAATGTTTCGCTTAGCCTCTACTTGCCTATGAATTAAAAGTCTCTGACAGAGGATAAGCTTCATGATATAATTCTCGCGAGAAGTCTATTCAAACCTTAGTAATAACTACTACAGATTAACCGTCAGATTTTCAAGGGAAATGATTAATTCAGGTCTGGGAACTTTTCTGGCACTGCTCCTGTTAATTCTTCTTGCAGCCTTTGGCTATTATCATGGGTTTTTAGCTTTGCTTACCCGCAAGGCGATCCTTAATGAGCAACGCCGGGTTAAAGGTGGGACGGCTATAGCGCTAGGCTTTCTTCAACTTTTAGGGGCAGTAGTAGCCAGCGCGGTTGCTATCCTTTTTTATTTCAGTCAGGTTAGCTAATAATTAGATGACAAAAGACCAATTCGTAGCAAAATTTAAAGCCACTCGCGCCGTGTTCCTGTCCACTCTTAACGGCCTTCAGGAACAGGAAGCCAGTGTAGCCAGTGGCCCGGCAGGTGATTGGGTCACAATTAAGGATCTTATCGGTCATATCGCTTCATGGGAACGCGAAGTATTGATCGCCGACGAAATGATTAAACGCGGCGAGGAAAGTTACCTCGGCAAGCTGAACTTCGATGAGTTTAACAGGGCACAATCGGAACATCGCCGTAACTGGTCGTTAGCCCAGGTTATGGCCGAACTGGACCTTAATTATGAAGCCCTATTGATGGCCTGGGATGAGTACGAAGATGATGACGGTCCTTTTGGCCCGGCTACCTGGCAACCGGAAGGCCCTGACTCGCTCTACTGGCTGATTTCACACCAGGTCGAACATGGTAGTGACATTGCCAGAAGGCGTGGTTTGCAGGTAGTGTTTCCTCAATAATCGGGACAATTATTCAAAAAGTAAGTTTATGCAATTTACGCTTGGAGACTTAGAAATATGCCAGTACTGGTAAATTATAGCCGCTGCAATTGTGCGCCGACCTGCTTCGCGGCAAAAGCATGTCCTAAAGATGCCTTATGGGTGGATTTAACCCAGAACAAAGTGTTAGTAGAGGCTACTTCCTGCGGCGATTGTCCTGGTCCCTGCCTCAATTTTTGTGACGCCGTAGCTCTTAAATATGCCCCTACCCTGGAAGAGCTTGACATAATTCAACGGGAACTGGATGGGGTTTTAACTGCCGAAGCCGCCTTAGAAGAGCGCAAAGCCCTGGCTGAAAAGAAGAAGGCCGAAGAAGAAGCTGCCAAAGAAGCGGAAGAAGTCGCAGAAGTTACCCCTGTAACTTTGACCAGCCAGAATTTTATGGAAGAAGTAGGCCAGAGTGAGCTACCGGTACTGGTTGATTTCTGGGCGGAATGGTGCGGTCCCTGCAAACAGGTTGCTCCTGTGCTGGATGAACTGGCGCGTGACTTTGCCGGTGTTATCAAGTTTGCCAAGCTGAATGTGGACGACGAGCCTCAAATTGCCGGGCAACTGGGTATACAGTCTATACCTACTCTCATGATTTTCTACAACGGTCAAATCGCCGATATGATCGTGGGAGCGCAGGGTAAAGAACAGTTACGAGCGCGTTTGCAACGGGTAGCCGATGCAGTGGCCCGGGTAAAGCCGCAACAGTCCAAAGCACCTCAATCACAGCCTTCGGCTGGACAAACTGCCCCGGCAAAGCCTAAAACAAGCGCCGCCGAGCAGCGAGCGAACATTGTCCGGTCCGGTTTTGCTTCGCAGCCTCCCCGCAAGCCTAAAAACTAAAGGACCGGTATATGAAAATGATTGAAGGACTAGAAGGTAAAGGTATCGCGGTCTACTGCGCTTCCAGTTCGGCCATTGACTCGCTTTACTTTGAAGCCGCCCGGCGACTTGGTATTCTTATGGGCCAGAGCCGGGCAAGATTGGTCTATGGCGGAACAAATATCGGCTTGATGGGAGCGGTGGCCGGCGCAGTGCTGGAACACGGTGGTGAAGCTCTAGGAGTTATTCCGGCGCTGATCAATGCTGCCGGTATCGCTCATCCCGAACTGACAGAGCTAATTCTCACCGATGGCATGCGAGAACGCAAAGCGATTATGGAGGAGCGAGCCGAGGCGTATATCGCATTGCCCGGCGGTTATGGTACGCTCGAAGAGATCTTTGAGATTCTAACGCTCAAACAGCTTGGCTACCACCAGAAAGCAGTTGTCTTGCTTAACATTAATCGCTACTACGACCCCTTACTGGCTTTGCTGGGTAGTGCCACAGAGCAGCGTTTTATGAAGCCTTCCAATTTGGGCCTGTTTCACCTGGCTACTACTCCCGAGGAAGCGCTCGAATATATTGCAAGCTACCAGCCCGGCCCGGCGGAGGCCAAATGGTTGCCTCCCAAACTTTCGGAGAGTAAGCAGGGCGAAGTTCCGGGCACAGAGTAATAAAAAAAGCGAGGTATCAAATCCTCGCTTTTTTTATCTCAATTTCCGCTAATAAGCTTACTGCTGTAAAAACCCGCTTAACTCATCCAGTTTAACGGTTTGCTGGCTGCGCTGCTGCAAGTTTTTGACGTTTACTTCACCACGAGCCAGTTCATCGGGAGCTACAATCACGGCGAAGCGTGCGCCACTGGCTGAAGCGGCTTTCAACTGCTTATCCAGGGAGTGATCGAGAATGTTTACTTCAGTTCGCAACCCGTCAGAACGTAACTGAGAAGCAACTTTAATAGCAGCAGGACGCTCGGCAGCCGAATACTGCGCCACATAAACGTCAACGTCGCGGGGCAAGTTTGGCATTTTGCCCTGTTGGGTTAACATCTCTTCGATAGTCACATCACTGAAGGCAATCCCCACCGCCGGTAGAGGCTGACCACCCAGCGCTGTAACAAGGTTATCGTAGCGCCCTCCGCCCATAATCGCCCGGTTAAAGCGTTTGGTAGGGTCCCAGACTTCAAAGACCGTGCCGGTATAGTACAGCAGGCCGCGTACAATACTCGGGTCGAATTCAACGAAGTCGGTAATGTCGTACTCTGTGAACTTTTCCCAGAGCGATTCCAAAGCCGGGAAATCTCCAAAATCCTTCTGGCGTAAAGTGGTTTCGAGTTTCGATATCTGCTCTTCGCTCAAACCGGCATCCTGCAAATTGGCGCGAAACACCTCCGGCTTCAACTTTTCGATTCGGTCTATTTCGCGATAGACGGCGTCTTTGAGATTCAAGTCTATCTCAAGCTTACCCAGGAGATCTTCCAGGAAATAACGGTTGTTGACCCTTATTACGAATTCCCCTTTTCCCAGTCCAAGCGCCTTCATTATATCTACTACTACGGCCAGGATTTCGGCTTCGGCTTCCATTGACTCTACACCCAGCAGGTCAATGTTATACTGGTAAAATTCGCGCTTGCGCCCCCGCTGCGGTTTCTCATAGCGCCAGATATTCGGGAAGGTAAACCAGCGAATCGGTTTACGCAACTCGTTTTGTTTGGCCGCAACCATCCGAGCGAGGGTAGGAGTCATTTCAGGACGGATAGCCAGCTTTTCACCACCGCGGCTATCAAAAGTATAGGTTTGTTCGTTTACCAGTTCCTCTCCCGACTTGGCGGCGTAGAGATCAAGGTACTCCAGGAAGGGCCCATCGTATTCTTCATAGCTGTAGAGCTGCGACACCCGGCGGCATGTACTGAAAAGCCAGTTGCGCCAGCGCATTTTATCAGGGTAAAAATCACGTGTGCCTTTTACCGGTTCGATTTTGATTGCTTTGTGTTCTTTTTTCTCGTCTTTAGATTGCTTATCCACCAGGTCCATTTTAAGAAATTCTCTCCACCAGTTTTTATTTGCCGGTTCACTCCGGTTTATTTAAATTTGCGCGTTTTCTCTTTGCCTGTTTTTGACTCCCCTATTTTAACACAGTAAGCTCGCTATTGTGAAAAAAGCCTGTCTGATGTTAAACTTAAAAAGCTAATTAACATTTTAAGTTTACATAAAATATTATGCATAATTAGAAAGGTATTCTGGAAGTGCTGGTAGTTAAACAGGTAGATGCCGCGAATCAAAATGAACTGGCTTACGAGTGTTACGAAGGAGCGCAGATGGTTGGCCGTTTAACCGCCTGGATACGCCCTGACCGGACTTTAGAAGCCAGATTATCCAATATTAGCATTCGCGAAGCCGGGCGCACTCTGATGCATAAACTGGAGCGAGATGCCAGCGCTTATGACCTGCCCGGTCTTTATCTGCAAAGCGCTGACGAAAAAGAGCGCGACCAGTTTTTGTCTAATGGCTATGAACCGGTAACTCCTGATACTCTTCTGCTTTACAAACCACTCAAGAACTCCTGAAGAAGTTGGATTTTAGTCAGTAGCGGACAGCAGTTGGCGCGAAAAATGCAGGAGTGCCTTTTTGACTATTTACCGTTTAATAGTGGCTTGTTATAATCGGAGTTGCCGGTTAAAGCAGTCTCAATCTTACTGCAACCAATGTTATAAAAATTAGCTCAATAAAGAAATAAAATGCAAGACCAGGCTAAACCTAATTATTACGAAATACTCCAGTTACAGACTTACGCTCATCCTGCCCTGGTGGTTGCCGCTTACCGCGTGCTTTCCAAACTCTACCACCCCGATACGGCCAGAGATCAGGCCGATCCGGAAAAGTTCAGGCTGCTTCAGGAAGCCTACGAAACTTTGAATGATGTTCAGAAACGGCGGGAATACGACCAGGAATTACGTCTGAAGATGCCTGCCAATGCCTGGGGCGAAAGTAGCGCTTACTACGGCTACAGGCCGGAACCGGAAAAACGCGACCCTCTCTGGGATTCCAATCCATTTGGTGCAGCGCCTGATTATACCCCACCTTCGGCTGAAGAACTGGAATTTTACGAAAACCTCTACGAAAATTACACTACTAAAAAAAGGCCGAGGGCCTTCTTACTGATCACTCTTTATATTGTCATGATGACGGGGGCCTCGGTCTTTGGCTTGCTGGGTATTATTAATCTGGTGGATAGCCAGGCTAACCACGTTGCTGCCCTGTTCTTTTTTGGCCTGGCTATAACGCTCCTGTTCCTCGCTCAGTTTGAGGCTTATGTCTCCTGAGTTTATAACAGGGTAAAAGAGTCGCGCTCTTTGTCCTGGTTGTCATAAACTTTGACCTCCACTCCCTGTTGTTGTACCGAAAAGACGGCGTAATGGTAAAACTCGCCGCCATAGCTACCATAGATAGCAGACCCACTGGTTCCAATCACCAGTTGGGTCAGGCCCCCCTGCTGACTGCGGTTATAAAGGTGTTCGTGACCACAGATATAAGCGCTTACCCCGTACCTTTGCATGATTTTCCATAGCTGATCGCGCTCCTGCGGGTAAGCATCCAGGCTACTGCCGACATGCGGCCCTACCGGGAAAGCCGGGTCGTGGCTGAAGACGAAAGTGAAAGGTTGTTTGTTGGATGCCAGATCTTTTTCCAGCCAGCTTAACTGACTACTACCCAGGTAATGCAACTGATCGGGATTTTCCGAGTTAAGGCAGACAAAATGCACCGAGCCCAGGTTATAAGAGTAAGTCAAACCTTTCGAGTCATTCGGCCCGTTGCCCGGTAACCTGGGGAAAGCTTCAAGGTATAACGCCAGGTTAGACTTGATAAGGTTAGTATCGTGGTTACCCAGCGCAGGCAAAATGGTGCTGGAAGAAAGTGGGGCTAAAGCTTCGTTAAAATTGCTCCACTGCTCTTTAACAGTCGGGGTATTATACCCGGCATCTATCATGTCGCCTACTAAGAGAACGGCTGCCGGGTTTTCCGCTTTCATTTTTTCAATAATCTGGTAGGCCACCTGTGGAGGTTTAGGCCCGGTAGTACGAATATCCCCCAGGACTCCAAACTTGATTGGTTGAAAGACCGGAGTAGGGGTTGGGGCAGGTGTGGCGGTAGGCGCCGGTGTAGGCGTAGCCGTAGGCAGCGGCGTAGCGGTGGGTTGCGGCGTAGCAGTAGGCGCAGGGGCAGGCGTGGCAGTTGGTGCAGGCGTAGCAGTAGGCGGGGTATCAGAACAGGCTGCCAGCAAGTTGAAGCCTGCCGCACCGGCCATAGTCAGGGTGGTAAGCCGGTTGATAAAGCGCCGCCGGCTTATTCGGTGGTTGCTTATTACATGATAATTGACTGACTCTGCTTCAAGATTTTGCGAGTCAACGGAGCGTTGCGAAGACTGTTCTTCTTCGTTCATTTTCAGTTTTTTCTACTTTTTACTTACTTCCTGGTTGACGGACTCCTGGTAGGCGCAGGAGTGCTACTATAGCTATTCGCCCCTGTTGGCGTGGGCCTGTTGCCGCTATTACCGCTCCCGCCCGGCGTAGTGGTCGTGTCAGTATTGCCGGGTGTTTCAGTGCTGTTAGGAAGCGGTAGAGTAGAGTTGCTACCTGCGCTATCGTTCCACTGGAAGATAACAGCGTCCGGCACCATCCGCTCTACCGATCCGCCGCCATCGGAAGGATGGCTGGCCAGTTTACCGTTGAGCCACATAGTCGCCGAGCCGCCGCCATCCAGTTCCATGGCCGATTCCATATTAAATTCCAGGAACAGGTCCGCAAATGCTTTCTGAGTTATACCGATACTGAAGCCGGGCTGGTAGCCATCTACTACCGCTACCATCAAAACACTCTTATCCGCGTTATAGCCGATACCATTACGCGGCATTTGAATGGTGAGATAATGCGTCAGTTTCCAATCCGTAGTAAATTCTTCACAGGTTACGTCTTTTTGTTTGGTATCACCGCAATCATCCAGGTTGCACATGCAATCCTGCACGAACTGGCCGTGGCGGAGAAAAACAGGACCGCCGCTGACTATCTGTTGGAATTTATCGTACGGAGGGTCTGTTACCAGATTAAGAGTCAGCTTATCGCCAACCTTCACATTTTCAAGCAGCCACTTTCCGGCCTGACCTTTGCCCAGCAAAACCTGGTTACCGCTCGGGATAGCCAATTTACCTTCCTGGGTAATAGCAGTGACCTCATTCAAACTATTGAGAGTTACTTTTACTTCGTTACTGCCGTAAGGTAAGGAGTGGTAAAGATCATTGTAGAGACAGAGCCAGTTTTCTTTACATGTTGTATTGAGGACTTCCAGGGAGTGCCTTTCACCGCTGGCCGCTACAATAGAGGAAGGCCAGGTAAAACCTTCGGTAAAGTAGCCAATAAATGGCCCGGAGGTAGGTGAGTAGGCAAAAGTAGCGCGATGCTTGGGCGCAAGGGCCAGTTTACCGTCGCTCATAGTCATGCCCTGCGGTAAACCTACCCCACTGAAAAGATCGCCGTTTACGGCTGCCAGGGCGTTATTCTCTTTGGCGAAGCTGGAGGTACGTTCGACCCCGCTCAACCAGTTATCTTTCAGAGCGACCCGTAAGTTAAATTCAGGCGCGGTCAGGTCGAAGAACAAAATATTGATGTTCAAGGGTCCAGGCGCCTGCCGCTTGACGTGAATAACACCCGGTTTAAGATATTCGACAATATCGTTCTTACGGAAGGTAAAGCGCTGGCTGAAAGGAACTTTACTCGCGCTGGCCGTGATAACGGGAGTAATCGTAGGAAAAGGGGTGGCAGTTGCCGTAGCAGTAGGGCTTGGAGTAGCCGTAGGCTGTGGCGTGGCGGTAGCCGTAGGTGCCGTTGTCGCGGTAGGTGACTGTGTGGTAGTCAGGGTTGTGCTGGTAAGAGTGGGTGTAGCTTTGGCGTTTTCGTTACCGGCTTTAGCCTGAGCTTCACTGACACCTTTAGGATTAGAACCGCCAAAAGTGGCATCTACAATGTTTCCGGCTATACCGGTCAGGATTAGACCTAAAACAACTGCTAACAGTACTAAAGATACGAGCGGCAATAACTTGCGTTTACTACTCATCTGTTGCTTGCTACAAAATCCTTCTATTTTCCTATGGCATCTGTAAGATGAACAGGCCGCGCCGCCCGAGAAATTCCGCTATTATTGTAATTGATCTAGCCCATATACACAAGTAAAAAAAAGCTGAGACTGCTTTTTGTTTGAAAATCAATAGCTGAGTTCTATTGATTAGACCAAGATAAAAGCCAGATTAGATTGAGATTAAATTTGGCCTAAAAATAGTTTGACATTGGATTAAGCTTATGCTAATATCCTTCCTGGATGAGAGAGCTATGAGTACAAGTAATTCTTGTTTCCCGACTCGCAACATCAAGCTTTAAAAATCGAACTCAGCATCTTTCTTTAGCCCCCTGCTACCAGGCGGAAAAGGTGGAAGCTGTTTTTTTAATGCTTAAAAGTTGAATGCAGGCTTACAGGAAGAATTGTTGATTGGTTACTCTACCCGCTGGGATAAATGTTGTGTCCGGCGCATTATTAGATTATAGGTTACAGGCATTTTTGCACCAAGCGTTGCTGCGGTACCGGCTAGTACATGCGGATATCAAGCGTGGCGCGTTCCAGCAGTAAGATGCGAAGAAAGGGAGGAAGTATCCGGTGAGAACTTCTGGCAAGGTAAAGTGGTTTAACGACGCAAAAGGTTACGGATTTATCGAGCGCCCGGGTGGCGAGGATGTCTTTGTACACTTCTCGGCCATCACCATGGATGGGTTTAAGACTCTGACCGAGGGCGAGGAAGTGGAATTCGATATCGAAAACACCGATAAAGGCCCCCAGGCTGTGAACGTTTCCCGCGCCAACGTTGCGCAGCTCGCCTAAGCATAGCCAAGGGCGAATTTATTCCAGCATTGGAGTTTACATCCAATTACCGTAAGTCGAGTTATACCACTTAACTTTCAAAAGACTTTTCGGAAACGAAACAAAAGAACCTTCCTGCGGGAAGGTTCTTTTGTTTCTAATAATTTATTTCCCTGGCTCTGTTAATACCTGCCGATCACTTAGATATGCCGGGCCATTTAAACCCTGGTTTTTGCCAGATGGTTAGCTATCTCGGCGATGTTCGTGAAGTGGACTACATTATCAGGGTAAGGTAAACCCATGTTGCGCGGCCAGTCTCGCAAAAACAACTGCCGAACACCTTTTTTGGCCAGGTAGTAGGTGATTGCGCCATCATCATCAACGTGTTCGTCAATATTCAAGTGGCGCAGCATATAAAGTTTGAACTGGCGGGTCGGTAACTCGGTATTGTTGGCATAGATAGCTGCGAAATACTCTTCCATATTGTACTTTTTAAGCCAGGCTTCTACTATTCGCTTGGCCAGGTAACTTCGCCCTGTAATAATGATGGGCGTACGGTACTGGCTTACCGCGATTATTCCTTCACGCGCAGCACTCATGGGATCACGACCTAGATATTTAAGGTCTTCAAAGAGACCGCGCGCCTGCAAGTAAGCCCGGCGCTGCCAGGTGGCCGCCGGTCCTTCCACCACCCGGATGTTCTCAGGCAATTCTTCATCGTGCAATTTGCGCCCCAGCACCCGGTTCTGGCCGAAAGGCGGGCGACAAATCACACCGTCAAAATCGAAAGAAATAAACGGTTTGCCATTATTGCTGGCAAGTGGTAAATCCTGCGGTTCGCGGATTTTACCTTTTTGTACTTCTTTCTCGATTTGCTGCTTAGCCTGCGGGCTTTTTACAGGCATATCGGTGGTTACTTCTTTATTTAATTCTTTTTCAGAAAGGTCGCTCATGACACTCCTGTTTCGATTTAATGGTTTCTCAAGCTCCAACACTTCTTATAGCAAACGGGTTTATCATACCAGATTTAGCTGCGCGGCGAGTTGCGCCGGGTCGGTTACAGGTTGCTGGCAGGCATAATTCTCACAGACGTAAGCCGTGGGCTTACCTTCTATACGCTGGCGATACTCTAACAGTGGCCAGCCTGTCGGATCTACCTTGTCCTGTAAGAGCATTACTACCCGGTTGGGTTGGTACAACCCGTAGAGTAAGGCCAGAAACTGCCGGGTACCATCTTCTCCTTCGTTTCCGGCTATAACTACTTCTTTTGGCGAACTCAGGTAAAAGTCCAGCGCGCTTAAAAGCCTGCCAAAACCTGTAGGTGATTGCGAGGCCAGTTCCGCCAGTTTGCGTAAGACTCCTTCGGCATGCTGCCGGTAGCTTTCCTCGCCCGTTAGCAGCGCTAACCGCAGCAAGACGTCGGCTGCTACCGCATTACCGCTGGGTACGGCATTGTCAAAGAAAGAACGAGGTCGCGTGACCAGTTCTTCGTGATCGCTGGCCGTATCAAAGAAAGTTTCATCCTGGTCGTCCCAGAATTTATCCAGCATAGAGTCAGCCAGTTTGCGTGCTTCTACCAGCCACTTCAAATCAAAGGTAGCTTCGTAGAGCGCCAGCAGACCATCCGCGTAGTAGCTATAGTCTTCCAGGAATCCGTTAAGATGCGCTTTACCATCTTTGTAAGTGCGATAAAGCTTGCCTTCCGGTGTGCGCATGGTATTGAGAATAAAGCTGGCATTGTTAAGGGCGATCTGGCGGTAATCTTCCCGGTTAAGGACACGCGAGGCCACGGCAAAGCTCTTGAGCATCAGGCCATTCCAGGAAGTCAAAATTTTCTCGTCACGCCCGGGATGAATACGCTTTTCTCTCAGGGCTAATAGCTTCGCCCGGCCATTTGCCAGAACGTCATTTAACCGTTCTACACTTACTCCCATTTCCCTGGCGACTTCTTCAGGTGTGCCGGTGACATGCAAAATATTGTGCCCTTCCCAGTTACCGCCTTTGCTTACGCCATAGTAGCGGTTAAAGAGCCTGGCATCTTCCGCTCCCAGTGCTTTTACTATTTCATCTTCTGACCAGACAAAGAATTTACCCTCTTCTCCTTCGCTATCGGCATCCTGGGTGGAATAAAAACCGCCCTCAGGGGAGGTCATTTCCCGCGCCACATAATCGAGGGTTTCAATGGCGATGCGCCTGTAAAGCTCGTTGGCGGTTGCTAGATAAGCTTGAAGATAAACCAGGCTGAGCTGTGAATTATCGTAGAGCATTTTTTCGAAATGCGGCACAAGCCAGACAGCATCTGTCGAGTAGCGATGGAAGCCTCCGCCTAACTGGTCATAAATGCCGCCGTAGGCCATTTTAGTCAGGGTTAGATCCAGCAATTGCCGGGCGGTTTCATTTTTGGTGCTATTATAAGTTCTGAGAGTAAACTCAAGGGTCATGGGTTGCGGAAACTTGGGGGCGCGGCCAATACCACCTTCCCGCCTGTCAAACACTACTGAAAGACCACCCCTGGCCGGCTGGCCTTTTTCGTTCAGACCTTCTACATACCAGGCTCGATCCAGCATTTCCTGGTTCAGACTTTCGTTGTTGTTCTCAATCTCAAAGCGTGAACCGGCTTCCAGCACCTTTTTCATCTGGGTGGCGTTATGTTCAATGTCTTCCGGCCGGTCCCGGTAAGCTTCCGATACACCTTCCAGAATTTCAGGGAAGGAGGGCATGTTGCCGTAACGACGTACCGGTGGAAAATATGTTCCGCCGAAGAAGGGTACTCCTTGCGGTGTCAGGAAGACAGTCATGGGCCAACCGCCCTGCCCGGTCATGGCCTGCACGGCTTCCATATAGATACTGTCAATGTCGGGACGTTCTTCGCGGTCAACCTTGATATTGATGAAGTTGTCATTCATCATTTTGGCGATAGTCTCGTTCTCGAAGCTTTCGCGTTCCATAACGTGACACCAGTGGCAGGCGCTATAACCGACACTGAGCAAGATAGGCTTATTTTCGGCTTTAGCGCGGTTCAGCGCTTCCTCGCCCCAGGGATACCATTCGACCGGGTTGTGGGCGTGTTGTAACAGGTAAGGGCTGGTTTCGTTGATAAGCCGGTTTGTATGCTTGTGTCCAGTTTCGCTCAATTAGCTACCTCTTTTTCTTCATTTCCTGCTGCTACAGTAAACGCTGCTTCAACAAGCCCTTTCTGGTTTACCGGATCGTTGTGAGATAGGTTTAACTATCCTGAAAAGTTTACTAAGTCTCAAATTTAACTCGCACAACTCCGACTTCAAAATTCGTGCCAGAACCGGTAAATCGCTTTTATTATATGCCAGATAATGAGTAAAAAGGAAATATTGATAGAATAGGGATGGTTATCCACATCTACTAGACATAAAAGCCTAGATGTTGTATGACTGTGGAAAAGTAATAACAACTAATAGAGAATATTTCAAAAAAAGGTCAAAAACATATCCCATAGGTATTGACATATCCCTGAAATTGGTGTATGATCAAAACACAAGACGACCAACCAGATGCAGGGCAGTTATTTTCAATTATAACTGCAAGAAGTACAACGGAACCTGAAGCAAGCGCAACTTAAAAAGTCATAGCGAGGGTAATTTTTCAGGGCGGGTGCCGCTTAAAAAAGTGGCCGTTCCCGTATTGGCAGCCAGGGATAACGGTGATAATTAGGGGTATCACCAGGCGTTATCAAGCGCCGTTCCTGCTTTTCTTTCTTTGGACTGACTACCCTCCTTCCGCGCGGCCATAAGGCCACAAAGAGCAGTCGCAGTTCCGGCGACTGCTCCTTTTTTTCATAAGGAAATAAGTCTTATAAATCCTCTCCTCAAGATAAGCCATTTAGACTATGACAAACTCCCAAACTTTTTGGATAATAGCTAGTATCAAACAGGCTTCAGAAGCCTGGATAGTTGGTCATAATCATCGGCAAAATAGGCAAGAAGGAACAAGGTGAACAGGGTGCGTTTTCCTCGGAAGGAGTTACAAAAAGAGTTGTTAGAAGCAAAAGCCGTCATAAGGCCGGTAGGGCTGTGGCGGAACTGGTATATTGGCAGCTTGCTGATGGCAATTGCAATCTCTTTCCTGGGATTTGGTTTAGTTTCGCCGCTGCGTACCCTGTACGCTCGTACAGAGGGCGCCAGCGGAGGTGAAGTAGGCCTGATGGCGGCGGCTTACCTTTTTTCGGCTTTTATCTTCCTCTTTCCCTTTGGCTGGCTGGCCGACCGTTATAGCCGGGTAGGCCTGATTGTAGGAGGATTGATAGCGCACGGTATAATCACGCTATCCTACATGTGGGCCACCTCCGGAGAATTCTTTATTACTCTGCGCTTTGTCGAAGGCATCTCCTCGGCGGCAGTGCTTCCTGCCGCCCGCGCTCTGCTGGCGGACCTTGTTCCGGAGGGGCGGAATGGGGAGGCCTTTGGCCTGATGAGTGCCGGGATGACTTTCGGTATGCTGGGTGGCCCGCCGGCAGGCACTTTCCTGGCCGACGGTTTTGGTTATACCCTGGCTTATATCCTGGCAGCCGCTATTTTTGTACCGGCTATACTGATGGTGCTATTCGCCTTCAGAAATTACCATCCGCAGCACCATTCTCAACACCATGCTGCGTCCACAGTTGCAACAGGCTCTAACAGACAATCGCTGCCCGAAAAACTCTGGACCACCCCGGTGATCGTGGGAGTGTTGCACCGGATAGCGCTGGGCCTGGGACCGGGTCTGGCGATCTCAATCTGGAGTATTTATATGGCCGACCTGGGGTTTGGCCTGACCCTGATTGGCTGGACGTATTCGGTCTATGCCATCCCGGTGCTGCTGGTAGCGCCCGGTGCGGGTCGCCTGTCCGACCGCTATGGCCGTTTGGGAATGATGTTTGCCGGGGGGCTACTGGTAAGCCTGGTCTGGATCAGTTATGGCTTTATGAGTACCTTTGCGCTCTTTATGGTAATGGGGGTGGTGGAAGGTTCGCTCGATGCCGTTTCACGCAGCGCCAATGATGGTTACCTGGCGGACCACACACCGCCTCGTTTGCGCGGCCGTGCACAGGCTTATTTCAATGCCGCTACACAGTTTGGTAGCCTGGTTGGAGCGCTGCTAGCCGGATTTCTGTACGAAATTAACAAGCCTTTGCCATTCATCGTGCTTGGCGGCTTTGAACTGGCTCTAATGGTTTTAGCTCTGGCTATCTCTGTAGTTTCCAGTCGCAGACCGGCCACAATGGCAGTACCGGAGCGGCAATTCTAGGTTAGCAAGGTTTTGTTAGACTTTGTTAGACTTTTACTATTTCGATTGACGCTGGCATTACAGGTGGTACGATTCTAATAGCAGAGTTATTATTTCGGGTAAAACTGAGAGTTGCTCTGCTGTTAGACCACGCTTTTGCACCAGTCGAAAGGAAACTACCATGGCAACCGCTGCTCTCCTCAATCCCCCCGGTCCTAAACCCAGATTTCCGGGCACTAATCTCATGGCAATGCGCCGGGACCCGCTGGCTTTTCTCTCCTCTTTAGCCGCCGAGTATGGGGATATAGTTAATTACAAAATTGGCCCGGTAAACCTCTACCTGTTAAACCACCCCGATTACATTAGAGATGTGCTGGTAACTAACAGCCGTAATTTTCATAAAGGGCGTGGTCTGGAACGCGCCCGTAAAATGCTTGGCAACGGCCTGCTGACCAGCGAGGATGAATTGCATCTGCGCCAGCGTAGACTGGTTCAACCGGCCTTTCATCGCCAGCGCATCCTGAACTACGCTAAAGTAATGATTGAGTACGCGGATCGCGTTAATAAGCGCTGGCAGGGTGGGGCTACCCTGGATATGCATCATGAGATGATGCTTCTGACAATGGCAGTTGTCGCTAAAACCCTTTTTGATACCGATGTAGAAAATGAGGCCCAGGAGTTAGGCTCCGCCCTTACCGATGTAATGCAGGTCTTTAGCCTGGTGAGCCTGCCCTTTAGCGAATATCTTGAGAAGCTACCCTTACCAGCCATGAGGCGATTTAACAGGGGTAAAGAACGCCTTGATACGACTGTCTACCGTATGATAAACGAGCGGCGAGCGAGCGGAGAGGATAGGGGGGATTTACTTTCTATGCTGTTGCTGGCCAATGATACCGAGGGTGACGGTACCGGCATGACCAATGAGCAACTGCGTGACGAAGCCATGACCCTCTTTCTGGCCGGGCACGAAACTACCGCCAACGCCCTGACCTGGACCTGGTACTTGCTCTCACAGAACCCGGAGGCAGAAGCGAAGCTGCATGCCGAATTGGATAGCGTTCTGGGCGGGCGCTTGCCTGCAGTTGAGGATTTACCCCGCCTTCCCTATACCGAGATGGTTTTAACCGAATCAATGCGCATGTATCCGCCGGCATGGTTGTTGGGCCGCCGCGCTCTAGCAGACTACCGTATTAAGGATTATCTTATTCCAGCAGGCTCTATCTTGCTTATGAGCCAGTATGTTATGCATCACAACAAGCGCTACTACCCCGACCCCGATAAGTTTGAACCGGAACGCTGGACCCCTTCGGCGCGAGAGATTAGACCTAAATTCGCTTACTTCCCCTTTGGCGGTGGGCCGCGCCTCTGTATTGGTGAGAGTTTTGCCTGGATGGAAGGGCATCTGATCCTGGCTACGCTGGCGCAACAATGGCGGGCAAAACTGGTTCCGGGTCATCCGGTAGTTATGCAACCGCTGGTAACGCTGCGTCCAAAGTACGGCATGAAGATGACTCTGGAACGCCGCAAGGGTTAAATCAGACAACAAAAAAGCGGCGCTTGCTGCTATTTTCATCTAAAAACAGCCACTAACGCCGCTAAAAAAACAGTTATAACGTTTGTTATAATAGTTATAACAAACGTTATAACTTATCCGCTGGTACCACTTGAGGGTGGTTGCAGGTGTAAATATACTACTTTCCACTGCTCACCGACTTTTTGCAGTTCGATATCGTAAGTGCCGCTGCCGCTCTGACCATAATCAATCTTGCCCGAGAACTTCATGGTGCTTATGCCGTTGACAATATTAATCTCGAAGGATAGGCCCGAATTAAGACTGCGATAGTTCGGCAGGAACGCGGCGTAGGGGTTTAGCAGATTATTGGTGACATCCGCTTCAAAGGACTGACGATCAGTGTTAGTCGAGAGGCTGTAGAGCTTGTCAATATCGCGAACAGCCGCAGCCCGCATGAACTGATCCAGCACTTTTTCGCCGTCACTTTTGGTGCTAACGCCTACACCTACCACCAGGGCCACTATCCCGGCGCAAGCCAGCACCGCTACAATAGCTACAGCGAGTATCAGCCAGCCCCATGCAGGAATCCCTTTTTTGCGAGGTGGTGGTGGTGGTGGGTAAGGGTAATATCCGGACGGTGGGCCAAAGCCGGGTGCGTTTGGCGGTGGTACATATGGTCCTTGCTGATAATAAGGCGGAGCATCGGGGCGAACGCCTCCTGGAGGAGGAACATTCTGTCCTGGCGGTGGATAGCCGTAAGGGGATGGGAAACCATTAGAGGAAGGTTGCCAGGGAGGCGGGTACTGGCCTCCCGGCGAAGGTTGTTCTGGAGACGGAGGGTTATTTTCCATAACAAAGCCTCCTAAGGGCTAAGACTAAAGACTCTTCATTCGCTCCTGGGTGGATCTAACTTAACTTTGACTACTTTCCAGCTATCCCCGTCACGCATTAAGGTAGCGCTGAAGGAGCCTTTGCTCTGGTCCTTGTAGATAACGTTACCAGAAATATCGAGGGAAGTTCGATTGTCATTGGATGTTCGCATAGAGAAATAGGGACCAGCACTTAAGCTCTGGTAATTAGCCAGGAAAGCAGCATTCGGTTTGAAAAAAGTGGTTTCGATACTATTTTGAAAAGAAGCCTTATCGCGGCTGTTATCGCCGATATTGTCGCTGAGTGAGTACATTTCATCGACATTATGAGTAATCGCGGCTTTGATGTAGCGGTCAACAACAGCAGCCGCATCGTCTTTGGCGCTAATGCCTTCTTTTGCCACTATCGGAAACAGGACAATACATGCGGCAATACTTGCAATCACTCCTACCACTATCAACCAACCCCACCAGGGTACTCCTCGCCTCCTGGCCGGAATAGTGGCAGCGGGACGGGGATAACTACCTGCCGAGAGTTGTTCCGAAGGCCGATTTGACATAACTTGCAAAACTCCTTATAACAAGAGGCGCTTTTCTCCTGCTTTTATAATTATACCGCAGGAATGGGCGCCTCTCGTAGTATTCCAGATTAGAATAAAAGGGCCTGTTTAGTGTGTTCCCGCCAGTTGCTTGCCGGCGCGCGGACCAACCATACAGGTTTTGTGGGTAATATGATACTCGAATTCTTCTCGGAACAACTTCATGGCGCTGTTAATCGGCACCGGCGCTGAGTCACCCAGCAGACAGAAGCTGCGGCCTGCAATATTGCCGCCTACATCCAGCAACAGGTCAAGGTCTTCCGGACGGCCTTCGCCGTGCTCCAGGCGGTGCAGAATTTGCACCAGCCAGCGCGTACCTTCCCGGCAAGGTGTACACTTCCCGCAAGACTCGTCTTTATAGAACTCGACCAGGCGCAGGACAGCTCCCACGATACAAGTCTGGTCGTCAAAGACGATCACACCGGCGGAACCCTGCATCGAACCGCGAGCGGCAATACCCTCAAAGTCCATCGGAGTATCCAAAACTTCGTCCGTAGGCGGTAACATCGGAGTGGAGGAACCACCCGGGATAAAAGCTTTAAGCTTCCGCCCTTTCCAGATACCACCGCCAATATCGTAAATCAGCTTACGGAAGGTGGTGCCGCATTCCAGTTCATAATTGCCGGGCCGCTCTACGTGGCCGCTCAGGCAGTAGACGCGGAAGCCTTTGGTCTTTTCCGTGCCGAACTTGGCGTACCACTCCGCCCCTTCGCGTAAAATATGGGGCACGTTGGAGAGGGTTTCACAGTTGTTGATTACCGTAGGACGAGCGTAAAGACCGGCCACAGCGGGGAACGGCGGACGCAGGCGAGGGAAACCGCGCTTGCCTTCCAGCGATTCCAGCAGAGCGGACTCTTCTCCACAGATATAAGCGCCAGCGCCGGGGTGGATCGTCACTTCACAGTTGAAACCACTACCCAGGATGTTCTGGCCCACCAGTCCTGCCGCGCGCGCTTCTTCTACCGCGCGCTTCAAGACGCGGATACCCCGCGCAAATTCGCCGCGCACGTAGATAAAGCCGTGCTCCGCGCCAATGGCGTAGCAGGTAATCAGCACGCCCTCGATCAACTGGTGTGGGTTATTCTCGATCAACTCATGATCTTTGAAAGTGCCCGGTTCCGATTCGTCGGTGTTACAACAGACGTATTTAGGACCGGGAATTTTGGGAATGAAACCCCACTTCATACCGGCAGGGAAACCTGCTCCACCGCGCCCGCGCAAACCGGCGTTTTTGACCTCGGTCGAAACTTCGTCGGGCTGCATTTTAATGGCTCGTTCGAGACCCTTATAACCGCCGTTCTGCCGGTAAACATCGAGCTTGTACATGCCGGGAATTTCGCGGTGCTTCAACAGCACGTAAGGAAAAGGCGGCTTATCTGTTACCAGTTCTGGCGGAGGTGGGAATATCTGCTCTTGCATTTTCTCTCAACCTGTTCTAATCCCAGGAATATTTTATGGAAGCCTGTGCGGTTATTCTAACTGCCTGGGCTTCCGCAATACTCGATAAGTTTTAAGGAATGAAATAAGGGTTTTCTTTAGCCTTACTCAGGGTTTCCAGCATTTCCTCGAACTGCTCAGGCGTGACGTTGTAAAGATACTCGTCATTGACCTGAAGGCAGGGCGCCTGGCCACAGGCGGCCAGACATTCGATCTTGGAAAGAGTGACCTGGCCGTCCTCAGTGGTGCCGCCCAGTTCTACTCCCAGCTTTTGTTTACCCTGTTCGATCAGTTCATCCGAACCGCGCAGGTAGCAGGCGATGCTATCACAAATCTTGACATGGAACTGTCCAACCCGTTTGGTATTGTACATCCGGTAGAAAGTTACCACTTGCTCAACATCACCCTTCAAAATTTCCAGGATGTCGGCGACTTCTTCCATCGGCCCATCCGGGATGAAGCCGAATTCGCCCTGTACAATATGCAGCGCAGGCAAAAGGGCTGAACGGCTGCTAGGGTAAACTTTTTTTAGAGCCAGGATTTGGTGACGCGCTCCCTCGCTCAGGACATATTGCTGATCTGTAGCTTCTAACTTTTCCATTTCGATCCAGCTTTAGCTTTATAGATTCAAATTAAGCGAGGGGCAAACCCTAAGGCTGCCCCTTAAGAGGTTTTAGCGATCTACTTCGCCCAGAATAATGTCAATGCTACCGATGGCTGCGACAATGTCCGCAAACATGGACTTGCCGTTCAGGGTCGGTTCCATTGACTGCAAGTTAGCGAAGCTAGGGGCGCGAATGTGCATTCGGTACGGCTTGTTAGTACCGTTGCTGACCATATAGTAAGATAGCTCGCCACGGGCCGATTCTACCCGGGAGTAAACCTCGCCCGCCACCGGCTTGTAGCCTTCGGTGTAAAGCTTGAAGTGGTGGATTAGCGACTCCATAGTCGTAGCGATCTGGTACTTCTTGGGTGGCACAATCTTCAGGTCGTCTACCTGCCAATCGCCTTCCGGCAAGCGATTAAGGGCCTGCTCGGCAATCCGAATACTCTGCTGCACTTCATTCATCCGAACGATGAAGCGGTCGTAGACATCGCCGTTGTAGGCTACCGGGACTTCGAAATCGTAAGTTTCGTAGTCCATGTAGGGGAAGAACTTGCGCACGTCATAGGGAATACCGCAGGCGCGTAGCATTGGCCCGGTAACACCGAGGCTAAGAGCCTCGTCAGCACTCATCTTGGCAACGCCTTTAGTGCGTTCAAACCACAGTTCGCTGTTGGTCAACATCTGGTGGTATTCCGGCCAGCGACCCTTGAAGTAGGTCAAGAAGTCGGCTACTTTCTGGTCGAAACCGGGTGGCAAATCGGCATACAGACCGCCGGGCATGATGTAACTGGTCATCATGCGTACGCCCGCGCACAGCTCGAAAATATCGAGAATCATTTCGCGGTCGCGCATACCGTAAAGGAAGGTACTCTGCGCCCCGAGGTCCATCGCGTGAGTGCCTAGCCATACCAGGTGGCTGGAAATACGCTGTAACTCGGTGAGCAGGATACGAGCCACTCGCGCTTTAGGCGGGATGCGCTCTGTAATACCCAGGAGCTTTTCAACGGCCAGGGTATAGCCCAGGTTGTTGATCAAGGGGTTCAGGTAATCGGTGCGGTCGGTAAGTGTTAAAGCCTGGTTGTAAGTCTTGGTTTCGGCCTGTTTTTCAATACCGGTATGCAGATAACCGATATCAGACTCGCACTTAACAACCTCTTCACCACGCACGGTTACGATCAGGCGCAACACGCCGTGAGTCGACGGGTGATTCGGCCCCATGTTGATAGTCATCAACTCCTGGTCGGTATCGGCCCGGTCGTTAATGTTCTCTAGATACTGCTCTTCATCATCTTCGAGCCATTGTTCTTTAATCTCAAGGTCTTCCAATTGGTTTCCCTCTAATCGAATAAAAGCTTTAGACCTGAGGTGCGCCGTTACGGCCCTCTGGCCGAAACTGGTTGGCGGGCAGGTTTGGACGGCGCGGGCCGGTTACCGGATAATCTTTGCGGAGCGGGTGGCCTTCCCAGTCTACCGGCATCTCGATACGTCGCAGGTCCGGGTGGCCCATAAAAGTAATGCCGAAGAGATCGTAAACCTCCCGTTCAAACCAGTTAGCGCCGGTAAAAAGGCCGGTCAGACTTGGCACTTTAGGATCTGTTCCCGAAACCGGTACTTTCAGGCGAATAGGCTGGCGAGCCTCGATATTCAGGAAATGGTAAACCACTTCAAAGCGAGGTTCTTTCGGCAGCCAGTCTACCGCTGTAATATCTTCAAAAAGCCTGAAACCGCCTTCATCTCGCAGGTAGCGTACGACATCCAGGATCTCTTCAGCCGGTACAATAAAAGTCGGCGTACCATCCGCGGCGCGGAACGGGCTGGGACGTACATTTGGAAAACGGGTGGTTTCGATCAGGCTTGGCGCCGGGGCAGGCTGGCTGCCCTCGGGATTAACGGTGCCGTCCGAAGTTTGGGTCACGGACTACCTCCGGCATATATTCCATAGGATCTTGGGGACGAGGGGCGCCTTCCGCGATTCGTTTTTGTAGCAAAGTGATGCCTTCAATCAGGGCCTCCGGAGTTGGAGGGCAACCTGCTACATAAACGTCTACGGGCACTACCATATCCACGCCCTGTACAATAGCATAGTTATTGAAAACGCCGCCACAACTGGCGCAAGCGCCCATGGCGATAACCCATTTAGGATCGGGCATCTGTTCGTAGATGGTGCGTACTGCCGGGGCCATCTTGGCGGAAACTCGGCCTGCCACAATCATCAGGTCAGCCTGACGAGGTGAGGCGCGAAAGATTTCAGAACCGAAACGGGCCAGGTCGAAGCGCGAGGCCGAAGTAGCCATCATTTCAATCGCGCAACAGGCCAGGCCAAAGAGGGCCGGCCAGATAGATGAAGCCCGCGCCCAGTTAGCTACAACATCCAGTTTAGTGGTTACTACACTGCCTACCGGGGAGGCGCTACGGTACGACTGTACGTCTCCCGGCATGATTGCGTTAGCGGTAAAAAAATCATGCTGGCTTATATTACCTGACATGCTGTGTTACTCCTTTTCCCAGTTAAATGCGCCTTTTCTCCAAAGGTAAATATAGCCAATACCGAGCACCAGCAGGAACAAACCCATTTCTACCAGGCCGAAAACTTTCAACTGGTTTAGAAGTACTGCCCAGGGGAAGATAGCCACTGTTTCAATATCGAAGATAAGGAAGATCATGGCTACTTCAAGGAACTTTACCGGGAAGCGTTGTGGAGTGGGTTGTACCGGCGGCAGACCACCTTCAACCGGTGATAATTTGGTCTCATTCGGCTTTTTGGGTCCGGCTATTAAGGCCAACACTACCATAATAACGGTCAGGGCGAGCGCCACCAGGAACAAGATCAGTACAGGAACATAACCTTGCAGCATGTTTATTTACTCCAATAAAAAGGCAACCGTCTGGTTGCAATAAGAGCAGTAGTCATCTATTTGAAAGAGGGTTTGACCAGACTATTACACTGTAATTGTCACTTCTACAGTATCACATACAGCCTTTTCAATGTCAAGGGATTCTGTGAAATTTCTTTCAATCTTTGCCTCCTACTTTGCTTCCTAATTTACCTCCTACATTTAGAACTGGCTCTTACTCCCTGATATATAGTAAGAGCCAGTGATAGCTAATTTATTTACTTTCCGCCTATTTTCTATTCCTAATCTGGGTCCTGGAATACATCCTTGATAAGAACAGATTAATTAGCTACCCGAATTTTCATCAGGTGGTTGTGGATTGGCGGTTGGCAAATAGGCGGTAGGACCCGCTGTCGGTGCCGATGGCAAAGCTTTGATATTTTCCAGGGCAGTCAGAGCGGCGATAGCTACCCGGCGGTCAGGGTCAACCGCTACCGCGCTGAGCGGTCCCGCTGCGGCCTGGATACCCAGTTGGCCGAGGGCCTGGGCGGCGGCGTGGCGCACGTCCGGGCTGCGGTCGCGCAAGAGCTGGATTAATATTTCGCCCTTTTCAGTCTCGCCCAGGCGCACCATAGTCTCGGCCAGCGCGATCCGCACCTCGGGGTAGGGGCTATGCACCAGTGGTAGCAAGTACGGAACTGCCTCCCGGTCTCCGCGCTGCCCGAGGGCTATCACAATTCCTTCCTGTCGTCTCCACAGGCGCGCCTGGTTCTCGAAAGTGCTCATACTGAGATTTGCTACCATCTGCCGAAAGCTATTCTCACTTCGCAACATCCCCAGGGCAGTCGTAGCCGATGCTCTTACTTCGGGACGCTCGTCCTCGCGCAAGGTTTCAATCAGGGCTTCCGTGCCGGCAGGTTGGTCCAGCATACCCAGGCCTAGCGCGGCGGCCTGGCGTACTTGCAGCAACCAGTCGCTTACCGAATTTTTGTAACCCTTTTTCAACATCTTAATCATTGCGCCAGTAGCATGTGGATCTTTGATCCGGCCCAGCGCCACAATTGCTTGCACCACACTCTGGTGTTGCGGGTAAGTGTTCGGGCCGAACGCCTTGGCTCGCTCCATTAGGTCGAGAAGAGGTTTACCTGCCGCCGGGTCTCCAATCAGTCCCAGGGTGGTAGCCGCAGCTTCAGTCACCACAAAATTTTTATCTTTGAGTAAACTAATCAGGGCCGGGACCGAACGTGGGTCACGATAAGTAATCAGGGCCCGCGAGATTGCAACTCGCACTTCTGGCTCTTCATCATGCAAAGCATCTATCAGGTAAGGGGTAACCTGGGGATTGTTGGCCTGCGCGAGGTTAATAGCTGCGCGGATACGTACCTCTGGCCCGCCGTAGCGAAGTTCGTTCAGGGTCTGTTCTAAGCTCATAGTTGTAAATCCAAAAATCTTTCAGGAGCTAACTATATAATCTCGGTATTAGCAATGCTCCTGTTTACTTGCTCTACGTTTATTTCTGTTCCACTACTATTAACGATGCTTGCGGCATTAATCGCAAGATAATTTTATGCCAGCGAGAAAAGCTCTATCCGGTTTTCCCGTCCTCCCGCGCCTGCCTTAGCCTGGCCTACTAGCGATTATAAAGCATGTAGCCTTACAATGTAAGAGACAACGCTCTAAAGCTAAATTAGAAAATCTCTCAAACCCTCTTGACAACCAGATATGAATAAGATACACTGTTAACAGTGTTTACATTAGTAACAAATTATAACCTCTATTACTAGTGTTAACAAACCTTTGAATGGATAACGGGAGGTTACTATGAGCCAGAGTCACCGTGAACGGGTGCGGGAAGCTACCCTGGAAGAGATTAAGAAAGTCGCCAAACAACAGATGCGCGATGAAGGTACGGCAGCGGTTTCTCTACGCGGTATTGCTAACACCATGGGTATGACCGCTCCTGCTATTTACCGCTACTACGCCAGGCGTGACGATTTGATAACCGCCCTGATTGTAGATGCATACACGGCACTCGGTGATGCTGTTATCTCCGCTTTTGATGCTTGCCCGGCAGACGATTATGCCGGACGCTTCTATGCCGGGGCGCAGGCTTACCGCGCCTGGGGCCTGGCACATCCCGTAGATTTTGGCCTGATTTTTGGCACTCCGGTGCCTGGTTATCACGCGCCACCCGAAAGAACTGTTCCGCTTGTTCAGCGGGCCTTCTCGCCTTTTATCACGACTTTACAGCAGGCCTGTGAAAAAGGCTTGGCCCGAATACCGCCGGAGTACGACCATGCCCCGCAAGAACTGCACCAGCGTTTAAGCGAATGGGCTGCGTCAGGAAGCTATAATGGGCTATCAATTCCCGTTTTTCACTTCTCTTTAACCGAGTGGGGCTTGATGCATGGTTTAATCGCCCTCGAAATTAATGGCCAGTTAAACCCGATGGCGGGACAGGCCACCAATGACCTTTTCAACTTTGAAATGAAGATTATGCTAAACCGACTCGGTCTGGATACGTCAAGTCTCACTTAATTCTACTCATCAAGTAAGCAATTAGCTGGTTGCAAAAGTACCAGCTTGCTTTAGTGCGGCCTTAATTTTATGAAGTAAGCCTGATTACTCGCCGCAGACGCAACCCATCCTGAGCGCACCTTAGTTGTATTTCCTATGCCTGAATTTAGCTTTCGCTTGTTGGCGTTCCAACAAGCCGGTTTTCCTGTGCCTTAGGTTAAATTTAAGGATTAAAGGTTATCCAGAACTTGAGTGAGTCAGCAATATATAAAGGAGAAAACAAATGAATTCGACAGCCGAAATGCATGTTATTCTTGGCACGGGGCCTTTAGGTTCAGCCGTCATGCGCGAACTGGTCAGGCGCGGTAAACAGGTGCGCCTGGTCAACCGCAGCGGCAAAGGCCATTCTGAAATACCCGCCGGTGTAGAGGTGGTAAAAGGGGATACCTTCAACCCCGCCAGTGTGCGCGAAGTAACCAGGGGCGCCAGCGTGGTCTACCAGTGTTCTCAGCCAGAATATACCGAGTGGCCTGAAAAGTTTCCCGTTATGCAGACGGCTATTATAGAAGGTGTAGCGGCGAATCAGACTAAGCTTGTGGTAGCTGAAAACCTTTATATGTATGGGCCGGTCAGTGGTCCTATCAGGGAGGATTTACCATATAACGCTTCTAACCGCAAAGGCAGCGTCCGTGCGAAAATGGCACAGGACCTGATGGAAGCGCATCGGCAGGGCAAAATTCGGGCTACCGCCGGGCGAGCTTCTGATTTTTATGGCCCTCTGGCCACGCTTCAGGGCGCTTTTGGTGACAGGATAATCTATCCTATGCTGGCCGGTAAAAAAGTATATGCTATCGGAAAAATTGATATGCTCCATACCTACAGCTACGTTACAGATTTTGGCAAAGGCCTGGTAGTTCTGGGAGAGCGTGAGGAGTCCCTGGGGCAGGCTTGGCATATTCCCAATGCTCCTACCATTACCACCCGTGAAATGTTAAACCTCTTCTTTAAGATAGCCGGATTCCCGCCTGAAATTGGCAGCGTTCCAAAACTTGGTCTTAAAGCGCTGGGCCTTTTCAGCCCGATGGTCCGAGAAGTGGAAGAAATGCTGTATGAGTTTGAAGAGCCTTTTTTAGTAGACCACAGCAAATTCGAGAAGGCTTTTGGTAATATCGCAACACCCCACGAAACCGCGATCCGTGAAACCCTGGCCTGGTTCCAGCAGCACTCCGCCCCTGCAAAAGCTCATTAATTACCTCAGATATAGCGGCAAGAGGAGCGCTAAATGCAGCGTCCCTCTTGCTTTGTTAAATTAGTAACAGTCTTCTTGAATACTCTTTGCCATAACGATTGAGTTTGACAATTATCCGGGCATGTAGGTATTAGTTCATTTCGCAGTATGCTATAATCTGCACGGTGTAGTGTGCTCTTGCATGCTGTGGAAATAATCTGCTAAAGGAACTGGCTTTTTGGGCTTTTTTTTGGTCAATCCTGCCCAATTCATCCAGCATAAACCCTCAAAGACCTGTTATGGTTGCGCCTTTTTTAAGCATGCAGACACTTTACTTTTAATAATAAAACAGAACTCCCCTGCTTCACGAACGGGTGGGATCTATTGGAAATGAAACCAGCATTAATAAAGGAGCTGTATTAAGTGACCTCATCTAACGGTCAGACCGGCCAATATGACCTGGTAATTATCGGTAGTGGCCCTGGCGGCTATATTGCTGCTGTGCGGGCGAATCAACTTGGTCTTAAAACAGCTATTGTGGAGCGAGAATCTCTTGGTGGCGTCTGCCTGAACTGGGGCTGTATTCCCTCAAAAGCTTTATTGCGCTCTGCCGAAGTGCTCTCGCTCTTTCAGCATGCCAAAGACTTCGGTATTACGGTTAGCGGTGTGCAGGCCGACTATGGCGCGGCGATTGAACGCTGCAACACCATTATTGACCGGCAGACCAAGGGCGTCGGCTTCCTGATGAAGAAGAATAAGGTGGATGTCTATCGAGGAACCGCCCGACTTGAAAGCCCTCAACAGGTAGTAGTAGAAGGGCCCGATGGCACTCAGACTATTTCCACCCGCAATGTGATGATTGCCACCGGTTCCAGGGTTCGCCTGGTTCCCGGTATGTCGCCCGAACAGGTAGATGGCAAGAAAATTATCACCAGCAAGGAAGTCTGGCAGCTCCGCGACCAGCCCAAATCGGTCATTATTATCGGTGGTGGTCCTATTGGCGTAGAGTTTGCCACGGTTTACCGCAGCTATGGCTCGGAAGTAACTATCGTTGAAATGCTGCCGCGCCTGGTACCGCTGGAAGATGAAGAAATCAGCTCAACTTTGACCCGGGAGTTCAAAAAACGTGGCATAAATATTATGACCTCCACCAAAGTGCTGAATATAAATAACGGCGCCGAAAATGAGCCGGTTTCCGTTCAGGTGGAGGCCAACGGTGGCCAGAAGCAGACCATCCAGGCTGAGCGGGTACTGCTTGGCATCGGTTTTGCCCCCAACAGTGAAAACCTGGGCCTGGAAAAACTGGGTGTTAATATTCAGCGCGGCTTCATCCAGATTGATGACAATATGCAAACCAATGTACCGGGTATCTACGCCATCGGTGACGTAACGGGCAAACTGGCCCTGGCGCATGTCGCTTCCGCTCAAGGTGTAGTGGCTGCCGAGGCCATTGCCGGGCACAAACCTTACAGGCTGGACTACAATAAAATGCCCCGCTGTACATACAGCCATCCCAATATTGCATCAATCGGTTTGACCGAGGCTCAGTGCAAAGAGCAGGGTATAGAGGTTAAAGTAGGCAAGTTCCTCTTTAACCCGAATGGTAAGGCCCAGGCAATGGGCGAAGCCAGCGGCTTTGTAAAGATTGTGACCGATGCCAAGTATGGCCAGGTGTTGGGAGCGCATATGATCGGACCAGAAGTGGTTGAGCTGATCGGTGAGTTCAGCGTTACCATGACCATGGAAGGTACTAAAGAAGAACTGGCCCTGTCGGTTCACCCTCACCCGACTCTCTCCGAGGTTCTGGCGGAAGCCGCCCTCGCGGTGGACGGGGAATCTTTAAACGCGTAAAGAGACGATGAAGACTCCAGGCGCGGTTTGCACAAAATCGCGCCCGCAAAACGAGAGGATGATGTGACGCTATGCTGGTACGAGACATAATGACACCTGACCCTATTACAGTCAAGGAAACAACAAGCATTCACGATGCCGCTCGCCTGCTGGCTCGTGAACGCATTACCGGGTTGCCTGTACTGAATGAGGATGGCAAGCTGGTCGGCATTGTCAGCGAGAGTGACCTTTTTGGAAGGCGTGGTCAAAATGTTGCTGACGTAATGACCAGGAGCATCATCAGTGTCAGTCCTGAAACTGCGGTTGAGATTGTCAGTCATCTACTGACCGACCATCGCATCCGGCGGCTTCCAGTGCTGGAAGGGGACAAATTAGTTGGCATTATCAGCCGCGCCGACATCATCCGAATGATGATTACGTATTGGACCTGTGAAGTTTGTGGCGAGGCCATTCGTGGAGAGCAAGCTCCGGAACACTGCCCCAAGTGTGGCGTAGATGGGACATACGTGCATGCTATGCAGGCTCCTGGAATGTAATTTATTTAAGAATGGATATAAAGATGGACAAAGCGACTACCCGAAATAAATCGGAAGAAAACGTAAATGGTAATAAAGGCGCTTCCAACGGTGTAGCCAGAACGCCTATAGATAAGGAAAATCCTGAAACTCTGCTCCATTATTACCGCCAAATGGTACTGCTGCGCGTTTTTGAAGAACGCACTGCTGAGATGTACACTCGCGCCTTGATTGGCGGGTACTGTCACCTCAACCTGGGTGAAGAAGCTACCATCGTTGGTTTGATGGCCGGATTGCGCCCTCAGGATTATATTTTCACTAACTACCGCGAACATGGTTATATCCTGGCGCGCGGGGAAGACCCGGGCCGGGTTATGGCTGAACTTTTTGGCCGCGAAACCGGAGTTTCTCAGGGCCGGGGCGGCTCGATGCACCTTTTTGATAAAAACCTTAATTTCCTGGGCGGTTATGGTATTGTGGGCGGCCAGTTGCCTATCGCGACCGGCGCGGCCCTGGCGATTCAATACAGAGAGCAAGACGGCGTGGTTTTAGCCCAGATGGGTGATGCCACTACCAACATCGGCGCTTTCCACGAATCGCTCAATATTGCTCGTGTCTGGAACCTGCCCATCATCTTCTTTGTAGTCAACAACGGCTTCGGTATGGGTACCGCCGTTGACAAAGCGGCTGCCGAACCGGACCTGTACAAACGCGCCGCCGGCTACAACATCACCGGGGAACGCGTGGACGGCACTGACCCCCTGGCAGTGCGCGATGCTATTCGCCGGGCGGTAGAGCGCGGCATGAAGGGCGAACCCAGCCTGGTCGAAGCGGTCAGCTTCCGCTTCAAAGGCCACTCGGTAGTAGACCCTGATCGTTACCGCGACCCCGAGTTTGTGAAGAAAGGCCGCCAGACCAGCGATCCCCTGCTTTTCTTTGCCGAGGAATTAAAGCAGGCTGGAGTACTGGACGATGCTAAAGAACAGCAGATTCAGCGTGAAGTTGAGGAGGAAGTGAACCGGGCCATCGAATTTGCCGAAAAAAGCCCGACCCCTCCTGTTGAAGGATTATTTGATTACATGTACGCTACCGATGTACCTAACGCCATTGACCCGCAATGGGCCGAGTACCAACACACTTCTAAGGAGGCCAAGTAGAAAAAATGCCGGTTATTACATTTCGCCAGGCTCTGACGGATACTTTGCGCGAGGAAATGAAGCGCGACCAGGATGTTTTCCTGATGGGCGAAGAAATTGGCAACTTTGAAGGTTCCTATAAAGTAACCGCCGGTCTGCTCAAGGAATTTGGCCCCAAGCGTGTTAAAGATACCCCTATTGCCGAAGAAGGCTTTGTCGGCGCGGCGATTGGTGCGGCTATGCTCGGACTGCGCCCGGTGGTCGAAATTATGACCATCAACTTCATCATCCTGGCCATGGACCAGATTGTGAACCATGCCGCCAAGATTTACTACATGTTCGGCGGCCAGACCCCGGTGCCGATGGTAATTCGTACCCCCGGCGGCGGTGGACAGCAGTTAGCCGCTACCCACTCCCAGAACCTGGAACCCTGGTTCGCTCACGTTCCCGGCCTGAAAGTGGTCGCTCCTTCCACTCCTTACGATGCCAAAGGGCTGTTGCGCGCTTCTATCCGCGACAATGACCCGATTATCTTCCTGGAGAACCTGGCCCTTTACAACGTTAAAGGCGAGGTGCCGGACTTCAACGCCCCCGGTGGCGATTATGTGCTGCCGATTGGCAAGGCTGAAGTCAAGCGCGAAGGTACTGATGTAACCATCATCAGTTACTCGCGTATGTCGGCTATCGCCAATGACGTGGCTCGTCGCTTGCAGGATGAGGAAGGCATTAGCTGCGAAGTGGTTGACTTGCGTTCGCTCCGCCCGCTGGACCGTGAGACTATTATCAACTCGGTGAAGAAGACCAACCGGGCCGTTATTATGGAAGAAGACTGGCGCTCCTACGGTATTGGCGCGGAAATCGCCGCTACTATCCAGGAAGAAGCTTTTGACTACCTGGATGCCCCGGTGCTGCGCGTCGGTAGCCTGGAAGTGCCTTTGCCTTATTCCAAACCCCTGGAGTTGGCCGCTCTTGCCAGCGCGAACCACCTGGTAGATGCCATACACAAAGTATTAAACGGTAAACGCAGATAATTACTTGAATGTGTAGCGGCCGGAGAGATCCCGCTGCTACATATTATTTATAGAAGACTGAAAGGAACATGGTGCTATGGCAGATGTAACAATGCCACGCTTGAGCGATACCATGACAGAGGGGACCATCGCCGAGTGGTTTAAAAAGGAAGGCGATGAAGTAAAGAAAGGTGATGTCCTGCTCGACATAGAAACTGATAAGGCTACCATGTCCCAGGAGGCCTATGAAAATGGCGTTCTGGAAAAAATTGTGGTACAGGCCGGTCAGACTGTCGCGATTGGAACTGTGATTGCCGTAATTGGTGACGGCTCGAATGTGGGTAAAGGTGGCGCACAGCCTGCTGCCACACCTGCCGCTGCCGCTCCCGATGTGGCCCCGGTTTCGAGCCAGGCTAACGCTGCGGCAGTTAGCCCCACCGGCGCAACTCCGGCTGCCGGCGCAACCCCCACTACTTCGCAACCGCAACCTCCGGCGGTCGTCCCGCCTCAGACCGGCGGCGCACCCGCTCAGGCAAGTGCTAATGGCAACGGCCGGGTGAAAGCTTCGCCTATGGCCCGCCGCCTGGCTGAAGAGTTTGGCGTATCACTGAACACTATCCAGGGTAGCGGTCCTGGTGGCCGCATCATCAGCGATGACGTCAAAGCCGCTCGCGGCGCTGGCGCTCCTGCCCAACCGGCTCCCCAGGTTCCGGCTGAACCTACCGCCGCTCCCGCCTGGGGTGGTGCTGCTGCCGCTGCCCCCACCCAGCCTGCTCCGGCGGCTGCCGCTCCTGCCGCGCCTTCGACAGCTACCGGCGATTATGAGGAGGTTGAACTGACTCGTATGCGGCAGACTATCGCTCGCCGCATGACCGAGGCCAAGCAGCAGGTTCCGCATATCTATATTACTTCTGAAATCGATATGACAGAAGCCCTGAAGTGGCGCCAGACTATCAACCAGGCCTTAGCTGCTGAAGGCGTCAAGGTTTCTGTAAACGACCTGATTGTCAAAGCTTCCGCTAAAGCTCTGCGCAAGCTGCCCAGCATCAACAGCGGTTTCGTTGATAACAAGATTCGGCTGTACAAGCGGGTGAACGTGGCAATCGCGGTAGCCCTCGAAAGCGGGTTGGTCACGCCGGTTATCCCGGATGCCGATCAGAAGTCGGTAAGCCAGATTGCCCAGGAAGCCAAGTCGCTGGCCGAAAAAGCGCGTACCGGTAAACTGGCTCCTTCAGCTTATGATGGCGGCACCTTCACCATCTCGAACCTGGGAATGTACGATGTAGATAGCTTTATGGCGGTAATCAACCAGCCGCAAAGCGCTATCCTGGCCGTTGGCTCATCTAAGCCGACGGTGATCGTCAAAGGCGAAGGCCCGGACGGCCAGCCAGAATTCGGCGTAATCCAGTCCATGAAGGTGACTATTTCGGTAGACCACCGTTCCGCCGATGGCGCCTCGGCCGCCCAGTTCCTGCAAGAACTGAAGCGCCTGCTGGAGAACCCCATGCTGCTGCTGGTCTAGTAGCTACAATTGGTAATTTAAGTTGCCTGGACGGAATTTAAAGGGGTTCTCAGGGAGCCCCTCTGCGGGGTAGTAGGGGTGTCCCTTACCTCTTCCATTCCTGGCAAGGTGCCACTCAAAAGATACCAATAAAAATGAGCCCGGCTTATACGAGCCGGGCTTATTTTTATGCTTTAACATCTTTACAAAAATTTTACAGCTTCAGGTTGAATTTCGGCCCGGCATGAGATAATCTTGAATTAGAGGTTAACTTCAACGTATTCCTGATTCTAGACTGAGCGAGTTTTTCAATGAAAAGGTTTCCCGTCCTCCTGCTATTTACTTCTGCTTTAATTGCTGTACTTCTGGTCGGCCTGGTCGCCGGCATTAGCAGTAACACCAGTACCGCCGATGCCGCTACTCCACGCGCCCGCCCGCCCCGCCCTACTCCCCTTCCCACGGCCCAATTAGGCATTCATAATGCCGATAAGGTGGTCACACCTGCTGTTATGAGCAGCGGTATTCCCATGACTTATACTCTTGACATAGGGGTACCGGGCGACACTTCGATGGCAGCTTTTGATGCAAGCTTTGAACTCCCACTGGTAGGTGATCAGAAGTTTGTCAGCTTCAGCAGCACCAATTCTAACTGGAAGTTGCGCCAGCCAGTTGACAATACCGTATTTGTAGACATGGGACGGGTAGATCCCGGCGTGAGCGGGACGATTACGATTCACGCTATTTTCCCGACTAACTACGAAAAAGCCATTTTCCGCCAGACTGTCTTTTTGAACTGGACGGACGAGCACTATTCGCGCCACGCCGGTACAAATCTCACGTTGCCTATAGCGGCGCCTGCGCCGGTAACACCCACGCCTATTGATACCCCGGTAATCCCCACCAATCCGCCCGGTATCCCCAGCAGTGGGCCTTTTGCGCCTGTGGCCGACCCGGGTGTACCCAATTCTAATGCCGGTTGGTATTTCCCTGCTACCCGCCACACTCTCCATAACGGCTTCCTGGGCTACTGGCTTTCACATGGCTCTGTAACGGTCCTGGGTTATCCGATTTCGGAAGAATTTAGTGATAATGGCCGGACTGTTCAGTATTTCGAGCGGGGAGTGATGGAATACTGGCCCGAGAATCCTGAGCCGTATAAAGTCTTGCTGCGTTCGCTCGGTCGCGAAATAGGGCAGATGCAAGACCCGGTGGCGGCAAATTCGCTTTCACCCAATCCCGACTCGGTCTACTATGCTGAGACCGGACACTGGCTGGATGGCCGGTTTGTGGATACCTGGAAAAACCTGGGCGGCCTGATGCAATTCGGTTTCCCGATTAGCGAGCCAATAGTAGAAGGTAATAAACTTATCCAGTGGACCGAACGCGCTCGCTTCGAACTGGATCTCTCGCGGCCTGACCAGATTGTAATGCTTGGTCTGGTCGGCGATGAACTGGCTCAGAGTCGCGGCTTCATCGGCCAGTAGAATTTTAATATATAGGGATAGACAGCAAGGACTTTAAACCTCTTTGCAGTCTGTCCCTCTTTTATTTCATAAAGGGCAAGCCGCCTGGCACTTTCTGCCGGTAAGTCTGGTAAGCCTCACCAAAGCGCTCTAGCAGCACTTCTTCTTCGCCTTTAGCGTGGTGGCGGAGGTAAGCTACAAAGATAGCCAGCAGTGGCAAAGTACTTTTCAGACCTAACAGGCGCCCTGTGCCGTAGAAGGCCAGTATGAAAGAGAGATACATGGGATGGCGGGTATACTTGAAAGGTCCGGCTATGACCAGTTCACGGGGTGGTTGTGAAGGCGCAGGCGTGCCTTTCCCTTCCAGCGCGAATACCCAGGTGACCCACAGCGCTATTACTCCGGCTAACAGATAACATAGCAGGGCTATAACTATACTTCGGCCACGCTTTTTCTGTTGCGAACCGCTTTTCTTCTTGCGACCTGCCAGTTTTTCAAGCATAAAGGCCAGCGAAAGCAGTACCGTCGCGATAAAAGGCGGTACTTCCCAGGCGATTTCAAGCAGGCTGGCATTCGGCCCTGCCTGCCAGGTGCGTCCTTCAAGTTTCTTTGCCATTGGCTATCCTTTGGTGGGTAGTTGAACAGGTTCTTCTAAAAACTCAGGGTGGGAGTGAAGCTTACGGTAATAAGCGAGGACCGCTCGCTCTTGCGACTTGACTTCTACTGAACCGGGTCGCGCTCGGCGCACTTCGGCCAGGGCCTGACTGGGTGACATGCCGCGCTTTACCAGGTAACAGGCCAGGATAGTACCCGTGCGTCCATACCCGGCCCGGCAGTGCACCAGCACGGGCTGGTTATTGGCGATTCGACGTTCGATGTAGCCAACTGCTTTATCAATTAATTCAAAAGAAGGGGCTTCAAAATCTTCGACTGGCAGGTGCTTGTACATAAGATTGTACTTTTCCAGCAAAACCGGGTTGGCGGATTGGTGACAGAGGGTGACGATGGCGCGAATACCCTGTTCCTGTAAAAAGCGCAGATCGTCCTCTTCCGGGCCATCTCCACCAGGTCGAGCCGACCCTGCTAACTTCCCTTCTATCAACCAGCTAAAGTTTGATAGCGCCATCGCTTCCCCTCGCATTTCTGCAAATTTATCCTGTTTAAGCGATTATAGAGGCTATACCTGGCCTGTCAAGTGCCGGTTGAATGGGCGTTTTAATTTATTCGTTTTAATTTGTTCAATATAAGCTCTGCCATTATACTTACTTTTAGATAAGTAAGATCAATTATAAGTGATTCCCTTGTTTCTGATTGATAAGCCTGTAATTATTCTGCCAACCATTAGGATCTGAAGTAAGCTGGAAGAAGCTGAAGGCTAATAATTACAGCAATTTTAGCGTTGCCTCAAAGGAGAGTTTCTGAATGCAAGATTTTCAAGGTAAGGTCGCAGTAATTACCGGCGGAGCGAGCGGGATTGGTTTTGCCCTGGCCGAAAAGTGTGTAGCGGAAGGCATGAAGGTGGTGCTGGCTGATGTCGAAAGCGGCGCACTTGAAAAAGCGGTGCAAGCCCTGAAAGAACAGGGGGCCGATGTTACCGGCGTAAAAACCGACGTTTCCAAATCTGAGCAAGTTGAAGCCCTGGCCGACAAAGCCTATGAAGCTTACGGTGAGGTTCACCTGCTCTTTAATAACGCCGGTGTGGGTGGAGGCGGCCTGACCTGGGAAGAATCGCTGCATGACTGGGAATGGGTGCTGGGCGTAGATTTGTGGGGCGTTATCTATGGAGTACGTAGCTTTGTACCTCGCATGTTAAAGCAGAATAGCGAGGGTCACATAGTCAATACTGCTTCTATGGCCGGGCTGGTTTCGCCTCCCGCCATGGGCAGCTACAACGTGGCTAAACATGGGGTACTTGCTCTTTCAGAAACTCTTTATCAGGAACTGGCCCTGGTTGGTTCAAAGCTAAAGACCTCGGTCTTATGTCCTAGCTGGGTTAATACCCGTATTAACGAGTCTGGCCGGAATCGTCCCGGTGGGGAAAATACGGAGGCTTTGAGCCAGCCTTCCCAGATGGTTCAGCAGTTTGTGCAGCAGGCGGTGCAGTCCGGTATTTCTGCAAACGAGGTTGCCGAGAAAGTTTTCGAGGCTATACGAACCGAAAAGTTTTACATTCTGACTCATCCCGACTCGAAGCCAGCGATCAAGCACCAGATGGATGCCCTCTTGAACGACCGCAACCCGGCAAACTTATTAGGCCGGTCTTAAAAACTATAGCAGCCCGGTCCTCCAGGACCGGGCTATTTTAACAAAAGCGATCAAACTCGCTTGATGGCAATTTATCCCTTTCCAGGGCCAGCCCGTCGTAGCCTTATTTATGATGATTGGTAGAATTAGCGCGGGGGTACATTCCCGGGCAGTCGAAAATCCGGTACAACCTTATCTATAAGAAAATAATCGTGAACAGATTCTCAGATTTGAAGTACCGAAAAATAGTTCTGATAGGAGTAAGTTGTTATGCCTTACTTTTACTGGCTATGCTGTTAATAACCGTTATTTTGCTAGGTGGTGCTAGCTGGGTGATGTACTTTCCGCTGGCTTTATATTTATTATGGTGTCCACTTCTAGCCTGGTGTGTATGGAGGTATCTAAATAAAAAACTCAGTAAAAATAATTTTGTGACCTTAAATGTTGCTGCTAATATCCTAATCATACTATCGGTTATATTTTGCATCAATAGTTGGAAAGACAGCGGTTACGTTCTCTTCATACCCCTTTTTGCAAGTGTCGCCACAATTGCCGGGTTTTTAATCTGGTTTTTGAGGAAGGAAAATAGTTAGGATTTAAATAAGTTATCAGGATTCTGATAATTAGAACAAAAGGCAAGAAGCTCCTGGCTGTGTTATAATACTCAGGTTGTAGTGTTATCAGCCGTTTCTCATTGTGAATGGGTTAATGGCAAGTCAAGGAGTGAATTTCAGGTTGGACGTTTCGAATCTTTTTCCGGGCGCAGGTAATAACCGCAAGCGCAAGGAACTGGATAAGATTATTGCGGTAGGGCCCGGTTCGCTGGGCCAAAAGGCCGGGGTACGCGTGGGCGACCACTTGCTGGCGATAAACGGCAAACCCGTACAGGATATGATTGATTACTATTTTCAGGTGGCCGAGGACCGGGTGCGCCTGACAGTAGAGCGCGATGGGCAAATTCTCGAACTGAAGGTTAAAAATGCAGCGGGCGAGCCGCTGGGCCTGGAGTTTGCCGAACCGACCTTTGACGGTATCCGGGTCTGTAATAACGACTGCCCCTTCTGTTTTGTCTACCGCACACCCAAAGGCTTCCGTCCCAGCCTCTATATTAAAGATGATGATTACCGTTACTCCTTCATGTACGGCGGTTTCGTTACCCTTACTAACTTGCGAGAAGTAGACTGGCAGCGTATCATCGAACAACGCCTGACTCCCCTGTACGTCTCTGTGCATAGCACTGAGGTCGAAATGCGCCGTCGCTTGCTCGGCAACTCGACCGCGCCGGACGTAGTTGAGCAACTCAAGCGCCTGAATGCCGGTGGTATCGAGGCTCATACTCAGATTGTCCTTGTGCCGACCGTCAATGATGGCGACCATCTGGAAAAAACCGTTTTCGACCTGGCGAAGCTTTATCCTGGCGTGCAGACTGCTGCGATTGTGCCGGTGGGACTGGCGGGTGGACCGGGTTACGCCGGAGACCGCCGCCGCAGCGATAAAGCTCACGGGCGCGGCTTCTCTGATAGCGCCATGCCTATGCGACCCTTTACCGCCGAAGAGGCTGAGCGCGTGGTTGAAGTTACTCACGCCTGGCAAAAACGCTTTAAGAAAGAACTGGGAACTCCCTTCGTCTATCTTTCTGATGAATTCTATCTCTTATGCGGGCGCGAAGTGCCGGGCAAAGCGCACTACGAAGACTTTGACCAGATTGAAAACGGGGTGGGTCTGGTTCGGCGTTTCCTGGATGACTGGAAGCGAACCGAAAAAAAGCTACCTGCTCGGTTGGAGCGGCCTTTGCGGGCTACCCTGGTAACTGCCGAGCTGATTACTCCCACTTTTGAGCCGATTATCAGGCGGTTGAACGAAGTAAACGGGCTGGAAGTGAACCTGCTAACGGTTATTAACAAAGCCCTGGGCCGGACTGTGACTGTGGCAGGCTTGTTAACCGGGCGAGACGTGATTGACGCCCTTAAGGCCCTGGAAGACACGGGCCGCGATCTGGGTGAAGTGCTCTTTTTGCCCCAGGTTATGCTGGATAAGAAAGGCTATGGAGGTCGCTTCCTGGATAACCTGACTCCGGCCGATGTTGAAGAGGCTCTTGGCAAACCGGTCGTTATGGCCGGGTTGATGAGCGAAGTCTGGGAAGATTTACACACCCGCCAGCATACTAATATTCCGGCCCAATTTGCCGCCGCACCTGCGCTTTAAACCAATTCTGCTTAGAAATAAAAACCTGCAACCAAATTATAGCTAGTTGCAGGTTTTTTCGTAATAGTTTTACATAATCTTGAAAAGATATTATAATAATCTCTTGCAAAATCTAAAATTTACAGTAAGCTATTTAATGTAGCTATTTGTGGTTTATAGCTCTTTCTTTTGTAATCCTGTATTAAACGGAACATTCTCCCTGGCACAATCAGTGGGCTTAGCTCGTTGGCTTATACATTATCTCAAATCAAAACCGTAAAACCAGAAATAATACAACCAGTATTAATTTGAAGAATAGCAAAATGGCCGGACAGCAACCTGTTAAAACCTTTAGAACTATGCAGCAACCACCCCGCCGAGAACCGGGAAAAGCCAGCACGCGGGTCACTAAAAAACGTCATAACAATGGACGGCATAGCTTTGCTTTTCTATCTCTCTGGTTGGCGGCGGCTTTCATTACCGGCTTTCTCGCTATGCTGAGCGCTCCGCATTCTTTACCTACCGTTAGCGGTTCGACCCTTGCCAGTGTCGCCCAGGCTGAAGAAAATACCCAACCACAACCCGGAAGTAAGGCCAGTTCGGCTAATCTTCTGACTATACCACCTTTAGCTACCAAGAAAGCCACAACTTCGGTTGCAGGTTCGCAAGCGGCAGCCGCTCAAGCTAGTTCTGCTGCTACGACCTCTGGCCCACCTCCTGCCAATTTACAGGCAGCGGTAAAGGCGGCGCTTGACCAGTATAGCCCTGCAATGGGTAAGGATGCTGAGTTTGGCCTGGTTGTGCAGAATCTGGATACCGGGGACCGGGTGGTAGTAAATAACACCAAAAACTTTGAAACGGCCAGCCTTTACAAACTCTTTGTAATGCTGACAGTTTACTATGACGTTTCCCAGAATAAAATTAGTCTTGATGACGCGATCACTCTGACACCGGCGGCGGCGGCGGCGGACGAAGATGGGGGCAATTTAATCGTGCCGGTTGGTGGGAGCATGCCTGTGCGGGATTTGCTCAACGCCATGATTACCAACTCTAACAATACCGCTGCTTTAATGCTGTTGCTGAACGCCGGTATTCCTCACATGCAGCAACTGGCCGCTGACATGGGATTTAAGACCAGCGATTTGAGCGATTCGTTTAACTTCCAGGCTACCCCGGAAGACATTGCCCAGTACCTCGGTCGCCTGGCTAATCAGAAATTGCTTGGACCGCAATATGACCCGCAAATGCTCGATTTGATGTCTCACGACAATATTCGCGACCGGATACCGGCTTTATTGCCGCCCGGAACTAAAGTAGCCAACAAAACGGGCAACCTAACGGGGATAATTAATGATGCGGGAATAGTCTTTCTACCTAACGGGCAGCGCCTGGTAATTGTAGCTATGACTCATCACGCCGATAATGCCGGGGCGACCACTTTTATCAGTCAGCTAAGCCTGGCGGCCTATAACTTTTACGCTAAACGCTCCTGATTTTAGGAAAGATTACCCTGGTTGTTTTTGCTGATCGCCCTCTGAATAGCCAGCCTGACATCGTTGAAGCGGTAAGGCTTGGCTATTACTTCGGCAATATCATACTCTTTTAGCATCTCTGAATTTAATTCTGCGCCCCAGCCGGTCACCAGCAGCACCGGAAGGTCTGGCCGTATGCTTTTTATCGCTTTAGCCACTTGCCAGCCGTTCAAATCCCCGATGCTGAGGTCGGTAAAAACCAGATCAAAATCATAAGGCTGCCTGATAAATAAATCTATGGCTTCCTGGCCGCTGGTGAGGGCCGTTACCTGGTGCTGATCAGCCTGTAAGCCGCGTTTGAGTACATATAGAAGACTGGGCTCGTCGTCTATAATTAAAACGCGGAGGGCCTGCGCTGTAGTCTCAGGTTGTGTTTCCGGTTCGGGAGCCTGGGCCTCACTTAACGGAAGCGTAATAGTAAAGCGACTGCCCAGGCCGAGAATACTGTTTACCTCAATATTGCCGCCGTGCCGGGCAATAATACTGTTTGAAACGCTTAAACCCAGGCCATGCCCTTCTTTGGCTTTGGTAGTGTAGAAGGGTTCAAAAAGGTGGCGCTTTGTTTCTTCGCTCATACCGGTACCGGTGTCAGCCACTACCAGGTTAACCCTGTTTTCTTTTTGACTGGTACTGATACGCAACTTTCCGCCCAGAGGCATAGCATCAACCGCATTTAAAATAAGATTGGTAACAACCTCACGTAGCTCCGAAGCATTAGCATTAACCGGTGGCAAGGTTTCCGTTTCCAGTTCCACTTCGATAAAAGCGCCGCGCTGCTGAGCCTCTCGTCGCCAGCGGGAACGCGTCAATTCAAGAACATCCCGCAAGAGATTATTGAGATCTACCAGGCTTAACTCACTTGCACCGTGCTTCGGTCCCAGCATTTGTACCCGGCGTACCATTTGCGCGCCATCCAGGGCCGATTGCCTGATCATGCGCAGCAGACGGCGCTCATCATCATCCGGCACTCCGTTTAATAACAGTTCGCTCAGGCCGAGAATGCCTGTCAACAAATTATTGAAGTCATGGGCTACGCCACCGGCCAATTGACCAAGTACCTTTAATTGTTCATGTCTTACCAGTTGTTGTTCCATGGTGCGGCGTTCGCTCATATCGCGAACAATCTGGATAATTATGCGGTCCTGGCCTACCTGTACCAATCGTGCGCTATAGCTGGCCGGAAAAGTAGTGCAATCTTTTCGCAAAGCCGTAATGTTGTCTACAATGGTTGCCGCCCTGTCACCTTCAAGCATCTGTTGAGTCTGCATCAACTCAATTTTAGATTGCTCCTCGGGTGGATAGAGTTTCTGAACCGGCATGCCAATTATTTCAGCATATTCATAACCTGTAGAGATAGTAGCTTTCTGGTTTGCGTCAATTACTTGACCGGTAGCAGGATCAAGCAAGAAAATAGCATCGTTTGCGTTTTCCAGTAGAGCCTGGTACATATCGCGTTCGCGTTTGAGGGCGACATAATTTTCGGCGTTTTTAATGGCGACTGCGGCATGATCGGCCAGACCTTCCAGGTAGCCGATTTCCCAATCGGTAAAATCGCGCGGTACGGTATCATAAGTACAGAGTACCCCGATTACCTGACCGTTGCTTCCCCCAATGCGAATGGGTAATGCAAGCGCGCCATGTATGTTTTCGTGGACCCTTACAAAGGTATTCTTGAACTGCGGAACCAGCGCCATGTCATACTCTTTCCAGAGCTGACCGCGTGAAGCTACAGAACCTATGAAGCCTTGACCATATTTTATTTTAACGGCTTCTGTTTCCGGCTTGAAGCCATAGGAAACCATTTCGGTAATTTCATCGCCACTTTCGCCTATTCGTGCAATCGTGCAGAGCGGCGTACCAAGTACTGTACACACTTCTTCAAGAATGGTTTGTAAAACCGCTTCTGGATCAAGCTGAGAACTGATCATGCGACTACTGCGTACCAGGCTCTCCGCCGACCGCCGAAAAGCCTGCTCGCGACTGCTTATCCGGGCGTTGAAAAGGGCGGCAGCAGCTTGCTCTGTGAAAATTTTTATGAGATGTTTTTCACTCTCGGTGAAGATATGGGGTTCACTGTAATTAATAAAGAGAGCGCCCAGGATTTCATCTCGGATATACAATGGCAGGCAACAAAAAGCTTCAATTCCTACTTCATGCAGATGAAGCAAAGCTTCTGGAGGATCACCTGATTCCTCAATAGTCGAAAAGAAAGCAGGCTGTCTTTTATCGATTATATTCCAGAGCACCGGGCTACTTTCCATAGCAGGAACGCCAAAGCTCTCGGGTAAATTGTAATTCAACAGGCGTTTAAAGCTTCGAGAAGTCGGGTTAATGGAAATTATATTTCCGGAAGCCGCTTGTAAGGCCTGCACCAGATTTTTTAAGACTATCATACCAATTTCGTTTGGAGTGATAGCACTGTTAACACCGCTGCTGGTGCGAGCCAGTAAGTTCAGGTCGGTACTGCTTCTTGAACTGGCCTGGTCCAGTTGGGCGGTATGTACCAGTGAGGCCGCCTGTGAGGCAAAGAAACTGATTATTTCCAGATCAAGACTATCAAAAGCATTTAGCGCCGTACTCTGCAAGTCCAGCACGCCAATCAAACGTGCGGTGCTGACCAGCGGGACAGTTAGCTCGGAGCGTACCGGACCCCCCGGTTCAAAAGTCAGGTAACGCGAATCAGCCAGAACATCCGGAATGTTGAGGGGTTGTAAATGGGTGGCCGTCCATCCAACCAGGCCATAAAGACCCCGGCGAGCATCGTCGTTCAGTTTTGGCCGCCACTCTTTGATTAATTCGCGCTGTACCCTATCAGCCATTAAAAAGCCCCGGCCACACATGAAGTTTAATTCGGTACCATCAGGGGTTGTAAGAAAAATCTGACAATTGGGGTAGGCCAGTTCTTTATAAATAATATCTACAAGGGTTTGCAAAAGATTATTGAGGTCGCTTTCGGAATAGCTCCCCGGCACGCGGTTTATCTTCTGTAGAGCCAGTGTGGCGCGACCTAAACGCGCTAACCGCTCGGCATTGTTATTGGCATTTCTACCAGAGGGAGCTTCCGCTTTATCGTTCATGGATTGTAAATAAGTCATTAACCCCTTAAAGTGTACAGAGATACCATATAGAATGGTTTGGAAGAGGCTGATACATTATAGTAAATATACTAGGCCATTATAGCAGATATGGCTGGGTTTTGCGCCGTTTCGGGATTGAGAGAACTATAAAAGACTACCGGTAGTGGTAGTCTATTACAGGGCGACCCTAAATCTTAAAGCGCCCTCCTGATTGAAGTCTTTAAACTAGAATCAATTACTTTTCAGTTTTTTCCGCCGGATTGACCTTGGTGGTGAACTTCAGGCGCATAGTACGTGCGTTGGAACTCTCACCACTGATATCAAGATTGACCGTAGGAGTGCCGTCTTTGCTGGTGATGTCAACATTTGCGGTAAACTCCAGTTCAACATCAGCTTCTTTCTCAATGCTGCTGCGCACTTCCTCGAAGACAGCGCTGACAATATCAGCTACGCTGACGTAAACGTGTTTGTCGGGAGCTTCTTCACCGGCAGTCCGTTTGATTAATCCGGCCGAAGCGCGGGGAGCTTCCGGTTTGCCGCTGCTAACAGTTACTTTAAGGGCCATTGCTTTATTTACTCCTTCTTGCAATTCGTTTCCTGTCGGTAAGATTACTGCTTTTCGCATTATAGCATAGCCCGGCTTATCCGCACCTCATTTCGCGTTAGAATACTATTTGAACCTTCAGCGTTCTTATCCGCTGTTATAAGAATTAACCCGGGCTCTTCTGGTAATATTACAGGCAGATTATCCGGCACTACAGGGCCGGTTTAGCCGTTGTTGCTTATTTGGATGAACAGGAATATCGCAGGAATGTCAATCAATTACAGTCAATCTCAACAACCGGGCGCGCTTAGTGGTGTGCGGGTACTGGATCTTTCGCGGATTCTGGCAGGGCCTTACTGTACCCAGATTCTGGGAGATATGGGCGCTGATGTTGTAAAAGTAGAGCAACCGATTATAGGGGACGGTAGCCGGGCCTGGGGCCCACCCTCCGCCGGGGGTGAAGCGGCTTATTATCTGTGCGTCAACCGGAACAAACGCAGTATGACGCTAAATCTCAAAAGCGCGGAAGGGCGTGAAATTGTACGCCGCCTGGCGGCTAAAAGCGATGTGCTGATCGAGAATTTTAAATTTGGCGAGATGGAAAAGATGGGTCTGAGCTATGAGAGCCTGGCGGCTTTGAATCCCTCTCTAATCTATTGCAGTATTAGCGGCTATGGCCCGACCGGTCCTTATAAAGAACGGCCCGGCTTTGATTTTATGATGCAGGCTCAGACCGGTATAATGAGCATCAACGGGAGCGAAGAAAGCGGCCCGCAAAAGGTCGGCGTGGCCGTAGTAGATGTTACTACCGGGCTCTATGCTTCCAGCGCTATTCTGGCCGCGCTTTTTGCTCGCGAGCGCCATCCTCAGAAGCGTGGCCAGAAAGTGGAAGTATCCCTCTACGAATGTGCGCTTGCCTGGCTGGCTAATGTCGGCAGCAATTACCTGGTATCAGGTAAAACTCCGCGCCGCTGGGGTAACGCTCATGCTAACGTGGTACCTTACCAGCCCTTTGAAACGGCTGATGTTCCTGTAGCGGTAGCTATCGGGACGGACGGGCAGTTTCGCAAGTTTTGCAAACTGGTGAACCGGCCAGAACTGGCTCAAGACCCGCGCTTTGCCACCAACCCTGCCCGCGTGGAAAACCGCGATTCCCTCATTTCCATCATGAGGGATATTTTTATCCATCGCCCGGCAGCCGAGTGGGAGGAACTTTTGAACAGGCTGGATATCCCGGCCGGTTCTATCAACACCCTTGATCGCGTTTTTAACCATCCTCAGACTCTTGCCCTGGAGATCGTACAGGAGATTCAGCATCCTACCGCCGGGCAGGTCAAACTGGTACGTTCACCAATCCACATGAGCGAAACTCCTCCGGCTATTCAGCGGCATCCCCCACTTTTAGGCGAGCAGACGGCAGAGCTTTTGCACGAATTGCTCGACTATAAAGCCGAGGATATTTCTCGCTTGCGTGAAGAGGGCGTAATCTAAAGTATATCCAGACCGGATTGGAGTATGAACATAAAAAAGGAGCGGCTGAACCGCTCCTTTTTTATAACCTCTGAAGGAATTACTTGTCGCCCGAAATCACCAGGTAAAGGGTGTCGTTCGGTCCGACATCGGTGAAACCCAGCGGGCCAGCGGCAACATTGGGCATACCCAGCACTGCTACCTGCCGGCCGCCTTTCTCGTAGCCCAGGATAAAGCCGCCCAGGCTCTCGAAGCTCTTAATGCTGTCGCCAGAATCTTTGGAAATATCGCCGCTCTTGTCAGCCCAGCCGCCTTTGCTCAAATTATCGGCGAAGAAGCTTTTTACTTTGGCGCTGTCATCTGAGGTCTTGTAAGCGTCAATCTTGACATTCTTGGCATCTTTCAGGCTGGAACCGAAAGAAGTCTTGGCGGCATCGGGAAGGGTAAGGGTGGTAGCGCCAGTGTAAGAAGGAATAGTAGCTGTGCTGGCATCATCACCACAGGCGACCAGCATCACAGACAGCATAAGGGCAACTAACATGAGCGGGGCAAAACGTTTTAACACAGCAAACATTCTGAAAACCTTTCTCCAATTTGGTAGAACTAATAAAAGACGAGACTAAAATGAGGATCTGATGAACTGAGACGATATGACCTAAGGTATTTAACTGCTTATCCAGGGCCAACCTTGTTTCTGCCCGTAATTGTATAAAGGCTTTTACCATTCGAGTGTGATCTAAATCACACTCGAACAAGCCAATAGTCCTGATTATTGGATAGCCAGATTGGGTATAGCAGCTTTTACAAGGCTTGTGCTTGAGCCAGGGCGGCCTGAAGGTCGGCAGGAAGAGGCGCTTCAAATTCGCGATACTCTCCGCTGGAGGGCAGGTGGAAGCCCAGTTTGTAAGCGTGGAGGAACTGGCGGCGCAACTTCAGGCTGGGTTTACGCTGCCCGTAGACCGGGTCGCCCACCACAGGATGCTTCATGTAAGCGAAGTGTACCCTGATCTGGTGAGTACGGCCTGTTTCCAGCCTGGCATTGACGTAAGTATGGCGGGTGAAGTACTCAATGGCGGTATAGTGGGTGCGGGCCGGTTTACCTTTGCGCGTCACTGCCATCTGCTTGCGCTGATTAGGATCGCGGCCTATCGGCGCATCAATGATACCTACCGGCGGTTGCAAGTTACCTTCTACCAGGGTGCGGTACTCCTTGAGGGTTTCCCGGTTTTTCATCTGCTGGATAAGATTATTCAGGGCGGCATCAGTCTTGGCGGCTACCAGCAGTCCACTGGTATCCTTATCAAGCCGGTGGACAATCCCGGGGCGCTGATTGCCGTTGATGTTGAGATCTGGCACATGATAAAGCAGGGCATTGACCAGCGTACCGCTGGTATGGCCCGGCGCGGGGTGTACCACTAATCCGGCCGGTTTATTGATTACTACCACGCTCTCATCTTCGTAGATAATGTCCAGCGGGATATTTTCAGGCTCAAGGTGGGCTAGAGGCTGGGCCGCCGGGATATAGAGAGTTAATTTTTCTCCGCCGCGCAACTTGTTACCGGCTTTGCCCGGTTTGCCGTTAACCAGCAGCCGTTTTTCATCCATAAGGCGCTGAATGTGGGCGCGTGAAAGGTCAGGCCGGTGCACCACCAGCACCTTATCAATCCGTTGGCCTGCTTCTGCCATAGTTACCGTATAGTTAAATTCTTCGGGTTCACTCTTGCCGGGCGCAGTCTGTAACGGCTCAAATTCGTTTATGGTTATAAAATCATCTTCGTCCTGGTCCTCTTCTTCGTTCTGATCCTCGAAATCCATGAAGTAGGCCAGGTCCGAGTCCATTTCATCTATTGAATCGTGCGAATCCGGGTTATCGTAAGGTTCTGTCAAAATTACTCCACTTCCTGTTTGGGCCTGTTTTCATCCTGGCCACTCGGTTCTTGTTTGTAATCTCCAGGAACCTTTTCTTTTTCAAGTTTGCGGCTGAGCGACCAGCCTTGCAGAATGAAGGTGGCGATCACAATAGTTATTCCTACCGTAATGCCCATGTCGGCTACATTGAAGACTTTGAAGATTTCAACGCTGGGCAGGTTGATAAAGTCAGTTACGCCACCCTCCTGAAAGATTCTGTCCAGCAAATTGCCGATGATGCCTCCCAGTATCATACCGGTACCCAGTTGTAGCAAACCGTTCCGAGTGCCACTTCGCAAATACCAGCCAATAATCACCAGGCTGGCCACCAGCGCCAGCAGAGCAAAAACCCAGGAAACATCATTGCCCTTCAGGAAACCAAAAGAAGCTCCCTTATTGACAATATAAATTATCCTGACCTGCCCCCCCAGCAACTCAATTGATTTGCCGCTATTGAGTGGTCCCAGGTTACTTTCAACGATGCGTTTAACCAGTTGGTCCACTACTATCCACGCGATGGCCAGCGCAAGCGGCCAGTAATAGCCAGGCCGCTTGCGCTGATCGGAGGTAGGCTGGTTAATTATTACATTGGTGAGATCGTTGGTACCGGATTCTATTTGTGTCATAAATCTTTCTAATTACCAGCTTTTATAGCCGGATTTCTACCGGGTAGCTTCTTCGCCTACCAGTGTATTGGCCCAGGGAACTACTTCCAGGCGTTCCACCGGAATTTCAGCTCCCGAGACATCACTGAGGCCGTAAGTACCGTTTTCTATCTTTTCAAGAGCATGATTGACCTGTTCCAGAGTGGTCTGGAAAGTCTCTCGAATACTGGTGGTGCGGTCTATATCTTCCAAAAAGCCCGCATCGTCCGCCATGTGATTGCTGTAGGCATTTTCAATCGCCTGTGCGCCGGTATCGTCCCGGACTTCCTGGGTGGCACGGTTAATTTGCTCCTGCAAACGGGCCTGCTCGTCCAGCAAGCGCTGTTTGAACTTCTGAAGAGTAGCATTGTCAAGCATATCATAGACTCCTTTCCTAGTTATAGCTGCCGGTTTACTTTCCTAGCCATTGTTTCCTTTTTGTACCCGGACAGGTTGCCTTTTAGTTCCCTTTAATCCTGCGGGAATAGTAACATCGATTCCTGGCAAAAGGCGGGCCAGGACAGGAGTCTGCATTAGCAAACCCCTCGCGCAAGGCGAGGTTTGCACATGATAGATTCAGCGGGCGGCACTGTCAAGCCAGCGCAACTTTAGCCCCCTCTCTTCGTATATTATTGAAGGCTATTTTTAAGGGTGTTTTGGTAGACCAGAACTGACCTGAATTGATCAGACTCTTTTGCTATAATTACAAGAAACCGAGCGGTAATATTTAACAAAAATTTATTATTCCGGTAACACTTCTGGTATTACAATAGAACCTAATAAACCTGGCCAATAAATATGGAAGAAGCAGCCAGGTAACACAAGTAGAAAGAGATTTATGGTAAAACGCATCGCTTTGTTGGGCAGTACAGGTTCTATCGGGGTACAGACGCTGGATGTAATAAGCCACCATCCCGATAAATTTCAAGTTGTAGGGCTGGCAGCGGGCGGCCGGGGTAGTGCCCTGGCCGAACAGATTTCACGCTTCAAACCGGCCAAAGTTAGCCTTGGTACGCCCGAAGCGGTCAAAAATCTGGTTGAGCTTTATAAATTTGATCCTGCTCCGCAATACTTGTACGGCGCGGATGGCCTGGTGGAACTGGCTACTGATCCGGAAGTAGACCTGGTTGTAGTGGCAACCAGCGGGCAGCACGGTTTCCGGCCTACCCTGGCGGCCCTGGCGGCTGGCAAGGAAGTTGCTCTGGCTAATAAAGAAGTGCTGATTATGGCCGGGGAGATGGTAACGGCGGCCGCTCGCGCCAATGGCACGCAACTGAGGCCCATTGATAGCGAACACAGCGCTATCTGGCAATGTCTGCGCGGCGAGACCTTTGAAGGCGACCGTTCACGCCTGCCTAATGGCGAGGAGAACTGGTCGGAAGCCAATTCTAAGGTGCGCCGCCTGCTTCTGACCGCCAGCGGTGGCCCTTTCCGCACTTTTACAAAAGAACAGATGGCAAATGTGACGGTCGAGCAGGCTATGAAGCACCCTAACTGGAACATGGGTCCGAAGATTACGATTGACTCGGCGACCTTGTTTAACAAAGGGTTAGAGGTTATTGAAGCGCACTGGCTTTTTGGACTTGACTACGATAGAATTGATGTAGTGGTACATGCTGAAAGCATGATCCATAGTATGGTCGAATTTATTGATGGTTCGATCAAAGCGCAACTTGGCACTCCTGATATGCGCCTCCCGATTCAATATGCTATCGGCTATCCTGAACGCTTGCCCAATGATTACCCTCGCCTGGACTGGACTAAGCTGCGCGAATTGCATTTTGAGTTGCCCGATACGGAACGCTTCCCGGCCCTCCGCCTGGCCTATGAAGCCGGGCGTAAAGGCGGCACTTACCCGACTGCCCTGGCGGCGGCGGATGAAGAAGCTGTCCGTTTCTTCCACGAACGCCGTATCAGCTACCTGGGTATTCCCGAACTGGTTGAGCGGGTGCTGAGCCGTCACGCAGTTATCGCCCACCCCACCCTGGAAGATATTGCCGCCGTGGATAGCTGGGCGCGCGCCGCCGCTGAAGAAGAAGCGGCCCGTTTAGCTCTGGCGATTAAGTAGCTTTTAAGGAATAGAACCTTACTCTTTACAGGCGAGATCTAGCGGCTATTCAAAGCAGTTACAGGAATGCTTTTAACGGTTTTTCCTACAGAATTTAATTCTGGATCTGGCCTGAGCAATAATAAAATTGATTATTAAGAGGTACTAAAATATATGAACTGGCTCTGGTTTATACCGATGCTGTTGGTCATGGTAGTCATACACGAATTGGGGCACTTTCTGACCGCCCGCTATTTCGGTATGAAAGTACATGAATTCGGTATCGGGTTTCCGCCCAAGGTCTGGTCCAGAAAGACCAAAGACGGCATGGAGTGGTCCATTAACGCCCTGCCTATCGGCGGTTTCGTCAGGATTGAGGGTGAAAACGGCGATAGCACGGACCCTAACTCCTTTGGCGCAAAACCTACCTGGCAACGTGCTATTGTCTTATCGGCCGGCCCGATTATGAATATAATCCTGGCCCTCGTGCTGTTCTGGCTGATAACCTTCATTGGTGGAAAAGATGTGGCAAACGGTCGCCCGGCTGTGGTAGACGTTAGCCCTAACTCGCCTGCCGCGGCTGCCGGTATTCAACCCGGCGATATTTTCGTCTCGGCCAATGGCAACCCCATCAATACTATCAACGATTTTAGAATTGAAACTACTCTTGATCGCAATAACCCGGTTCAACTGGTGATGGACCGCAACGGGCAGCAGTATACCACCAGCGTTTTGCCTCGCAAGAATCCGCCCGAAGGTGAAGGCGCAGTCGGGGTAAGCCTGGGCAACTCGGTTGGTACCAATGAATTGATGCTGGCCAATACCGCTGTGCTGAACAAAGAACTGGGCCTGACCGGGGCGAATGCTCTCAAGGATGGCGATAAAGTTGTGTCGGTAGATGGGCAGACCTTCCCGACCAATATTGCCCTGATTAACTATATCACCAACACCAATAAAGAGAGTGTCAACGTCACCATCCAGCGTAATGGCCAGACCATCACTCAACAGATTCCGATTATGGTGCGGGTGGACGTGGTCTATAAGAACAGCAGCGCCGCTACCCAGAATGTTCCGGTTGGCGCAATTGTTACCAAACTGGATAACACGCCGATACATACTCGCGCCGAGTACCAGCAATATTTGCAGAGCCACCAGGGCCAGCAGATTACTTTGACTTACAAAAACACCGTAGACGGCAAGGAAACGCCGATTGTACTGTTATCTAATACGGGGCTAGACGCAAACGCCGAAAACCGCGCTCCGCGTGTCACGCAGCAGTATAGCTTCTACTTGATGCAGCCGACCCATCATGTCGGTTATAATCCGGTTGATGCGGCCGGAGATGCCTGGAGCCAGACGGTCGATGCTATTACGCTCATCCCGCGCACTCTCAAGGCTTTGATTGACGGTTCGGTGCCAGTTTCTAGCCTGGCCGGCCCGGTCGGTATGGCCCAGATAACCGATACTGTGGTGACGCAGAGCGCCCAGGACGGTATCTGGAGCATGTTCCGCTCGCTGGCTTCCCTGACCGCGCTGCTGTCGGTAAACCTGGGTGTGATGAACATTCTGCCGCTCCCGGCGCTTGATGGGGGTCGCCTGATCTTCGTCCTGATCGAGATGGTTTCGCGTGGCAAACGCGTACCGCCCGAAAAGGAAGGGATGGTTCACTTCGCCGGTATGATTGCCCTGCTGACTTTGATGGTTGCCATCGCCTGGCAGGATATCGTCAGGCTGGTTAGCGGTGGTAGTTTCTAGTCCCCCAAACCCGGTTATAAATAATCCCGTTTAAGGGGTAAAGAAAAGGCTGTCCGGTCATAAAATGGACAGCCTTTTTAGTTATAGAGCCAGTGCTACGGAAGTTTTAAGCGCATAATCCTGGCCCACTCAGGCCACACTTTTTCAATTCTGGCTTTACCGTTATGGACCGGAAAAGTCTCTCCTTCGTTAAGCAGGTCAACTAAATGGCTGCCGTCCGGGGCTGTCAGGTTCAACTCCAGGGTCACTTCATTATTATCTGAATTAACCACTACGATAATTACCTCTTCAGGTGTCATTCGGCTGAAGGAGAGTTGCTGGTTAGTGACCATAAGTTGTTGGTAAGAACCGTAACGCAAAGCCGGAGAGTCTAGCCGAATTTGAGCAAGTTGCCCTATAGTTTTAACCAGTTCAGTCTGGCCGCTTTCAGTCATACTGGCCAGGTCGAGGGCCGGGCGTAGAGGTCTATCGTCTCCTCCCGCTTTCTTTCCTTCTAGCCCCCACTCGCTGCCGTAATAAAGCGAGGGTATTCCCGGCATGGTAAAGAGCAAAGCGTAAAGCGGGTAGAGATGGGCTTTGTTGCGCAGGGTGCTGGCTACCCGGTTAACATCGTGATTATCCGCGAAGTTATAGAGTGACAGGTGACGGTAGATGCCATCTGGCCCGAACTGGCGGTTTAAGGAGTAGGCGATTTCAAAGTAGTTCCGGTCGTTGTGGCTGGAATAAAGCCCTTTGTAGCACTCATAATTCGTAACCGAGTCCAGGGTTTCGTGGTTGGCCCAGCGCCGGTAATCGCCGTGAATGATCTCACCCATCAGCCAGAAGTCGGGCCGGATATTTTTGCAAAAGGCGGCTAATTCTTGCAGAAAGCCTATATCAATCTGATCCGCCGCGTCCAATCTTAACCCGTCAATCTTGTAGTCGGTAATCCACTGCGCCACCGCTCCAAAGAGATGTTCTCTGACCTGCGGATTAAGCACATTTAGTTTTACCAGGTCGTAATGCCCTTCCCAGGCTTCGTAGCTGAAAGCGTCACCACGAGGACTTCTCTGCGAAAAATCAAGCCTGTAAAACCAGTCGCAATAAGGGGAGTGCGGACCTTTTTCCTGGACATCCCGAAAGGCCCAGAAATCGCGTCCTACGTGATTAAAAACGGCGTCCAGCACCAGGCGTATGCCTTTCTGGTGAAGAGCCTCACTCAGCTCTGACAGGGTCTGGTTGCTACCCAGGCGGCGATCTACCCGGTAGTAATCGGCGGTATCGTAGCCGTGAGTAGATGACTCGAATAGCGGCCCGAGGTAGAGAGCGTTAACACCCAGATTCTTCAGGTGATCGAGCCAGCCATGTAACTGCTCCAGGCGCGGAGTAACCGGCGCGTTAAAGTCGTTACGGGGCGGCGCATCGCACAATCCCAGCGGATATATATGATAAAAAACAGCATCTTCTGCCCAGTTAGGCATAAATTCTTCTCCCTTATATTCAGGCTCTTGTTATTAATATTATTGTACCGTTCGGTATAGTAAAAAGATAAAAAAAATCAGGAAAAAATTCCATACATAAATTGATGCACTGCTTGATGTACCAGTTCATCCGAAAGCTGAGTATAGCCATTCAAAAAGAGTGAAATATAGTTGTTAAGCATTCCTAAAAAGGTGGCGGCATAAGCCTGGTGTCTGCCTCGCATATTGCCGTGCTGTTCGACTGCCCTGATAAATAAATCTTCAAGCAATCTGTACTGTTTTTCGTTAATCCGGGCCACTACCTTATAAGCAGCGCTGGCAGGAGGCGCGAACCAGGTTGAAAGCTGCAACCGGTAGAAGGTTGAGTTGGCCTGTGCAAAATTAAAATAAGCTGTCGCTATACGGGTGAGTGTACGCGGCAAATCTCGCTCATAAATTACGGCGTTAGTGACACTCGAAAGAAGCTGCTCAGAATACTCATTGAGCAGGGTTTCTAACAATCCCTGCTTGTTACCAAAATAGTGGTACAGTGTAGGTTTGGTAATTCCGGCCGCCTCAACTATTTCCTGGACCCCTACCGCGTCGTAACCGTGGAGGGCGAAGAGTTGTAAAGCACAATTTAGAATGTTCGCTCGATTATTCACTAAAACCACTACCCAATTCTGTAAACCTTAGTATACCGACCGGTATAGAGTATACCGGATGGTATATAATCTGTCAAATTTTAAAACAATCAGGCCTGTAGAAACAGAGGGAGAATAGAAATCATGCCTTTTGAAGGGTACTGATTTAAAGAAGGAATGTTACTTAGGGGAATAGAAGTTGCCTGAAGAGCTAAACTCGCAAAAGCAGAACCGCAACAATCAGGAGCAGAATTAAGCCTGCCAGCATCAACAGGAGAGCGGCCTTGCGCTGCCATTGGCTGCGCTGCACCAGTCGCCCGTGACGAGCGTGGGCGGCCGTGCCGCTGGCGAAAGCCTCTTCCCGACCCTGAGGATTAAACCCGGCTACCCGTTTGAACCACCAGGCCCGGCGGCAATAGACATAGGCGCCTATTTCGCTGGCCCTGATTACGGTTTTTTTGCTGCGGTTGCGGCGTGGCGCAGGCTGGTCGTCCATATACTCTAACCGTTACGGTTCTGGTTGATTTCCACCATTTCGCCGGTAGCGACAAAGATGATGCGCTCGCAGATATTTACGACTCGGTCGCCAAAGCGTTCCAGGTTGTGTGCCACCCACAGTAAATGGGTAGCGGGATTGACCAGCTCCGGCTGCCGAGTCATTATTTGAAGTAGATCAGGGTGAATGGCCTCATACAAGAGATCCAATTCGTCATCCTTGTAAGCTATGCGCCGGGCGGCGGCAGCGTCTGAATTTCGGATAGCCTCCAGGGTTTCCCTTAGCATTTCGGAGCACTTAGCGGCCATTTCAGGAATTTTGTCCGGAATTTCAACCCAGGCATCTTTCTGCATTATCTCAACCAGCCGGGCAATTCCTTTGGCGTGGTCAGCCATGCGTTCCAGTTCAGATGAAATGTGAATCACTGCGGCAATCAAGCGCAAGTCATGCGCCACCGGCCCCTGAGTGGCGATCAAGGTTAGAGCGGCTTCTTCGATACCAAAGCGTTCCCGGTTTATGTCCTGGTCGTTTTTAATGACTGCTTCTGCCAGTACCGGTTGGCGACTCTTGAGCGCTTCTACCGATAGACGCAAAGCCCTGTCCGCCTGCTCACCCATATTCAGGATGCGGTTTTGAAGGTCTTGCAAACCGCGCTCGAAGAGTTCTCGTCTCATCAGGTATTCCTGATCCTTCCTTTGACTAATTATACTGGTTAGCTCAACGCAGCGACCGGCTACTACCCAGTCTAAAACCCTGCACTGCCAGGGGTTTAAGGTGGAAAAGCCCTAGCTGCTGGTCTTCTTCGCCTGCTTTTTCTCCCCGTATGACCGCTCGTTGCAGATAGACATCCATTATATCTTCTTCATTCAGGGAAGGAGTTTCACGCGGATTTTCAATATTAAAAGCAATCCCGGCAAAATTATCGAAAATAGTTACCATCGCTCCTACTACGCTGCGCTCGGCATCATTCGTAAAAGGTCCGGCCCGCCGCAATCTTTCGCCTAGCAGGCGGTAGTACTGGCGCGCCGGAATTAATTCGCCCTCGATTATACGTCCCCCTACCAGAAAGGTACAATTTATTTCCAGTTCCATTTCAGGCAAGCGATTTAACAGATTTATTAAAAATTCGAGCTCTCGCATATATCTTAATTTGAATGATGTTTTGAATTATAAATTTGAAAAAACCCCGCTGACCTGACGGCCTACGGGGTTTCCATCTATGGACTTGATTCAGTCCCTCTTTGGTTGACACAAGGTCTATCCAAAAAGCAACCTACCTGTCCACCTGATATCTCATTAGGAGTACATGCCGTTTGACATTTGGATACATTGCTGTTTCCTCCTTTCGACGGCTAATTGCCTTTTGAGGTACTGGGCTTGCGCCTCGGTACGTAGAGAATAATAACATAGCAGTTAGGGCCTGTCAACCCTTTTTCTTACTATCCGGCTAAATTAATTCTCCTCTAATAATTGCTTAGCTTAAAGCTAAATAACCTCTTGATACATCCTGGCAAACTCGTATGGCTCTGTCAGGTCTAAAGCTTCTCTGGTAAAAAATCGAACGAATTTATCTTCATCCTGCAAAAAGGGTTCCAGCAGCGCTTTAACCTGAACTTTGTCATCTAACGAGGCTATACCTACGACTGCATTACGTTTTAATTCTACTTTGCCGCTATTTAAGGCTTTTTCCAAAATTAGAAGTCCAGTTGTACCCAACGATGCCAGAGCCCTTGCCGCATATTTTCCTAAACCTCCTCGATACCTGGCAGAACTAATATCAAGCAGGCTAGCCAGGAGAGTAACCACTCTGTCATCGGCTATACCAATCTGTCCTAGCGACGCCACAATATCTTCAGCCAGCATTTCTTCATGCTTGTAACGTTCGTAAATTTCAAGGAGGGTTTCTACCGCCAGAGGGCTTTTAGTATAGCCCAGGCCTTTAACCACTCCGTCAATATCATTATCTTTGCTGCGACGAGCTATTTGCAATAAAGGTTCTAACGCCAGTTCAGGGTTTAATTCCGCTAAAATCTCTCCAAAGCTTCCCGCCCAATCGTTATCAGGTTCTTTCTGTACTATTATTTTTAAACGATCCACTACGGCGGCAGAACCTATTTCGGCTAAAGAACTGGCTGCATACACTCGTGTCCGAGTATCTAGCGCCTCATCTTCTAGAATTGTAAGCAAGTTTGCTTCTGCGCCTCTGTCTCCTAAGCTGCCGAGCGCCTGGATTACACTGTCTCTTACCTCTTGATCTTTTTCCTGTTCAACCGCTTTTAACAGGTACGGCAGAGCTTGAGGATTGTGCAAGAGCCCTAGCGAAAAAGCCGCAGCATCGCGAGTTTTGCTCGAACTGTCGTCCAGTAATCTCTCTACAAGCGGTGACAGGGCTTCTTCGGTTTTGAACTTGTGAAGGTTTCGAGCGGCTGTAGCACGAATTTTTTCATCCCCGTTTTCTTTAAGAAGCGCTACAACGCCTTCAAGCGCCCTGTGATCTCCAAGGATTGCCAGAACTCCAATAGTTTTTTCTTGCAAGAGGCTATTTTCACTCTTTAAGAAGGGTAGCAACAGCGGTATAACGTCAACTTCCATTTTGCGTAAAGCCAGTGCCGCTTCATACTGAAGATAAGGATGTTTGAGAAAATTGATCAGGGGTTCGGTTGCCCGGTTTTCGCGAAGCTCACCCAATACCTCTAACGCAAACTTGCATGTGGCAAAGTCTGAACTTTTCAGGGCCTGTAACAGCACCTCGCGGTCGGCAGCCATAGCTTTACTAAAAGTGCTGAATTTGATTTCCATAGCTCTTATTCCTCATTAAAAAACCCGCTACCTGGCAAAGCAGCGGGTTTTTTAAGGTACAAAAACCTCGATTGGTTAAAAGCTTTATAATTTAGCCTTTTGAGGAATTTAATTCTTTTAACTCTCGCTAAAAGAATTATAGCGAGAATAGCTGATCTCCACAAGCTTTTTATTTAAGCCTGATACCGTGTTCGTTCAGGTAGTCCTTCAGGCGTACCGGCTTGAAGCCGAATTCATGCTCGACAATCTGCGGGTCGGGTGTAATGTTGTCAAAATCAAACAATTCCAGGGTAGCCAGGGTCAGGGGCGGCTTTGGCAGAACGCTCATCAGGAGAGCGTTAATGCGGGCAGCCCACAGCGGCAAGGGTAACTTTAGCCGTTTAATCTTGAGGGTGCGCAGCATCAGGTTGACCAGTTCTTTGTAGGTATAGTATTCGGGACCACCCAGTTCAATTTGCTTGCCGGCTTTGTCCTCGCGTTCGCCTGCCTCAACGGAAGCGCGGGCTACATCTCCAACGTAAATAGGCTGGAAACGGGTCTTGCCTCCGCCCAGCAGGGCCGCTACCGGCAACATTTTCATAATGCGCGCCTGGGCTTCGAAAAATTCCGAGCCTTCACCGAAAAGAATACTGGGCTGTAAGATGGTCCAGGCTATCTTGCTATGGCGCACCGCTTCCTCCATGAGCCAGCGCGTCCGCATATAGCTACCCTCTTTACCCTCAACCGTTCCCAACCCGCTGCCAAGCACGATGCGCTTTACACCGGCTTTCTCAGCGGCGGCTACGGCGTTCCGGGTTCCTTCAACGTTTACTTTCCAGTAGATATTATTGGTATTCTTGACATTGGCTACCACTGCGGCGAAGTAGTAAAGAGTATCAACGCCCTGCATGGCGCGGTCCAGCGAGGCGCGGTCCAGCACATCGCCCTCTACCACTTCCACGCCGCTCAGTTTGTCCAGTAAGCCGCGTTTGCTTGATTTGCGTACGAGAGCACGTACCTGGCCGGGATGTTTTTCGGCCAGTAGTTTGACGATTTCTTTACCGATAAAACCGGTACTACCGATTACAAGTATCATTACTCTTTAATCCTCTTAAGGCTGACCCTTCTAATAACTTACATATTCTGCTTTATTTATCCTACCAGCTTTATAGCTCAATAGCATTTTCATAAGGTGACTATTAAATACAAATCACGCAATCAAAGTCTTGAAAAAGCCCGATTCAACCTTTCTTAACCTCTCCTACACTTTTCTTAACCAAAAAAGCGCCTAAAAGTGAAAGATTCGTTGCGATTCATGGTTCAAAAAATTTAGAAAATATGCTTTAATAATACCAGCCGATTAGAGGTTGATGAGAGAATATGAGTTCTGTAGCATCTACCTTTTTTCTCACCCTTTGGCAAAACAAAAGGAGAGGAAACTGCTCATTGTTGACAAGCTTATATAGAATGTTATAATAAACACGAAGTAACAACTTTGTAAAAGTTGCGTTAACAATGAGGTAGCGCGTCTTCCCACACTCTTGGTTTCATATTTTCTCTATAATTTTACAAATAATTTAAAGGTTGCGGCTGCTTGCTTTTGTATTATTGGCAGGCGTTAACGTTCTTAACTTAAACGAGTATAGTACCTGGCTCTCACTCAATAAAACCTGCCCGGTACGGTTTGAGATATATTTGTAAACCTCTTTCAGGTTATAGTCGCGTGACCTCTAATACTATAGTTTAGGTTTCTTAGTTCCGAAAACTGGATAGAAGAATAGGGGCTGCGGGTAAGCCTTCTAAAAAGACTTGCCTGTACCGATATTGGTGTACCTGATTTTAGTCTGCTGGCTTCGGCAGTTTAAGGCTATTTGCTATCCCCTGGAGGAGTGAGGCTTATGGTAGTAGGCGAAACAATTGAACTTTTCGTCGTGTTTGCCATGGTAATAATCTCTATTATTATCGTAATGCTGATGCAAAAAGCCACGGGAGGCGTTGATAACGACGACGAATGATTAACGATAAACTTCAAAAGAACGCTGATATTCGTTTTGCTGAGGCTAACGAGCAGGCTTATCCCACCGAATTACCTGATACGGAATGGTTCCGCACAAATGTGCCGTGCCAGTATACCTGTCCTGCTCATACCGATGTTTCTAATTATATCGGCCTGGTAGCGCAGGGGCGCTTTGATGAAGCCTATATCTTAAACCGGCGCGATAATGTCTTTCCGGGCATCCTCGGTCGCATTTGCGCTCGCCCCTGTGAAAGCACCTGCCGGCGTGGCTTAATCGATAAGACTATCCGTATCTGCTGGCTCAAGCGTTCCTCCAGCGATTACCGCAGCGATAAATTTGTCCCGCGCAGAGCCCCGGTCACACGACCGGAAAGAATTGCCATAGTGGGGGCCGGTTCGGCAGGCCTGACGGCGGCCCGCGACCTGACCATTATGGGTTACAAGTGCGTGGTCTACGATATGTTCCCGGAACCGGGCGGTATGTTGACCGGTGGTATCCCTATCTGGCGCTTACCTCGCGATGTGGTTCAGAATGAGGTAAACGAGTACTTTGACGCACTAGGGGTCGAGATTCACCTTAATACCAAAATCGGTCATAACGCTGATATACCTCTGAAAGAGCTCATGAATCGCTTTGACGCGGTATACCTGGCGGCAGGTTGCCAGTTACCCGCTACCCTGGGCATACCCGGTGAAGATTTGGAGGGATTTGAGTACGGCTTACCCTGGCTGGAAAAGATCAACTATCATCATCCCGAACAGGCTTCGATGGGGCGGCGCGTGGTTATCATCGGTATGGGCTTTACCGCCATGGACTGCTGCCGTAGTTCCCGCCGCATGGGAGCGGATGAAGTAACCGTGGTTTACCGCCGTACCATGCTGGAAGCCCCGGTAGAAGAGTACGAAATTGAAGAAAGCGAACTGGAAGGCATTCATTTCATCTACCTGGCTTCTCCGGTAGAAGTGCTGGGCGATGAGAATGGCAAAGTGCGCGGCATCAAGTTTATCCGCAATAAACTGGGTGCGCCGGACGCCAAGGGCCGCCGCTCGCCGGTACCGGTTCCCGGCAGCGAATTTATTATTGAGTGCGATGTAGTTATTCCTGCCACGGGCCAGTGGAGCGATACCGCCTGGATTGATCCTGACCTGGGAGTGGAAGTGCGGCGCAACGGCAATCCCAAAGTTGACCCGGATACCTGGATGACCAATGTAGCGGGCCTGTTCGCCGGGGGCGATTTCACCGAGGGACCCCGTAACATTATTTCGGCTATCGCCGACGGCCATAAAGCCGCCAACTCCATCCACGAATACCTGACCGGACAGCAACCTCCTCGCCGGCGCAGCAGCCATGAAGTCATGGAAGTCTGGCGGCGCAGCCTGGATTATGAAAAGCTGGAGCGCCAGGAAATGCGCTTCCTGGACCTTAACGATCGTTGGGGCAAAGATGTTAAGAAGAACCTTCAAACCGAAGTAGAACTCGGGTTCACCCGCGAGATGGCCATGAAGGAAGCTACCCGCTGCCTGCAATGCGCTTATAACATCTTGATTGACAGCGACCTTTGTATTCTGTGCGCTGCCTGCGTGGATGTCTGCCCGGAGAAAATTATCCGCTTGGTGCCTTTGCACGAACTGGACGGGGTGGCGGGAGCGGACCAGTACCAGACTGACCCGGCGATGGCCAACGCTCAAACGCTCTTGCTGGATGAAAACGAATGTATTCGTTGCGGCCTGTGCGTGGTGCGCTGCCCGACTCAGGCTATTAAGATGGCGCGTTTCCAGTATAGTGACCCGAAGAATCACTGGTATGTTAGCGAACCGGGCCTGATTGCGCCCATTCCGAAGTAAAGGGCCTGGCTTGCCAGGCTGCTGCAAATAGCGTTCTGACTAATTTGAATTAGAACCAGGAGCTGCCGAACTATGGCGACAAAGAAAAGTCCCGTTTCACGCAACCCGCTGGACCAGGTGCTACAGGCTACTGGTGCTTTTGGCTCACGCCTCTACAAAAGTGTTTTCAGGCATAGCTGGCCGGACAGCGCTCGTACTCGTTCGCTCGCTACCATGAGTAACGTTTTTCTCCACCTGCATCCGACTACTATCCGGCGCGCTTCACTGAAGGTTACTTACACTTTCTGCCTGGGCGGCCTCTCGTTTTTCTTCTTCCTGGTCCTGACAGTCTCCGGGGTACTGCTGATGTTCTACTATGTACCTTCGGTTACGCAGGCCTACCAGGATATTAAAGATTTACAGACTGTAGTTTTTGCCGGGCAGTTCTTGCGCAATATGCACCGCTGGGGCGCTCACGCCATGGTGATTGTGGTCTTTCTCCACATGTGCCGGGTCTTCTATACCAGGGCTTACCGCCCGCCCCGCGAATTCAACTGGGTGGTAGGGGTACTGTTGCTGGTGCTGACCTTCTTGCTCAGTTTTAGCGGTTACCTCTTGCCATGGGATCAGTTGTCCTTCTGGGCAGTAACGGTCGGCACCAACATCGCCAAAGCCACGCCATTTGTAGGCCCGGAAGCACAATTCCTGCTCATCGGCGGTTACGAAATCGGCCAGAACGCCCTGATCCGTTTCTACACCCTGCACGTGATTGCCTTACCACTGGCGGCGGCGGTGTTAATTGCCGTTCACTTCTGGCGCGTGCGCAAAGACGGCTTCAGCGGCGGTCTTTAATTCACGAATAGCGCTGGACTTAATAGTTAAGAAACTATCCGTCCGGCCCGTTTCAACAAGCTTTGTTGGTGTTCTTTGCTTCCGAGGGAATTATCTGGCTTTTGCTTTTATTAGTTAGAAGGAGTCGTGTATGGCTGACACCAGTCAGGAGCCCAAGACTCAGCAACCGGAACCAACTGCTCAAGTTACCCAGACTACCCAGGAGCGGCGTGTCGAAGCCCGCAGGCGGCATGACCCCTCTAATCCGCTTGATAAAGCGCGACCTCACCGTCTGCTGGCGGTAGTGAAACGCGAGGCCGGATTTATCCCGACCAAAGAGCCTTCAACCATTGTGCATGTCTGGCCGCACCTGCTCATGATTGAGTTCCTGTGCGCGGTGGTCTTTACAGTGACGCTTTTTATCACTTCCGCTTTTATCAACGCACCGCTGGAAGACCTGGCTAACCCGGAACTGACGCCCAATCCATCTAAAGCGCCCTGGTACTTCTTAAACCTGCAAGAACTCCTGCTGCACATGGACGGAGGTCTGGCTGGGGTTATCGTACCCACCGTAGCCCTGGTCTTGATCGCCCTGGTTCCGTACTTTGACCTGGGTCCGGGGCAAATGGGCCGCTGGTTCACCAGTGAACGTGGCAAGGCTGTGGTAATTTTTAGCGCGATCTATACCGCCGGTTGGCTGGCTTTCCTGATCGCCCTGGATAATTTCTTCCCGATCAAAACCTTGATGAAGAATAGTTTTCCAGACGCGACCGGAAAAGGTTTGCTCACCACTATTAAAGTGCCCATTCCCGGTGGCGACCCCCAACTGGATTTATCTCCCGCCGGCCTGTTCAATGTCAGCGTAACACCGCTGGATATCGTGATGTCCAACTGGGTAATTCCGATTGGTATCATGTTTATACTCTCGGGCCTGCTGGTTTTCCTGGTCCGGAAACGGTTCAATGCCGACCGCCGCGACGTTTTCATGGCCCTTTTTACGGGGTTTGCCGTTTCGTTTGCCATTACAACCCTGGTCGGTACGGCTTTCCGAGGCTATGGACAACAGTTTGACTGGCTGTGGTGGGCTTTTAAACGACCAATTTAGAATTTGACGGGACGGCTAAATGGCCTGTCCCTTTGCAATAATCAATCCTTTTCAGCGAATGAGTTTTTCCGGCTGGCAATTGTACTATCACCGGTCGGAGCGCGAGGAGCGATAGAGATGGCGATCATATACAAGGATGGTAAACCGGTAGTTGTTTCTGAAGGTTTGCCGGAGGAAACTCCTCCTCCCAGCCCAGAGCTACCAGGGGAAAGTAACCCCCCGATTGACCCTGCACTAACCCGCCGCCGTTTTATGCGAAGCGCCTTTCTGGGCTCGCTAACGGCTGGCCTGATTGGAGCCGCAGGCACCTATGTTGCCTTTTTCTGGCCCAAAAAGGTAGGTACTTTCGGCAGCACTATCAAAGTAGGCGATCTTGCGCAGTTCCCGCCCGGTTCGGTAACGCGTATAGCGGAAGGCCGTTTCTACCTGGTTCATACCCTGCCCGAAGATGGTGGCGGTTACCTGGCCCTTTACTGGAAGTGCGCACACCTCGGTTGTACCGTTCCCTGGCGCGAAAGTGAGGATGGCACTTACGGTGGCAAGACTTATAAGGGTATTTTCCACTGCCCCTGCCACGGTTCGGAGTATCTAATTACCGGGCAAAACTTTGCCGGTCCCGCGCCGCGCCCGCTCGATATTATGCAGGTGGTTATTTCCGGCAGCACAATCTCGGTTAATACCGGCAAGATTACCAAGCGTGAAGAAGCCAAGGTCAGCGATCAGGTCAAAGCTTAGAACTTTAGGGGTTAACCTCTAATTAGAATAGAAGGTAAGCCGATGTCCACCCGAATGATACTAAGCATCTCGTTTGCGCTGTTCGTCGTGCTAGGCATGGTGGTTTACGTGCTGTACGATAATTCCAGGGCCGACACAACCATGAAGAATACTGTTGAGACAGGCGCGGAATCTGGTGCGAAACTTTTCGCCGCGAACTGCTCACAGTGTCACGGGCCACAGGGTGAGGGAGCAATTGGCCCCGCCCTTAACCGGGATGAATGGCATGCAGATAACCCTAAGTATGATGAAAACTCGGTAACCTCTTTTATCCGGAATGTTTTACAGCGCGGCCAGTACAGCCCTCAACCGGGTATTCAGATGCCTGCCTGGTCGAAGGATTACGGTGGACCGCTTAACGAGGAGCAGATCGAAGACCTGATTACCTTCATTACCCATCCGGATTGGACAGTGCCCTTGCGGTATACGGCTGCGCCCAACTTCCTGGCTGATATACCGGCTAATGACGCTCAGAAACAGCAGTACCCCTCGACAACTGCTGAAGTGCTGGCGGTAAAATTCCCGGATAAGTACGGCAAGCTGGAAACGCGTACCGCGCAGCAAAAACAACAACTGGCCGATGACGCAAAAGCGGATGATACTCAGAAAGGCCCGGCTTCACAGGAAGCCGCTACCAACCGTGAAGCTCTCCGCAAGATTCTAGGCAATCGCGACCCCAATAATCCCGGTGAGAAGTTGACCGGCCTTAAGCAGATGCTTCAGACCAAAGGTTGCATCAATTGCCATACTTTTGGGAGCGCCGGAAGCACTCTTGGCCCCAATCTGACCGAAGTTGGCAGCAGGCGTACCGCCCAGTGGCTCAACGACTGGATTAAGAATCCTTCGGCCATGCCCTCCGACCAGCGCGGCCCGAACCTGATGCCCTGGTTCAAGGATGACAAGCGTACCGATTTCTGGCCCATGAAGCCAACCTTTATGCCGACCATACAAATGACCGACCAGGAGCGGCAGCAGATTGTAGACTACCTGTCGGGATTGCATGTTGCCCCGGTAGTTTTGCCACAACCAAGCGGGCAGAGTTCATAGAGGGAGGCTGAGAATAATTATGGAACAGCAATTAGATACGCCGCAGTCTATACAGGAAAACCAGCCTGAAATAACCGTCCGCCCTCTCCCGCGCTGGCAGCGCCTGTTGCGTTCACCTTTACCGGTGCTGGTGGCTGCTTTCGCCCTGGCCCTGGGCATGTGGATGGTAGATTTTCAACCGGTCAGCAGCGACTCTACCAAGCTGAATGCGGCTTACGAGCCAACGGTGAGCGACTCAGAATTACTGAATCTGAAATCTCCCGTCTGGAGTGAAGATCGCAAGAACAGCCTGAGCAAGGAAACGGATGCTAACGGTAATCCTACCGGTAAGTTAAGCACTACCGTTGTGCCGCTCAGCGCTCAATACATTGCGCCGGAACAGGGAGGTAGTATTTTGCAGCTTCGCGCTCGGGCCGCTTTCAATGACAAGACTATGGCGGTCCTGGTGCAGTGGCAGGATAATACCAAAAATGTCTTCAGTGAGGTTGGCAAGAATATTTACACCGATTCGGTTGCGGTTGAGTTTCCGCTAATCCTCTTGCCGGGACATCAGCCTTTCCGCTGTATGGGCCAGCCAGATTCCCAGGTGAACATCTGGCAGTGGAAAGCCGAGCGCGACCCCGGGGTAGCCGGGGATAGCCGCATTGTGACCGGTAGCGGTAAGGCGGTTAAGAACTATGTCGGGCCCGGCATTGGCTTCTTGCAGGATACCGCTAACCTGGACCCTGATAGCAGCGCTTCCTATGATGAAGCTACCCATACCTGGAGCGTAATTTTCAGCCGCCCGCTTAGCCTGGGCGACAATAAAACGGCTGCTCAATTTAACCCGGGCGATGCTACGACAATCGCTTTCGCCGTCTGGGATGGCGGCAACGGCGAACGCCTCAGTAAAAAGGCTGTTTCGACCTGGGTAGATTTTGTTTTACAGCCTGGCAATACTACTACTCAAACCATTATTAATTTCGCGACGATTGGTGGTATTGGGCTGGTAGGTTTAATCGCTATTGTAATTGCCTGGCGAGTACTGCCCGCGCCGAAAAAACCGGCTGCGGCCTGATTTTTACTAGTAAGTTGGCTGTAGCAGGCTCCTTGCTCAGGGGCTTGCTACATTTCTATATATTTTAGCTGTTGTTGGGATGCCTTATGCCTAAAGCGTTAAAAATAGTTGTCTCTATATTTGTCGGCCTGGATGTTTCTTTCGTCAGCTTTATGACCCTGGCAAATTTGCGCTACAACCTTTTTGGCACCAACGAAGTGCCGGGACTGGGCAGCGCCTTTGATATGGGCCTCTTTCTGCTGGCTCTGCTGATAGGCTATGCTGCCGGGGATAGGCTCTTTTATTTTATGAATTATAACCAGCGCCGGGAAGCGCGCCTGAAAGCCATGCAGGAAGCCGAGCGGCAACAGGAGGCACGGGAAGAGGAAAAACGCCGCCGCCGGGAGATGGTTTTGGCGTCTAATCGTCAGAACCTGGCTACGACTGGAACTACCGAGAGTGAGATCAAGGGAGATCAAAAATAGTTGGCAACATTACGGTCTCGCAGCAGAATAAGAGTCGCGCTCAGACCGGTTAACAGGCTCACTCCGGCCGGTTGGCGTAGCCGCCTGCGTAGTAGCGGCCTGGTACAATCCAGCGTGATAACTTCTGACCATCACCTGCCCTATTCACTGGAGCAGGTGCTTATCATGTTGCGCTGGCTGGTAATCGGCCTGGCGCTGGCTATTCAATTGTACGTGGTCAGCAGTTCAGGTGGCATTGAGAATGCCGCTCGCGCTCTCCAGTTTACCGCCCTGGTTGTTGTCTATAACAGCGCCTTACTGGTGCTGCGCGCCTACGTCACTAACCGCGAACATCGCATCTGGCTGGCAGTCATGGATGCGGTCATTGTCGGGCTACTTACCGGCTTTGGCGGCGGCATCTACAGCCCCTTTGTCTTTCTGGTCTATTTAATTATTGTCGAAGCCTCCCAGCTTTTCACTCCCAGCGGCTTGCTCACTTATACTGCCGTAACGGCGATGTTTTACGCCATTGCCGCCATGCTTTTACCTGGGCAGCAGTGGAATGAACTGAGCATTACTATAGTTTTGAGCCTGGTGCTGGGCATGTTTATTTGGGCCAGTGTTTGCGGCGCGATTTCTAAAGCGCTTGAGCAGGAACGGGCCCTGGTAAAGCGTGAAAAAGCTCTGACTGCTGAATTAAACCGGCAGGTTGTCGCTCTATCGTCGCTTAATCGTCTGACCGAGCGCCTTAATGCCAGCCTGAACCTGGATGAACTGATGCAGAGTACGGTCAAAGAGTTGCCCGACGCTCTAGAAGTAGACGCCTGTGTGGCTTTTCTGGCCGACTATTTCCCGGATGAAAGCACCTGGAAACTGGACGCGGTCTGGTATGGGGTTGATGAGGACTTTGAGCCGGCAGAGGTGGAAAATGGCTCAAAAGATGATGAAAACGGTGAGTGGCTTAAAATTGGTCCTTTGCTCTTAAGCCGTAATGACCTTGAAGCGGTACTGGAAGAAGGGGTTATCTTACGCCAGCCAAAGTACACTTCTGAGGAACTCGAACAGATCGAAGATCCTGATACCAATTATCCTTCTGTGCTGGTCGTGCCGCTAACTTCCGAGGATGGTTCCAGCGGGGCTTTAGCCTTACTCCGCCAGCAGGGACCGGCTTTTACCTTGAGTGACCAGGAAATAGTGGCCTCGCTGGCCCGCCAGTTATCGCTCATGGCCAAGAATGCCCGCTTATATGAAATGGAGCGCCGTAATGTAGCCCGCCTGCAAGAACTGGAAGAGATGAAAAGCGAATTTCTCTCCACTGTTTCCCATGAACTAAGAACTCCTTTGACTTCAATAAAAGCGTCCACTATTCTGATGTTATCGCAGGCTTCCAGCCACCAGAATGAAACTACCGACCGTCTTCTCCATAATATTGACCGCAACACCGAACGCCTCAGCGGGCTGGTTTCCGATATTCTCGATATGGCCAAGCTGCAAAACGGCAGATTGAAAATTTCTCCAAAGCCGTTGTGCCTGGCCGAAGTTGCACTGGATGTAGCTACTACCCTCAGACCGCTAACCGACAGCAAACGCCAGCAACTCGATCTGGAAATTGCCCCCAATCTTAAAAATGCTTATGCTGATCGTCGCCGCTTAGAACAGATCATTACCAATCTGCTCTCTAATGCCCAGCGCTACACTCAAAAAGGCGGGCATATCAAATTAAGCGTGATTGAGAAGGCAGGCGAGTTGCAGGTAAGTATTCAGGATAATGGTCCGGGCATTCCTCTGCACGAACAGGAGCTAATCTTCGAGCGGTTTTACCGCATTCACGGTGGTAAGGGCGGCACCGGCCTGGGCCTGGCGATTGCTCGCTCGCTGGTGGAATTGCACGGCGGCAGGTTGTGGGTGGAAAGCCAGCCCGGTGCGGGCAGCACGTTTTACTTTACTTTACCCATAGCTACAAAAATAGAACCGGCCTTATCGCTGGCCGGCTCTCTCAATTAGTTTTCTGGAAAAAGATTTCTCGCACAAAATCTATTTCGAGTTATTGTTATCTTCTTCTGCTTGTAGAAGCTTCGAAAGCGCTGCCCAACGCGGGTCCGCCGGGGATTCTTCCTCTGCCGTTTCCTCACTATCTTTAATGGTGGAAGTTTGATTAATCCGTTCCAGTTCAGTCAGCAGACCCGGGCAATCATCTCCGCAGATTGGCTTAATCGGTAAATTAACCAGGATTTGCTGCCGAATGGCTTCTCCCAGGTTGAGCAAATGGTTAGAATCCAGCTTCAAATCAGATTCTTCGTCTATAGTTTCAACTTTAACCGGTGCCCCGGTAATAATATCAATTGACGGGTGGAAGACCTCTTCAATGTCAAAACTGACATGATAGTCAAAATCGTTAAGGCAGCGCACACATTCCAGCACTACATCTGCTTCGCCCTGCCCCTGGGCCAGGATATCGTGGCGCACTTTGGTCAGGCGCACATGGCCTTCAATATTGGTGGCCTCGGCCGGTTTAGCCCCTTCTTCCTCGGTTAAAACCAGGTGATCTTGCTCGAAATCGTAGTCGCGGTGAGCGCCTTCATAGTCGCGCAGCAGCGAAGCCACGTTGAAAATCAGGGGGCCGGTTTTCTCGGTATGCAGATTCTTATGCCCGGTAAGATGAGGCTGGCTAACCGAACGGGCCTCGTGAGTATGCTGGTCGCGCTCCCGGTGATGAGGATGGCTTTCCGAAGGCGCAGTCGTCTCAGGGCGATTGTAATTAAAGTTAAAGCGGGAACGGCGTGCGGGAGTGCCGGGAGTATTGCCGTGATTTAAATCGTCATTTTTCATTTTCTTACCAATTTTCGAATGCTATCTACTGCGTAAGTAACAAACCCGGCCAGCCTTTTAATCCTTTTTCGCCGGGTACTATAATTCTTGCAAAATTAAGACCTACAAACAGAGTCCGATTTAGAAAGGAGGACGCGCAGGCCGATTAGTTTGCGGGTTACGGGGATTAGCTATTTCATCATAATCCGGATCAGAGGCATAACTGTCATCATCATCGTTTAAGTCGTCATTTTCATTTGTACGGCTGGTCACTTTCGGCACCGCTCGTAACGGGCTGGAACCTGGAGTTACCAGGTTCAGGCGGCTGGTAGGCCTGGTTTCGCTACCGGGCTGAGAAGAGGCCGGGCGGGCCGGCGGCGTAGATGGCCCCGTAGGACCGGTCCTGGGCTTTGGCGTAGCAGCGGGCTGACTGGTAGTGGGCCGGCTCATTCCGGTCGAAGAAGCAGGACGCGCCGCCGGTTTTGCCTCCGGTTCCGGTGAAGGGGCCGGGCTAGCTGGTTTACGCTGTTCGAGTGTGCGTGGCGCTGGACGTTCTTCCGCTTGTTCGGGCGGATTTGGGACAGCGCGTGGCCGAGTGGCTGCGGGTGGCTGAGTATTGGCCGCCGTCCTGGTTCTCCCTGCCGCCAGTTCCGCTTTGGTTGGGGCATATTGCGGGCGATAGTTGCGCTGGTACTCGTCAATACGCTGCTGGTACTGCTCTGCCTCCTGCATAAACTGTTGCAGGCCGTTTCGCACCATGGTCAGGTTTTTATCCAGCATAGTATCCAGTTCCTGTAAGACCTGGATGGCATACTGGTTGGCACCTTCGCGCATTTGCTGAGCCTGAGACTCGGCCTCATCGTACATCTGCTGAGCCTGAGAACGCAGGTCAAAGGCTTCCTGCTCGGCATCGCTAATTATTATGTCGCGCTGCCGTTCGGCCTCAACTAACAGTCCTTCCTGCTCGATCATCATGCGGCGTTCCTGTTCGGCCTGTTCGACAATCTGGCGGGCGGTTTCGTCAGCTTCTTCTATAATATGATTTTGATTGGTCAGGACGCGCTTGGCGGCTTTGATTTCTTCAGGAATCACCGCACGCATCTGGTCAATCAGGGCATAACATTCCTGCTCATCCACCATTACGCGGTTAGAGAGCGGTACTCGTTTGCCGGTCTGTATAAGGGCTTCTAGCCGGTCAATTAAATAATCTATATCCATAACACAGCATCTATTTCAAACTTAGCCCTATGCCATTAGATTACTTTTACAGGCAGAGCAACTTGCCTGCAACTCACTTAAAGTAACCTGTATCCTTACCGTTTTATCTTTCCGAGCGGCCATAGCGCTGGTAGAGCGCTTGCATGACGTGCGGTGGCACCATCTGACTGACATCACCACCCCACTTGGCTATCTCTTTGACCATACTGCTACTCATGAAGGAGTAATTCTGGCTGGTCATCAAGCAGGCGATTTCGAGATTAGGCGCTATATGGCGGTAGTTCTGGGCCAGTTGTAATTCCCACTCAAAGTCACTGACAGTACGCAATCCCCGTACTATAACTTTTGCGCCGATTTCTACGGCATGGTGGGCCGTCAGGCCGGTATAGCTCTCGACCCGTACATTTTGCAGGTCTTTGAGCGCTTCCTTTATCATAGCTACCCGTTCTTCGGTTGTAAAGAGCAGGTTTTTACTAGGAGCATCGAAAGCGGCGACAACCAGTTCGTCAAATAAAGCGGCGGCCCGGCGGGCAACATCGAGATGGCCGTTAGTAACGGGGTCAAAACTTGCAGGGTAGAGCGCCAGGATCAATTCGCCTTCTCCTCTCACTATTGCCGGTAAACTTTCCGCACTGTAAATTGAAAACTGTGAGTCTCTGAATATGCCGAAAGCTTACCTGGTTTCCGTCGAAAAAGCCATTACTGGCCGGAGGTTCTGGCTGCCTGCTCCGGCGCAGGTGAGGTTTATTGCTCTAACTCTAAATCTTCAGATTCAATATCAAGTGGTTGTGTTTCGCTATCCGCCGAATTATCCTCTTCGATATCGGGGCCAAAGCCATACCGGGCCGGGTCACCCGCTAAAAAGATTGAGAAGGCAGAGTCGCCATGCCGGCGGTAGCGTAGCAAGTTCAACCGTTTGCCAGCTTCGGTGTCCTCACCGTAGGAAGGTTTTAGCACTACGCGGGGCGAGTGACCTATCACGACCAATCCGTCCGGTTTAGCTAAACCGCTACGAGCCACATGCTCCAGGGTAGCGGGAATTTTAGGATCGGCATAAGGCGGGTCAAGAAATATTATATCATATTGAAATTCTTTATGTATAGCTTCAGCCTCGTTCTTCTCCTCGGAAGGCGCTTCCACTACGGCGGCTTCTAGCGGTACTTCGGCTAAAAAATCATATTTCTGGTCGCGCCGCTCCCCTCCCTTGCGGCGGTGTAAGCCCCCTGCGGCCCTTTTGCTACCGGCGCTACCGGGCGCGGTAGGCGGATTATTAAGGAAAGACTGCACCGTCCGGTTGTTCACCCTGGACCGTCCGGTCATTTTGGTATGTTCGAGGTTATCGCTGATTACCCGGCAGACCCCCGCGTTTGTTTCTACAAAGTCCGCCCAGGTTGCTCCACGCGAGAGGGCTTCTATACCGATTGAACCGGACCCGGCGTAAAGGTCCAGCACCCGCCCATACTCCTCGTGCTCCAGGCGATCCATAATATTTTCGAGCATTGAAAAGACTGCCCCTTTAATCTTATCCGCCATGGGCCTGGTGCTCATGCCTTTAGGGGCTTTTAAAGTATGCCCGCGCGCTTCCCCACTGATTACTCTCATTCGTTCGTTTCTGTTTCTCTTTCGTTTCCGATTTATCTGCTTACCAGCTCAGTCTAAGTACAACCGCGCCTAAATCCGCGGAGGGTAAGAGGAGAAGATGTTGGGGGTCACACCCAATCCTCGTGCAGGGTGCGTCCTGCCAACCCTTTTAAAAGTGCGCGGTAAACCTGGGCGCTGTTGTACTAAGGCCCGACTATGCTATTAAGAAAATACATTATACCACTCGCTTCAACCCGCTTAACTTGCTCGGTTTCCTACCTTTTACATCACAACATACATCTCAACCCAGCACCAAACAAGAATCTTGAAGATTGTTTTTAAAGTCTTTCTGATTGTGGGCGTTAGCTCCATTGTAGTGAGTAGCTACTTGCATGTGTGTTCTAAAATAGAATGGTAGTCTACAAACTGACCGGACTCACTATCCCTGATCCGAAAAGGAGATAATTAATGACCGAACGCCAGTTCATTGAGGTTTATGGTGCCCGGGAGAATAACCTCAAGGACATTTCATTAAAAATTCCCAAACAAAAAATTACGGTATTCACCGGAGTATCCGGTTCCGGCAAATCTTCGCTGGTCTTTGATACCATTGCTGCGGAAGCCCAGCGCCAGCTTAACGAGACCTTTACGGCTTTTGTGCAGGGTTTTCTGCCGCATTACGGTCAGCCGGAAGTAGACTACATCGAAAACTTGAACGCGCCAATCATTATCGACCAAAAGCGCGTCGGTGGCGGATCACGCTCGACGGTCGGCACCTATACCGATATTGCCAGCCTGCTGCGATTGCTCTTTTCGCGGGTTGGGCAACCTTATGTCGGGCAGGCTTTTGCCTTCTCGTTTAATATGCCGCAGGGAATGTGCCCCGAGTGTGAAGGCATCGGTAAGACGGTGCAACTCGACCTGGACAGGTTTCTTGACCGCAGCAAGTCGCTGAACGGCGGAGCAATCCTGCACCCCGAATTCAAGGTCGGTAAGTGGCTGTGGAAGATGTACACCCTTGCGGGCCTGTTCGATAACGATAAACCAATCAAGGACTACAGTGAGGCGGAGTTGCAAGCTCTGTTGTACGGGGCGGACGACTACAGGGTTGTGTGGGGAGGCGAATTTAGTTCCCAGCGACCATTCAGTTCGCCTTATGAAGGACTGGTGGAGCGTTTTAACCGCATGTATATCAAGAAGGACACGGCTGCTATGTCCGACCGGAATCGGGCGATATTTGAGCAATACACCAACTCGCAGACGTGCCCGGTTTGCCACGGGGCACGTCTTAATCAGGCGGTTTTAAACTGCAAGATCGGTGGCCGGAATATCGCCGAACTCTCTGAAATGGAAGCCACCGCCCTGATCGATTTCTTAAAGGATTTTACCGATCCGGTAGCTATGAAGGTGGCTGCCAATCTGATTGAACGCCTGCAACATCTGGTCGATATTGGTCTGGGTTATTTGACCCTTAGCCGGGAAACTTCGACCCTCTCCGGCGGTGAGTCGCAGCGCATCAAGATGATCCGGCACCTGGGCAACAGCCTGACCGAGATGCTATATATTCTAGACGAACCGAGCATCGGGTTACACGCCCACGATGTCGCCCGCCTCAACGGTCTGCTGAAAAAGCTACGCGATAAGGGTAATACCGTGCTGGTGGTAGAACACGACCCGGATGTGATAGCCATCGCCGACCATATCGTTGACCTGGGCCCCAGAGCCGGAACACACGGCGGCAAGGTGGTGTTTGAAGGCAACTTTAACGACCTCAAACAGGCTGCCACTTTGACTGGCCAATTCTTGAAGCAACATTTCCCGGTTAAGCAGAAGGTGCGCCAACCAACCGGCTTTATCACCGTGCAGAACGCCAATTTGCACAACCTGAAAAATGTAACAGTCAATATTCCCACCGGCGTACTGACTGTTGTAACGGGAGTCGCCGGTTCGGGTAAAAGCACCCTGATTAATGAAGTCTTTTTGGAGCGGCGTCCTGAAGTTCTGGCGATTGACCAATCGCGCGTAAGTGCCAATAGCCGCTCCGCCCCGACCACCTACGCCGGGATTATGGACGACATTCGACAGGCCTTCGCCCGTGCCAACAATGTCAGTCCATCACTTTTTAGTTTCAATTCCGAAGGCAGTTGCCCGAATTGCAACGGCCTGGGAGTAGTCTATGTTGACCTGGCTTTTATGGAAGGTATCTCCCAGACCTGTGAAATCTGTGAAGGTAAACGCTTCAAACCGGAAGTGCTGGAATATCATCTGCGCGGCAAGACCATCAGCGATGTGCTGGACATGACGGTGGAGGAAGCTGTCGAGTTTTTCAGCGAGAAGAAGGTGCGTACTGTGTTGCAGTCCATGTACGAGGTCGGGCTGAGTTATCTGAAGTTGGGTCAACCACTCAGTACCCTTTCGGGCGGCGAGGCCCAACGCCTGAAACTGGCAACCGAACTGCACAAGCAGGGCAGCATTTATGTAATGGACGAACCGACTACCGGGCTGCATCTTTCCGACATCGGGGTTTTGATGCGGATTGTTGACCGCCTGGTTGATAGCGGCAATACGGTCATTCTGATCGAGCATCACCTGGACGTGATACGGCAGGCCGACTGGATTATTGATCTTGGCCCGGAAGGTGGTAGCGCCGGAGGTGAAGTATTGTTCGAGGGGCCGCCGCTCGAATTGAAAAACTGCCAGCGGAGCCTGACCGCCCAATTTATTTAGCAGTCAAAATCCTGAGAGTCTCTTACCACTGAGGAGTACCGGACAGTATCAAAAGGCACGGTCAGGAAAGCATATTGTTCAATATATCACAAATTTTAGAGATGAGAAAATCCCTGGTGGAATAAAAGTCAGCGGTAAAAGAGGGTGAATGAGCGTGGTGAGGATCGAACTCACCTGTCACGGCTTAAAAGGCCGTTGCTTACCCAGTCAGCCACACGCTCGGATTGGAGAGAGCTAGAGAAGAATAATGGCAGGCGCGGAGCGATTCGAACGCTCATCCGCTCGTTTTGGAGACGAGGATTTTACCGTTAAACTACGCAGCCCATTTAGAGTGATAGTCCCGGAGGGAATCGAACCCCCAACCTTGATTTTGTAAGAATCCTGCTCAACCGTTGAGCTACGGGACTATGTTTACTTCTAGTAAATGGAGGGAATGGCAGGACTTGAACCCGCGACCCGCACGGTCGAAACGTGCCGCTCTAATCCTCTGAGCTACATTCCCAAAAAAGGACGCAGCAGGCCTCGAACCTGCCACCTGCCGCCTACCACGCGGCTGCTCTGGCCGAACTGAGCTAAACGTCCATTACGAAAAGTGAGCGCACCAGGATTCGAACCCGGATACTACTGGGTAAGAGCCAGCTACTTTACCGTTAAGCTATGCGCTCGAATATGGCGGGCGTAACTGGACTCGAACCAGTGACCTTCAGCTTCGCAGACTGAAACTCTTTCCTCTGAGCTACACGCCCTCAATAGGCACAGTTGGATTCGAACCAACCTCGGCTGTATATCAGACAGCTACTCTACCCCTGAGTTATGTGCCTGTAATGGCGACCCGTAGGGGATTTGAACCCCTGATCTTTTCCTTGACAAAGAGATGCCTTGAACCGGGCTAGGCTAACGGGCCATGATTTTTTGAAGCAGCAGACGGGAATTGAACCCGTATCGGTTGCATGGCACGCAACCATTTTGCCTTTAAACTACTGCCGCCTATATGCTGGTGGAGATGGCGGGAGTCGAACCCGCGTTGCCAGGGTGAGAGACTGGTTGCCTGCCGTTAGCGGACATCTCCTTTAGAAAAATAAGGTGCCGAGTGGAAGCTTCGAACTCCCGCGCTTCCGCTTACAAGGCGGCGGCTCTACCAACTGAGCTAACCCGGCCTTTCAAAATGGAGCGCCTACCCGGATTCGCACCGGGACGGCTTCGTTGGAAGCGAAGTATGCTGCTGTTACATCACAAGCGCCCTTTGACAAACTGAGGTACCTGGATTTGAACCAGGATAACAAGAGCCAAAATCTTGCGTCCTACCGGGTTAGACGATACCTCAAAATAAGGCTGAGATGAGTGGATTTGAACCACTACTAGACCGCTTAACAGGCGGGCGCTCTACCGGTTGAGCTACATCTCAATAGAAATGGTGCTGCTGGCAAGTTTCGAGCTTGCGACCTCGGCCTTTTCAGGGCCACGCTACTACCTCTGAGCTACAACAGCCTTTAATGGTGCAGGCCGCCGGATTTGAACCGGCACCGGACCGGGTTTAAGCCGGGTGCCTCTGCCAGTTGGGCCAGACCTGCTCCTGAATGGTACTGGCAGACGGATTCGAACCGCCACTGTGCAAGGTTTGAGCTTGCCGCCTCTGCCGTTGGGCTATGCCAGTTTGATGGTGCGGGCAAAGAGATTCGAACTCTTACTGGCTTGCTCCTAAGGCAAGCGCCTCTGCCGTTGGGCTACACCCGCACGTAATTTTTAGATCAGCCTGGCGGGTGGTGCAGGACTCGAACCTGCAAACCTCCTGGGCCAACTGTTTAGCAAACAGTCTCCTCATCCAGCCGGATACCACCCCTTTTGATCTTTAATTCTGGCACGCCTGGCTGGACTCCAACCAGCATCCCGCAGTTTAGAAGACCGCTGCTCTCTGCCTTAAGCTACAGGCGCAAATTGTTATAAGATTGCGGAGCCGGGAACCGCCCCCGGAAGGTAGAGTTTATGAGGCTCCCCTGCCACTTGGCTCCCCGCATTAGTGAGGGTATCCAGTGAGAATTGAACTCACGCTTCCAGGGCCACAACCTGGCGCTCTGCCATTGAGCTATGGACACCACTTATTTTCCGCCTTCCACCCGCCTGATGGGGTGAGCCAGAGTCGAACTGGCGTTGCTGGTTTATAAGACCAGGGTACTCACCGTTGTACGATCACCCCGCCTGCGCCATACTTCTATGAAGGATGGCTCATCAAAACAACCGCTTAACGAACCACCCGGTATTCAGGTCTGAGCGGCAGGAGTCGAACCTGCTTGGACTTGCTCCCAGGGCAAGCGGTCAGCCGTTAACCCACACTCAGATAATGGTTCAGGTTCCTGGATTCGAACCAGGATTAGCGGAGTCAGAATCCGCCGTCCTACCGGTTAGACGAAACCCGAATGGTGCTCGTAGCCGGACTCGAACCGGCGTTCCTGGCTTGAAGGGCCAGCATCCTGGGCCTCTAGACGATACGAGCATAAGTGGGTGCGGCAGGAGTCGAACCTGCGAAGGAAAACCCAACTGATTTACAGTCAGCCACCTTTGGCCTCTTGGATACACACCCTTAATAATTGGTGGACCGCCAGGGAATTGAACCCTGAACCGCTGGTTGCAGGCCAGCCGTTTTCCCGTTAAACTAGCAGCCCTCGTTCACAGGTAATATGGCCCTGAGTTTTTTATTAAATACAGGAAAGAATGTCCCGTGCGAGTCGCCAGTGCCTGCCCTTTCGGGCATTCCTGCTCTACCACTGAGCTACATCCCCATATGGTGGGGATGAAAGGATTCGAACCTTTGACCTGGGCGATTGTAAGCGCATGTAAGCCCTGCCTGTTAGAGCACGGGACATCTTTTCTGCGTTGTTCTGAATAACCTTTTATTAAATTACTAAAACATGGAATATTGCTACCCCGTGCGAGTCGTGAGTGCTTCCCTTGCGGGCTTGTTACTCCTCGTTAGAGGAGGTTGGATTCGAACCAACATTCTTTCTCGGAGAGAGAAAGAACTCACCAGTTTGTAAGCCCTCTCTGTTAGAACACGGGATAAAGTTTCAAACTAGCCGTAGATGGCTTCCGGTCTTACTATGATCGCTTTTTCGGTTCGAACGACTACATAAGAACGAAAGTACCCGGCGGGACGTTCCAGATAAGCGGCTAGCGCCTGTTTAATCTGATCGTCGCTGGAGTTGGGATTGAGGTGGAGTGCGCTCAGGTCCAACTCCTGGCTGCGACCGTCAAACCGGACGTGGAGTACCGGTAAGCTGTCGCGCTTATTCAGTTGTTGTGTCATAACGCACCTCCTGAAAAGAGGATAAATAATCTACAATGGATTGCTTTGTTTACAGCAGACTCTCGGATAATTAGCCTGCCTGCTACAACCAGCCCGGCACGTACGAGTCGCTAAAGCTTGTTTTTAAGGACTGGTGCCCCTAAAAACTGGAGTTCCCTTTGCAGGGTACCCGGTCCTGAACCGAGCGTTGCTTATCAGGCAACAGTTTGTAAGCTTCAACAGTTAGAATACGCGCAACGACCGGCTGCTTTTTCTTCCTGCCGCCCTTTTTATCAGGCTTCGGAAGTTCGCTAATCGTTTGTTTGGTTAGCTGGTTGTAATATACTACATCCAGCTAAGCCTGTCAAGAGGTTTTTTGAACTTTTTTCCAAATCTTTAAAAACTCGCTTTAAAGTCGTTTAGAGTCAGTTCAAAATCTGAGGTAGAACCATCGCGTAAAAAACGGGTAATGGCGCGGGTAGCCAGAGCGGTGATAGCCAGCACCAGCGGTCTAGTCAAAGGGTAATCGCAGGGATCACCTGCGCTTTCCCCTGGTATCCGGTAGTTGGGCTCCCACAGGCCGTTCCCGTACAGGCCATCGCCGCTAAATCCGATGTGCAGGCAGGGCACCTGTAGCGCCAGTGCCGCCCCACTGACAGCGGCCCGTCCTGCCCGGTTATCTAAAGCGTCTACCACCAGGGCGCTCCCCGCCAGTAGTTTCTGAGCGTTAGCCTCGGTTAGCTCGCCTGTTACGGGCTCGATTTTAGCTCCCACAGCCCGGTAGAGCGAGTTAGCCAGGGCCCGAGCTTTTGGCGCACCTACCTCTGCTCGAAAGTAGGGCTGGGTAGAGAGATTGCGCATTTCTACCCTGTCCCGGTCGATTATTTTTAGCTGTGTAAAACCCATGCGGGCCAGCGTTTCGGCCAGGTTGCCACCTAAAGCCCCCGCTCCGCAAATTGTAAGTGGCTTACCCGCTATTTCCTCTAAAGAGGCATGGCGTTCTTCGTGGAAGAAAGGGCTGTTAGGATTAACGGTTGTTCTGGCCATGTCAATCTCCTTCCGACCCAGTCATAACATCAACAAGGCTGGTCAGGTCAAAGTCGCCGTCCCGCCCGCTCAAACAAATCCCGCTCGAAACGATATTCAGACGACGATCAATGGTGGAGCGGTAGCGGTAGGGCTGACCATGCTCATTTTCGCCCGGCATGCGCCAGTCTACTATTAGAGCGCCGGGTGAGCCATCCGGGTTGCTAACTTCGGTATAAGCCAGCAGCTTTGCCCCGGCTTTTTCCAGGGCATGGTACAACTGCTGTTCAAGTCCCCGGCGGGTAGCCTGTTCCCGAATCCAGTTGCGTTGTTCCCCGGGACTGCGAAATACGAGATTTTCTCTCATACGGGTTTCCGGCACTGTGTCGCCCTTGAGTTCAAGCTCAAGGATCTGCCGGTAGAGCAGCGCCAGGCGTTCGGAGGCTGCCAAACCGGGCATGAAAGCCTGATTTTCATCAGGTTGCTCAATCGCCTCGCGCAGCCATTCGGCGTGAGCAGGGTCGGCCAGCATATCCGGGCCATCGAACCAGAGCAACTTGCCTTCCACTCTTGTTACCACCCGCTCGAAGTAATCTGCGCCGTTCAAGGGATCGGTCAGGTAGACCAGCAGGGGTTCTTTACCGGAGAGCTTGAAGCGCTGGGTGGCGTCGCCTGCATTGTAGGGCAGGGCGTACCATGCCCCGGCCTCTTTAGCTCCTGGCGAAGTGGCAGGGTAGAGTAAGATTAACCGCAATGCTGGGAAAAGTTCCAGGTAAGCGGAGCGCTGCCAGGGAAAAGCCTCACCAAGCAGAGTTGCTTCCCGGTTATTAGCCGGTCGAAAACGGCCCCAGCCGTAAAAAGGCTCTTTCAGCCGGAATTCATAAACCAGCCCGTCCAGGCGGATTCGCACTCTTCCGCCTGGCAAGGCCGGGGCTATAAACTCACGTTGTGCCAGGCGGGCGCTTTCGCGATTCAAGCGCTCAATCAGGGCCTTTGGATCTACTTTTTTGGGTGTTTCAGTCATTGATTTCCCCTGGAATCAAAAAACCTTAAAGCTCTCGCTTCAAGGTTAACCAGAGCGAGAGCTCGAATTTAGCTGGCCAGTTTGACGGGGCGCTGCGGTAACTCACGCTCCATAATGGCGCTTACCAGTTCAGCCCGGGTAGGTAGAGCCAGTAACGGCAACAGGTTTGGCAGGGAGTAGTAGTCACCCTTGAACTCGTAGCGCACTACCTCAATACCGCGTTCCACCAGTCTGCGGTAAAAGTAGTCGTTGGAGCCGTCTACCTGGATGATGATTACGCTTGGCGCAACCTTCATCTCCTTGACGTACTCTTCCCAGGCTTCCGGGAAGAAGGGGGTGGTGTTTTCGCCTTCGTCTGTTACCAGTACGATTTGCTCAACATAGACCCGCTCCTTGATCATCTTCGGTAGCGGCGCTCCAATGCTGGTGCTTCCGCTGGCCTTGATGAACTTGAAAGCTGCCTCCCAGTCGCTGAGGGCAGGCCGCTTGCCGCTCTTAACCGCTGGCTTAACCTCAAAAGCGGCGGTATCAAAGGCGTAAACCTTGAACTCGGCAGTCATTACGGCGCTTGCCAGGGCCGCCAGTTGCTTTGCAACCTCAATCGCCCGGGTCATTGAGCTGGACTTATCTACAAACAAAGTGGTTGGGCGGCGGATTTCAACCTTATCCGCTACCCGGCGGTCGGTAACTTCAACGAGGGTTCGCTCTGTCTCGGCATCCAGGTCTGCCACCTCAATCGCCTTCTTGGCCTTCATGCTGGATACGCGCTTATCGGTTGCGGCGGCTTCCAGTTTGGCGTCTATCAGCGCCTTAACCTCCCTGTGATCGAGCGCGCCCCGGCGTTTGAGGGCCGCCAGGTTATTAATCACTTCCTGCGGGGACATGCTCTCGATCAGCGCGACCAACACTGCCGGAGAAATCTGCTTGATAGCGCCGATGGCGGTTGTGTATGGAATCTTATGCTCCAGTATCAGGCGAGCCTGCTCCTCGGCGCTTTCAGCCTTTGCCAGCAGCTTGAGGGCTGCTAAAGGGCTATCTTCGGGAGGTTTCTCCTCAAACAAGATGCTCTGAGCACGTTCACCCGGCTTTAAGCGGAGGCTGGCGTACAGGTGCTTCAAATCGTTTCGTGCCCGTATAGCCGCGCCGTCAAACTGGCGAATGTTATTCTCGCGGGTCTTTAAGTAGTGGGTTACCGCGCTTTTGAGCACTCGCGGAGTCTTGCCGATAACGCGCTTGGCATGATCTAGCACCCGGGCGACCTCGAAAGGCGCCAGGCTCTGCAAAAGCACCCAGCCTGCTTCTCGGAACTCGGCGTATGGGCTGGTCAGCAGGTGGGCCACAAAGAGGGCCTTGTGGTCGCGCACTTCGCCCTTTTCAAAGTACCACAGAGCCAGGCGGCTGTAGAAAAGCGGGTCCTGTTCCAGCGCTTCAGCGTGAAGGGGCGCCAGTTCTTCCAGCTTGCGGTGTGGTGTAGTTAGAAAGGAATTGAGAATCTGCACTCGAACATCGCGCTCAGTAGCAGTCATGGTTACAGGCATAGTAATACCTCCTGGCCGGTCGTTGGTTACAACGCTACAGGTAAATCAAAGCAGCTAGAATAAGTTTTCTGCCGTTTTTCCTTAAGCTAAGAGCCAGGGCATCACAAAAGCCATGAACTCTATAATGCATTCAGCTATAAAGGTGGCTTGCGGCAGAAAAATCTTTAAGCTTACCGGTTGATGGGTTTTATTTAACGTTCGCTGGATAAATAACAGATAGAGCCGAGGTGCGGGCCGCCAGCGACTATTCCCAACCCCTGCTTGCGCTGGTAATACCTGCTCCGTCTAAAGAGTGGTATCCCGGCGGATTTATTCAGTTGTTGGAACGTCACCTGGCACCTCCGCAATTTAAAGAGGTAATCATACAAAAATATATAACCAGCCAATTTAGGTTAGCTGGTTATAGTATATAATAGCTTTACAAACCTGTCAAGAGGTATGTTTATTTTTATTTATAAACGATTTCGCGCTGGCCGGAGGGCTGGCTATGCAGTTGCCAGAAAGACTCGGCAATCAGGTCGGGATCGAAGTGAGTGCCGGGCTTGACGAAACCGGCAACAGTCACGGTAGCAGCCTGAATGCCTTCCGGTTCCAGTTCTGCCCCCAGGCTGTAGGCCAGGTTTCTCATGGCCGCTTTGCCGGCAGCCAGCGAGGCGTACTGCGGGTGAGGATTGAGGGCCAGACCACCTCCGGTAAACAGGATAGTGCCTTTTTTCTGCTCGCGCATTCCAGGAATAACGGCCTGGGCTGACAGCAGCGCTCCCAGCACGTTTACTTTAAAATCATTCAGCATACTCTCGGGATCAAGCTGAGAAGGGCTACCCGGTACACTGGAGTAAGTGTTGTAGATCAAAGCGGTGGGCTGGCCTAACTGCGCTTTGATTTGATCAAAAGCCGCTTTAAGGCTCTGTTCATCTCCGGCGTCCGCGCTAAAAGCGTAAGCCTCACCACCGGCTTGCTTGATTTCTTCGCAGTAGCTTTCTAAAGCTTCTTTGCGGCGGGCCACCAGGGCTACTTTAAACCCTTCCCTGGCAAACCGCCGCGCCACCGCCAGGCCGATTCCCGGTCCTGCTCCGACCACTACACAAAGTTCGTTACTCACTCGGACTCTCCTATGGTTTTATTAAAATCTATCACACGTACTACACTTCAGTAGCTGTCCTACTTACAGTAATATAGCCCAGCCCTTGCTGATTAGCAAAAACTTTACGATAATAAAGTGTAAAGGAGTGATTAAATGGCACAAAAAGTAGCCCTGGTGACGGGTGGTAACCGGGGAATTGGTTTCGAAGTTTGCAGCCAACTGGCGCAAAGAGGCTTTACTGTTATGCTTGGTTCACGGAATCTGGAAAAGGGCCAACAGGCCGCGGCGCAATTGAGCCGGGAAAACTTGCAAGTCGAGGCGGTTCAACTGGATGTTTCGAGTCAGGAGAATGTGGAGCAGGCCGCACAAACAATTGAGCAGCGTTACCAGAGGCCTGATGTGCTGGTAAATAACGCGGCCATACTTTATGACACATGGCAGCGGGCCGCTAACGCGGATTTGCAGGTTGTACATGAGGCCCTGGAAACGAATCTTTGTGGGGCATGGCGAATGTGCCAGGCTTTTTTGCCTCTCATGCGCCGGAACCATTACGGGCGCATTGTAAATGTATCGAGCGAAGCCGGTTCGCTGGCGGGAATGGGTAGCGGCGAACCGGCCTACCGGGTTTCCAAGGTCGGGCTGAATGCCCTCACTCGTATGCTGGCGGATGAAGTGCGTGGAAGCGGTATCCTGGTTAACGCGATTTGCCCGGGCTGGGTAGCTACCGAAATGGGCGGAGCGGGTGGTCGCCCGGTTCGGGAGGGCGCCGCCGGAATCGTATGGGCGGCTACCCTCCCTGACAACGGGCCGAATGGCGGCTTCTTTAGAGATGAGAAGCCGCTACCCTGGTAGCTAGTTAATGCGTTTTTGGAGGGTTTGCCACTCTTTTTCGCGCAGCTTGAACTTCTGGATCTTTCCGGTAGAAGTTTTGGGCAGTTCTCCGAACTCAATCGCTACCGGGCACTTGTAATGCGCCAGGTGCTCGCGGCAGAAAGCGATAAGTTCGGCTTCAGTGGTCTCTTTATCCGGTTTGAGGGTTACGAAAGCTTTAGGCCGCTCGCCCCAGCGCTCATCCGGGATGGCAACGATAGCGCATTCCAGCACGGCGGGGTGTTTGACCAGAGTTTGCTCTACCTCAATCGTTGAAATGTTTTCTCCACCGGAAATGATGATATCTTTCTTGCGGTCGCGCAGTTCAACATAGCCATCGGGATGGCGCACCGCCAGGTCGCCGGAGTGGAACCAGCCTCCCTTGAAAGCCTGTTCCGTGGCGTCCGGTTGGGCGAAATAGCCTTTCATGACGTTGTTACCGCGCATGACAACCTCACCCATGGTCTGGCCGTCACGCGGTACGTCATGCATATTTTCATCTACCACTCGCACTTCGTCGGCTACAACATAGTTCTGGCCCTGGCGAGCCATCAGGCGGGCCTGTTCGGTATTATCTAGTTCGTTCCACTCGGAATGCCACTCGCAGACGGTAATCGGCCCGTAGGTTTCCGTCAGGCCATAAACATGGACAGGCCGCAGGTTAAGTTGTTTTAGCTGTCCGATCAAAGTTGGCGAAGGCGGCGACCCTGCCACAGTCACCGTCACCTGCCGGTCCAGGCGGTGCGCCAAGGGGTGATTGACCACCCCAATCTGGACGGTAGGTGCGCCATTATAGTGGGTGACTCCTTCGTTATCCAGGAAGGTCCAGATGCGGCCAGGCTCTACCCTTCGCAGGCAAACATGCGTACCGCCTACCGAGGTGACGGCCCAGGCGAAGCACCAACCGCTACAGTGGAACATAGGCAGGGTCCAGAGGTAGACCGTATCGGAGTTCATACCCGTTTCGATTACCTCGCCCAGGGCGTTCAGATAGCCTCCCCGGTGCGTGTACATGACTCCTTTAGGCTGGCCGGTCGTTCCCGAGGTGTAGTTGATGCTGATAGTATTCTCCTCATCATCTACCGTCGGGTAATCCCCTACCGGTTCAGGTGAACCTTCCGCCAGGAATTGCTCATAGGGGTCGCTCTCTTCACCGCTGTCATCCACCCGGATCACGCGGATGCCCAAATCGCCAGCGCCCGCCGCCAATCCCTCCAGTTCGGCATCTACAAACAGGAAGCGCGAGCCTGAGTGTTGCAGAATGTAGGCTACTTCTTTCGGATTTAGCCGGGTATTAATGGGTACGAGTATCCCGCCTGCCGCTGGCACGCCGAAATTCGCTTCGAGGTGTGCCGGGATATTGGGGCACAAAAAAGCCACCCGCTCGCCCTTTTGCAAGCCTGCCGCCTGCAAAGCGGACGCCAGACGCAAGGCTCTTTCCTCGAATTGCCGGTAAGTATAGCGGCGCTCTTCGTGAATAATGGCAGTCTTATCAGGGAAAATACTGGCGCTGCGCCTTAAGAAGCTCAAGGGGGTTAGTTCGGTACGGTAAACCTTCTCAGGATATGGCATGGCTATCCTCCTCCAATATTCTACTATTAAACTGGTGGGCGTTATTGTTTCGCTCAAGTAAATTAATTATACCGTGAATAGGGCTATTGTAAATGCTTTATCCATTTTTAATCTGACAAGGTAACGGCAATTTAAAGATTTTTGATGACGAAATATAATGGATGTGAGGCTCTTTAAAACGTCAAGATGCACTTTAAGCTGGAGAAAATACTTGACTGATAATTTAGTGACAGAACTGATTAACAGGCTGGCAGACGATGATAATACTGTACAAGAAAGCGCTTCTGATGCTTTAATAGAGCTTGGCGATGAGGCTGTCTTACCTCTTATAGAAGTGTTAAAAGGATCGAAAAACTTATTACGCGTACAAGCTGCATATATTCTCGGTGAAATAGGTGATGAACGTGCTATTAATCCCCTGATTAATGCCCTTGAAGATCAAGATGAGAAAGTACGTGAGGAAGCTGCTTCTGCTTTGGGTAATTTTATTGATGTTGCATATAAACCTCTTTTGAACATATTAACTAATCAAAGGGCTAAACCTGAAACACGTTATTTGGCTGCTATAGCTTTACGTTACAGTGATGCTAACATTGTATTCGAAGAACTTAGAGCTATTGCTCTAGACTCTCAAGAGAATAACCAAGTTCGGCTTGGCGCTATCAGGGCGTTAGGTTCAATAGCAGATCAGCAGAATGTTAATTCATTTTTGTTGCTTCTAAAAAATTCTGATCCTAAAATACGCGCTGCTACTGCAATTGCATTAGGATATCCGGGTTGGGTTGAAGCTGTAGATGGACTTATCGAAGTAATTAGTGATCCCGATAGTAAAGTTCGGAAAAATGCAGCTCTTGCATTAGGCAGAATCGGTGATAAAAGGGCAATTGAGTCACTTATTAAGGCTCTCAATGATAAGGACTCCGTGGTTAGACATCGCGTAGTAATGGCTCTACGTAAAGTCAGTGACGAGCGCGTAGTTTTGCCTCTTATCAAGACTTTATTAAATGATTCTTGGAGTCAAGTAAGATTGCAAGCTGCTTCTACTTTAGCAGAAATTGGTGATTTACGAGCAGTAGACCCTCTCATTCAAGCACTTAAAGATGAATTTTTCGGTGTACGTGAACATGCTGCAAGGGCGTTGGGAATGCTCGGTGCTAAAAAGGCGGCAGCACCTCTACTGACACTACTTGCGGATCAAAATGAAGAAAACCTTGTGCGCTCAAATGTGATAGATGCTTTACTTTTATTACAAGAAGACCGCATGATTGAGCCACTTATTACAATAATTCAGAGCAATAAAGAAGATAATGAACCGGTAGATAAATTATTGGGTTTAGATGCCATTGAGGCATTAGGCCAAATCGGAGGTGAACAGGTACTGCCGGTTTTGCTGGAATTGCAACAGGCCAATAGTAGTGCAAAAAGTGAGGATGCTGAGCTTGCAGAGGCTATCAGCAAGGCTGTTGAGAATATCAGAGCCAGAAATGCATAAAATAATGTCTCTTGCGCCGCTAAAATGAGCAGGCGAAAAGCTATCAAACTTTTACAAAAAAGGCTGGCCCTAAAGCCAGCCTTCAAAGTTTTAATAGTGATTAGATATCGAGGTTCTTGACGTTCTTGGAGTGAGTGATAATGAACTGCTTGCGAGGCGGTACCTCGTCGCCCATCAGCATACCGAAGGTTTCATCGGCGGCGGCGGCGTCCTCGATACTCACCTGGAGCAGGGTGCGGGCGGACGGGTTCATGGTCGTCTCCCACAGTTGCTCGGCGTTCATTTCGCCCAGACCTTTGTAGCGCTGAATATCAGGGCTTTTGGTCAGGTTCAGGCGTTTAATTACCTCGTCGCGCTGCTCATCGCTGTAAGCGTAGTGCTTTTCCTTGCTGTGCTTGATCAGGTAAAGCGGTGGCTGCGCGATATAGAGATGGCCGTTCGCGATCAAATCCTTCATATTGCGGAAGAAGAAGGTCAGCAGCAGGGTGCGAATGTGGCTGCCGTCCACGTCGGCGTCGGTCATAATCACGATGCGGTGGTAGCGCAGCTTGGCCGCTTCAAAGCTGTCACCAATGCCCGCTCCCAGGGCCGTTACCAGCGCCCGGATTTCAGCGTTGCCCAGCATCTTGTCGAGGGCGGCGCGCTCCACGTTCAAAATCTTACCACGCAACGGCAGGATAGCCTGGAAGCGACGGTCGCGGCCCTGCTTGGCCGAACCACCCGCCGAGTCACCTTCTACAATGAACAATTCGCTGCGGCCCGGGTCTTTCTCGGTGCAGTCAGCCAGTTTGCCCGGCAACGACAGCCCATCGAAAGCGCCTTTGCGAATAATGCTGTCCTTGATTTTGGATTGCGCTTCGCGGATACGGGCGGCGGTCAGACACTTTTCAATAATACGCCGAGATTCGTTGGGGTTTTCTTCCAGCCAGCTAACCAGCGAGTCACCCACGACCGATTCTACGGCGCTCTTGACGTTGGCGTTACCCAGCTTGCCTTTGGTCTGGCCTTCAAACTGGGGGTCGGCCAGTTTTACGCTGATAATGGCGGTCAGACCCTGACGCACATCGTCACCGGTGAAGTTCTCGTCCTTTTCCTTCAAAAGGTTATTCTTGCGGGCGTAGTTGTTGATCGTACGGGTCAGGGCGGTGCGGAAACCGGTAACGTGCGTACCACCGTCAACCGTATTGATGTTATTAGCAAAGGCGTGAATTGAGTCGTTGTAGCCTTCGGTATACTGGAAAGCTACTTCCACTTCTACCTCGTCCTGGCGCTTCTGGATGTAGAAAGGCTTCTGCTGTACCACGCCGCGCATGCGGTTCATGTGGCGCACGAAAGACATTACGCCGCCTTCAAAGTAGAAGGTTAATTCCTTGTCTATCCGCTCGTCCACCATGCGGATACGCAGGCCTTTAGTCAGGAAGCAGGTTTCACGGAAGCGCTGAGCCATCGTCTCAAAGTTGTAGGCCAGGGTATCGAAGATGGTATCGTCGGCCAGCCAGATAGTGCGAGTGCCGCGCGGGTATTCGTTAATTTCCTCGATAGCCATTTCCCGGATCTGCATGTCGGCAGTCGGAATGCCCCGATGGTACTCCTGGCTGTACAATTTACCGTCGCGGCGGACTTCCACCCGCAACCAGTTGGAGAGGGCGTTTACCACAGAAGCGCCTACACCGTGCAAACCGCCTGACACTTTGTAGCCGCCCCCGCCGAATTTACCACCGGCGTGCAGCACGGTCATTACGATTTCGAGGGCCGGGCGCTGCTTGGTCGGGTGCATATCGGTAGGAATACCGCGGCCATCATCCGAGACGGTAACAACATTATTTTGATCTATTTTGACTTCGATATTGCGGCAATAACCGGCGAGCGCTTCGTCAACGCTATTGTCAACGACTTCCCAGACCAGATGATGCAGTCCCCGATAGTCCGTACTGCCAATGTACATGCCAGGTCGTTTACGAACAGGGTCCAGCCCTTCCAGTACCTGGATATTGCTGGCTGTATAGGTTTTTTCCGCTTCGCTGATTACTTCTTGCGCCAATTTCAAGCCTCCAAACGCTAAATCTCTGCTTTTTTAGACGTGTATATTATACCACATTTTGGGCTCAAACGGTAATTTTTTAGAACAGACATGCAAATTTTGTCGGGGCTGGTACAGTTTGTGCATTATGCATTAGCAGAGCCGTAGAACCGGCTCAAACCAGGAAAAGGAGACATTATAGGTTCAGGGGCAACCGTGGAATATACAGGAGGGTTGCCCCTGCCGGGAAAGATTGGATGCAAGGTAATCAGGAAAAGGTTACCATAACATACTTAAATGCACTAACCCGGCCACTTACCAGAACGTTCCAGGAGTGGCCTAAATCCCGAAACCTGAAGAAAGGAGAGGTGTGGAACTATGAGTATCACAGTGAACAGTAATACCGTCAACTTTGATTTAAATAATATTATCTGGTGGATCATCATTGGTTTGATTGCCGGTTTGCTGGCGAGTGTTATCACCCGGCGGGGCGGTTCGTTGCTGGGCGACATTATTCTCGGCATTGTGGGCGCCTTCGTGGGCGGTTTCCTGTTGAGCCTGATCGGCCTCTCCACCTACGGGTTGTTGGGTACGATCCTGGCGGCTACCCTGGGCGCTATAGTCTTGATTTTACTGGCCCGCGCCCTCACCGGAGGACGCTATCGCAGACGCATTTAAGCCAGGATATCAGGCAGCGAAAAGGCCCAACCTGTTCTGGTTGGGCCTTTAATTTGTTTTGCACGGTGTTCCTCTACTGACAGGCAGCAGGGGTTAACTGGCCGGAGTCTCCGCTTTTGCAAGAGTAAAGCTGAAAGGCTGAGCGCCGGCATCCGGGCGATATTCAATCTTGAGAGTATGCTGCCCCTGGCTGATATCGCCGTTCCAGATATTATCCGGCTTGCTGGTCAGATCAAGCAGTAACCGGTCGTCCAGCCACACTTTCATGTTATCGCCGCTTTGCACTCTGATGGTGTAAGTACCTCCCTCAAACTGTTCCGACCGGGTAAAGCGGGCTGACCAACCGCTCTTGAAGAGAGCAGGATAAGGGCTCTGACCGTTCCACCTGTAGTTAAAGTTAAGCTCTGCCTCATAGTTAACCCAGGCCGGAGCGCAACTGGCCGTTGGGTTATTGAAGAACTCTTCCCGCCAGCCACTGCCGCTGGCAGGCCAGGGCGTAAAGCCGGGCTGTTCTCCCAGCCTGATATAGCCCTTGCTAAAGCTCTGCTGAGGTTTTCCATCCACGCTGTACTCTTCAGAGGTGGCTGCGCCAAAAACGGAAGGATTCCCATTAGCGGCGTACCAGTCGAACAGACCTCGATGCAGGCTGAAAGCCTGGCAGGTTCCCGGCTTTAGCTTGTCCTGCTTCTCGCGCTCTTCGTCCTGCATAATGGCGGCTACGTCCCCGCTGAAGTCCTGGATAACCGCGCCGAACCACCAGTGAGCGCCATTCTTTGTTTTGCCAAACGCAGCGTTACCTCCGTCCCGATTAAAGGCTTCGGCCATTGATGCCTGGCGACTGGAGTTTTGCCCCGGTGCATAGGTGGTAGGAGGCGTACCCTCAAAAATATTCATCTGATCGGGCCAGCCCAGGATATCAATAAAATGTTTGAGGTTTTTGGTCGTAGTGGCATCCCAGGGATCATTCACGACATAGCCTGCCGGGTCTGTGCCACTGCCTCCCGTCACCACCACAAAATGATTGGCGGCGGTATTGACCGATAAACCTACAATGACCGGTTTACCATTTTTAAGCGCATCCTGAAGCGGACCGAAATCGAATTTCTGGATTTGACCGCCGCTTACTTTGCCCTGGCTACAGGCTGAAACCGCCCCGCTCCAATCGAGCGGGCAGGCCCGTGTGCCAAGACAATCATTCATAGCTTTGGGATTGGTATCAACCCCGTAATACTTGAAAACCATAGCTACAGAGGTGACGGTGCAGCCCTGCGACTTCATGGTAGTGCCGCAGCCAATTCCATCGCCACCCCACTGCGGGTCACCCTGTGAAAAAACTGGGACCTCTAACCGCTCGTGTTCGCCGGTTGTTCTGGCGGATACAGGCACGGAAGTAATGGTCTTGTTTTCAAGGTTTATAAAGTACTGCTGGTTGGGGTCACTGGTGCGGTCGGTATAGCGGATATATTTGCCGTCCGCCGCCCATTCAACAGCCTTGCCGTCTTTGCCAAAGAAAATTTCCGGCCTGAACGAATCGTTCTGGTCGATCACCTTTTCCTGGTTTGAGCCATCGGCCTGCATTTTCCACAGTTCAATTTTCTTTTCGGGTGAGAGCAGCACATAAGCCAGTTGGGTGCTATCGTTAGACCAGGCGAAGGGGGCAGTCCAGAAGCGTTCCGCGGGCATGGTAGCCAGCACCTGGCGCTCGCTACCGTCAGTATCGGCTCGCCAGATGGCGATCTCATTCGAATCGGGTTTGCTGAGAGTTACGAAAACCAGCTTCTTGCCATCGGGCGAAATTTCGACCTGTGAGGCGTAGCGGCTATCCAAAATCTTGACCGACTCGCTGATTATCCTGGTTTTGTTGCCTCCATTGTTTACATAAATATAAGCTTGGTCGCCTTCTACTTCCACACCGGCTGTAAATGGAGCGACACTGCTCAGGCTGACCTGAGGTTCTTCAGCGAAAGCTTGAGGTGTAACCGGCAGCCTGGCAAGCGCCAGGGTCACCAGTAACACCAGGGAAATTTTACGGAACTTTAGCTGCTGAGAGCTACTGAATGTAAAAAGATTACTAAGAAAAAGATTAAAAATTGCACGCGACCGTTTTGCAAAATTGAAAAAAAAGTAGATGAGGCCGCTTATAAGGCGTGTCAAATACAACTCCTCGTCAAGCCGGTCCGAAAACCGGGCAGCATTAACTAAGGTCAGAATTTTATGTAGGGAAAATTGGAAAGAGAAGCGTGAGGTTTAAGCCAGCAAAGCTATCAGGCGTGGCTTCACACCTACGCTTTCCTGGTTACATTTGCAATTTCCCTGCTACCGGCGCAGGTATAGCTACTTCGAGGAAGTTAAGCTCTGGTAAGACCGGCAGGCTACGTCTGGTACAATGATCGGCTAAAACGTTTTGTAGCATTGTTGTTACATCTATCACAATAGTGCAGTCAAACATAGCCGCATTATACACAATTATCATTACGATGCAAATTAATTTTGGAGCAGTAATATTAAGAGTTGATTACAAAATAGAACCTGTGGCTTCAGAATGAAGAAAATATAGTACTCTTATATATTTTAAATAGCCAAAATTTACCAGACCAGCACCAGAGTCAGATCATTCACATTGGTATTGGTAGGGCCGGTCTTGAGCAGTCCAGCCATTTTCTCAAAAAAATGGTAGGAGTCGTTGCGACGCAGGTAGTCGAGCGGGTCCAGGCCCTGTTGCCGGGCAAGCCGTAGGGTATCACCTTCGGCCAGCGCCCCGGCAGCGTCAGTAGGGCCATCGCTACCGTCGGTTGCCAGCGGCACAATCATTACGTTATCCAGGCCTTCGATAGCCAGGGCCGCTGCCAGAGCCATTTCCTGGTTGCGCCCGCCCAGGCCTTCCCCGCGTACCGTCACCGTAGTTTCTCCTCCTGCCAGGTAACAGGCCGGGCGCGCCAGGGGGTGCTCGGAGGCCAGGGTTTCACGAGCGACTGCTGCCAGCATGCGAGCAACTTCGCGGGCTTCCCCTTCAATAAAAGTAGAGAGGAGTAAACTATTAAAACCAAGCTGGCGAGCCTTTTCGAGCGCTGCCAGGGCTGCCACCCGGTTATCGCCAACCACGATATTGTGGACGCGCTCAAAAAGTGGATCGCCCGGTTTTGGTGTTTCGTCAACCTTGCCTTCCCGGCCATTTTGTAAGTGTGCCAGGATGGCTGCCGGAACCTGCTCGCCTTCCAGCAAGCCGCGCTCTCTCAGAATAAGCATGGCATCTTCAAAAGTAGAGGTGTCCGGTACTGTCGGACCGCTGGCGATCACATCGAGCGGACTACCCACTACATCCGAAAGCAGCAGCCCGATTAAAGTGGCGGGCGCAGCTAACCGGGCCAGTTGTCCTCCTTTGACTTGCGAAAGATGTTTGCGGACGGTGTTCATCTCATTAATGGTCGCGCCACACCTTAGCAGGGCGCCGGTAAGGGCCTGCATGTCCGCTAGGGTGACACCTTCTACGGGCTGTTCCAGCAGGGCCGACCCTCCTCCACTCATTACCGCTATTAACAGGTCACGTTCGGTCAGGTTCTTTAACAGCCCGGTAAGCCGGGTGGTTGCCACTATACCCGCTTCATCCAGCACCGGGTGGCCGGCTTCGCTGATTTGCAGGCGGCCCAGGTTTACCCCTTTTTCCGGCCCGTAGCCGTACTTGACAGTAATAGCCCCACCTGTCACTCGCTCACCCAGAACTTCAAGGACTGCTTGCGCCATAGGTGTTCCAGCCTTACCCGCTCCAACTACAAATATGCGCTGGTAGTGGCCCAGGTCAAAATGGCGTTCTCCGGCAGTTAAGGTCTGACTGGACGGCTCATAGCGCAGGGCGTTACGCACGGCTGCGCCCGGTTCGACTGCTCCTAAAGCCGCACCTAAAATCTCCAGAGCCTGGCTGCGCCGTGATAATTTCGGCTCATCTACAGCTAACAGCGGTTTGATAAGTTGGTTTTCAAGCAGGTTCATGACAACTTTCTTTCGATTAGAGGTTTGCTAATTGATAAGATGCAGCTTTAACAAAATTTAGCTCATTATATAAGAATAATCCAGAGCTTGAAAGTTTTGCGGTAGAAATGAGGGAAATGAAATCGCTCATGATCGAAAATATCCCTCATGATGGATTTTATATCCCTCATCTGCATTGACCGGAGAGTGAAATGAGGGTTAAAATGCCGGGCATGAGGGATATAGAAGGGAATTAACAAAGTGCAACTACCGGACGAAGCCGCCTTAAAGAAATTGATTGCCCAGGGAGAATCTAGTACCCTGGAATTAAAGATTGCCGTGCCACGCCCGATTGAACTGGCCGAGCGTTTATGCGGTATGGCTAACGGCGCGGGCGGGTTGCTAATAATCGGGGTGGAAGATGGCTCTAACGCTATTGCAGGGGTTAAGGAGCCGCTCAGTAAGAGTATAGATGGGATATTAAGAGCTGCCCGTCTTTGCACTCCTCCGGTCACGCTCAGCCCGTCTGAACCGAAGATCTACCGCTACCCGGAAGGAGTGGTGCTGGTAGCAGGGGTGCCGCCCAGCGGTGACGAATTGCACCAGGCGGGCGGCACTTTCTGGATTCGGCGCGGTACCAACACTATTCCGCTTACAAAAGCTGAACTGCTCGAAATGTTATACGACCGGGGGAGTCTGACCTGGGAAGAACAACCCGTCCAGCAGGCTACTCTCGATGACCTGGACCTCAAGCGCTTTGAGCTATTTTTAGAGAGTCGGGATAACTACCGTTATGTGCGCGACCAGAACCTGCTTAAAACTCCCGACATTCTCAAGCGACTGGGCTGTGCGGTTGAAATTTATTCCGGCAATCAAGCTTCCCTGGTTCCGACCAACGCCGGGCTTTTGATGTTCGGTAGAGAATCCCAGGCTTTTATCAGGCAGAGCGAAGTAGTTTGCATGCTTTTCACCGATGAAGTGGGGGCAGGTGGTTTCGCCGACCGCAAAATAATCACCGGCAGCATCCCGGAACAAATTGATGGGGTTGCGGCTTCTTAAAGCAACATATCCCTATAGAATCGCAAATTGTAGACTTCAAGCGGATAGACCGGCCTCATTATCCCTTGCGTGCCCTGCGTGAAGCTGTCACTAATGCGCTGGTGCACCGCGACTATAGCCGCCAGGGCGAGTCCATTCGCCTTTTTTACTTTACCGACAGAATAGAAGTGCATAGTCCCGGTCTGTTGTTGCCTGGTATAACCGTGGAGCAGATGCGGCAGGGTATTGCTCCCTCGAAATTGCGTAATCCGGTAATCGGTAGCCTGTTGCGCGATATGCCGGGCTACATGGAACGTGCCGGGCTCGGTACTCGGCTGATGTTGCACGAAATGAAGCAGTCAGGTTTGCCGGAACCTGAGTTCCGGGAACTGAGCGAATTTGTGGTGACTTTCTGGCGTGCTCCCCGGGCAGATAGTTCTTCTGTTTCTAAAGATGTGCCGCAACCTGTAACAGTTCTGCGACAGACGCAGGTGGAAGTAACTCAGCCACGTGTCATCATCAGGACTGTGCTTGAAAGCCAGGAGAAGCGTTTTGAGCTGGCCCTGCAACTGGTCAAGGAGTATGGAAAGCTGCGCAGTGGCGATTACCAGAAGCTTACCGGAGTATCTGAAGCTACTGCCACCCGCGACCTGGAAACGCTGGTCAAACGCGGTGCTCTGGCTGCCCACGGTGAACGGCGTGGTCGTTACTACACTCTGCCATAAATTCGCAATTTGCCACAAATCTTGACGTTCAAGCGTACGGGGGTTATAATTATGCTTGCTTAAAAACAAATCTGCACCAGTAGCTCAGCGGATAGAGCGTCTGCCTCCGGAGCAGAAGGTCACAGGTTCAAGTCCTGTCTGGTGTACCATATTCTGAGAAACGGCCCACGGGCCGTTTTTCATTATCCTTCCTTATTTTTCAGACTGGCGGTTAATTATGGAGAATAGGGGCAACGCGCCATCAAGAGGTCCGCGCCTGGCAGGTTTTGGCTGCATGGCTATTGCTGCTTTGCTCGGGTTCGTACTGGGCTTGAACGCCGGTGGCAGGGTTTTACCTTCAGCCCTGAACTGGCTTTTTGCGGTGCTTTTCGCCCTCTTTTTCGCCGTGTTAGCCTTTGTCTTTACCGGCATGACTGTCCGGCGTGACCGGGGCGTAACCAGCGAAACTATTCTGGCTATTCCCCCCCTGATTCCCTCCTCTCTCAAAGAAGCTATTATTGCCAATAAGCCTCCTTCCCAGCTTGAGATCGCCCGCATAGCCGATCTTGATGCCATTATAGCCGAGTTAGAAGAATTAACTTTGCTCTTGCAGCGAGACCCCCGCGCCGGAACTTCTTATGCCATCAAACGCCGCCTGGAAGAAATAGCGGCAAAGTGGCTGGATGATGACGCTCTCAGCGCTTGGCTCAATTTCGTAAATTCAAAAGTTAACCCCAATTCAGAGCTGTGAAAGATTAATACCATCAGGATCTACTCTCCCGGCAAAAGGATTACGCGACTATAACTGTAACTGTTAAATCTGAGCGCTGCTGGAGCTTATTTTCATGGTGGTTTTCAGGTAGTTGAGCAACTTATCCTTCGGTTCAATGTCTTCATAAGAGAGGCCGGGCAGGAAAGGAGAATGGGCATAAGCGGTAAGCAAAGTCAGGAGATAATGCGCTACAAACCCGGTATCGCTGGTCTGAACTTCCCCATTATAGCGAGCATCTCGTAAAAGCGTTTCGAGCGCCCGTGGCCAGTTCTGATTGACAAAGAGAAAGGCTTTACGAGCCTCCTGGAGCGTAATACCCTGTTCTGGAAACCGGGCATTTAACTCCACTCTTCTCTGTAAATCTTTGAAAAGCAAAGAGAGACTTGGCCCATCAGGGTCAGAAAATAGCCCAATCAGGCCTTCCAACTGTTCAAGAAAAGTCTCTTTGCGGGCGGCCTGTGCAAATTTGCGGTCCAACTCTTCGAGCGTCTGAAGCAAAACTGCCAGAAAAAGGCCATCCTTGTTTTTGAAATAGTAGTAAATAGCAGGTTGTGTAACATCGGCTTCTTCCATTATTTCGCGGATATTTACACCTTCAAAACCTTTCTTTAAGAAAAGTTTTTGGGCACAGGCCATAATTTTCTGGCGTGATGGCAGGCTGGAGACAACCTGTGCTGAAGAGTCGGGGGGATTTTTGCGCGGTCGAGCCATAATAATTACCGTTTATAACTAACGCTCGTTACAGTAAAAAGCTTAAAAAAGAGCCGGATATCCATATGGCTCCGGCTCTTTCTTTTTCGAATTAATTACATGAGGCGATTGCCGCAATCGGGGCAAAATTTAGCTCCCGGTTTGACCGCAGCCTGGCAGGCAGGACAGTTAGTATTCTGCGGAACCAGATTTAGACCACATTCCGGGCAGAACTTTGCACCACCAGTGGCAGCGTTGCAGCGGGGGCAGGTTACGACCTGTTTCTTGTTGAGATCTACGCCGCCAACCATGTTGGTATTCATAGCCTTTTCTTGAATTTGATAGATAAAGGCATCGGATTTGGCTTTTTCAACTTCACCTTCGCGTTTGGGTGAGCAGTTAGCGCAGAGACCGGTTTCATAGTTGAAACAGACGTTTTTGCAAACCCAGATACCGCAACGCTGGCACTGCATGAAAAGAGGCTTTAATTCAGTGATAGCCTGGGCAAAAGCATCATCATGCGCTTTGCCTCTGGTTAGACGATCAATTTCATAAGAACCGGAACTGGCCCGGCTAAGAAAACCTCCTAAAACGTTACCGAGACCACGGGCCGCTTCACCAACCATACCAATTTTGTTGGGCCGGAACTGGCTCATAAAACCATTTCCACAGCGGTCGCAGAAAAATTCGAACTGAAAGCCCATATCGGTGCTGTGGTCAGTGTAATTACGAGTAAACTGAATGTAGGCCATTGTTGTTTTGCTCCTGGAAGTACGCTAAGACGCTTCGATCTGCTACAGTTTAGGGCTGATAGAACCTGAAGCGGCTATTTTAAATTGAGAAATTATTGGTAGCTATAATCTGATAATAGCATTAGTATTAATATAAAACAATAGTCTTTTTGGCTATGATGAAACGCACTATTGAGCTAAAAGAGTTGCCATTCTGGTAAGAAATGTGCTAATAATAAGCTATAAATAAGACTTACAGGAAAGGGGAAACTATGTGCGGTCGTTATTCTCTGACCAATGTATCGCATCTGGGCGAACGCTTTAAGGTAAAGCAAGAAAATTTACCGGTAGAGCCTCGCTATAATGTCGCGCCAACTCAGCAGATGCCGGTGGTTTACCAGCACGAGAACGAGGAACGAAAGATAGAATTGATGAAGTGGGGCCTGATACCTTTCTGGTCAAAAGAGCCCAAGGCATCCTATTCTACTATCAATGCTCGCGCTGAAGGCATCGCTGATAAACCGGCTTACCGCAGACCTATTCGTAACCAGCGCTGTCTTATCCCGGCTGATGGTTTTTACGAATGGCAGAAAAGTGGTTTAGGCAAACTCCCTTTTTATATTCACCTGAAAGACAGTGAAATATTCAGCTTTGCCGGTCTTTATGATCTTTACAAAGACCCGAACGGGCAGATTATCAAAACCTACACGATTATAACCACCGACGCTAACGAGCTAATGGCACCCATCCACAATAGAATGCCTGTCATTCTACACCGCGAGAACGAAGAGGAATGGCTTGACCCTGCCGTTAGCGATCCTTTCCAGGTGACACGCCTGCTGGTGCCTTTTCCGGACGGTTTGATGGAAGCTTACCCGGTTTCCAAGGCGGTCAATAGCCCCGGAACGGACGTACCGGAACTGATCAGGACCATGAACAGCGCCTAGTTACTTAAGCCTGGTCACTAAGAAAGCTTTAAATTGAGGATGCTGATGGTTAGCTGCCGGAGATCTCCGGCAGCTTCTTTGGGGTTGACTTCAGCCGGAACGGCATACCCCTCCGATGGGTCAGGATGCAGGCTGAGGACATTTACGCCCGGCTTAAGATGCAGACCATCCAGGTGGAAGTTTTGTAAGCCCTGTACTGTGAGAGTCTGTAATTTTTGACCGTTCAGTAAAACGTCCAGGCGTCGAGCTTTGAGGTAGGGTGCGGCCTGAAAATCCAGGCTGTAGGACGGCTTGATTTGCACGTCAGGCCCGTTCACAATCAGTACCTGGGCTTCACCCTTGACCGGCGCATCGGCTACTTTCTGGCTAAGATCAATCCAGCGCTGCATCTGGTTGTTAGCCGCTTTTTCAGCCGTATACCAGCCCCAGCCCAGCACCATCACCGGGTTGGTCAGTTTCACGCCCTGCGGCACGTTGTAAACTTGCGCTGTTTTATCCTCGAAATCGGGCTTTACGCCTTTGCCAAAGACCGCTTCCAGCATTTTAGCGGTCTGGTTCTGCTGGGTCTTGTTGTCAAACTCGCCAGGATAGGTCACCACATAACCGAAACCACCATAATCCAGCAATCCCTGCCATTCTTGCTGGCTGTGTGGTGGCACTATATCCGGTTCAAAGCCGCGAACGTCCATAAAGTCGTATAGCGCCCAGGGATTGGGTGGACCAAAGCGGTAGAGGTCCACCACTTTGCGGCTGATATAGCCTCCGATGATTGGCCGGGCATGGTACATATCGTAGAGCATGCGATAACTGTCCGAAGTCCAGTGTTTGGTAACAGGCAACTCCAGTACCGCCAGTTTCGGGTCAACCTTACCATTGTCGGCGCTGATGTAACTGGCGAAGGGGAAAGGTCCAATCTGAGCTTGCACCGGCAGAAAGCCGGGCCAGGTCTCAAAATAGATCAGACAGGCAACTGCGGCGATTGCGAAAGCCAGCTTACCGCGTGAGACTGATAGCTTCTTGAAAAGGGCTGCCAGGACATAGGCTCCCACAATCGCCAGCGAGAGGTTGGCCATGATGGTGTAGCGTTCAGGATAGCGCCCAATATTAAAGAGCGGGATTTCCTGGAGAATACGGTGTGGCAGCGGAATGTGGGTATTCTGCAAGTTGAACCGCAAAGAAGGGCCGAGCGCCAGGATAAGCCAGGCGATACAGGCCCAGATCCAGGGACGGGCCTGCCGCAAGCTCCAGATCAACGCTAACACAGCCAGGGCCATCCCAACATATCCGATTGTGCCGCTATCGGTCAGGTTAAGCCCCAGGTTTTTCCAGACTCCCAGGCGTTGCCCCAGAAACGGATTATCGGCAGGTGGCAACCAGAGCGAAAGAAAGTCGGATGAGCCGTCCAGTTCCTGCCCGCTGACCGAGACCTGGGTAAAGATGCCGCTTTTGATATCGCGGAATAGCCGGAAGAGTATGTAGCTCAGCCCGATCCCACCTACCAGCCACATGCCACCCAGTTTCAAAGTCAAAGCTATTACCGGGTTAAAGCTAACTTTCCAGTTCCGGCGCTGTCTGAGAGCAGGCCAGAGCATTCTGGCGGTGTGCCAGGCCCAATAACCGATGGTAAAGAGGGCTATGTAGGTCAGGTAGTAATAGTCGTTGAGTCCAATCAGGGCCACAAAAAGACCTGCCAGCAACACATTGCGAATGATAGCCGGGCGCGCATTGGCCTGTACCCCTTTAAGCATAAACAGCACAAAGAGCGGTATCCACCATGTAGATGTCAGGTAGAGATGTTCGTCTTTTAACTCGCCGTAGTGGAAGGAGGTAAAGCTAAAGAGCAGCCCGGCGCAAAAAGAGGCCGCTACGTTCTTGGTCAGGTAATGGGCCAGCAAAAAGCCGGTGTAGGCCCCCAGCGGAAAAGCGACCAACCCTAATATAGTATAGGTGGCGATAGTGCCGATCAACAGTTGCAACGGTAGGCTTAGAAAAACGTTGAGCGGGCTGTAGGCGTGCATGGAGAGACTTACGCCGTAGGGATAAAAGAGCAGGTCGGTCCGTAAAGGATTAACGCCCAGGTCAAAGATGGCGTGTTTAGTCCACCAGAAGCTCCAGAGATACTGGTTGCGGTCGAGTGGGAAGTTACCCGGAGTATACTTTCCGAGATTGGGTAGAATAGTCCAGGCAAAGCCAAGCGTCAGCAGGATATAAATGCCCAGCACCAGCAGATGGGTTTTAAGTGATAGTTTCCGCTCTGTGGGGGTAATGTCTTTTGCTGTTTGCGCCGGGCGGATTTCACCCGCCCCTGCCCGGGGATAACTGAGATCTACTTCCTTCAAAAACCTGCTCCAACCGCCTCTTTGAAACTTTTTCGGCGCTACCTGCTCGGGTCTGCTTTTCTACCTGTGAGGTCGTTCCCTGCTGGCTGCCCGTTGTGGATTGCGGGCGGATTATATCACGCAGGGTAGGCAGGGTCAATTTAGGGCTGGGCCACTACCAGCCGGGCGCGGGCGACTGCGAAGCCTAACAGGCGATGGTCAGGATTGCCAGGTTCAACCTGGGATGGTAGTTCAGGCGCTTCGCTGGTGCTCAGTTGCAGGGTGGAAAAGCCGGGTGGTAACTCCAGATCTAGCGATTGTGCCTTATCAGGCGGGCCAGCCTCGACCGAACCGATGGCTTTACCGTTCAAAATAAGCTGCACCTGACGGGCGTGATGGTAGCTGAAAAGAGTCCATTCCAGTTTATAGTGTACCGGTTGGGGATTAGGATTGAGTAAGTTAAGCGTTCCGTTCTGCCCGGTCCAGCGATAAGGCCCGGTAACAGGCGTGCTTTCCTCCTGATACCAGCCCTGGTTCCAGTCAATCCAGCCTGCCAGGGGCGTCCCGTTCCAGTTGTACTGCGGGATGCGGTAAATTTCAGCGCTACCGTCGTGGGCCAGGGGAAGGTTATTTTTCAAAATCGGTTGGAGCAGGCGGTCAAGTCCTGCCGAGCGTTCCGCGGACATTAAATCGCGGTGGATCACCAGGTAGCGAATACCGTAGACATTCAGAGCAGGCAGCAGGGTGGCCTCAAAGTTATCGCCGGGAAAGGTTTTGGGGGGCGCTATAAAATCGTGCTGTGCCAGGTCACGTACAATAGGAGCCTGGTTAACAAAATCGGCCAGCGGTAAACGCGCCAGGTAACCTCCCACCAGGGGTTGGCCGTGCACGGTTTGCTCAAACATCTGGAGGCTATTAGAGTCGGCATAAGGCAGGCTAAAAACCGCGCCGGGGGGTTGAATTTTACTCCAGGCTGCCTTGTCCAGGGTAAGATCAATCGTCTGGCGCGAACCGGGGAAGGCTTCCAGGAAAACCAATCCTACGATCAGGCCTGTAAAAGCGGCGTTAGCCAGAACCGGGCGCCTGAAACGGAAATTCAGCCTGGATTTAAGCCAATCCAATCCAATGCCCGCCATTAATCCTAAAGGCAGCATGGCGAAGGCGACCATACGCACCGGCACTCGAAAAAGGCTCCCTCCCAGCGGTAAAGCCTGTAACCAGGCGCCGGGCAGAGGTATATCTAGGTAGCTATCAATGCCGGTTTTGAACTGCGGACCCATCGAGAGCACCAGAAAGACCAGCAAAAGAGCCAGCCAGCCTCGGGTTCTTTTCCAGCAAGTCACTACCGCTACACCTGCCAGCGCCAGCGCCACGAACCCTAAAAACTGTCGGAATTCCTGCCCCGCGATTGGCCCGCTGAACCAGAGAGTCGAGTCGCCTGGAGTGAGAAAGTGCAGCAGGAAGGAGGAGTTGTAACGGACGCTGCTATCGCGGGCCGCGGCAGTGGGGGTATTGACGGCAGCACGGGCGGTCAGGAAAAGCAGAGGTGCCAGGAAAAGGCCACACAAGAGCGCTACTCCTCCCAGGCGGATCAGTATGGCCCAGTTTCTACGGGCTATTGCGCTTACGCCAAGCGCCAATCCTGCCAGGGTGGCAAAAATCAGCAGGTCGAGCGCGTAATACCAGGTGGTAAGAGCGGTGCAGAGTAAAAATAATGCGGCCAGCCCGGCATAGAGCCAGTAGCGCCTCTGATCTTGAGCAGCGTTTTGCTCAAATGTATCAGCCCTGGAGAAAGCGCCGGAATCGACGGCTTTCAAGAAAAAGAGTAAAAAAAGCGGTATCCAGAGCAGGGTAAGCTGCTCTAGTTGGCCCATATTCAGTTCCGAAGAAATAATCGGGCTGAAGGCAAAGATAACCCCGACTAAAAAAGCTGCTCCTCTGGAAAGTTTGAGATAGCGCCCCAGTAAGTAGGCCGAATAGCCGCTAAAAGTGAAGACCAGCAATACCATCAGGTTAAAAGCTGTTACCAGGCCAAAGAGCCATTGCAACGGGACGCTCAACAGGCCGCCCAGCGGGTTAAGCGCATGTAAATAGAGGACAGGACTATCAGGATAGAAAAGCAGACTGGTATGAAAGGGGTTGGTATGCAGTTCGAAAATCGAATGCTTCATCCACCAGATGTTCCAGAGATTCTGCCACAGGTCGGTGCTGCGCGCCTGGATGCCCCGGTCGGTAAGATGAAGCACCAATGGCCAGGTAAAAACTATCGCCAGGAAGGCATATAAAATCAGAGGCCAGAGGATCTTTAAGGCAATTTCCCTCCGGCTCTGCTCTGGTTTCTTGTCAGACTGATTAATGGGTTTAGGTTCTACCTGCCGGGCCAATCCCGCTTCGCTTGTCTCCAAGATACTGCTTTCAACTTCATATAAACTGGTAACCTGCCAAAACGCCATGATTATAGACGTTGAGAGAGGTGATTACAAGTTAGCTTAATACCAGTAACTATAAAACCGGGTTGGTATAGAGGCAGGCACGAGAATTCTGTTTTTCCTGAATTTCTTATCGTTATCTACAAAATAAATAATTGCCCGCTGAGCTTAATCGTTGAGTATTTGCTGGTAGAGGGCGACCGTTTGAGGCATGGGCTCAATACCCAATTCATCAGAAAGAGCGGTGGCGCAGCGTTCGTAGGAGCGCAGAGCGGCGGCCCGGTTGCCCAGGCGCTGGTAGGCCTGCATGGTCAGGCGGTAGGCTTCTTCCCAGCAGTTGTCGCGGGTCAGTATCAGGCGGCAGAGCGTCAGGCAGCGTTCCCAATCCTCCTGGGCAGCCATAGCCTGGGCCAGGCGTTCGGTAGTGGTAAGAAACAGGCTGAGTAAACGTTCTCGTTCAGGCGCGGCCCAATCGTCGTAGAGACAGGCCGGTAAGTAGTCGCCCCGGTATAGTTCAATGGCCTGATTGTAGTACTGAACTGCCTTTGCCGGAATGTGCTGTCCGGTTAATGTTAGGGTAGTACTCGCGGTTTCAGCCTGTTCGGCCTGGCGGCCCATTCGCACTAATTTCTCAAATTCCGCAGCATCAAACCAGCTACATTCCGGTTCGAGGTTCAAGGTATAAGAGAGGCTGGCTCCACTGCCAAACTTTAAAATGTAGTTTGATGAGGTTCTGCTGGGGCGCTGAGGTTCAAGCGCGCGGGTCAGGGCATTCAGGGCTACTTTAAACCCGGCATCCGCAGCCGTGAAATCGCTCTCCGGCCACAGCAGGTCAAGAATTTGTTCTTTGGGTAGCGGCTTGTCACGTAACGTCAGGAGTAACTGGAATAGCTGGCGAGCTTTCTCGCGCTGCCAGTCGCGGTTACTTATTTCACTGCCATCGGGACGGCGTACGGTAAAGCCTCCCAGCGCCAGAATGCTTAGCTGCCCGGTTGGGCTGTTGTGACTGTCACCAGTTTCTTTTTTCTGCCCGGCACTCGCACCCCGTAAGGTAGCGAGCAGGGATTGGTCTTTTGGTCCAAAGAAAGTTGGGCGCTCCAGGATAAAGGAAAATCCGCCCCGCTGGCATTCCGCCTGTAAACTTTCCAATTTTTCGGGCTGTGGATGCAGTAAAAGTTCCCAGGTCGATGCCATTATGATACCGAAGCGATCCCCGCAGGCTTCCAGCAATTGCCGGGCGTTGTGTAAGACCTCGTAGGCCTCTTTGTAGTGAGCGTGGCCGTGTTGAATCAGCGCCCCGGCAAAAGAAAGGGCGATAAAGCCTTCAATCCATTCATCGCCCGCCCGGCGGGCGATCGCGAGGCCTTCCTCGGCGGCCCGCCGCGCCCCGTCCAGGTTGCCATCTGGCCGCCCTTCAAGAGCACACTGGCCCATAAAACCTTCCGCTTTGAGGCGGCGCACCTGTAACTTTTCGCTCATGGCTGCGCCTCTGTGGTAAGCCTCCTGCGCTTCTACATAACGCCCGGCGGTAGTAAAGGCATGGCCGAGACGTTGCCATGCTACCGCTTCGGTAAAGGGAGTGCGTAAAGCCTGGGCCAATTTGATACCTTCCTCGGCCTGACTTACCGCTAATTCGGCTTCCCCTCTCACGCTGTTAATTAATGAGAGCAGCAGCAAAGCTTCGCGGTGATTGCGCCCGGCCCGCGCCAGGCCTCCTATCCGGTCATCCTCAATGGACTGCTGGAGAATTTCGAGACACTCTTTCAGCCGCCCCGTACGCAGGTAAATCCTGACCCCCTCATAAGCATTTTCGGGCTGGTTGAGCAGGCTGCGGGCCTGCCGGAAAAGACCTTCCGCTTCAAGCGGGCGGCCTCGGTTGATTTTGTTTTCGGCCAGGTCGCGCAGTAGCGTACCCTGCAAACGGCGGTTCTCCCCTGTATTTATCAGGGCCAGAGCTTCTTCCAGTAACTCTTCAGCCTGAGCCGGTTGAACCGTATCAATATAAACCTGGGCTGCTCCTCGCAAAGCCCGGGCCTGTTCCAACCGCTCGCCCGCTTGCCCGTAGAGGCTTGCTGCCCGGTGATAGGATTCCAGGGCCGTCTCGAAACGGCTGGTCAGGCGGTAACAGTCACCTCGGATAATCAGCAGGCAGGGCTGTTCTTCCAGGAAAGAAGCAGGGAAGCGATTGAGCCACTCTTCCAGGCGTTCCAGCCGCCCGGTAGCCAGCAACTGTTCGGCCAATCCGGATTCGAGTAAAAGACAAGCCTCTGCATAATCGCCTGCTGCCAGCCAGTGCAAGATCGCATCTTCCTTGCGCTGTGTTCCCTGGTAAAAACAGGCGGCCCGCCGGTGTAACTCTACCGCGTAGCCCGGTTTTTCCCGCTGTAATCTGTTATAAAGGAATTCGCTGAAGAGGTGATGGTAGCGGTAGGATGCTTCATCTGCGGCGGGCGTCAGGAACAGACCGGCATCGGAAAGGGTTTGAAGCATTTTCGCGCAGTCTTCAGCAGGCCGGTCGAGCAGGTAGCCGCAAATATCACCGCGCAGGCGGCGCAACACAGAAGTATCGAGCAAGAAAGCTTTGACTTCCGGTGTCTGGCGGTTCAGCACCTCCTGGGCCAGGTAATCGAACAGGCCGGGTAGATTGCCGGGCAGTTCGCCCAGCGGCAGGCGGCGATTTTCAGGATTGGAGGCGGCGCTCTGCCAGTACATTTGCAAAGCGATCACCCAGCCTTCGGTTTCACTGGTGAGAATAGTCGCCTGCTCGGCCGTCAATTCCAGCCCGTACTGTTCCCGGAAAAGTTGCTCGGTTTCGATGGTACGAAAGGCCAGGTCGTTTTTGGTCAGATAAAGTACTTCGCCCTGGGCCTGCCAGCGGGGTAGTCCCGTTAAAGCCGGGTGAGTACGGCTGGCGATAATCAGGTGCAGGCGAGGTGGGGCTCCTGCTATCAGGTCATCAACCAACGAAACCGCTTCTGCCCGGCCTTCCAGCAGGTGAAAATCGTCCAGGGCCAGGAAGGATTCTTCAAGCAGCAAGTCGCACAGGTCATTGATAAGCAACCGAAGGGCCGGAACCAGCGAAGCGGCGGCCAGTTCACCATTTTCGCTTTCGCGCTGTAATAGTTCCAGGGCGCTATGGCCTGCCGTGGGGAAGCGGGTGCGGAAAGCATAAATCAGGTGTAGCAAGAGTACCAGCGGGTCAGAATCTACTGTGCCCAGGCTGTACCAGGCATAGGGCTTTTCGGAAGCAGCCAGCCAACCGGCCAGTGTGGTAGTCTTGCCGTAACCGGTAGGGGCTTCCAGGATAGACAGTCTATAATCGAGGGCATTATCCAGGCGCGAATAGAGGCGTGGACGTGCAAGAGTCCAGCGCCGGGTGCGGGGGGGAATAAGTTTTGTGCGAAGAATGATTTCGTGACCGAACATAGTTCTGGTATGCCTGTTTGCCGCGCGTCTTTGTGCGTCTAGCCAAGTATCGGTAAAACACGGTCTTAACGCATATTATACCCTATTTTAATTTTTAATAGCGCTATGGATGACTTTCTGAAAAACACTTCTTCTGCCGTTTGTAAGATAGTTTCTGGTTTTCTTCTTAGCACTGCCTGAAAAGGCCCGATTAAAGCCCCATATTTTGGAAAGGCTGAATTGCACCCCCTCCCTAAAGCTGTTAAAATAACACGAGAGTACATGCGGAATAAAAAAGCAGGGGTTAGATCAGGACTTGAAGAATATGATTATCGCGATCGCCAACCAGAAAGGCGGGGTAGGTAAAACCACGACAGCCGTCAGCCTGGCTTGCGGATTGGCGGCTGAAGGACGCCGGGTGTTGCTGGTGGACTCTGACCCGCAGGGAAATGCCAGCGGTAGCCTGGGTGTTAACAAGAATGAAGTCGAGTTCTCGCTTTACGACGCGCTGGTAGACGATAAACCGGTTCAGGAGATTACTCTGGATATCGGGCGTCAAAATCTGTATCTCGTTCCGGCCAAAGTAGAACTGGCCGGGGCTGAGGTTGAACTTTCTGCTCTTGGCCATACTAACCCGGAGGAACAACCGGCTTTCCGTCTGCGGAAAATCCTGGCCGAAGTGCGGGATAATTACGATTTTATCTTGATTGATTGCCCGCCTACGCTTGGCCAGTTGACGATTAATGCCTTGAGCGCCGCCGATGGTGTGCTCATTCCGATTCAGTGCGAGTACCTGGCCCTGGAAGGGCTGACCCAGCTAAAAAATACCATAGACCTGGTGGTTAACGCTCTGAATCCGAAGTTACAAATCTTTGGCATTGTTATGACCATGTACGACGGGCGCACCAACCTAGCCATGCAAGTGGTGGAAGAAGTAAAACGCTACTTCCCGCAGCAAATCTTTAACACGGTTGTGCCGCGTAGCGTTCGTTTGAGCGAAGCGCCGAGTTATGGGCAGTCGATTTTTGAATACGACCCGAGTTCTCGCGGGGCGCAGGCTTATAAGGCCCTATCCAAAGAGGTTGAGCAACGCGCATTTGCGGCAGCCTGATTACTTATTTGGCTTGCGCAAAATGCTTCCGCAGAGTAGCATGTAATCCCAATTTAACAGCAACAAGTTCTAGACATAGTTTCTAGGTAAGATTTAACGGGGAAATCGGACCATGAGTACACCACCTAAAGGACGCGGGATGGGCCGCGGCCTGGGCGCGTTGGGCCTGGGTGCGCCGGTGCAGGCCACCCCCGCTCCTGAAGTAAAAAAAGAGAATCCGGCGCCAGTTCAGCCAGTGGTTTCCAGCCCTGTGCCTGCCGCTACCGCTAACGGTTCCGCTCCGGCTGCCGTCGAGAATCAGAGTAGCGACCGCCAGCAGCGCAAAAGTGGTCTGATGATGGTGCCTATCACTTCGATAGCCCCCAACCCTTACCAGCCGCGCAAGCATATTGACCCGGACGTTCTGGCCGAGTTGGCCCAGTCCATTCGCGAGAACGGCCTTATTCAACCGCCGGTAGTTTCCTATAACCCGGATTACGACCCGGACTACAAGCCAACTGACGAGGAAGAAACCGGGCCGGTTAAAAAGGAACATAAAGCCCGTTACCTGCTTATCGCCGGGGAACGCCGCTGGCAGGCTTCCAAACTGGCCGGGGTAGCCGAAATCCCGGTGGTTTTAAAAGAGGCTTCTCCAATCCAGATGCTCGAAATGGCCCTGGTTGAAAATATCCAGCGCGCCGACCTCAATCCGCTGGAAGAAGCGCAGGCTTACAAGCAGCTTATGGAAGAGTTCAAGCTGACCCAGGAAGCGGTAGCACAGCGCGTGGGCAAAAGTCGCGCGGCGGTAGCTAACGCCCTGCGCCTCTTTGACCTGCCAAAGGAAGTGCTCGATGCCGTGTATCGCAACGACATCAGCGAGGGTCACGCCCGCGCTATCCTGATGGTACGCGGTGATGGTAATCAGCGCCGCCTGCTGCATGATGTGATCGCCAAACACTACAGCGTGCGCCAGACCGAAGAAGCGGCTCGCCGCATGAACGCCCTGGCAGCCCTGGAAGGTTTCAAGCTAAACGAAGAACGTCCCAGGTTATCACCCGCTGAACGCGAAACCCGCCAGCTAGAAGAGCAATTCCAGTCGGCCCTGGGTACCAAAGTATCTTTAAGCCGCAGCGCCAAAGGTGGAAAATTAGTCATTCAGTGGTTTGATGACGATATTCTTAACGAGATTTACAATAAAATTGTCGGGCCGGAGATCTAGAACATTAAATAATGCCAGGAACTTTTTTAGTTAGCTCTTCTGATGAATTTCAGAACGCCGCTCTCCAGGAGTTGCGGCAACAGGATCATCGTTTGAAGCCGGGCGAAAATCTAGCGCCCGGCCTTTTCCTTGTTACCAGCTCTTTTTCAGAGTACGATTTCGCGGCCATGCTAACCCAGCAACCGCCAATTTACGTCAGGCATCTTTTCCCGGTGCAGGCAACCATTCCATTAACCAAAACGAATGAAGATTTAGAGCGCCTGGCCGAAACAGCGTCTAACCTCCCGCGCCTTTCAGAACTGCCCGCCGAAACCCCTTTTGCGGTGCAGGCCCGGCTTATCGAAGAGGAAGGCAAAGCCTCCGCTTACGCTTATACTCCTTATGCCATCAAGGAGAAACTGAGCGCTGTAATCGCGGAAAAAACCGGCGCAGTCGAAAACGTGCGCGAACCGCTAGAAATTCTGTCGGTGGTGTGTGTCAATGAAAAAGCTTACCTGGGTCTTTCTCTGGCCGAACTGAATCTCAGTAGCTGGCCGGGCGGCATGCGCCGCTTTGCCAAGCGACCGGAACAGATCAGCCGGGCCGAGTTAAAGCTGGAAGAAGCCCTGGAAGTTTTCGATATTAGCCTGCCCTCTTCCGGCGAAGCCCTCGACCTTGGAGCGGCGCCGGGCGGCTGGAGTCGCATTTTGCTGGAAGCTGGGATGGACGTTACCGCCGTTGATCCCGCCGAGCTTGACCCCCGCCTGCAAGCTTACGGCAAGCGCCTGAGCCACTATCAGGGCCACGCCGAACGTTTCCTGGAAAACGCCCTGGCTAATAAGTCCAGACTGGCCTCTTTTGATGTAATTGCCGGAGATTTGCGCATGGACGCGGCTATGGCGGCCAGACTGCTGGTGGCTTACGCACCTCTGCTCAAACCGGGCGGCTTTGTCATTACCACCCTCAAATTGCCCCATGAAACCAGTAAACTTAAACCGGCCCAACTGGCCGAAAATGCTCTCGCGATCCTGAAGAGCAAGTACTCGCAAATCCACGCTCACCAGCTTTTCCATAATCGCCAGGAGATCACAGTTTATTTAAGAAAGTGATGCCGACACTTGCAACCTGTATGCGCTGGTAGAAAATTGGCGCATACAGGTTTACAGACTTCCCCTGCTACTCCCCGTTAACTTTAAATTATCACAAACCGCCAATTGACATGACTGATTGTTAAGTGCTACTAATTTAATAATATACGGTACTGGCGAAATTCGGCAGAGATTTCCTCGAATGGGTCGGTTTTACCGGTTTTTCAGTATAGCGTTAAAACTAAGCTGGGTTGCGGCAAACGCCAGAAACAGACCAACTTTTATTCGCGGTCAAGGAGTAAGTTATGCACCCGCTCAGACTTTTATTTATCACCCTGCATCCCTCCTGGGCTGATAGCTTTCACGAACATTGCCGGAAATTCAGCCGCCCGGTGGAAGTGATACCCTTCATCCTTGAAAGCCTTACCGGCCTCAATTTTGAAATCATTCCAGGCCTCTCAATTGACCTGGCGGTAATAGCTACCGACCAGACTCCGGTGGAGTTAGAGTTGGTCCAGGCGCTACGGGATAATCATTACAACGAACCTGTCCTGATCTACTGCTCGCGCTTTTTCTTCCCCGACCTGGCCGAACTGGAAGCCGGTGGCGTAAAGGGGATTGTTTCCAGCGCTGCCAGCCTCAAAGAAATTGAGCAGGCCATCTATGCGGTAGCCGATAAAGAAGCCAATCTTCTGCAAAAGCAGTACCGGCAGGCTGCCAGGGCCCTGCACCGCCCGCTTTCCAGCTTTGATTTAACTCCTGGCGAACTGGAAACTTTAAGATGGGTGGCACGGGACATGACTGAAGAGGAAATCGCCGAAAAAACAGGCTTGAGCCGCAGCGCGGTCAGCAATCGCTTGCGCAAAATCTGCGCCAAACTGGAAGTAAAAACCCGCACCGGGGCGGTATCCAGGGGTATCGCCCTGGGCCTTGTCCAGCCTTTTCCAAAAATTATTCTTGCTTGTGATAGTGCTAAATGCCTGGAACTTTCCCAGAAGGATTTTGATTAGAAAAGGAGCGTTAGTATGAAGAAGCTTATCGGTCTGGTAGTTCTGGTGCTGCTGGTAACTGCCTTAGTAGTAGTTTTGATTAGCAAGTAAAATATCCAGGGTGCCGGTAGAGAAGCCTGGCAAGCTTCCCTGGCTGCTTCCCAGACTGCCGCTGAAAAGGTAGTAAAAATTGATGGTATTTCGATAACTCGTAATATTTTTGAGCTGCAAAAGGAGATGGTATACCAGACCAGCCAGGCAAAGCTTAAGGACGAGAAAACCATCACCAAGGAAACCCTCAAAGTCCTGCGACAAAACACGGTCGCTCAAGCCGAAGCGCAACGCCGAGGTATTCAAGGTAGTCCGGAGGAAGCCAAAAATTTCACAGCCTCTCAACGTGCAATGGTGGAACAATCTCCTAAAGACTCTCCGGCTTATAAGGCTTACGAGGCAGACATGAAAGTTCTGGGATTTAATGATCCTGATAAATACTGGAGTTATCACGAACAGCTTTATACCGAAGGGTTACGGATTGCCAAATTGCGCGAACAGGTCGGTCAGGCAGCGGGCGCAAAGAGTTATGATGAAGTGGAAAAAAACTTATGACGATTTTATCGCAAAGCTTGATGCCAGGGCTAAAGTAGTCTTTTTCGACAAACAATTAGAGTCATTGGTAAACAGCTAGAAACGGTTAGTAACAAATTGAGTATTTTACCCCATTTTTGCTGCTAAAAATTGCTAAAAAATTCGTTGAAGAGGCCGCTACTTTCGGCCTCTTTTTGCGTTCAGGTATTTTGTAGGGAACACACCCAAGTGGAACCTGACCTGTAAAGTTAGCTGGCCAGCTTAACGATCAAACCAATTCCTTATTTAACAGGGAAATAACAGGTAGCGCAGGTAAGCATATTTACTCTTCTCGCTCGCCCACTTCTTCTTATATTTATTCTGGGTGAGCGGGTTGCTCGATTTTTACCAAAGGAGAATTTATGAGGAATCGCACTCGATACCTGGTTTTGACCGTTTCGTTGTTCAGCATTTGCTTTTTCATGGTAGTGCTCGTGACAGCAGTCGCTTCCGCTCAGGCTGCCAGTTTTAGTGGGGCTAGCTCTTATTCCAGCCAGGACAGGGAACAGGAGACTCCTGATGCCACAGTGACAGCCCGCCCAACACATACTCCTGAACCGGGCGACGATAAAGGGACTAAAACACCCGAACCGGGCGATGATAAAGGCACCAAAACCCCCGAAGCCGGTGACGACAACGGAACAGAAACGCCTGATCCAGGGGACCATAAAGGGACTAAAACCCCGGAACCTGGTGATGATGAAGGCACCAAAACTCCTGAACCGGGTGATACTAAAGGCGCCGATGACAGCAATCATCCTGCTCAGTTCGAGGACAAGTGGCAGAAAACCGACAAGCAGGTGAAAGAAGGCCAGTCGAACCACTCCTGGGTCTGGGGTAACTCGATTGCCACAAAGGTAGAGAACTACGCGGAGGGCCAGAACGGCCAGCGCGAAGTAGAGTATTTCGACAAAGCCCGCATGGAACTGACCAACCCGAACAGCGGTAGCGTCACTAATGGACTGCTGGTGAAGGAATTGATCAGCGGGAAGCTGCAACTGGGTAATAACTCATTCGAATCCCGCGGCGCAGGAGCCTCTGTTCATGTAGCGGGTGATGATAATGCCGCCAATCCTGGCCCGACTTACCAGAGTCTGAAAAAGGTCGCCAGCCTGGAACTGGACAAAGCTTCCGAGAAGGCGCTTGGTAAGGAAGTTGAAGATGCTCTTGACCAGGACGGCAATGTCTCCAGAATAGCCCCGCCTGCTGTTGTCAAAAATGTTTACTACGATAATACGCTCAAGCACAACATTCCTGACGTTTTCTGGAACTTTATGAACCAGCCTGGGACAGTCTGGGACAAATCTTCAGGCCGTTATGTCCCAAACAATAAGCTTTTTAACTGGATGGATGTAATGGGCCTACCGCTTACGGAGGCTTACTGGACTACGACACTGGTGGGCGGACAGCTAAAACCGGTGCTGGTGCAGGCTTTCGAGCGCCGGGTGCTGACCTACACCCCCTCGAATCCTACCCAGTATCAGGTTGAAATGGGTAACGTGGGAATGCACTATTATACCTGGCGCTACGGTCAGCGCTAAATATCATCATTAGACGAGAGGAGTCAGTGACAAAGCCAAGTGCGGGGCGGAGGGTTCAAAAGTTCCACCCTGGCGCTTAGAAATAATCTCTTAAACTACACGTCAAACCTTTTCGACAAGATGCCGGACCACGCCCTGGATATCCGGCATCTTTATTTCATAAAAGAACCACCCCGTAGGGTGGCTCGTTACTTTCAGTAAAATTTAAGGTGTATCTTTGACCTTTAATCTCCCGGTGATAATGTCGCCTCTGGCCTGCTCAACCATCAACATATCTTCCGAAGAAATTTTGTTACCCGGTGAAGTGATACTTATCGCTCCTTCTTTCAGGCCAAGTCTGTAAATTTTACCTTCCAGTTTGTTTTCTGTCCAAAGTCTGGCTGGAACCATGAAAGAAGCCGGTACCGAAATAACGATACTGGTTAATATGTTATTGGGTGAGAGAGACTGGAGATCATAGCTAAGGTTGATAGCTTTCTTACCTCGCGCTTCGGCCACTTGCAAGACCGGCTGGCTGAGAGGATTGATGGTATATAGAATAACATCAACTCCCTGGTCGAAAAGTTGATTGGCGGCATTCCTGCCGGCATTTTCGTCATCCCAGCTATCCAGGTTAATAGTGGTTGTGAGTGCCTGGTTGCTGGTAGCCTTTAGACCCTGTTTAAAGCCTTCTTCAATCGCTATTTCGCCGGGTACTTTGGGACCCATTACCAGTCCGAAGCGGGTGCCTTTTACCGCCCTGGCGGCCACTATTCCTGCCAGGTAACTGGCCTCTTCTCCCTTAAAGCGCATGCTGGCGTAGTTTGGCCCGCTAATGTCCCCGTTATATACCAGGAACCAGGTTTTAGGGTAACTGGGTGCTACTTTCAGGACAGTCCCCTCGAATTCCGCTCCGTGGGCGATTATCAGGCCATAGCCTTTTTCGGCAAAATCTTTGAAAACTTCCGCTTCTTTATCGGTAGTTACATTCTCGGCGTAATCTACTTTAACTCCCAGGGTGTTGCGCATTTCAATTACCGCTTCATAACCCAGGGAGTTCCAACTGGCATCCTCTTTTGGGCCGGAAAGAACTACCGCGATTTTGCCGCTGGTAGAAGCAGCCGTGGTTGCTGGGGTGGTTGGCCTGGCAGTTGGAGCAGGTACGGGCGTTGCGGTAGAAGTATCGCCGCAAGCTGAGAGCGCGAGCGCACCGATAAAAATAGTGAGCAGTAGAACAGGCAAAGTGCTAGATCGTTTTTCAGGATAAGTTCTCATTGTAGCTAATAATCTTCTAATCTTAAATAGCGTTTGGTTAAAATCCACACAAAGGAGTTTGTGATATAACCGATTATACTACGGGCAGGTTAGCATGTACACCTCTATAATAAAATCTTAAACCCTTTGATTTGTCCCGCATACCAGTTAGCCACAGAAATAGTTAGTTACAAGTTAATTAATGTTCGGTAAACTCCTGCAAATTTTTAGCCTTTTGGTATCAGCTATGCCCTTTATTAGCACGTTGTGACTCTGTGAGGGGTTACATTAAGTGAAGGCTTGTATGCAAAGACCAGGTAAAGCCACTTTGATAGTTATAGCTTCCTGCTTTTTTAGCTTAAACGGAAGCCAGGCGCCTGGCTAGATAGAAGGAGTTTGCGACTGATGCTTGAAAGTACGTTCAATACAGGCAACATAGTTAAATGGGTGGGTATTATCACTGTGTTACTTACCGGGTTGATTCATGCTATCGAGACCCCGGAACATTTTGAAGCAAGTGCGTATATTGGTATTCTGTTTATTCTTAACGTGGTCGGGTCAATTATAGCGGCGGTTGGTATCTGGCAGGAGCGCTTTGATTGGGGCTGGTCACTTGGCTTGCTTATCACTGCCGGGGCTTTTATTATGTTTATAATTAGCCGCACTGTCGGTTTACCGGACTTTCATGCGGATGAATGGGACTTGATGGGTATCGCCTCGCTGGTGGTAGAGGGGATTTATACTATAACTTATATCGTAAGGGCTACCAATAATGCAGCGATAACAGCTAGTTAGAACTAGTTTTTCCGAAAGACGGGCAAAAAGCCCGGCAAATGCGCCTAAAGCTCGTTCTGCCGGGCTTTTTGCTGTAACTCGTAGAGCTTATTGATTGCTTCTAACGGCGAAAGCTCCATCACGTTCAGGGCTCTCAACTCTTCCACAACCGGGTTTTCTACCAGGGTTAGGGCTTCCACTGTCGCTACCGGCGCGAAAAGACTCATTTGCTCATCAGCATGGGCTGCTTTGTGATTACCGTTGCGGCTACTCCTGAACGGAGCGGTTCCGGCTGAACGGGCCTCCATTTCGTCTTTCTGGCTTTCCAGTATCTGCAATAATTCTTCCGCCCGGCGGATAACCGTGCGCGGCAATCCGGCCAGTTGGGCCACGTGGATACCATAAGAGCGGTCCGCGCCCCCCGGCAGGACTTTGCGCATGAAGATAACTTTGCCGCCGTCTTCTCGTACCGCCATATTGTAGTTACGCACGCGTGGCAGTACCTGGGCCAGTTCTATCAACTCGTGATAGTGTGTGGCAAATAGAGTCTTTGCTCCGCAGCGAGGATTGTTATGGATATATTCTACTACCGCCTGCGCGATAGCCAATCCATCATAGGTACTGGTGCCGCGCCCTACCTCGTCCAGTATGACCAGGGAACGCGGAGTAGCATGAGAGAGTATATAGCTGGTTTCGACCATCTCGACCATAAAAGTAGATTGGCCGGTAGCAATATCATCCTGAGCGCCTACGCGAGTAAAAATACGATCCACCAGGCCGATAGTAGCACTCTCCGCCGGAACAAAAGCTCCTATCTGAGCCATCAGTACAATCACCGCTACCTGCCTCAAGTAGACCGACTTTCCGGCCATATTAGGTCCGGTTATCAGCAGAATTTGCTCCTGCTCGCTGTTCAGGCAGGCATCATTCGGTACGAAGATCATTTCGCTGCTGGATTGTTCGACCACCGGGTGCCGCCCACCTTTGATATTGATAACCTTGCTTTCATTTAGTACCGGGCGGCAATAGTTATTGGTGATGGCCACTTCCGCCAGGGCTGCAAAGACATCAAGGTGAGAGAGGGCGGAGGCTACTTCTACCAGTTGGGGCATGGCTTTTGAGACGTTCGCCAGGACCTGTTTGAAAAGATCAGCTTCCAGCTCTTCGATCCGCTCCTGGGCATTCAGGATCTGGCTTTCCATGTCTTTCAGTTCAGGCGTGATGAAGCGCTCACCGTTGGCAATGGTCTGCTTACGGATATAGTCTGCCGGGATTTTTGGCAGGTTGGAAGTGGTAACCTCGATATAGTAGCCAAAAACCTGGTTAAAGCTGACTTTAAGGCTGGAAATACCGGTTCGCTCAACCTCGCGCTTCTTAAAATCTTCTATCCAGCTTTCACCATGATTGGAAATCTGGCGCAGGCGATCCAGTTCCGCCGAGTAGCCATCCCGGATTGCTCCTTTTGTCCACTTTTTGCCCGGCGGATCATCCGGGATAGATTTTTGGAGCATGCCTACCAAGTCTTCACAGGAATGGAGGCGCGAGAGCAGCGGCTTGAAGATCTTCTGCACTTCCGGTTCGGCCTCGTTAAAGAGCGCCTGGAAAGCGGGAATCAGTTCGAGCGTTTGCAACAGCCCCAGCATCTCGCGGGGCGAGGCTACCTGTGAGGCGGCGCGTGATCCGAAGCGTTCGATATCGTCTACCTCTTTCAAGAGAGCGCGAGTGCTTTCCCTCAAGCGGGTATTTTCGTAAAAAGCGGCTACCGCTTCCTGCCGGGCCAGGATACGGTTCAGGTCTAATAGCGGTTGATTGAGCCAGCGGTGCAGCATACGACCGCCCATGCTGGTCTGAGTCTGGTCCAGCACGCCGAAGAGGGACATCTTGCGCGAGCCGCTGCGCCGGTTTTCGCTCAACTCCAGGTTCCGGCGCGTCTGTAGATCGAGCGCCATATACTTCTGAGTGGAAAAAGTAACCAGCGGATTTAGTTTTGAAAGAGTGGCTTTCTGGGTTTCACGCAGGTATGAAACCAGGGCCCCGGCGGCGCGAGTGGCCAGCGGCAAAGCGGCGCAGCCAAAACTTTCCAGCGTACCTACCTCAAAATGGTCTTTAAGCGTACGTGCAGCCTCGTCAAGCTGCCAGTTATAGCCATCGAAAGGAGTAAGGCTGCGGCCTTCATCCTGCCCGTTGCCGGTGGCTAAAGCTTTATACGGCGCCAGGAAATCTTCTTCAGCGGCAAAAAGGCTTTCAGGACGGGCATGGCGGCGCTCTTTGGGGCGGGGAGCTAAAATCTCGGAAGGCATGATACGGGCTAATTCTGTTTTGACCGCGTTGCGCACTTCTTCCGCCGAACTTTCATTAATCTGAGTGCAGAGAAATTCACCCGTGGATATATCGGCGTATGCCAGACCGGCGGCGCGTTCTTCCAGGATCAGTGCTGCCAGAAAGTTATTGCGCTTGGCTACCAGCATTTCATCCTCAAAGACCGTACCGGGCGTTACTACCCGGATGACCTCGCGCTTGACCAGTTTAGCGCCGGGTTTGGTCATCTGCTCGCAGATCGCGACTTTATAGCCGCGCTCAATCAATTTAGGCAAATGGCGGTCAATGGAATGGTAAGGCAGTCCGGCCATGGGCATATCGTTCACTTTGTCCTTGCCCATAGCGCGGTGTGTCAGAGTCAGTCCCAGTTCACGATGAACGATGTGAGCGTCCTCATTGAAGGTTTCGTAAAAATCACCCAGCCGAAAGAACAGGATAGCGTCTGGATACTGCTCCTTAATTTGTTTGTACTGCCGGTTCATTTCGGTTTCGGCCATGCTAACATTCCTCTATGCGTTTCAGAAAAGCTGATAAAAGCTGTAGTATGCAGAAATAAAAGAACGCCCTGCTAAAGGTCGCTCGCTGAAAGAGAAGCTTTCTATTAAATAATGTTCAGTATAGCAGTTTTGAGCCGCCCGGTAAAGCCAAAATCGAAAAAAAGTTCGAGTTTGTTTTGTCCGGCTTAATTTTTCGTTTCCAGTGCTTTTATCAGCAGGTAGAGAGTACGATTAACCGGGGTAGGAATACCGGTTTTTTCACCTTCTCGTACCAACGCACCGTTGATTGCCTCAATCTCGGTCTGGCGACCGCGCAAAATATCGGCCAGCATAGAACTGGTATTCCCTGCCGTGAGGGCGGCAACCTTGCGGGCTTGCTCTGCCGCTTCCGAAGCCGGGAAAGGCAAATTTATCGCTTTAGCGCTGGCTACCATCGCGGCCTCATTAGCGGCAGCATCCAGCAGTTCAAGCGAACCGGCTTTTTCCAGTAAACGACCGTTGGGACAGCGCAACAGGGCAGTGAGCGGGTTAATGGCGCAGTTGACCACCAGTTTCCCCCAGACCAGACCACTAACGTCCTGCCCGCTAACTACAGGCAAGGCCAGCGCTTTCAGGCATTCTACTAGGCCGTTCAGCAGGTTTGCTCTCTCGGGATTTAAATCCGGGGCAATGCCGATTGCCGTCTGGCCCAACCCGGCAAAGCGCACCCGTCCTGCTTCCAGCAAGGTTGCTCCCAGCGAGGTTACACCCTGGCTAACACGGTCCGTTCCCAGGATTTTTGCCAGTTGCTCGGCGTTACCCAGGCCGTTTTGCAGGGTTATAGCCAGCCCTTCATCTTTCAGGATACTGCGGGCCTGCTCTGCGGCTGCGGGCGTACGATAACTTTTGACCAGCACCAGGGCCAGGTCAACCTGTTCGCTTACTTCCGACGGAGTTTTAGCAACTTTGACATTGCTTACCCGCATAAATTTAGAAGTGGAATAGAGGTACTCCCGGCTCAAGGGCCAGTTTTCATTGACACCGGGCGCTAGCTCGATCACCAGGCCTTTTTCGGCTATAGCCTTTAAACTTTCCTGGCTGGTAGTTTGACCCACCAGCCAGATTTCATTGCCGAATTTTTCCGCTACCAGTCCCAATAACCCGGCGAAAAGACTTCCCAGGGCGCCTGCCCCAATCACAGCAATTCGCATTAGTTTAGTAAGTAGCTTCTTTATTCTTCTTGATCATTATCCAGGGTGAACGAACAGTGCACTGGCCCCGACATTTCACAACTTTCACACTCTAATTCGAGGGTAGCGTGGCGAATATCATATTTATGGCCCAGCATCTCTTTTACTTCGTGAATAGTAGCATTGGCTTCTTGCAGCCTGATGTTCTCCGAAAGAATATGACAGGACAGGACCGGGAAGTTACTGCCAATCGTCCACACATGCAGGTCATGAATACTTTTAACGCCTTTGATTGCCATGATATCGTTTTGCAGTTCGTTCATGTTGAGACCCTGCGGGATACCTTCCAGCAATATGTTCGTGGACTCTTTGATAATACCCCAGCTTGACCACAGAATGAAAAGGCCGATTAGAATTGAAACAGCCGGGTCAAAACCTTCCCAGCCGCTGATGATAGTAGCGATACCGGCCAGGATTACTCCTACCGATGAAAGAGCATCTCCCAGGATATGAATAAAGGCGCTGCGCACGTTCAGGTCGTGTTTGGAACTTTTCCAGAGTGCAAGGGCAATTCCGGTGTTAAGTACCAGCGCGACCAGGGCTACCAGACTTATGGTTAAACCTGCCACCGGTTCGGGATGCAACAGACGTTGAATGCCCTCATAAAAAATATAAAGCGCGATCAGAATAAGGGTAGCCGCGTTGAAACTGGCTGCCAGGATACCTGCCCGGTGATATCCGTAAGTCTTATTAAAGTTCGGCGAACGGCGTGCCATGCTTAATGCCCACCAGCTAAAAGCCAGCGCCATTGCGTCGGTAAGATTATGCCCGGCGTCCGAAATCAAGGCAAGGCTATTGGCCCAGATACCGGCCCCAAACTCAAGCAGCACAAAAAGAGCAGTAGCCAGCACGCTAAAGCGGAAAATCAGGCCAACCTTGCCATTACCCTCCAGCGGGATAGCATGGCTGTGACTATGCTGGTGCGGCTTCTCTTCGTTATGGCCATGCTCGTGCCTTTGGCCGTGCAAAGGTTGCTCATTATGTGCTACGGACACTTTTACTAATAACCCCTTTTCAAATTCTCTAACAGCCGAAACAAGACTTAATTCCTCTCTCTTGAAGGCTTCGTACTCCTCAATTAAGCTCATACAGTTCTAGCTGTTACTTCTCATATTATATCACGCAGGACAAATGCCACCGGAAAAAGTGACTTAATGTTATTTAGTTATTGGAAAAATCTTCAACCTTTTATTTACCAGCTTTTACCTCTGCTTTGACCTTTGACTTTTATTATGTAGCCATAACCGGAAGGAACAATCTTCCAAAGTTAGAGAGGATAAGAAATAAGAAAGGCAGGACTTTATGGACGCCACACTCCAAACACGCAAGACTCGTTCGCTGGTCAGTGACCCACCGATTGCTCGGTTTCTGTTCAATGATACCCGCTCAGCCCCCCTCTGGCTGGCTCTGCGGATCTGGATCGGCCTGGACTGGTTCTACGCCGGCTTCGAGAAAATGACCGGGGGAGGCTGGCTCGATAGCGGGGGTAAATCCCTGATGGGCTTCTGGAAAGGGGCCGTTACCATCCCGGCCAGCGGCAAAGCTCCCATCACTTACACCTGGTACGCCGACTTTATCAAAGGTCTGCTCGACAGTGGCAGCTACAGTTGGTTCGCCTGGTTGATCGTCTTCGGTGAAATGGCTGTTGGTCTTGGACTAATCTTTGGCTGCTTGACCGCCATCGCCGCTTTCTTTGGTACTCTGATGAACTTCAGCTTTATGCTGGCCGGTTCGACCTCCAGCAACCCGATGATGTTCGGCCTGACCGTCTTCGTGATATTGGCCTGGAAGAACTCCGGGTGGTGGGGTCTCGATCGTTACATCCTTCCTGCTTTAGGCACACCCTGGCAGGCCGGCAAGCTCTTCAACCGCGCTTCCGGTGATGAAACGGGTGGCACTACCAAGACGCCCCCAACCGTTTCTGTAGGCAGGTAAGCTGAAGCTGGTTCAGGAGTTCTACTTATGGAACTCCTGAACATCAAAGTAACGCATCAGGTGCGCTAAAGAAGGAGTTATGTGATGAAAGAGTATAAAGAACGCGCGGGTTTGAGCCCTGTGCAACTGACTTACGGTGCTTTAGGTCTGGTCGGCGGTGTCTGGATGATCCTGGCCCCCTTCGTACTGAACTATGACGCTATAACCGTATTAAACACTACTACCAAGAAGCAAGTTTCGGCAGAACTTGGCCCGGTCACCACCAATGACATTATCTGTGGCGTGTTGTTAATCGCCCTGGTTGGCTTCGCTCTTCTGACCGCTAATAACGCCGCAATGAGCAAGTTCCGCCTGTACGCCGGTATCGCCACAATCGGTGTAGGTCTCTACCTGATGGCTGCTCCTTACCTCTTCGATCTGCTGAAGGTAGCGGAGTATCTGAGCATCAACAAGCCGAACACCAATGACGTACTGATTGGCCTCTTGACCGTCATCATTGCCGGGTTCGCTGTACAGCACGAGTTCGTACCTGCTCAACCCAAGACGACCACTAATGTCTCATCTGCCGTCTAAACCAACGCTCTTACTTCGATATTCTAATAAGGCCCGCTACTGAAATGGTAGCGGGCCTTTTAGTTTGGCTACTTAGGCTACTTCTCCGGAAGATAACTTGAGGATTTTCTAATTCTGATTATTCTTGAGGTTAATCTTTTCAATAGCTTTCTCAGCAATTTTAATAGATTCCAATCCTGATTTGGTTTTGAGAGAGTTTTTTATGAAATCTGTTAATGTAGGTATATCCCTTTCATCTCCTACTATTCCCAGACATTGAGCAGCCCATTTTCTTACCTCGCTGTTTCTGTCATTAAGAGCTTTAGAAATAAGAGGGATAGCTTGCACACCTTCAATATGAAGTAGGGCGTCTATTGCATTCCATCTTACTCCCCAATATTTATCTTTAAGAGCCTGAATTAATACTTCTGTAGTATTTGGATCAGCTAGTTCTTGTAATGCATAGACAGACGCCTCACGCACTTTACAGTTCTTATCAGTTTTAAGAGTTTCAATTAGAGCAGGAATTGCTCTCTTATCACCTAAATGACCTAAAGCATTAGCAGTCCATACCCTTACAGATACTTGTGCATCTTTCAATACTTTAATAAGTGGGAAAAGAGCTTCTTCTTTTCCTATTATCCCTAGAGCATAAGCTGCATTCTCACGGATTTCATCTGGTTCATTTTTACTTAATAATACTGAAATTAATAAGGCAAAGCTCGACTCAACCTGAAGTTCTCCCAAAAGCTCAATAGCTATGTATCTTACTTCAGTTTGTTCTGATAAATCTTCAACAAGCTTAATGAGTAAATCTTCTATATCTGGATATTTTATATTAGCCAAACCTATTGCTGCATATTTTCTAACTTGAGGGTTATCGTTTTTATCATGGATTATTAGGGAAAAAAGCGGACCAATTTTCTTGTTTTCACTTTCTGCAAAAGCTTCAGCAATTGCAATGCGAATTTTTGGAGGAGTACTTCTATCGTTAAGCTTTTGAATTAAAAGTTCATTCGCTTGCTCATGATTTAATTGTACTAAAGAGCGCACTGCCGCTTCTTGTACTCTATAGCTTCTATCGTTAAGCATCTGCACTAAAGTCGTTATGACGTGTTTATCACTAAGTTCGCCTAAAGCAACCACTGCTTTATATCTATCATTCCATTTATTCGATTTTATTAAGTTGAAATTAGAAAGATTATTTTGATCTTGATATAAATTTCCGTTAGACATAAATGCCTTTTAACTCAATATTGAGACTTTTGAAGATTCTTATTTAACTCTTTTCCTCATCTTTGCTTACTGCTTTATCAGGGTTAGCAGGTTTTTCAGCTTCTGTTTCTTCTGGTGCTTCGTCACGGCTGAGCAGGCTGCGGTAGCTGCTAATGCGGTCGCTGCGCTCGCGGATACTAAAAAAGAGGACGGCCCCGGCCAGCAAGAGGGCCAGCGCCACAAATTGCATGATAGTGGTTGAAATGGAAAGAGTGCGGGCAATATCGCCGCTAAAAAAGGTGGCGATTGCTCCTAGCAACACCAGCAAATAGGAGAGTGGCCTGCGCCACCCTCCCTTAGGGTTATCGTTTTGTATTTCTACCGGCTCTTCACCGGGATTGCGTTGATCCATTTAGCTTTCTTACTTTTAAAATTGATCGCCGGTTATACTCTTTGCCGTAAGGCTGGATGAGCGAGTAACTGACCTTTACATCATGGCGCTAAGGCCATACTGCACTACCAGCCGGAAGGTTTCGTAGAGTTTCGCTTCGTATTCCTCTTCGGTTTTGAAACTCCACCAGTAATCCATTTTTGGTTCAGGCAGAAGAGTTCCAAGCCGCGCTTCATAGCCGCCGAATTGTCCGTAGAGCGGGCGGTCACCGTTATTGCGGATCAGGTTGATCGTGAAACGGCGCGGCGGCGGGGTTAGCATGACCGAAGTGGAAATTTGTACGTCTACAAAGTCGTGCTGATTCCGGTAGGTAGGAGACTGGCGGCGAAAGATAAAAGAGAGACCATCGGGACCGGGCGGGCTGATTTCAGGCGCGTAGCTGAAGCCCTGCGGACCCAGAATCTCGTTTCCGGCTTTTACAGCCATTTCCTGATAGAAAGTGCCCCATTCTTCCTGGCGTATTGGTTGTAACTCCTTATCCAGGTAGACGACTAAACCTTTACGGGCGCCGGGTGACCAGTACTGCGCTTCCCATTCGCCCTCTTCGTTTACATGGGCCGGGGGATATTCTTCTACCTCGATCAAAGCCGAACGCGCATCAGGTTGCCACTGGCGGGCTATTTTCAACCCGGCCTTAAAAGCGTTACGTGCTTCAAACCAGTCATCGCCATCATCCCAGGCGTTATCATTGTCCATGTGTGCTTGCCTTAGCTCCTCTTCAGCGCTAAATTCAAAAGTACCGTGAAATATTGCTAACTACTCAAACAACTCTGCGTAATAGCCTCTGATATAGGGGGGCAGTAACTCAAGATGCCCCATCACGCCGCTGGCCAGGCCGGCATATTGTTCCCAGTCAATAATCGTGCCGTCTTCCAGGAACATACCTTTGAAGCCGGTGCGCGGGTCGCCATGCTCGTAAACGTAGGCCAGTTCGGCAGCGCGACGGTACTGCGGGTCTTTTTCTTCAGAAAGGCGCTTAACCATCGCGCTAAAGGTCGTACGCACCGCTTCGTCTTTGCGCCGCTCTTCCCACCAGGCGTGCGCCAGTTCATGAATAGCGGCCTCTTCCTGGGCGGTTTCCAGTTCTACCAGCTTTTTATCCGGCCACCACAGTCCACCCCCCCTGGTGCTATGCGGGTCTTTTACTACAACGCGTACGCCGTACCATTGTAACCACTGCCAGGCACGGCCTCTGAGCGGCAAGGGAGGTAAATCAGGGTGTACACTTATCATCGTCTGACTCCTGCTAATCTGGATAAAAGCTGGTAGAAATGAATTTAGCCTTTCTCAGGCCGGATAACTACTGCCGTACCGTAAGCCAGCACTTCAGTAATACCATCAGCCACATCGTTAGCGTCGTAGCGTACACCAATAATGGCATTTGCGCCCATCTGCGCGGCGTGTTGCAGCATTAAATTGAAAGCTTCTTCGCGGGCGTTTTCACACAACTCTACGTAAATGGTAATCTTACCGCCGACCAGACTCTGGAAACCGGCGCCGATATTGCCGATCACGCTGCGACTGCGAACAGTTAGACCGCGTACCACACCCAGGTAACGATCAATAGCGTACCCGGCGAATTCGTTGCCGGTAGTGACCATTGCCCGGTTGAGAGGGGCCGGTTGCTGGGGTTGTTGGTTATAGCCAGGGCCGCCGGGGGGATAATTGCCGGGGCCAGGAGGGGGCGGATATCCGCCGGGATTGTAAGGAGGCTGTTGAGCCATAAGTTACTACTCCTCTCTCACTTTCAAGGTTAAAGGGGATCATTAACTGTACTTCGCTCTAACTGGATCAGTTGAGCTTAACCCGTGACCGTCGAAGAGACCGGGCGCAGGCTCACCGCTAAGATTATAGCACAAGCAGGGGGGCATGAACTCTTATTAAGAATAGGAAAAATAGGTATTGACAAGTTTACATAACCATCGCATAATAATAGCGTAGTTCAGTTTAGTTGAGGTGTTCATTACGAACAAAACAAGACCCCATTGCGTTCTCAAGCGCGGCACGTGGGGTTTTTATTTTTTCCAGAAGCTATTTCAGCGCTTTAGCAACCTCTTTTTCCAGCACATCCGGTGTTGCCATCCCCGGCACAATTCCGGTTATAACTCCATCCTTGTTAATAAAGATGCTGGTAGGATGCCCTGTTACCCGGTACTTGTAAATCAGGTCGCCGGTGTCATCTATTACTATCGGATACGTAACATTATGCTGGCCGATAAAATCCTTGACTTCCTGAAGCGAGTCGTTCATGTCAATACCGACAATAGTCAGCTTATCCTTATTGGCTTCATAAGTCTTAACGAAGTCAGGCAACTCCTGACGGCAGTAGTCTCAGTAGACCGCCCAGTAATTGATAATCACAGCTTTGCCGCGTAAGGCCTGGAGCTGAAGCGGTTGGTTATTAACATCTTTAGCCGTGAAATCTGGCGCGGTTGCGCCTACGGCTGCTTTAACCGGCTGTTGGGAACTACTGGCGTTGGTTGTAGCTGAATTACCGGCAGCGGGAGATGCAACGATAACCCCGGTGCTAGCAGTAGATACCACAGCGGCAGGGTTATTGGTCGCCGGTGCTTGCGTATTATCCCCGCAGGCTGCCAGCAACAGGCCTACCATAAAAACCAGCGCTAACCCGGCCAGTCTTTGCTTTGTAAATGCTAACTTAGAAAACATGCTCAAACTTCTTGTACTACTTCACTTCCTTAAGTTACTTAACTCTAACTAACTCTGAAAACTACCCAGAGTGCGGGTAATTTCGGTCATATTATTGGTGATAATCAGCACGCCCATCACCAGCAGAAGAGCGCCACTGGCAATCTCAATAAGCTGGTAATGGCGGCGCACACGCGCGATGAACCCGAGCAGGCGGCTCATAAAGATACCGGCCAGCAGAAAAGGAATACCCAGACCGGCGGAGTAAATGAGCATCATGCCTACTCCGCTTAAAGTACTTTCGCTATCCAGGGCATTTGTGAGCGCGGCGCTCAGAAACGGCCCTACACAGGGCGACCACCCGGCGGCGAAGGCTGCACCTACCAGAAAAGCGCCGACAAAACCGGCGGGTTTATTGGCATGAGTTAAATGTAGCCGCTTTTCCAGGTTTAGAAAACCCAGCCGGAAAACGCCGATAAAATGCAGGCCCATAATAATAACGGCGATACCGGCGATAGTTTGTATCCAGGGCTTGATATCGGTCCCTAATAGATCGGTTATAGTATAAGTCAGGCCGAAAATAAGGATAAAAACAAGCGTGAACCCGGCAATAAATACTCCGGTAGTGGCAACTACCCGACCGGTATCGCTCCAGCTTAACTGGGCCGGTTTGCCGCTCTCACTTCCCCCGGTAGCTACCTTCGCTACTGATACTCCGCTTATAAAAGAGAGGTAACCGGGCACAAGAGGCAACACACACGGCGACCCGAAAGAAAGCAGGCCTTCGGCAAAGGTTGCTGCCAGGTTTACCGGGGTAGCGGCGGCTACCGGAGCGTTAAGACTGCTTAGAACAGCCAGGGATTCACTCAACATCGCTTGTTGTCCGTTCTACTTCTATTTCCGAGTTTCTTAATTCAATCTTAGCTGTTTAAGTAATGATTCTGGATATACGACCCTTTTCCATAATTCGAGCATTTACTATTTTATCACCTGTAATATACCAGAGATTACTTACAAAATAATAACAAAGAGTTTAATATCGGGTTAAAAATACCACGATCTGAGATTTTCAGGCCTGAATTAAATCCGTATTCTAAGCTTCACACAAACTTAATTTTCTTAATTTATAGGTACTTTCTATCATTTTTACAAAAACTATTGTTATTCCTATAACTATCCTTTTACAGTAAGCTAAATTAACAGTTGATTCTTGCTAGTTAGAAAATGTACAAAATTCAGCAGAAATGTGAGGAATTATACTTTTTTGACAGGATAAAAGCTTGCTTTATAATTTCTGTATAAGATTTGTTCATGCTAAATATGATAAATCTTATACAAGCTGGTAGGAGGAGATAAAGAGCTGGAGAATTCCGGCTTAAATATTTCCGGGATACCTCTGGAGTTTTTCCGGCTTCTGGCTATTGCCAGCGCCTGCCTTGACGGAGCTGTTTTTCGCAAGCAGATGTAAATTGAGGAGATTGAGTAGAATGAACAAATTAAAATCTCGCCCGGACCTTATGGTAATGCTCTTTATAATCCTTTTCGCCTTGCTAATCGTCGCGCTGTGGGTTTCCAGTTACACCTCAGCCATACCAGTGGTAAAGAACTTCTAAAACCTTTCTAACACAGCGGCACGGAGATGTTAAAGTGGTTTCTGTGCTATGAGCCATAGTTCCTGAAAACGGCAGTTTCGCTGCCGTTTTTTGTTTTTCTTTATGTACTTTTAAGCCGAACCGGCCCTGGAAGGTGAGAGCGCCGGTTTTTCCGCTAAAGCCTCCCTGGTTTCACTATCTAACTCCAGGGGAGGGGTTGGTCTGAAATAGAACCAGGCCATCCAGGCGCACAAGATCATTCCGGCAATAGCCAGAAAACTTTGAATAATATCGGCGTGCAGGAAGTGCCGCCAGAAGAAAAAGTTATTAGGAATTGGGTCGCGCCGCTCTGGCAGGTAAGCGTAGAGCAAATTCAGCGTAAAGTGGATATTCAGTAGAAGTGCCAGCCTGTAAAGGTCGCGCCGGTAGAATGCCGCCACCAGCAGGAAGCCCAGACCAAAATAAAGATAGCGCTCGTGCATCTTGACCCAGAAGAAGAAAATAAAGGTCAGGATGAAAGCCGCCGCCAGGAACCATTCCACGCCACTGCGGGCCTCTCGCTTAGAAGTATCTTTGGCCGTCTCGCTAGCGATAGCGTTGTTACGCCGCCAGCAAACCAGCAGAACCACTACATAGACTATTCCTACCGCGACATAACTGAGGCCCAGTAAAGGCTGCGGCACTTTAATCTGGTCGTAGCCGAGCATATTCATCAGGTTAAAGGTGCGGATGCCGCCCCAGTCAGACTCGCCGCTTACAGCCGGCTGATCCCAGAAAACTTTGAAGGTATCATAGTTGAAGCCAAAACCCAGCCCGCCAAAGACTATCACCAGTCCCAGGCAAAGGACTCCACCCAGGGCGGCTTTAAGCCAGCCAAAGCGCCACTGGAAAGTCAGAGCATAAAGCGGCAGGAGCAACCAGCTTTGGGCTTTGTAGATGATGCCAAAAGCCTGGGTAGCCGCCGAGGTGTAAGGGCGACCCCAGATTACCAGGGCCAGGGCCGCCACCATCAGGAAGTAAAGCCAGCCATCCGCCTGTATCCATACTGCCGGAACAAATAACATCGAAAGGCAAAAGCCGAAGAGCATGACACTGCGAGCCAGGTGCTCGCGTTTAACGCCGCTCCGAATTCCCAGCAACCAGAGCAGTGGCGGGATGAAGAGCAGCGCTGAACCCATCAAAAGTTTGAGGGCCGATTGGTTATACTGCACATGGAAAGGCTGGGCCAATATGCCGTAGAAATAAAGCTGATAGACCGCCCCGGGTGGATAATTCAAACGCGGGTCATGCGGGTAGACTCCGATTGGCCCATATTGAAGCATGGGAGCCAGCACTTCCCGGAAGTAGAAAACATCGCCGGGTAGACCGCGTGCCAGTACGAAGAATCCGCAAAAAGCGCCAATTCCCAGCATCAGAAGAAGTAAGGGCCGCCATTTCAGGCCGGAAACCAGCCAGGCGCGGCCCCAGCGCTGCCAGCTATAAGCTGTAAGCAGTAATAACAGGGCGGTAACCAGTTCCCACCAGCCTGAGTAAACCAGGAGATTTGCCATGGCCCCGGCCATAAACCCGGTGGGCGCTAAAAGCAAAGCCATTTCCAGCGGCCTAAAGCCTACCAGCGCGCACCACCACGCCATGCCCAGTAGCATCAAAATAGTGGCCGGTAGTAAGGGTTGTGCTACCAGCGCCAGGAGCAGCCCGGATTTGCTGATACTGAGGGTAGCGCTACTGACCCGTACTCCCAGGTTGCGAGGGTCAGGCGAAACCTTGAAGCCGTTAGACTTCAGGTTCAACTGTAACTCGTCGTCGCTATCGCCCTTTAAGGCCGGAATTTTAACGGTATAATCGCGCCAGCCGTTTTGCCCGGGCGAGGTTTGTACAGTGGCCAGGGGTATTAACTGGTTATCCCGCTTTTCTGAGATTTGAAGTTGGGCGGGGGGTGCTTCGGCTGGCCGGTCGAGCAGCAACTTGAGATTCAGATAAATAGGAGCGAAGCGCGGTACATCCCGGTAGATAAAGGTAGTATCGGGAGCGGTCCAGATGAAATTAATCCCCGCATCCTGTTCGGTCTTGCCGCCGGCATAATTAGCTAAATCGGTTTCTACTTTATGCACTGGCAGAAGCGCCAGGCAGAAACAGAAAAACCCCAGCAGTACAGCGATAGCCGGGCCGGTCCAGGTGCGCAAGGAGAACAGGCGAAGATTATTTTTCATTAAATCAGTAGTCTAGCTTCTAAAATTTCGGATTTAAACCAGGACGGCAAAAAGCCATCCCGGTCGGGCCAATTTTAGGGGTTGCAAAGTCAGGTGTCAAACCAGGCTTAAAAGCTCTTCGAGGCGAGTGATTACAGCGTCGGGTTGAACAGTAGCGGTGGGTTCTTCCTGTCTGAACTGTGTCGTTAGCACCGTGCGCATTCCAAAGCTTTGCGGCCCTAAAATATCTTCTACCAGGCGGTCCCCCACAAAGAGACACTCTACGGGCGCAACTTCCAGCCTTTCACAAATAGCAGCGTAAATGCGGCGTGATGGTTTGCGCCAGCCCAACTCACACGACAAAAGAGTCTGGTCGAAGCACTCCAGCAGGCCAATCGAGGCGATATTGGAGTAAGCTACTTCCGGCAGATTGCAGAAGTTGGATACCAAACCGAGGCGATAGCCGCGCTTTTTTAATGCATGCAAAGTCGTGATGGCTTCCGGAGCAAGCTCAACTACTTGCTGGTAGAGGAGGTGATGTTCCAGCGACACAACCTGTTTGATAAAATCAAGATCATTCGCCTGCGGCATACCGGCAGCATGGAAGGCTTTCTGGACAAGCGGTAGAAAGTCCAGTTCCTGTTCCGGCTTTTCCAACCAGGTTTGCGCCATAGCGGCCTGTACGTTTTCCAGCCAGGCTCTGCGAAATTCAGCCAGGCTGGGAATATCGGGCGAGTCATCTGGATTTAGCAGGCGGCTGTAAATCTCTTCCCAGACGCTTTCGGTAGCTCCCGCCGTAAAATTGCCGTGTATCAGGGTATCGCCCATATCAAAAATGACGGCCTGTAAATTTTCAATCTTCATCTACTACATCTCAAATTAAGCATATCGTCCATCGGCCAGGCGTACCGAAACATCCCCGGCCTGTACCAGCTTGATTTTTCCGGTGGTTTCCCGCACCTGTAAGCCACCGGAAAAATCTACGCCCTCCGCTCTCCCGCTCAATTCGACCTGACCGCTAGAATTTAACACCTGGACCTCTTGCCCGATAGTAATCAGGCTAGCCGCCCATTCTTGCCGGACACTTTCCAGATCTTCTTGCAGGCGTAGACGGTAGCCCTCAAAAGCCTGTATGGTGGTGGCCAGTAGCGCTTCGCGTTGTACCGGGGGTTGGTCAAAAGGGGTCAGGTTTGTAGCTTTTTCCAGCAGCCCGGCTTCCCTGAAATCTCGCTCGGTCAGCCCGGTATTGAGGCCAAACCCAAGCGCAAGCCAGGCATTCGACTGCCCCGGCCCTAATCCGAGTTCCAGTTCCGCCAGAATACCACAACACTTGCGGCCCTCCCGCAACAGGTCGTTCGGCCACTTTAAAGCAAGTTCAATCCCGGCTTCCAACCAGGCGGCCTGTTTCAGAGAGAGGGCAAGGGCTGCAGTGTAAAGATAAGCGCGGTCAAGGGGGAGAGGCGCCAGCGGGGTGGTCAGGGTGCAGAGCAGGCCGGTAGCGAAAGGGGCTTCCCAGGCCCGGTTCATCCTCCCACGTCCGGCGGTTTGTTTATCAGCAATCAAGAGTATTTCGGCGGGACCGGAGGCTGAACGAAGCCGCACACGCGCTTCCTGATTGGTTGAGCCGATTTCAGGAAAGTAAAAAGCCCGGCGAACCCATTCTGGCGCCAGCTTTAGAAAATATTCCAGGTCGAAAGCCTGAGGCGGATTTGAGATATCCATAGAACTGAATAATAGCAATTATGACTGGGATTGGCCGCCGTTTTTATTATTCTCTGTCTCATTAATACTGCCTCGCCGTTTCACGCCAGGAGGAGCATTACGAGTGCTATAGATAGCATCTTCCTCCGGTTGTTTCTTTTCAGGAAGGGGCGGCACGTCTACCTGATAGTTACTGGCCGTACCACCTTGCTGCTCAATAGTGTTGGCCTTATTACGCTCCTGTTGCAGTACAACCGAAAGGGCCCGGTTACTAACCAGCGCATGATAACCCATGCCGAAGATAATCAATGGCAGGAAAGAGAGCCAGAATGATAAGGCGAAGAAGAGGGCCATTACTACCCCGATAACCAGCGTAAAGAAGGGATATTTAAAGGTAGCCAGCACCAGATTGCGCAATAGCAACGAGATCCTGAATTCTTCCATTCTTTCGGTTAGAGGCCACAAATAAAGCTGCATACAGAACCAGGTAAAAGCAATATAGCCCCACAGGTAAAGCAGGAAAGCAACGGGTGTATTGGCGAACGAAGCGGAGGAATAGAAGATGAAATTGACCACGGTTATGACGATAAAGACCACATTCAAGAGCGCAGCTATCCAGCCTCGGCGGTAATGTGTTTTAATACAGCGCCAGTATTCACCAAATTCCAGTCGTTCTTGCCGGGTTACTTCTACCGTCAAATGGTAGAGCGCCAGGGTAGCCGGACCGGCTAGCAGCACAATTAATACGACGCCTACAATTACCCCCGGTGCGCCCCCTATAAGGTTTGCTAATCCCAGGCCAGGCACCAGCGAGCAGCCCCATATAAGGTTGGCTACCACAATTACAAATAAATTATCCCACAGGTCCGCTAATGCGCGTACCAACACTGCCAACCCCAGGCGAATCACTTGTTTATCTCCTCTTATGACTTAATAGCAGGAAGTAGAAATTGGAGGAAATTATACACCTTAACATTAACCGTGCCAATTCTGCTAAAAAAGAGTTAAAGTTAAAAAAACATTTAGTGAAATATTCACCTTTATCTACCAAGTTTTCACCAGAATTTTTACATCTAATCCTTAAAATACGGCTATAATATAGACTAGCTCAAATAGCTTGGCCAGCCGAGGCGTAGCAGTTAGAGCGGTCGTCTACAGGCTTTATTGAAAGGAGTCAGGCAGATGGTTTTATCTTATAGGGAAGATGAGCATACCGATGATATTCCGTACATCCAGTTACGCAAGGCCACTCAAACCGATTTTCCTGCCATCCGTGAAGTAGCTTTCCTGTCGCGCCAGAAGGCGTGGGGCCACTATATGGATGACAACGAAATTGAGTCAGAGGTCGCCAAGTACTACAACGACGATGTGCTGAATGGTATCATCAGCAACCCGGCCAACGCTATTTTCGTAGCTGAACGTGAAGGCAGAATCCTGGGCTATTGTAGTGTTCTACCAAAAGACCGCCGTGGTCGCCCCCGCATCCTTCAGTTCTACGTTTGCCCCAAAGAGCAGCGCCAGGGTATTGGCGAGCTACTTTTTGAAAAATCTTGCGATTTCTTACGCCAATCCGGTGTGAACGACTTGTTTGTTTCGACTATGGGAGCCAACATGATTGGCCGGAACTTCTTTATTAAGAAGGGCTGCGATCTTGTTTACGATTACACCTCTATCTGGGATGGACGTCAGCATGAGATCCTGGTTTTCCACAAAGAGCTGTAAAAGTCAGTAGTAACTGAGAAAAATTTCTTCCAAATCCGCTGGTTCGATCACGATATCTTTGATAGAGTGAGCGGCCAGCGCTTTTAATAAGGGAGTCAAATTTCCTTTTAGCGTCATGCGCCAGCGCAAACCCTCAACTTGTAATTCACCATTACCCTGAGCCGCCACATTTTCGAGTTGTTCTCTCAAAGCGGGTGTGACAGCCTTTTCATTTTCAAATTGCAGCTCAATTCGCCGCGCCTGCCGGTCGCGCAAGGCTGCGATAGAATCGAGTGCTACCAGTTTTCCGGCTCTAATCAGGGCAACCCGGTCACACAGTTTTTCTACTTCACTCAGGATATGCGAGGAGAAAAAGATGGTTGCTCCCTGCGCCTGGGCTTCCTGTAAGAGCTTGAACAGGGAACGTTTGGCCAGCGGGTCAAGTCCTTCGGTTGGTTCATCCATAATGATAAGATCAGGCTGGTGCTGTAAAGCCTGGATAATGGCTAATTTCTGGCGAGTACCGCGCGAATATGTTTTAATCCGGCGTTCTCGTACGCTTGCCGGCAAATCCAGTTGTTCACAGAGGTATTTCCGGTAGTCAGGATTATAGTTTTCAGGTTGAAGGGCCGCCAGGTAATCGAGCCACTCTTCACCTCGAAAGCCTCCGTCTATCTTTGCGATATCGGGCAAATAACCCAGGCGGCCGCGTAAAAATAGCGTTTCGGGCCCGACCGGATAGCCAAAAAGGTGTACCTGCCCGCTCTCCGGCTTTAATAGTCCCAGTAGCAGGCGAATCGTGGTAGTTTTACCCGCTCCGTTCGGCCCTAAAAAGCCAAACATTTCCCCTTTTTCTACCTTCAGATTGAGTTCCTGGATCGCCTGATGCCGTCCGTAGCGCTTGCTTACGTTTACCAACTCGATAGCAGCCACCTGGTTTATCTATCCTTTAGATCCTTATACTACTTTAGTTGTTTTTCAAAAACCCTGCACCCTTAAACAGGCTATTCTGCCTTGCTATTATAACTTTGCCGGGCCCTTCCGGTAAAACAAAAATCCCGCCAGGAGGCGGGATTTTCTGCGTATCAGGTTTGATTGGCTTAATCGGGGAAGGGTTCTACCATGGGCTCGTCATCTCTTACAGCCATATTGGTTATTACCTGCCCCTGGTAGCAAACACCGCCCCGTGAAAGGCTGATGATCCAGCCTTCACTTTCGGCCCGGATTTCGCCGTTGACCGGCAACACCCGCCCGTAAATATCGGTCAGGGTTGCAATCACCTGACCTTCTTCCACTACATCACCCGGCTTAACATGATAGCGAATAATGCCGCTAACCGCCGCCCTGGGCTGGTTCTCGCGCCGGGTGTTGAAAGGCACCTTTGGTAAGGGAATAGTAGTGATGGGTTGTAACTCGCCCGGCAGCATCCCCGCCCACTTCAGAGAATTAACGATACCGGTGCGGGCGGCTTTCAGCGCGTCAGGGTCTACGCCACCGATCAAACCAAGTTCCACCGTGATAGCCGGGATGCGCGCCAGGTTGAGGGCGGCACCACTGGTAGAGCGATGCAGGTGAGCGTCTACATAATGGCGAGCGGCTGCTTCGTTTACGACCGGTAGGCCGAAAGCTTTACACAGTTCATCGGTACGCTGGTAAAGTTCTTCCGCCGCCGCTTTTTCTGTTTCATCGTGGTAGAGAACCCGGTCGCGAATCGTGAAGGACATAGCCTGCAAGCCATAGCAATGCAAATCAATCAGGAAATCCGCCGTCTCTTTGATCACTTCAAACAAGCGACCCATGGCAGTCTCATAGATCGTCGGATATTTCTGCTCGCGTTCTTCTTTTTCCGGGTTTTCGCTGGGCCGGTGATAGCCGGGAAAGGTTCGGTTAGGGTCGTGACTTTCAAAGTAGGGGCGCCGTTGCGTGACGCGTAAACCGGCCGGGTTAAGAGAAGGTATGGCAACTATAGTGCCGCGCAAATCTTCGACAATGTCCGGTTTAACTATATCGTGGATGGCAGCCATGCCGGTAAGTTCATCGCCGTGAATATTGGCGGTTAGCCAGAAGACCGGACCGGGTTCATAGCCCTGGGCGATAATGACCGGCAGACGCTCTACGTGGCCGGTCGGTAATTCGGCGATGTCAAACCAACCATAAACTAACTTTCCAGGCTGGGCCTCCGCCGTGCCAACCTGTACTCCCTTATCTGTATAAGTAGAAATAGTCACTTCAAAACCCTCTTAGATGCAGAAATATAATAATTGGTAAATTTCTAAAAACCGGTATTCAATTTAAAAGGCCGGCAAAGTAAGCCAGCGATAGCTGTTGCCGATACTGTTATGGCTTAAGCCGCTCAGGAAAATAAAAAGACCAGGGAAAGTTGCCAGACGGTAGATTCACCGCTGCTTCCCTAATCATCGTTGATGGATATTATCCCTGTCACCGCAGTGGCTAAATACCCGGACCTGAAAAGCTAAGGCTTGAATCGGAAATAACTCTACCGGCCATCCCTAGCGTCGCTGCTAGAATAGTAGCCCTATCCCGCTGGGCTAAATATACCTTACCAGTATACTACGAATGGGAAGCTCTGAAGTTTGCATAAATGTTACAAATTTTAGCTCAATATAAAATGGTTTTTGAAAAAGACTTCAACTGAGTTTTTCCAAAAACCATTTACGGTAACTAAAAAAGTGACTAGAAAATTGCTTTGCCCAGGGCCGAAGCAATCAGTTCCACCCCTAAAGCGGTAGTTTGCCCGTTTACATCCAGTTCAGGATTAACTTCCGCCAGGTCCATTGAGGTGAGCCTCCCGCTTCCTGCTACCATTTCAAGAATGGTATGAGCTTCCCGGTAAGTTAAGCCTCCCTTGACTTTTGTACCGGTACCTGGGGCCTCCGAAGGGTCAATCGAGTCCACATCAAAACTGATATGGAAGTTGCGCCGTCCGTCACCGTTAATTGAGTCCATGGCTCGATCCATTACAGCCCCGATACCGTAGCGATCAATTTCGCTCATGCTATAAACATGTACGCCGGCCTCGCGTAGTAAGCGGCGTTCTCCGGGGTCCAGTTCGCGTACACCGACCAGGGCCACCTGTGAAGGGGCCAGGCGTCCCAGTACACTTCCTTCTCCCTGTAGCCATTCAAACCCCCGAATCTTTAAGCGTGTGTAACCCAGGACCATCGCCAGGGGCATACCGTGTAAATTGCCGCTGGGGGAAGTTTCGGGCGTATTAAAATCACCATGGGCGTCTACCCAGATCAGCGCCGTATTGGGACGGGCCGCCAGGATACCGGGGATACTGCCCATGGCTATAGAGTGATCTCCGCCCAGGGTCAGGCAGAAATCCCCGCTGCGGGCCCTTTCTTCTACTCTCTGGGCCAGCATGCGGCAACTTTCGCCTACTTCCGCCGCGTATTTCATTTTACTGATGATAGCCGATATGGTAGTGGTGGTTGTTTCACTCTCACTGAAGAGGTGACGGCGCGGACCATCGAAATCCGAAGAGGGAATTTCAACCTCGGCCTCGTGCTGGATAGCTTTAGGAAACTCAAGATCGCCCGTATCCACCACTTCATATTCCAGTTGCGATATAGCTTCGAGTAGCCCGGAGCGCCGTAAAGCTTCTGGGGCAAGGCCGACACCCGGTCGTGATTGCCCCAGGGCCAGTGGCGCTCCGATTATCGCTACGCGCATAAAGTATCCTCCAGCCTGTTTAGCGCTTCTTCGACTACTTCCGGTTTAACATCTAGATGCGGCCGCAAACGGATGGATCGTGTTCCACACGGCAAAAGCAGCATTTCACGCTCGAAAGCCTTTTGAATCACTTCGTCGCGCTCCGCATGAGTCGGTAGATCAAAGGCGATCATCAGCCCTTTGCCTCGCAGGTTATCAATCCGGCCACAACGCTCCTGTACTTGAGCCAGTCCTTCCATAAGTTTTTGACCCTGGCAATAGGCGTTCTCTACCAATTTCTCTTCCTCGATGATTTCCAGGAAGCGAGTAGCCCGTACCATATCTACCAGGTTTCCGCCCCAGGTCGAATTAATCCGACTTGGTTCGACGAATACATTGCGCTCAACTTCATCCACTCGCTCGCCGGCCATCACTCCGCAAACCTGCAACTTTTTGCCGAATACAATTATATCAGGCCTTACACCTGTATACTCAGTTGCCCAGAATTTGCCGGTAATACCTACCCCGGTCTGAATTTCATCAAAAATAAGTAAGGCTTCATTTTCATCGGCCAGGCGGCGCAATTCGGCAAAGAACTCTGGCCGGAAATGGTTATCGCCTCCTTCAGCCTGGATTGGTTCAATGATGATTGCGGCAATATCATCTAAGTGCTGCCGGAAAGCCTCTTCGATTTGAGCGACAGCCCGGCGCTCGGCTTCCTGGACTGACTGCAAGTTTTCGGGCGTTAGCGGATGGCGCAGCTTGGGATTTTCGATGCGCGGCCAGTCCTGAAAACGCGGAAAATACATATATTTACGCGGGTCAGCCGTATTCGTTAAGGAGAGAGTGTAGCCCAGACGCCCGTGAAAAGCTTCTTTGAAATGGATTATTTTGTGACCACGTTCTATATTATAGCCTTTAGCAAAATTTTTGCGTACTTTCCAGTCGAATGCCACTTTGAGGGCGTTCTCAACGGCAGGCGCGCCGCCCGCCACAAAGAAGAAGTGGTGCATATCTTCAGGGGCAGCTTTTGCGGTCAGGGCGTGCACAAATTCCGCCATTTCAATAGTATAGACCTCGCTGTTGGAGGGATTGATGCTGGCTATATCGGCAATCCTTTCCCGAAAATCGGGGTCTTTCAGGCCCGGGTGATTATGGCCTACCGGCGCTGAAGCAAAGAAGCTGAAAAAATCCAGATAGCGGCGTCCATTTACTGCATCTACTAACCACGACCCCTGACTGGCCCGGTGGTCATATACAAAAGGATAGCCGTCTACCAGTAATTTGCGGCTCAGGGTCTGATGAACATCCGCCGGGTTAATTGAATTGCGATCAGTTCCATAAAGGCTAACAGTTGTCACAGGCTTTCTCCTATTTAATTTTTTGAAATTGAAATTCCGCCACAACCTGCATCCAAAAGGCGTAAGGTTTATACTCTATTCTACCGCCTTTTTGATCTTTATGTAACCCCCTTTACCTATCATTTTTTGGCGAATTATATGAATCTGACAAATAATGTTAGGCAAAATTGTATAAAATTGCACAATTTTCTGTTAATCTTGTTATATAGTAAGAGCGAGCAGGGTTATAATTAGGCTGATCTAGCAGGCCGGGACTATAAGCAGGAAAGCAGACCTATTGAAAAAGCGCTGTAGCTGGCCTATCATAACTGAAACTTACTTATAAAAATTAAGGGCTAAAAGGAGTTTTCGTTTGACTATCGCTCTAATCACTGGAGGGGCCGGTTTCATTGGTTCGCATCTGGCCGAGCACCTGCTTAACCGGGGAGATGAAGTTTACGTCATTGATGATTTATCCTCAGGTTCGATCAGCAATATTGCGCATCTAAAAAATCATCCCCGCTTTCACTACGTTATTGACAATATCCGGCGAGAAAGTGTGCTGGCTGAACTGGTAGATACCAGCGACTGTGTTTATCACCTGGCAGCAGCCGTCGGGGTTTTTCTGGTAGTTGATTCGCCGGTCTACACCATTGAAAATACCGTCAGGAGTACCGAGTTAATCCTGAAATGGGCGAATAAAAAGAAAAAGAAAGTTTTACTTACCTCTACCTCCGAGGTGTACGGCAAGGGAGCCCGCCTACCTTTTAACGAAGCGGATGATCTTATTATCGGGCCTAGCTCAATGGCTCGCTGGAGTTATGCCTGTTCTAAATTACTGGATGAATTTATGACGCTGGCCTATTACCGGGAGCACCACCTTCCGGTGGTCGTAGCCCGTCTTTTCAATACTGTTGGGCCGCGTCAAAGTGGCCGTTACGGGATGGTTATTCCACGCTTTGTCAGTCAGGCCCTTGCCGGGGAACCCTTAACCGTTTTTGGGGATGGAAAGCAATCTCGCTGCTTTACCTACGTCGGTGATGCGGTGCGAGGATTGGTAGGCTTAATGGATTCTACTGAAGCTAACGGGCAGGTCTTCAATATCGGTAATCACCAGGAGATCAGCATTGAGCAGTTAGCCCGTAAAATTATAGCCAAGACAGAAAGTTCTTCTACTATTAAGTTCGTGCCTTACGCCGAGGCTTATTCGGAGAATTTCGAGGATATGCAGCGGCGAGTGCCCGACATTTCGAAGATACAGCAATGTACCGGCTTTCAGCCAGAAGTAGAACTGGATGATATTCTGGAGGAAGTGATAGATTACACCCGCCGGGAGCAGGCCAAAACCTCTAATAACGCAACCTCCAAGATGAAAGCAGGCTAGTATCTGGCGCAAAAAGACTGCGTTTGTTTATATCAAAAAGGGCAGCTCCTCTTTATGAAGTAGAGGAATCTTCCTTTTCAAAGAAAGTCTATGCCGCACCGCGCCGGGCCATGCCCTTGGAAGGCTCATCGCCTCCGGGAGTGGTAGACGAAGGAGTGAAAGTTTCGGTTTCCAGGTGCGCCTCGGGCAGAATCCGCAATAACCAGCGCGGAGCGTACCAATTCCAGTTACCGAGCAAGCGCATAGTTGCCGGAACTAGCAGGGCTCGCACGATAGTGGCATCCAGCCCTACCGCTACCGCTACCCCCACACCTAACGCTTTGACCAGCACAATATCGGCGGTTACAAAGGAGAGGCAGACCAGCACCACAATCAGAGCCGCGCTGGTGATAATTTTGCCGCTCTTTTGCAGACCCATTGCCACGCTGGCGGTATTGTCGCCCGTATGGTCGTAGTTTTCCTTGATGCGGCTGAGCAGAAAGACTTCATAGTCCATCGAAAGGCCAAAAAGAGTACAGAACATGATAATTGGCAGGCTTGGCTCGATCAGGCCCAGGGGACGGAAGTTCAGAACGTTACTCAAGTTGCCTTCCTGGAAAACCCAGACCAGCGCTCCGTAAGAGGCCAGGATACTCAGGGCATTCATCAGAATGGCCTTGAGCGGCAACACTACCGAGCGCAGCAGAATGAGCAGGACGATATAAGTGGCTAGCACTACTACCAGGGCCGCTACCGGGAATTTACTGTAAATACCCTCTACTACATCCATGATTCCGGCTGTCTGGCCGGTAGTCTGCATAGTCAGGCCGTTACCGATAGTGCTGTTGCGCAGTTTTTGCACCAGAGCGCGTGTTTCGGGCGAGTTGGGCGGATATTTAGTGACAATCGAAAGCAACGTAGTATCGCCATTGGCGAAACTCTTCAGGTATTGCTTGAAAAAGACATCCTGCACTTTGCTGGGGTCAGAGTAGAAAAGTTGGTACTGCGAAAGCGACAGGCGAGGCTCAACCGTCACAATACTGTCTACCCGCTGGACGCGTGGGTCTTTCTGTACTTCCTGTACAAAGTTATAGAGGTAGTAAATATTGTCAGGTGAAAGTATATTGCCGTTCTTAGGAGCCTGTACCGCAACCAGCACCGGGTTTACTTCACTTTCATTAAACTCCGATTTGAGGATGTCGTAAGCCTGGCGACTGGGTACGTCCGAAGGTAGAATGGAAGCATCAGGTGAACTGAAGCGCACATTCAGGAAGGGCAGGCCCAGCAGGATCAGTAAGGCCAGCACCGGCACAAAGACCGTAACAGGCCGTTTCATTACAAAATGGGCCAGCCAGGCCCAGAAGCCGTGTTGTTCGCTGTTGGCGCTTTGGGCCTGTTTCCGACCGAACAGGCCAGAGACAGAAAGGGCGTTAATACGCTCGCCCACCAGGGTAAGAATAGCCGGAAGCAAGGTTATAGCCGCCAGCACCGAGACAATCACGACTATAAACCCGGCGATACCCACCGAAGTAAGAATATTGATGCTGAAAAGCAGGGTTCCGCTCAGACCAATCATAACGGTAAAGCCACTGAATGTAACCGCTTTACCCGCCGTAGCCGAGGTAATCGCTACGGCTTCCTCGATTGACCGGCCTCTGGCCAGTTCCTCGCGGAAGCGACTGGTCAGAAAGAGCGAATAATCCAGGCCCAAACCCAGGCCCAGCAGAGTTGCCAGGTTAACGGCAAAAATAGAGATATCGGTCAGGTGTCCCAGGGCAAAGAGGGCCGCCAGGATAATTATAACTCCTACCCCGCCGACAGCTACCGGTAGACACCCGGCAACAACCGAACCGAATACCAGCACCAGAGCTACTATTGCTACAGGGAAAGCCACCAGTTCGGCTCTTTGAAGGTCGCGCTGGCTCACATGCTCAACGTCTTCATAAAAGGCCAGCCCACCGCCTACCGTCATTTTAAGGGAGGGCGGTTGTTTGATCAGAGGCCGTATCTGAGGTAGCCGTTTGGTAGCCGTTTCGCCATCCGCTTCGAGCGTCACCACTTCGTAAGCGGTGCGGCCATCTTGCGAAATCTGGCGCGGGTTTGTGGTATGCAGCACAACAGTATTTTTGATAGGCGCTTTATCCAGGTCCGCCAGAGAAGCCTGCACCTCTTGAATAAAGCGGGGATCCATCGCGGTCAAACCCGCTTCCTGACTCTGGTAAAAAACTACCAGATTGCTGGTGCTGTAACCTAATTTCTGCTGAAGAAGATTAGCTGCCTGAGAAGATTCGAGATTAGGGTCCGCAAAACCACCGGTTTTGAGCGGTTGCATAACCTGCGGCACAAAGGGCAGTGAAATAAGTACTGCCACCAGCCAGGCAACTATCACCAGCCATTTGTGCCGGAAAATCCACTTCCCCAGATGATAAAAAACCATAAAGCTACCTTTATTTATACCTGCCAGACTTTGACCTTTTAATGGTCGACAGTGGCGCTACTAATAGCAAAGTTAAGATATAGAGCATGTTAAAGCCGGAAAAGGCCGGTTTTCTTGCTGCTGTTATTATAGCACTGCCCATTCCACAACTGGTGAACATTGTGATAAATTTCCGTATCTTTAGCTAATGTTCTTGAAAGTTAAAAGTTTTCGACTTCAAGTAAAACTTTAATTAATAACGGTACTTATTACCTAAGCCAACAGGGACTTATTAAGCCAGTTTCTAATTGACATTAACCTTTCAATATTACATAATAAAAAAGCCTATTAAATACCCCAAACCTGGGCAGTCCACCAAAATTCAACCGGCGTTTAACTGAAGGGTTAAACTCTTTGGAGAAGTAAGCTTAATTTCAAATTCAGGGTAATAAATTGAGCGAGGTAAATACGAATCCGTCGAACACCGCTATTCGACCTGTACCAATTGTCCAGAAAATGGACAACGATCTAACAAAATGCGGAGTTTGCGAATACCGTTGTGAAATCGCACCGGGTGCAGTTGGTGTTTGTCGAATGCGCTCCAACCATAATGGGACGCTTTACGCTCATAATTATGGGCTTATCAGCCGTGCCGACCTGGGATTGATTGAAAGCCGCAACTTTTACCACTTCTTTCCGGGAGCAAAGATCTTTAGTCTCGGTGGTTATGGTCTTAACTTTCCCATGTTAAATGGGCAAGAAGCCTTTGCCGAGATTCCAACTAGCACTAACCCCCGCTCTCTACCGATTGATCGAATCTCGCGGTTTGCTATCGAACATCTATGCCGGGGAGTGATTTTTGCTTACAGTGAACCGACCATCTGGTATGAATATCTGGTGGATGCCTGTAAAAGCGTCCGGGCTAACGGCCTTTTCACCGCAATCGTTACAAACGGTTATATTACCCCCGAAGCTTTGCAACCGGTCGGGCATTATATTGATGGCCTGCTGGTAGAAGTAAATGCTTTTAGCGAAAGAACTTTCAATATTCTCACCAACCAGAGTAAGTACCAGAAAGTGCTGGAAACCATCTTAAGAGCGCGCCTTGAATATAACGCTCATATTGAAATTTCCACCAATCTGGTTCCGGGTGTGAATGACGAGGAAAACGAAATTAAAGCCCTGGCAAGCTGGATTAAACAGGAATTAGGCGAAAATACTGCCTGGCATCTTTTCTGCGCCGTACCCCATTCGGATAATGTACTGAGAGAGGTAAAACAGACCGCTGAAGATATGGGTTTGAATTACATTTATGCCCATGGCATGTCACCTGTCACGGAAATAGATGAAAGCGCGGCAGCCCTGTTTGATTGCACAGTTAACGGCAATACCTATTGTTATAAATGCCGTAAGATCGTGGTCAACCGGCGCGATGGTGAGATTACTACTTTTGGGCTGGATAATAACAAGTGTGCGCACTGTGGTACAGTACTGGGTATTCGGAACACCCTTTGGAAGTTATAAAGCTACCTCATGAGTAGGATTTTCCGTCTATTGCATTGAGTTAGGATAACCCTTATAATATTTGTTAGCTTTTCGCATTCTTTTTACAGGCTCTTAGACTCATACCTTATATTTTGAGCAATTATTAGCAGTTATTATTTCTTCCGATTGCCCGCTTGCTACTAACAATTGCAAACCTAGTTCCAAGAACAGTCGGACTAACAGGCATAGCAGTATGATAATAAAGAAAATCGGCACATCTCAGCTAGGAAAAATGGCCTCCGAAGCCGAGCGACCTGCAAGGCGCGAGGACGAGACCAATTCCCTGGAAGCGTTACGTACCAGTCTTGGAACCGGTAGCACAATGGACCGCGGCATTCTACTGGAAGGCCGTTACGAAATCGAACAGGTCATTGGCTATGGCGGTATGAGTACAGTCTACCGGGCCCGCGATACCCGGTTTACCCATACGGTGCGGGTTTGTGCCGTCAAAGAAATGTTTGATGTCTCTACCGACCCCGCTGTCCGGCAGGATAAGCTAAAGCGATTTGAAGAAGAAGCCAATTACCTGGCCCTGCTCAATCATACCGCTATCCCCAAAATTTACGACTTTTTCGAAGCCAACGACCGGCGCTACCTGGTGCTCGAATTCATCGAAGGTAAGAACCTGGAAAATGTGCTGGAAGAAAATAAAGCTCCCCTGGACGAAAAACAGGTTCTTGAATGGGGTGTTTTGCTGTGTGATGTGCTGGCCTATTTGCATGGCCATAAGCCCCGGCCTATCGTCTTCCGCGATATGAAGCCTTCTAATGTAATGATTACAAAAGAAGGTCGCCTGGTTTTGATTGACTTCGGAATTGCCAAGACTTTCCAGGAAGATAAAAAAGGCACTATGATCGGCACGGAAGGTTACTCGCCACCCGAACAGTACAAAGGCCTGGCCCTGCCTTCCGGCGATATTTACGCCCTGGGTGCTACCATGCACCAGCTTCTTACTAATAGCGATCCCCGCGTGGAAGTACCTTTTACTTTCCACCAGCGTATGCCGCGCGTGCTCAATCCTTCTATTTCAGCCGAAACTGAAAAGATTGTGATGAAAGCCCTCGAATATGACATTCCTAAACGGTGGGCTACTGTCGAAGAGTTCCGCGATGCTCTACTTCAGGTTTTGAGTAAGTTGGGTTCTAACTCAATGCTGGTACGCTCCAGCGCTCCTGTCGGAACGAGTACCCGTAACCTGGGCAGTGAAGTTTTCGCGGATGTTAACAGTTCTATTGCCGCCGCTCGTGCCGCCGGTTTAACCGGGGAAAATCCTACTCTAACCCGCTCAAATAGCACCAAGGGCAACCTGGCGAACCGCTCACGCCAGTCCTCATCCTCAGATGTAGAGATTGAGGGCCTGACCGAAGATGTGCCGGAAGCTAAACTGATCTGGAGCTTTGCAACCGAAGAAGAGGTTCGCAGTACTCCGGTAGTGAGCAACGGAGCGGTATATATTGGTAGTTACGACTCTAACCTCTATGCTCTCGATGCCCAGAATGGCAGCTTTTTATGGAAAGCCGCTACGGAAGCCGGGATTTGTACCACTCCCTGCATTACCGATAAGATGGTACTAGTGGGCTCGGAAGATAGTTCTCTTTATGCTTTTGATGCTGCCAGGGGCAAGCAAATCTGGACCGTTCGCACGGGCGGTCCTATTCGCAGTTCCGCTCGCTATTATGCTCCGATGCTTTTCTTTGGTTCGGACGATTATTATATCTATTGTGTAGAAGCACGCACCGGCAAACAGGTCTGGAAACAGCGTACCTGGGGACAGGTCCGCAGCACTCCCGCTGTGGTAGGTGGTGTTGTGTATGTAGGCAGTACGGATGGTAATCTTTACGCTATCGATGGTAACAACGGTAACGTAAAATGGAAGTTCCGGGCGCAGGAAAGTATTGTCAGTTCCCCCACCATAATAGAAAACCTGCTTTTCGTAGGTTCGCAGGATAATAATTTTTATTGTATTGATAGCAGTAACGGTGGCTGGAAACTCTGGCAGTTTAAAACAGGAAGTTATGTCAGCAGTTCGCCAGTAGTACACAACGGGCGCGTTTACTTTGGTTCAGTAGACGGTTATCTTTATTGCCTCGAAACCAAAAATGGCCGCCTGGTCTGGAAATTTAACACCGGCAAGCAGGTAACCAGTTCACCCAGAATTGCTGAGGGCACGGTAGTCTTTGGCGGCATAGATGGCATTGTTTACGCTCTTGATGCCGAGAAGGGCACTCCGCGCTGGTATTACTCAACTGAAGGGCCAATTCCATCCTCTCCTGCAATCGAAAACGGCATTGTTTATATCGGGTCTATTGATTATCACGTTTATGCTTTAAGTTTACGTTAGGAACATCACTATGGGACGCTCTAACAATGGCAGCAATACAGGTAACAACAGGGAAAAATTGTCTATGGAAGAAAAACCGAAAAAGCGCGGGCGCAGTAGAAAAGCGCCAGTAGAGGCTGTTTCAAACGGCTCCGATAAGACTCATGACGCCCTGCCAGCCAAAATTCAACCCGCTGCCCCGGTTTCACTGCTGGAACCGGTCTCTATTGATACTACCCTGGATGTCACAGTTCCTTTACCTAAAATTCGTGCCGGTGGTACTAACCCCCTGGAAAACGGCGGAATGACCGTCCAGGGAATTAGCGCTCTGGCACCTCGCCGTATTACCTGCCAGCAGGTAGAAGCATCCTATCTAAGCGATGTAGGGCAGATTCGTGACAATAATGAGGATAATGCGGGCGCTTTTCTGGGTACAATACCTTCCCTGGACGGTTCTCAGCAAACCCTTTTCGGCTTTCTGGTACTGGCGGATGGAATGGGCGGCCATGAACAGGGCGAGGTAGCAAGCAGTATTGCCGTACGCAAAATGACTGAAAATGTTATCAAGCAGTTTTACTTGCCTTCTCTAGAAGGTCGCCAGCCCGGCTACCACGGTGAAACTCCGATAGAAATTTTGCAGGGCTTGATTGAGGATACCAACCAGTCAATTTTGCAGGAAGCTCATGTTAACCGGGTTTCAATGGGCACTACCCTTACCTGCGCGGTTCTGGTCGGCCAGACCGCTTTTGTCGGGCATGTAGGGGATAGCCGCATGTATGTGCTGGAAAAAAGTAGCGGCAAGCTCCGCCAAATTACCCACGACCATACCATGGTTCAGCGCCTGGTAGACATGGGCCAGTTAAGCCCGGAAGATGCCAGCAATCATCCAAATCGCAACATTCTTTACATGTCGCTTGGTCAGCGCGGGCGGGTGAGCGCCGATGTAGAAATTTTACCCCTGGCGGATATCAGCCACATGCTTTTCTGTAGTGACGGTCTGTGGGAAATGGTCGAAGATCTTCAAATCGAGGAAATTCTAAAGAATACCCATGACCCGGCGGAAGCCAGCGCTATGCTTGTGGCGGCTGCCAACCAGGCGGGCGGCTATGATAATGTTACTGTAGTTGTGGCTAAAATATAACCAAAAGCCCAGTTCACTTGTTCCCAAACCTACTTATACCGAATGTGGGTGTATTCCGCCAATCTTTTTCGTTAACATCGTGGAAGATTCTGGTACCGGTACGGTAAGTCGCTAAATAAAGTCAGGTAAATCTATGTTTAACGATGAAGGGCCTTTATTTCAAGATAATGACGATCAGAAAGCGTTACAGGCTTTGAATGAGGCCGGTGAGCTTGCTGTTTACGAAGAAGAGCCTGAACAGCCGGTATCTTTAGATTACATTCCCGCTTTCCCGGCTTTTCCGGTAATGGCGGAAGAACAACTGGCCTATGTCCTGCTGAATATGCGTACAGCTAAAGGCACTAATTCGGCTGATCGCACCCCTTTAAATGTTTGCCTGGTGCTGGATCAAAGTAGCTCCATGCGCGGTGATAAACTTTATGCCGTGAAAAATGCCGCTCGCCATGTAATAGATCAACTTACGGTGGCTGATTATTTTTCTCTGGTGAGCTTTAACGACCGGGCAACCGTCGTGGTAAGTTGCCAGCGAGTTTCCAGCCGCGAAGCTCTTAAACAGCTCGTGGACAGTATTGAGGGCAAAGGTGGAACGGAACTGGCCAACGGTCTGTACGCCGGTATTGCCGAAATGCGCCCGGCTACCAGTTTTACCCCGCTAAATTACATCCTGCTGCTAACCGACGGCCAGACTTACGGTGACGCGGATCGTTGCGTTCAACTGGGACAGGAGGCCGCTCGCCATAGAATCGTGATTCACCCTATGGGGGTCGGTACGGACTGGAATGAAGATTTACTGGAAACTGTAGCGGCCAGAAGTGGCGGCGCCTCGGAGTATATCGAATCAGCCGATAAAATTGTCAGTATTTTCATGCAAAAGATCGGCCAACTACGCAGTACCCTCACTCAAACCAGCAGTTTACGCTTCGAGCCGGACCACGGTACTCGCCTGAAACAGGTCTACCGGGTTACTCCTAACATAGCCGAGCTAAGCCAGGTTGAAACTCAGGATGGCGCGACTGAAGTTAATCTAGGACCGCTGAGTAAAGGTATTGAATACAGCCTTTTGATGGAAATCCTTATTCCGGGCCGCCAGCCTGGCATCCAGCGTATCGGCAATGTGAGTGTAACTTTTTCCTCTCCCGGCAGTCCGGGGGCCTTAAAACAGGTGGAATTACCTTTAGGGTTGAATTTTGCTGCTAACACCGGCGGGATTTCGATAGACCCCGATGTTAAAGCGATTGTGGATAAAGTTACCACTTTTAAGTTGCAAAACAGGGCGTGGCAGGATATTGCCGCCGGCGATATTCCCTCCGGGACCAAACGACTGGCCGCAGTTTCAACCCGGTTGCTGGCAATGGGCGAACTTGAATTATCACAACAGGTCCAGCAGGAAGTCCAAAATCTACAGCAGCGCGGTGTGCCCAGCAGCCAGGGTAAAAAACGGATCAAATACGGCACTCGCGGTCTTACCAACGATTTCTTAGACTGAACAAACAGGTTTCAGACTAGCTTACCATATTTTAATAGCATTGCTATCGAGTTATCCAACCATTATAATTATTCTGTTGTAGCACCTTTGAAATACTATTAACTGGTTGTAATTCTAAGCCGTAGATGGGCCAGTCTAACTATAACCAATAAGGACTATTACTGAAGGGGTAGTGTAATGATAGTCTGCCCAAGCTGCAAATCAGAACAAATCAATGGGACTCTATTCTGCGGAGAATGTGGAAGCGAACTTGTTACTTCTACCGCAACGGCTTTTGATGTGCCGAATAATATTTCTTCCGCATCCCCACAACCAGTTTTACGCCAGGCCCGTGTTGGTTCTACACCTGCCGGTAATATTGTAAAGCCTTCTATGCCTCCAGCACGCCCTGCTATGCCTTCTCCGCCTGCTGCCAATCCACCTCGGCACAACCAGGTTTCTACCCGACCAGGGTTGCGGTTACTGGTACTTAATACCGGTAGAGTGGTGGACTGTCCTGATGAGGAAAACATTATCATTGGCCGGGCAGATGCCGTTACCGGGGATTCGCCGGGCATTGATCTAACACCCGATAATGCGCTTGAACTGGGTGTAAGCCGCCGGCATGCTTCCTTAACCCTCAAAGATAACCGGGTTTTCTTGACTGATCTGGGTAGTACCAACCGTACGTTTTTAAACCGGCAAGTCATGGTACGAGGGCAAGCCTATGAAGTCCATGATGGAGATGAAATCCGGCTTGGCAATATCATTATTAAGGTTATTGTTAACTCTAATTTTAATGGTTTTATGCGCTAACGTAATTATTCTTTATTCTCTGTTTAGTTTCTGAGAGGAGTACCAACTGTGGCAAAAACTGTAATTTTACACATCCTCAACGAGGACCCCATCGTCGCCGATATGGAGGATTTGCCCGATCCCGGTTCCAGTTATATTACCTGTACTAATCTGCGTAAGCGCGATGGTAAGCCTGTTACCTATCTGACACCTGGCGCTCGTACTATTCTTTATCCCTGGAATCGAATTAACTTTATCGAAATTATGGTCAGTGATGAAGAAAAACGAGAGGTTGTGGACTGGTTCCGCGAGTAGCGAGAATGGTCTGAGGAAAAGCCACTCCGGTCAAAATTAAAAAGGGAGAGGTGTAGTATATAAAAATGCTGCCTCTCCCTTTTTGATACGCTTGATTTTGATGTTTTTGAGATCAATTTTCGGGCAAAAAGCGCTATAAAATAACGGAAGCCTACCCCGGTACTAGGTAGACTCCCTGATAGGTTGGTTAGTGTAGACAGGTAATTGTCCAATTTGATAACCGGGCGAGCAATCTGCCGGGCCCATTATCAATCAGCTAAAGCTGAGCTTCTGTCACACTTCCTGATGAATATGATAATATATTTGTAAGAATAAAGCAACTGTTAATCTATTTACTAGATTGAGAAGTTATCTTCTCGTTTTTATCCTTTTCGGACAGGCTTGTTGCTGTAATCTCTTGATATTAGCAGTATATCGTAAGATTATTTCAAGATTACTAAGCAAATATTACGTTAATATGAAGTTTTATAGAGGTTTGAGGCCGGTTTATGACCCGAAATGCCTTAAACAACCTCTGCTTCAGCCTCATTTTCTGGTTCAGTAGCCGGCTGGATTTGCCTGCGCTTTTTCCCCTCAAACTGGCGGCGAGCCTGGCCATTGACGACATCTTTAGCTGTTCTAATGGAAAGAGCCAGTAATTCCTGGCTGTTCTTTTTGTCAGTAGCCAGTTCGGGTGTGGAAAGATTTTGCTCGATCAAGCGATTAATTACCATGTCCACTACCTGAAGGACTTCTTCGGTTATGGCGCGGTTGTTCCAGCCTCGATAAACCGGTGTTACCATAACACTCTCTACAATTTCTTGAACTAAAGTGGGGTCAGGAGCAGACCGGCGGGTAATTTCAATGAAAGCATCAAATAACCGGTATAGGCGTTCTTCAAGTTCTTCCTGAGCTACGTCAGCGTAGGCGATGCCGAACATGCTTTTGAGGGAGATAGCTGCTCTGTCAACGAGCTTATCTTTGTTTTTGGAAATTAAGGTGGCGAGGCTAGTTTCCATCTACTTTTCTCCTAATCAATCTCAACGTTGATGATTACCAGGACCGGAAAAACGCGTTAAAGCAGCGGAAAACTTTTCCTGCTACTTGATGATTCTGATGCCTAATTTTGCAGCCATGTCTTCAATCGAGCTACCGTTACGATTACGGGAACGCGGAGCAGGCGTTTCTATGTTATCTTTCGAGTCTTTACTCTCTTTTGGAGCGCCGGTTTTGTTAGCCGCTGGTTCGTAGGGCGGTAATAGACTAATATCGGGAAAGTCTACGGGATTATCATCAGGGTCAGGTAATTCGGCCCCGGTTTCGATAATTTCCAGGGTGTTCAAAAGCTCAAGCATTTGCATAATGTCCTTGAACTTATCCATGCTTAACAGGACCGCCACTTCCTGGTTATTACGTTCAATAATAAAATGGCTCTGCCCGTTGTCGAGCTGGTCAAGAACTCCGCCTAGCTGCGCTCTGAGTTCACTAACAGAAATTTTTTTACCCATTACCTTAGACTACCTGTTGCTGCTACCACTAGCCATACTAACAGCAATTAAGAGGTCCCCTTTTTACGGTCAGCCTCAGTTTCGTTTAATACTTCTATGACCTTTTGAAGTTGCGCAATGGCATCTCTGGCAACTTTGCGCGTGCGCTCATAACTGATTAAATCCAGCTCATTTGCCCAGGCTCGCATAGCCGCTTCATCTACTTCGTGCCACTTGGCATCCTGCTGTATCCGCAATTTAAGCTTGCGAACCGGGTCATTCCGGTGTACCTGCTTCGGGTCCAGCGCGGGAGTGGCTTCCTCGTTCAAATGCAGTTCCTGACTCAGTTTTTCAACATCGTCGGTCCGCACGAAAGGATTATTTGGTTTACCCCCAAAAGGTTTTAGCTTACCTTCTTCGATATATTTTAGGACTGTAAGACGGTCGGTTTTAAGAATTGCAGCGGCTTCAACCGTATCCATAAAAGCCAGGCGCGGACGATTTACAGGCGGGGTGCCCGCCGGTTTTGAAACAGGGGGTTCACTGGACATGATTGGTACCTGTACTGGTGTTTAATTCGAGTAATAGTCCTGACATCGGCTTAACTACTCTACGTCCCGGTTATAATAGCTTAAATCAAAATTGTAAGCAAGCTAACCCGAAAGCTAAAAGGGTTCAAATTAAGCTGAATTATAATCAAAAGACCCAGGGAATTAACCTGGTTGTAGCATTACCAGAGCGGTGAATTGGCCATAATTATGGCGTTCTTCAGGAGGAGTGCAACGATAGGAAAAAAACCGGTCATTATGGCAACGCGTACAGACATTACTTTGCTCGATATGTTCCGGTCGTAGTCCCGCTTCAAGCAAGGTCAGGTGTATAGCTTGCCAGAGGTCAAAATGGTGTGACCCATCCGCCTGAACAGGCAACAATTCCCGGGCTTTAGCCGGGCCAAACGCTCTTTCGACCTCACTTAGCACAGGTTCGCCTACCTGGTAACAGCATGGCCCAATGCTTGGCCCTACTCCGGCCAGAATATCTGCCGGGTCAGAACCGAACTGCTCAACCATCTGGCGTACACCCTCAAAAGCGATTTTAGCTACTGTTCCTCGCCAGCCACTATGCAATGCTCCGGTAGCATGCCGCACCGGGTCGTAGAGCAGAATCGCCGGGCAATCGGCATGAATAGTCATGAGCGGGATATTTGGACGGTTGGTAACAAGGCCATCCGCGTCCGGTATAGGTTTATCCCAGTTCAATTCCGCGCCATATGCTTCGTCACCTATTACCGCAACATTAGCAGTATGCTTCTGCTGGACGCCTACCAGGTTCGGTTGTACCACTTTATAGTCTACGCCAAGCGCCGCCAGCATTTCGCTGCGCCTGCCGTGGATAATCTCGCGCGGGTTATAACTACCTTTCCCTGCCGTGCGATAATCATCCTGCCTGGCAGGTTGTACATGCGGCAGTAGAGGATTGGCCGGAGCCAACCGGGTAGCCACAGCGTGGACTAAACCGTGGTGTTTACGTAGAGTTTCAAATTGAAATAAAGGTAATGCCAGTGAGTTATCAGAATTTACAGCCATTCCACACATTCTGGGTTTTAATCAAGTCTATAGTTCAAACAGTAATTATTCTAATATTGGAGAAAAGAAATGTCGAATCTAGTCTCTAAAGGTTATAAAACGCTTTCCCTGGCACGAATAAAGGCTTGCCACAAATATCGTGGCAAGCCTTTTTCTTAAAAGGATTCTTTACTAACGCCTGTTTATCCGGCGCAGTTCTTCTTCAATCATTTGCTGGCGGCGGTTATCCGACATGCCGAAGACCTGCCAGGCCTGCGAAAGCAGACCAATTCCCCAGAAAACAGTAATCCAGATCGGCCAGAAGCTACCCAGACCCCAGTGATGGCCGCTACTTAACCAGCCGATAATGGCAATGCCCCACAAAAAGGCGTTTACTATAACGTAGGTAGCCAGATGCCGGTAGAAAGCCAGGCGGGCATTCACCCGTTTAACCGCTTGCCGGTAAGCCTCGGCTTGAGGATCTTGCGGCGGCGTAGAATAAAAACCGGCAGAAGGGGGCGCTGGAGGTATATAGCCGGAATTGTAAGAGTTGTAACCGTAAGGGCCGTAATGACCATTATGTCTACGATGACCAAAGTTGTTCGGTGGTGTACCGACGGGTCCACCCGGGTTGTAACCGCCCCAGGCACCCTGCGCAACATTTGGTGGGGCCGGTTCCGGATTAACGGAAGGCCAACTCTGGGGGGAAGGCTGGTTAAAGCCAGGTGTTGCGGGATTAATGTTACCGGTATTGCCGGAAACCGCGGGCGGTTGGTAGCGTGGTTGAGGGCGGTCCGGCTCTTCAAAAGATTTATTATTGTCAGTCATTACCTAACTCCTCCAACAATTACTACAGGCGTGGGCCATAACTATTAATCCGACGCATCTCTTCATCAATCATTTGCTGCTTTTGCCTGTCGCTAATGCCCAGGTTAAAAGCATCTACAGCCTGGAAAGCCAGGCCAACTCCCCAACCTAGCATAACCCAGATAGGCCAGGCTCCTCCACCGGTAACAATGGTCAATATCCATAAGAATGTGCAGACGATAGCGTAGCTGCTCAGGTTTTTATAAAAATTGATCTTTTTATGCACGCGACGGGCAGCGGTCTGGTATAAACTGGACGAGGCTGTACCATAGGGAGTTACAGGATTTGAACGCATGTCACCGGAATAAACTGCCGGATTAGTATTGTACCACTGGTCGGTTTCATTTGGATTGTAAGGCTGCATCTTTTACACCTGCCTGTTGCTTTCATTAAAAGCGATAATTTCACTTGAATAATTAGTTTTAATTTTTGTCAAAAGCTTTTGCGCTTCTATCGTTATGACACGCTTCAGGCTCCACTTGTTTCAGAAATTGCGGCAATTTGATAACAAACCTGCTGCATTTGTTAGCGTTGTCCAAAAATTAATACGCTCTTAACAAAATAGGGCCTTTTCGTTATCTTCTTCGTTATCTTCATAGTATACAATAAGGACAAACAAGAATAGTAGGAAGATTGAGCAATGAGAATCGAGTTGTCGCGGCTCTAACTTTAGGCTATACTACTGGCAAAGGGTAGCGGGCATTCTATTCCAACAATTACTTCTAACTACCAGCAATCATTTTCTTCTAACATGTCCCGATTGAGCGCAACCTTCCTACAACTATTTAAAGCGGAAAACGTTTTCTGATTATAGTAGAAAACAAAGATGTTAATCCTATTATCTCTCAGGTCGCCGCTATAGAAGGGGTTTACGAATAATGAGTGATATTGAAAAAGCTTCCAGCGTAATAAATGAAGATTCGGATGAGGAAGCAGCCGTACAGACTCCTACAGAGACGGAGGCTGAAAATAAAGTCAGTATTTATCCTTTTATTCCTTTAAAGAATGTCGTAGTTTTTCCGCGTGTACCGATCAAATTAGTTATCGGCAGCCGTTCTCAGGTCGCTCTGGAAGAAGCCCAGGCGAACTACAAAGGACGGATTGTGGTTGCCGCCCAGCGTGAGCGGGACCAGATACCGGAGGGCAGTTCATATATAAATGAACTTTATGCTGTAGGTACTCTGGTAGAAGTTACCACCGTACAGCGCCAGACCGAAAATAACGGTAGCACTGAAATTAGTGTAGAGGGTATCTGCAGGGTACGCATTGACTCCTTCCGGCCCACTACCAACCACCCTAACAGGGTACAGATGGTGGAAGTGCATGAGTTAGAGGAAAGAGGCAGTGTCTCAACCCCTCAAACCGAATCGCTCATGCGGCACGTGGTGGAATTGTACGGGCAGTTGGCCTCTCTCAGCACCCGCATCAATAGCGACTCTGTAGAACAGGCGGGCGCTATTAAAAAGCCGGGCTTACTGGCCGACTATGTAGCCGCTCATTTACCAAAGGTAGCCGCCGATAAAGTAGTACCTGATAAGCAGGCTATTCTGGAAGAATTGGACCAGGCCGAACGCCTGGAACGTGTTAGCGTGATGCTGGCGGGTGAAATCGAATTGCTGGAAATGGACAGCCGCATTCGCAATAAGGTCCGGCAGTCGATTGATAAGAACCAGCGCGAGTTCTACTTGCGGGAACAACTCAAGGCCATTCACGATGAGTTGGGCGGCGAGATGGGCAACGAGATTGCCGAATTCCGCAAAAAGCTCGAAGAACGCGGCCTGCCCGAAGAGATCAAGGACAAAATGCTCAAAGAGGTTTCTCGCCTTGAACGCATGAGCAGTTCTTCCCCCGAAAGCAATGTGGTACGCACTTATCTGGATTGGGTGCTGGCGATGCCCTGGCAGGAGCGCACCACCGATAACCTGGATGTAAGTAATGCCGCTCAAGTTTTGAATGCAGACCACTTTGGCCTGGAAAAGGTAAAAGATCGTATTCTCGAATTCATGGCCGTACGGCAGCTTGTAGCCATGACCGACAAGAAGGTACGCAGCCCTATTTTGTGCCTTGCCGGCCCTCCAGGTGTAGGTAAAACCAGCCTGGGCCAGTCTATCGCTCGTTCGATGGGTCGCAAGTTCGTGCGTATCAGCCTGGGTGGTGTGCGCGATGAGTCTGAGATTCGCGGTCACCGCCGCACTTACGTCGGGGCGCTGCCGGGCCGGATTGTGGCGGCTCTCAAGCAGGCCGGTACTCGCAACCCGGTCATCCTGCTCGACGAAGTGGATAAAATGAGCAGTGATTTCCGTGGCGATCCTGCGGCGGCCCTGCTGGAAGTACTCGATCCCGAACAAAACCACAACTTTGTGGATCATTACCTGGACCTGCCGTTTGACCTGTCGGAAGTCTTCTTTATCACTACGGCCAACTATCTTTACAATATTCCGCGTCCTTTGCTGGATCGTATGGAAATCATTGATATTGATGGTTATACCGAAGAAGAAAAGTTGCAGATTGCCAAGCGCTATCTGTTGCCCAAACAAATTGAAGCTCACGCACTGAAGCCGGATTTCTTACAGGTTTCCGAGCAGATGCTGCGGAACATCATCCGGCAGTACACCCGCGAGGCCGGGGTGCGCAACCTCGAACGCAAGATGGCGACGATTTGCCGCAAAGCCGCGCGCCAGATGGTTGAGGGTAAAACCAAACGCATACGCTTATCTTCGGCTATGCTGGAAGATTACCTGGGAGTAGCGCGTTTTGTGGAAGATGAACATCCCAGGGTTCCTCAGGTTGGCGTGGCAATGGGCCTGGCTTACACCGAGTACGGTGGAGCTATCCTTCCGGTGGAAGTCGCGGCTATGCCGGGGCGCGGGAGCATGATAGTCACCGGACGCCTGGGTGAGGTAATGCAAGAATCATCCAAGGCTGCTATGAGCTATGCCCGCAGTCGCTCAAAAGAACTGGGCATTGACATAGAAGGTCTGGACAAGATTGATTTGCACATCCACCTGCCTGAAGGAGCGGTTCCGAAAGATGGCCCCAGCGCCGGTATTACGATGGCTACCGCTCTGATTTCGGTACTGAGCTCGCGCCGGGTACGCAGCGATACGGCTATGACCGGTGAAATTACTCTGCGTGGCCGGGTGCTGGCTATCGGCGGTTTGAAGGAGAAAGCTCTTTCGGCTCATCGGGCCGGTATCAAGCGTATTATCGCTCCTATGGAAAACAAGCGCGACCTGCGCGAGTTGCCCAAGATCGTTCAGAAAGAGGTTGAATGGATCTGGGTAGAGACCATGGACGAGGTAGTGCGCGAGATTTTTGTGGCCGAGGACGAGCCAAAGGCTTTAACCCAAATGGCTGCCAGCGCTGAAGGAGCGGCGGAAGTAACTACTCCCGCCAAACCGTCTCAGAAGCCGGAAATTATCCAGCCAGCGACATCTAACGTTCCTGCTGCCGATATAACGCCTCAGCCCGCTACTGCCGGTCGCAAGAATCGCAGTAGCAAAAGCAAAAACTAAACATTTAGCACAGTAATGTGCTAAAAAGCCTGCCGGACATACAAAGCCGGCAGGCTTTTTCTTTTACTTTACTGTGACTACCTGACCCCCGGTAATTTTTACCAGTTCCTGCGGTGTAAGTCCAAAAACGGCATTGGGCGTACCGGCGGCGGCCCAGATTTCCGGGTACTGCATCAAATCTTCATCCACGAAAGTTTCAGGGCGATTAGTATGTCCTAAAGGCGGTACACCCCCGATCACAAACCCTGTTTGCTTGCGGACAAAATCGGCATCTGCTCGTTCAATCGGTTCTCCCAGGTAACTACCGATTTTCTTTTCGTTTACCCGGTTAGGGCCGCTTGCCACCACCAGTACCGGTCGCTGGCTTTGCTTCCCTTTAAAAATGAGTGACTTAACAATCTGCTCGACAGTACACCCTATCGCTTCGGCCGCTTCTAAGGCTGTGTGAGTACTTTGCGGTAATTCTACTACTTCGTTAGTGAGGCCCAGTTCACGTAAGATATCCTGGACCTTCTGGGCGCTTCCGCTTAGAGGCTTAGACATCCAGACTCCTTTTCTTTTTGATTTTAATGCACTTAAACCCTTGCTATTTCTGCTGTCTTAATTATCCTTGCTATCAGATATTGTTATCAAATCGTAATGCGAATTGGGATTGCATGAAATTCAGTTTCGTGTAAAATGTAATCGATGAAACTTTGGACAAAGCAAGGCCCTTTGACTCGCTTCTCAATTTCGCTATAATGATTTTCTATGTAACTTGCACTACATTCTTGGCCAAGCAGCGGTTATACTAGAAAATCCTACGTCCAGAGAGCAAAGTCGCTTATTTAGGGGACGATATGAGCATAGTGGCTATTTAAGGAGGATAACCTGATGCAAACCCTTGATCGGAATTCGGTCGGATTTGGTAATTTTGGCGAAAACAACGAAATTGTGGACTTGAGCCGGGCAGCCCATAACCTCTCGGTACCCTCACTCTATGAAGCGGCAATTGCCCACAAAGAGGGCGTGATCGCTGAAGGTGGCCCTCTGGTTGTGGCTACGGGCAAATATACCGGTCGCTCTCCCAAAGACAAATTTATTGTCCGCGAACCCGGCAGCCAGGAGCATGTGGATTGGAAGGCTAATGTTCCTTTTGACCCCGATAAGTTTGATGCCCTGGAACAGCGGGTTAAAGATTACCTGGCCGACCGTAAGGTTTATGTGCAGGATCTCTTTGTAGCCGCACATCCGAAATACCGCTTACCCATCCGGGTAATCAGCGAATATGCCTGGCATAGTATCTTTGTCAATAACCTGTTCATTCGCCCCACCGCTGAAGAGCGCAAAGACTTCAAACCGGCTTTTACTGTGGTGGATGCCGCTAACTTTAAAGCGGTGCCGGAGCGTGATGGCACTCGCAGCGAGACTTTCATTCTGCTTAATTTCGCCAAAAACATGGTTCTGATCGGTGGCACCGAGTACGCCGGGGAGATGAAAAAGAGCGTCTTTACCCTGCTGAACTATTTGCTGCCTCTGCAAAACGTGATGTCCATGCACTGCTCCTGCAACTATGGCGAAGAGGGAGATGTCGCTATTTTCTTCGGTCTTTCCGGCACCGGCAAAACTACGCTTTCCGCTGACCCGGAGCGCACCCTGATCGGTGATGATGAGCATGGCTGGGGCTATGATGGAGTCTTCAACTTTGAAGGTGGGTGCTACGCCAAGGTAATCAAACTTAACCCTACTGCCGAACCGGAAATCTTCAATACTACGCGCCGCTTCGGTACTATCCTTGAGAATGTGGTCTATAACCCCGAGACTCGCCAGCTTGACCTGGATAGTGAGGAGTTGACCGAGAATACTCGCGCTGCTTACCCGCTGGAATTCATTCCTAACATGGATCTCAAGGGCTATACCGGCCATCCCAAGAACATTATCTTACTGACCGCCGACGCTTTCGGCGTATTGCCGCCAGTGTCGAAATTAACCCAGGAACAGGCCATGTACCATTTCCTGTCCGGCTTTACCGCCAAACTGGCCGGAACCGAGCGGGGCGTAACCGAACCGCAGGCTACCTTTAGCACCTGCTTTGGCTCGCCTTTTATGGTACATCATCCCTCGGTCTATGCTGAGTTGCTCGGCAAGAAAATTGAGGAGCACGGAGTGAAGTGCTGGCTGGTTAACACCGGTTGGACCGGTGGGCCTTATGGAGTTGGCTCTCGTATGAGTATTAAATATACCCGTGCGATTATCCGGGCTACTCTCAAGGGTGAACTGGACAATGTGGACTACGAGATTGACCCGGTTTTTGGCCTGGCCATTCCGAAGTCCTGCCCGGGTGTACCTGCTGAAGTGCTTAACCCGCGTACTACTTGGTCGAGTGGGGAAGCTTACGATGCTAAAGCTAAAGAAGTTGCCCAGATGTTTGCAAAGAATTTCGAGCAGTATAAAGACTATGTGAGCGAGGGTGTGCGCAAAGCCGGCCCGAGTCTCTAAAGAGAAAAATAGCAGAAACGCCGCTCCGGGAAGGGCGGCGTTTTTGTTTGCCTTTTTCAATTCTACTTGACATATTATTACTTGCCGTTCATACTGAATAAAATTAGTTCAGAACAAGAACGATGGAGCTATGGCTAAAAAGAAGCTTTCCTGGCAAGAAACTTTAAACTGGCAGGCGGCTCTGGCACGTTATCGCGAAGAACGCGCCGCCGAACCGCGTTTTTATTACGGCGAACTGGCCGACCGGGGCCGTTCGCTGGCCGAACTGCGTCCTTTACTGGAAAATTTTCTCCAGAATCGGACTAACCTGGCCGATTTTACCCGGCAACTGGCTCGCCAGAGCCGCCAGGAAGTTAGCGCTTCACGCGGCAGGCAGACGAGCCGCTACTGGCGCTTCCACAGCGCGGGCAGACTCTTCCTGGAAAGTTTTTTTAAGCAAAGCGGCCAGACAGGCCGGCTTAATGCTGCCAGCCTTGCTCTGCAAAATATGCTGGTGGCGCCTGCTACCCTTGATGCCGCCGGACAACGCCTCGAAGCTTTTTCACAGTTTCTAAGCGAGCTAAATAACGAGTTGCCCAGGTCGGAAGAACTCAAGCCCGGTCTGGCGCTCTACCTGGCCAGCTATTTCTGGGCAGTTCAGCAACCGGAATGGCCGGTTTATGAGCGAGTGGCCCGCGAGCAACTGGAGCGTTCCGGTAGCCTTAACCGGGATTTGCCGGATAGCGGTTTGGCCGCTCAATATAGCAGTTTTTACCTGGCCTACACCCGCCTGGCCGGAGAGCTGGAAATTTACAATCACTGGGAACTGGAAAGCTTTTTGCATTGGTTGGCGCGGCGCGACCTGGCAGCAGGACGCCTTTTGCGTTCTCAGGCACCTGCCGGAAGTAGCCCTTCCCGAGGGAGTACCCGGCGTTTACGGAGCAGAACGGAAGAACTGGCCTCCCTGATAGGGCCTGAGTTAAAGAGTCAACTGGGGATAGTTTTCCTGCCTACGGTTAACGAAAGCGGTAGACTGCTTTTTGCTGAGACGGACCGCCCTTTCCGCCTGGAACTAAGGGCAGGTCAGGACGGCGCTTTAAGGGCTGGGGCAAATTTTGATGGGTTTAACCCGGCATCCCTGGCAACGGCTGCCGGTGAAGTTGCTCTGCTGGATTTGCAGGGTTTTCTCAATACCCGACCGGAATATCGCTTTTATGATGCTTCTTTTGCTGAGAAAGCCCTACCTGAGATCAAAGACCTGGAAGACGAATTCTGGTTACTACGAAGCCTAGCCGCCCAGCGTGGTAACATTATGGTGGAAAGCCTGGTTTCAGAGTGGCGATTACTCTATCCTTTTGCCTGTCGCTTGAGCGCTCCATTTAGCGAGGAACCGGCTTTTGAAACCATCCGCGAAGTAACACCCGAAATAGTATCCAGAGAAGAAAGTTTTGAGTACGCCGAGAGCGGAGATACTTTGAGAGCGGTAGCCGATGAGCCGGCTGTTTATTCGGTTGCGGAACCCGGCGCTTCCGAGGCTCTCGATAGCCCCTATGCTTCGCCTGCTCCTGCCTCTCACCGCGATGAAGCCGCCAATGAAGAGGTGTGGCGCATTGACCGCATCAAACCGAAGCCTCTTTCGCCTGACCAACTGGAGGCCCTGACTGTTTATATCAAGGATCGACTCTTGATTTCGAACGAGAAAATCGCCGAACTGGTCACGCACCTGGAAGCGGGGCGCAGCCTTTTGCTATATGGTCCACCCGGAAGCGGTAAGACTCGCCTTGCGCGTCTGCTGGCGGGGCAGATGTGTTCCATAGACCCGGGCTGGGCAACTGAGAATGAAGCTACTAACTATACCCTGGCAACCGCCACTGCCGAATGGAGCCAGTACGATACCATTGGTGGCATCCGGCCCGGTTTGGCCGGTGAAGGAGACGGAAAAGGCCTTTTCTACTATTTTGAACCGGGGGTGGTAGCGCGGGCGGCGGCCGCCTGCGAGGAGAGTCTACGCCGCACTGCTCGCCCGCATTTCCTGATTATTGATGAATTTAACCGGGCCAACCAGGACCGCGCCTTTGGAGAACTATTTACCCTCCTTGAATATCGCGACCGGCCTTTGCTACCGGCAGCCCGGATGGGACGGATCGCCGACCTCTATATTCCCGATGCATTTCGCATCATCGGCACTTTGAACGCCGATGACCGCAACACTCTTTATGAGATGGGATTGGCTTTACGCCGCCGCTTTGCCCTGGTTGAAATCGGCCTGCCTGATCCGCTAGAAGAGCGCCGGTTTTTGCCAAAGGCGGTCAAAGCGCGCCTCGCGTCTATCGAACTATCCTCAAATGGGGACTTTACCGACCCGGCCCTGACGTCTGCTGCTGATAAGTTAGCACTCTTTATCCGGGCTGTCCGGCCTGACCGCGAAAATCCTGCCTCCGGTGGCAAAGAGGTTGGCACTGCCCCTTTGATTGAGAGCTTACTTTTCTGCGCCGTGGCTGCCACTTACTACAACGACCCTACCGAGGCATTGGAAGACGCTATTATGGCGAATATCCTGCCGCAGTTAGAGGGCGCGTCCCAGGCAATCAAGCGCGCCCTGACAGCCGTCTCACCAAGCGAGCCACTCGCAGAAATGGAGCGTTTGCGAGCGGCTCTGCAACGCATGACCGGCCTTTTCTAACCTTCATAATAATTCTGAAACTGTTAACCCCTTAAAAGGAATAAAAATGTTCCGAAAGTCGAGTCCTCAAAAGGGATGGGCACATTTGTGGTGTTATCTCTTTTTAATTTTAGTTTTGACAGCCTGCGCCGATGATACCCCTACTAATGAGAGTTTAAATTTTCGTACCCCAAAACCCAATCCTGCTCAAATCCTTATTACCGAGGATGGCGCAGTTACCTGGAAATCTGTCTACACCTTAACCAGTGAAGGGGATATTGTAAAAGATATCAGTTGCCCCACATTAGATGATTGTTATGCTGTTACATTGCAGCAAAAGTTAATAATTACACACGACAGTGGAATCAGTTGGCAGGCTACTACCTCTGCACCCTCAGCATCCTTTATCAGGATAAGCTGCCCGGCAAAAGACATTTGCTATGGATTAAGTAATTCAGGAGTTCAGGCAACTAGAAACGCAGGTAGCGATTGGAGCTGGATGCTTTTAACAAGTCAAAATAATTCTTTTCAAGCAATTAATTGCCCAGGTCTAAATCTATGTTTTGTAGCCGGTACTGACGGCTTTATTGCAAGTACCACTGATGCGGGTAGTAAGTGGAAACAGAACAAGGTTGAACCTGACACCAGATTTTGGGATATAAGTTGCTCCAGTGAGGTCAACTGTATTGCAGTAGGGAACAAAGCAAAAACAGGAGGAGTAAATGTTCCTATAACAGCGGTTACAAAAGATGGTTGGAAGACCTGGACTAGTACAGAGGCGCCCGGTTGGTTTTACACTGTGGAATGTGTAAATGAAAGTACCTGCTTTGCTCTTTCGGACAAAGGCATAAGAAATTTCTTTAAAACGACGGATAAAGGCCAAAATTGGTCAGAGCAAAAACCTGGCGAAATCGGAAATACTTTTAGTTGTGCCAACGACCTGATGTGCGTGCTTGCTGGAAGCAAGGGTAACATTCTCATTAGCCATGATGGCGGCAAAAACTGGTCGACTCACTTTACCGGTATAGCAAGAGAAATTGATAAAATCAAATGCCTTACAGCTCAACGCTGCCTGGTTGTAACATCCGTTAATTAGAAAACTTGAATTTATTTCAGTTTATTTTGTCAGCAGGCTTTAGCAAAGGCACAGCATTATCACGCTCTGTGTCAGACTATAGGGTAAAAGACTGCTACGACTTAAGCCTTCCGCCAGGTTACACCGACCCTACTGAGGCATTGGAAGACGCTATTATGGCGGATATTTTGCCTCAGTTAGAGGGAGCATCCCAGGCAATCAAGCGCGCCCCGACAGCCGTCTCAGCAGTCGGGGCATTCGCAGAAGCGGGGAACCCTACAGGTATAACCTGGCTTATCTAACTCTTAGTGTTTACCTGCCGGTACTTCTCGCTTGATGAATTCTTCTACCGTGGTAGGAGTGACACCAAAAGTGTTAGAAAGCTGCTTCATATCAACTACTGAATCGAACAGGTCAAAAGAAGTGAGAATAGCATTCATTTCCTCCGGTAGGCCCGGTACTTGCTCACCTATATTCAACTTGTTCAAAACAACTGGATGACCTAGTTCCTTTTCATAAGCTGCTACTAAATCATCCCAGCTTAAAGGCCGGGGACCACCCAGGACCAAACGCTGGTTCATCGCTGCCGGATCGTCCACGGCCGCTATCGCATAAGCTGCTACATCTGCCGCAGATATGAAGCTATGCAGGCGCTTATTTTGTCCAATAACCGTTACTGGCAGGCCATTTCGGGCCGGCATTCCTACTACCATTGAAACCCATGCTTCCATAAAAGCGTCCGGTGCCAGGATAGTATAGGGTAACTCGCTCGCTCTTAAATATTGCTCGGTTTTCCCTTTGGCTTGCAAAAAAGGCACCGGGCTATCGGGGTCGGCGATCAAGGCCGAAACGAAAATAAAATGTTTGACAGCAGCCCTTTTAGCTGCATCAATCAGGTTACGGTTTCCTTCCAGGTCAACGGTTTCAACATTATCTTCACCACCGCGCAGGGCAGTATTGGCGGTTGTTATCACGGTGTCAACTCCAGCGCAGGCAGGGTCTAAAGATGCGCGGTCTTTTAGATCACCAAAAACAGGCTGCGCTCCTGCCTGAACCAGAGGTTGGTAGTTAGATTGAGGCCGTACCAGTATACGTACCTCTTTACCCTGAGCTAATAGCATACGGGTAATAGCACTTCCCAGATTTCCAGTAGCTCCTGCAACCAGTATCATAAAAACCTCCTCATTTCACATACTGAAGTAAAGTAGACCGCTTTACAGGAATTTGTTGAACTTATAGTAGGAAGTTGGACTTGTACGCAGCTTAAGTGCTCTTACCAACTTTGTAATAGTTAGAGAATGAGTACAAGAGACATTTAGAAGATGGTGAGGAACTAAAGAGAGCTTGAAAAAGCCAGGTGAGTTAGTAGTGGAAAATTTATCTGTTGCTTAATATAGGGCTGAATTTGAGTAATAAAAACTTTATGTTGTTCTATAGTAACATATGTCTCAGATTAAAACAATAGAATATCCAAATATCTTTAAAGTTATTCTTCTTTATTAGAATTTAACTCAAATAATCAAGTTTGGATTCTGGCAGCAGGCTTTAGCAAAGGCATCCAGAGTACCAGCATTAACAGGCCCTGCCCCAGGATATAGGGTGAAAGGCTACCCAGGCCTAAGCCTTCCGCCAGATTACCGGCGATGGCGGGGAAGACCGCTACTCCCAGAATGCTCATACTGGTCACAAAGGCAATTGTACTGGAGAGCAGCTTTTGTGGTATGCGGTCGGAAAGTACTGCAAGTGTGGTCGGATAGATCGGACCCAGACAGAAACCGGTAAACCACAGGCCAAAGGTGAGTAGAAATGGATTGCTGACAGCCCATAGCAAAGCTATTCCGGCGATACTTCCCACGATAGAAGCCAGAAGTAACCTGCGCTGATCCATCCCAAATTTATCAGCCAGTCGCGCCAGGATCATTCTGCCCATAGTCAGACCCAACCAGTAGCCGCTAACCAGCCAACCGGCCACTATCCCCGAAAAGTGCTGCCCATCAGTCAGGTAGGTGTAGCTCCAGAGGCCCAGGGTCATCTCTACACCCACGTAAATCAGGAGAAAGAAGGTTGCCAGCCAGACCAGCGGTACCTTGAGCGCTTGCAGCATCGGGCTGGAAGCCCTGGATTCAGGTTGCTTTCGATGTGTTGAAGGAGTCTTCTCTTGAGGTGCGGAAGGAACCTTTTGAGGGAAAGCGACAGTAATCCCGATTATTAGTAAGAGCGCGAAACCCAACCAGAAGAAAAAGAGAGTGTTCCAGTCCCAGGGTATCGCCAGCAGGAAAGAAGCCACCAGCGGGCCAAACAAAGCACCGGCGCCAAAAAAGGCGTGCAGATAATTAAAAAGAGTGGTGTTGCGCGGCAAGGCCGACACAAAGAAATTACTGCCTGTCTCCATAATAGCTGCACCCAGGCCCAGTGCCAGGCGGGCGATAAGGGCCAGGGCCAAGGGCGGCTTAAAGCAGAGCATCAGGCTGGCTAATCCAAAAATAAGCAGGCCGCTGCCCAGGAAAGCTCGCAGACCGAGCTTTGCCACCAGAAATCCGCTGCTGAGGGCGGCAATCAGGTAACCCAGCGCTCCGGCCCAGAAGAAGAAACTAACCGAGGCTTTATCAAGGCCGTAGAAGGAGGTCAGTTGCGGTAACAGGACTCCAAAGGCTCCACTGTTTAACCCTACCAGCAGGAAAGTGGCAAAGGTAAGTCCGGTTTGTACCGGCAAGTTAAACGATTTACTATTGCTGATGGCGGAAGATATTTCAGAAGTTTCTTCAGTTTTCATTTCTTGTGTTTCTGGAAAAGTTTGATTTATCCGGTTGGCAGAAGCCGACAAAAAAAAGCAGCAGTCTTTCTAAGCTGCTACTTATTATTTACAGCCTTATTATAACAAACTGGTTCAAGAAATAAAACAGGCAAAGGTCTAATTTACCTGCCGGCTAACCTGCTTTATCCTGTAGCTACCGCACTTACAGGCTTGTCTCATGACAAGATTTTCTAACTCTCAACGAAGCGACTTATCTTACCATAATAAGTAAATAAGGAGGCTAAACTTGCACCAGTATAACAATGACCTGGCGAAGGTGATGGTGCCGCAGCGCATCCAAACCTTTCAGGCGGAAGCACAGCGAGACAGATTAGCCCGGCAGTTCGTTCCTGCTGCCGTGAGGTTTCGGCGGGTGCGGCGAAGAGTAGGACTAAGCCTGATACGATTAGGTTTAAGACTGGCGCAATTGGAAGCATGAAATATTAGTGGTAGAACCTCCGTTAAGCGGGGGTTCTTGCTTTTATAACCTTGTACAACACCAAAAGGCCAGGTCATGTCAGAAACAACTTGCAGAATATTTACATTTAGGCAGCAGTTTCTTAACGAGCGGTTATTATGATGCTTATGATAGATATATTGCTCTTTTTTTGCTTTAATTTCAGCATTTCTTACGCAGAGTTCAAGAGGATAAAATGAAAAGCTCGTCAGGTACTCAAAGATGGTTACGCTTTTTGTATATACCGGCAGTTGCGCTTCTCCTGACTGCTGGCTTGACTTTTTCTCTCTATCATCCGACTTCCCTGGTTCTGGCTGCCAGCGCTACAGCGCAACCTGCCCCGCAAGTGGCCGGACAACCGGTGACATTTAGCGCTACAGGCTTCACGCCGGGAGAACCTGTGAGTGCCTGGACTACCAGTCCTGATGGCACTGCTGCCGCTCTTCCACAGTTGACGGCTGATAACTCAGGCAGTGTTTCTTTCGGGTTAAGTACCCTGGGCTTTGTTTCCGGGCAGTGGTATGTAACCTTGCACGGGATAAGAAGTGCCCTGGAAGCTATCGCGCCTTTTCAACTGGTAGACAGCTTGCCTGATTCCCCCGCTCCCACTCCAACCCCGCCGGTTGACTCACAAGCAGTGCCGCAGGGCGGTTTGCAGGTTTCGCCCTCCAGCGGTTTTGTTAAACAGATATTCCAGTTGTCAGGTAGCGGTTATGCACCAGGCGAAAAGATAAGTCTCTGGCAAACCAGTCCGCTGGGTGAAGCCAATAGCCTTGGTACCATTTACAGCGACCCTCACGGTAATTTCAGCTATACCTACCAGAGTTATATTTCGATTAGCGGTCTCTGGTCTATTACCGCCCACGGCTTAATCAGCGGTACTGAAAAATCCGGCTATTTTCTCATCAATAGCGCTGAACAAGGAGAGGTAAGCGCCAGCGCCAGCATTTCTCCTAATCACGGCTATAGTAGCTCTGGTATTACGGTCAATGGCGTTAATTTCCTTCCTTCAGAAACTTATAGCTACTGGTTTACCGGACCAGACCAGCGAGTCTATGCCGGCGGACGCGCTACCACTAATGCCGATGGAACCCTTAGCTTCAAATGTAACCTCCCTGATAGTACTACCGGGCAATGGGTGATTACTATCCATGGGCTTCAAAGTAACCGGCAAACACAGGTTACATTTCAGGCAAGTTGAACATTTTCCGGTAATCAAAGAAAAAACCCGGCTTCTCAAGCCGGGTTTTTTGATTAAATTTCGTGGATATCAAACTTCTTAATAAGTGTGCCGTCCATCCAGATGGGTGGAGGAGATGAGGCAATCCACTCTACACACAACTCACTTCCTTCCAGTGTCAGGCAGGCCCGTGTAAAGTGTTGCTTTTTTTCCTGCCCATCAAGAGTATCAGCAATAGGTTCGCCGATCTCAGGATGCTTTTTGTAAAAAAGCAGGAAAGGACTCTTTACCCTGTAGCCGTCAATGCTTTCAACCTCAGTCATACTTTACTCCTTACCGGTGTATCTGACTACTCTCCTGGTTTTAAGTAGTCTCCGGTGCTAGAAAGAATACTTGCCTCAGGGGAGAATAGTTATAACCAACTCATCAGCAGATTGTTCTAACATGTTCGATCTTAGAAAAGCACCGCTTCGTCGAGGTGCTTTTTTCTTTCCTCTACATAGAGGTCTAATACTTTCGTATAGTGCAAAAGATGTACCACCATTACTCATTAGTGACTTTTACACATTTCAAATAATTGCTACTGGACGAGCTCGACAGTAGAGGACCTTGAAATCCACTGATTTTTAGTCCGTAAATAATTGAATTACCACCGTTCAGGGCAAGTCCACTTTTGCCCGGCGAACCTTTAATGCTTATTTCCGGCCCTGCGCTGCCGCATCGACCAATCAAAGTTACTCCGGCGGGAATTGAGAATTGTCCCTGGCTGATCACAAGATTATTCCCCGTAGGAACCAGCAGAATTGTTTGACCGCTCCTGGCATTAGTAAGGGCGTACGAGAGCGTACCATTACCCCCGCTTCCGTTATCGTCAGGGCTGGTCACGGTAAAATCGGCGCTTTTTTTGGTAGTCGCGTTGGCCTCATTACTATAATCACTGGCGCTTTTTTTGGTAACTGCTCTCACCCGGTAGTAATAACCGGTTGACTGCTCAAGCCCGATATCACTGTAAGCTGTGTTATCCGGCCCAGTCTGGGCAATTTTGGTCCAGTTACCGTTTGCGCCGCTCTTCCGCTCTATTTCAAAGGCTAATACGCTACTTGAGTTATCACTCCAGCTCAAATTTAGCTGGATAAGAGAAATCGCAGTAACAGTCAGATTTGCAGGCGCGGCGAGCGGGGTAGTTGCGCTGGTTTCATTCGAATAAATAGAATAGCTGGCGGTGCCGTTATCAGCATAAGCCCGTACCCGGTAAAAATAAGTTGTATTGTCCTGTAACTTGCTATCAGCATAACTGGTTGCATTCGCAGGCGTTGATCCAACTTCCGCCCAGTTTCCATTAGTGCCTGTTTTACGCTCAATCCGGAAGCTTTGCTCGTTGTCGGAATTATCGCTCCAGTTGAGCTTAATTTCAGTCGAGGAACCGGCTTTTGCTGTTAGATTATTAGGAGCAACCGGCGGCTCATTCAGCGTACCGGTATAGAAATAGCGAATACGCGCACCGGTAGCCTTTAAAGCGCCCGCGCTGGTAGTAGTCGTGCCGTTCTGGTTACACTTCGGATAATCTCCTGAGGCAATCAGGCCGGTGTAAAAGTCCATAGGGCTGTTGCAATCTTTACGATTGCTATCCGCCAGCATCCAGGCGCTTCCACCCGCAAACCCATCTATATTGTTTTCACGAATCGAGCGGGCATTTACATCAACAAAATACGGCGCGGTATTATTACAGGTTGGATCGAAAGGATTGCTCAAGCAGACTGCCGGACCCTCAGTGTAGAAAGGACTCTGGCTCAGCACGTCGGTCGGGTAGCCGTATTCTTCCAGTACAATTGGCCCCTTGTAGGTCAGGTCGTAACGTAGTGCAGGCCAGATAGTGAAGCCCCCGCCGTGATAGCTGTGGGGAGAGAGAAAATCTACGCTGGTGGCGAGGCTGGGAGCAGAGCCGGTAGTACGAAAGAAATCGTAGCTAGTAGCCTGGCTGTCGGAGCTGGCTTTTTCGGTAGAGAGGCCAACCGTTACCAGAATACTGGCATTCAGGCTTTTGACGTATTTTGTAAAGTCGGCCACCCATTGATTGGCTGCGTTTACATAAGCTGGGTTATTGTCAAAGCAATCAGCGCCGTTACCACAGTGGTTATTAATCTCGTTATCGGCGTTGACATAAGCGATCAGGGGCAGCGCATTCTTACTTTTAAAGTAAGCTACAAAATCACTCAGCCACTGTTTACGCGCCGGAGTAAGAGTCCAGGATGAGTCATTGTGCAGTACAATTCCCACCCGCATGCCCTTACTGGCTGCTCTTGCCGCAAAATCATAGAGAGTGGCGGGACTGGTGGGGCCTGGAAGATTACTGCCGGGCATATCCACAAAGATGCGGAGCATTTTTGCGCCGATTAAGTTACTGGCGCGGTCCAACCAGTAGTCAACCTGACCGCTGGCAGCGCTGGTGTTGTAATTTGTATCCCAGAAGGTCTGGCCGTTTATGCCGCGCTCAGGCAGAATGAACTGTACTCCATTAACGGGCCAGCGCCCATTGCAATCGTAAAGCTGGTAGCCGTTTTTATAGACCTGCCCGCAATTGAAGGGATTTGTAGGGTTCGTGACCGCCTTAGGGGTTACAGGCCCGTTAAAATTCATGCCGGACTGGTCAAGTTGTGCAAGGTAAAGTTCATTGGTGCCGCTTGTGCTGCTTTTAGATACAGTAAAAGCCAGGGTAGCGTCCCCGGCAAATCCATTAAGCTGGATTCGAGCTGTTCCCGGTTTAACGAAAGCGCTGCTAGTTCCAGATGTAATATCGTAAAGTTGCACCGACCAGCGGTTTGGCTGGTCCGGTTCTGCGCTGGGAGAGTCAATCCAGGCTACCTTTGAATCACTCAATACCGGGTCGGTTACCGACTTACTTGAAAGCGCTTTTGTTTTTCCTGAAGTAATACTGTAAAGATAGAGATTGGGATCTTTAGCCGGAGGGAGGGCCGACCAGAGTATATTGTCCCCGGCAGCGGTTACCTGAAACTGGCCGGTTGCTTTTGCAATCACGCTGTCTACGAGACTGCCGTCAAGTTTTGACAGGTGCAGGCTCCATTCGCCTGGCAGTAGCTCACCTTGATACTGTTCTTCTGACCAGAGCAGTATATTTCCGGCTGCAACCGGGTTCTGACCTTTGGCACTAATCAGTTTTTCTTGTTTGGCATTAATGTCCCAGGCATAAAGCCCGTTGTGGTTCAAACTGGCGTCTTTATAATAAAGTCTCCCGTTAGAGAGAGCCATACTGCCGAACTCGTTTCCGGAATGGGCAGGGGTTATAGCAAAGCGCTTCCCGTTGCCCAGGTCATAACCCTCGATGCTGGCGTTACCAGGCGTGCCCTGCACCCAGGCTAGTGATTGGCCGTCGCTGGCCAGTTCGCTCTTTAACTCTCCGGAACCCGCAACCTGAAATTGGGTATGGCTGTTAAGGTTATAGCCGTTAATAACCTGGTTTTGCCCCTTGCTCTCCACCCAGAAAACATAGTCAGAAGTAGTAACAGCCTTGCCCAGGACATTGCTGGAAAGCAAAACCGGCCCGCTCTGCGCGTGCGACTGACTGGAGGCAAAGGCGTAAAAACCAAGCAGTAGCAGGCTGATTGATAAAAATAATAAAAAAAGTTTAGTACGCGTTCTTTCCATTTGTTACGAACTCTAGCTTGTTAATTATGGGTTATGTGAGTGGAAGTAGAAAGTGGCCCGCCTTAGCAGGGCATTGTGTCCGGCTACGAGTAGTTTGAATGAGGAATAGGGCCGGAGCAAGGAATTCTTATCGGTCTGAGCTTGCTAAGTTTACTTTTTACAGGGGGTAAATTTAGCTGCCTTTATTTTACCACATCTAGGTTAGAGAATAGATGAGTAATTAGTTCTTTAAGCTGTAGGAGAATTATCCTAAGCAAACCTTCATATCCCTGTAATCAAAACATGTTAAGATTAGAGCAGAAAACCGGGTCCCCACTTTTGTTTCTTGATTCCTATCTTTTACAGTTTAAGAGCCGAAATGCAAAACTCTGAGCGCCTCTCAGTGTTCTTTATTTCGCTCGACAAAGTTACTTTTGTTACCAAGAAAGGTTTTCTTGCCATGCTGCTCGGTTCCGACATCCTGGAAGTAGCAATCGGTCTGTTTTTCATCTACTTCATCGGCAGTATCTTTGCCTCAGCCGCCAATGAATTTATCTCACAGATTTTGAGCCAGCGTGCCAAACAACTGGAAATGGCTATCTGCGAAATGCTGGGCGACAAAGCCCTGGCTCAACGTGTCTTACAGAACCCTATGATAGTAAGCCTGAACAGTAAAACGCGCACTCGTTTTCCTAAGTTGTTCGGCTGGCTTTCCAGCTATAATGTACCTTCCTATGTCCCCGCCCAATTTTTCAGCAGTTCACTCTTGCATGAACTCCAAAAAATGTCCCTTACTTACAGCGCCGAGCCCTACCGGGCGAAGCTGCGCCAGATTGCCAGTGATAGTGACTTGCCGGATGAACTCACAAATACCCTTGACTCACTGCTCGACACCCAGACTGCTTTCTTTTTCTCCCTGGAGTTAACCGGCAACTTTTTAAGCGCTTTTTCCGAGCAACTGAACCTCTACCCACCGGAAGTGCGGCAGACCCTTAAGCCCCTGGCGACTAGTTTGCTACCGGATGGTAACACAGCCCTTAACGCGGCTTTGAACAGCCTGAAAACTATTATTGAAGGTAGCCTCGGCAAAGACTCTTCTCCGGCCCAAAACCTTCAGAAATTGCTTGACGCAGCCTACATGGGAGAGGTGAACAATCCAAAGGTGATTGAGTCCGTGAAAGCGCTTAAAGAGAGCCTGAAGGGACAGAATCTTTCTAAACTACTAGCTCCTTTGCAGCAAGCTATTCGCCAGTACCAGCCTGGCCCTTACAACTTCCCGAAAGTAGCTGCCGATAAGCTTAAAGGTGCTTTGATTCAGTTGCCGGATAACCTGGTTGCACAGGAGGTAAAGGGCGCATTAATCAGTACGATTGATAAATTTATCCAGAGCCCCGACCTCTACAATGGCGGACAGGACGCTGCTTCCGCTGTTACGGCAGCGCTTAAACTGGTTGATATACCCCAGGATTTGAAACAAATCCTGCTTGGGTTCCTTAATAATCAGCAGCGAAACGCCGCCAATCTTCAGGGCCAGATTGAAAAGTGGTTTGATGATAAGATGGACCGGGTGAGCGGCGCCTACAAACGCTGGACTCGCACCTGGCTTCTGATTATTGGCCTTTTGATCGCCCTGGCGCTCAACCTGGATACCGTCAATATCGCTACATCGCTGTGGAGTAACGGTGCTTTACGCCATTCCCTGGCAGACCAGGCCACGGCTCAGGTAGTCAGTCTTTCTCAAAATAGTTCTGGTGCGACTTCCGGCCAGACAACCCCGGCTCTTAGCAACCCTCAACAGCAAGTTGCTCAGTACAAAGCGATTCTGGACGACCAGCAACAGGCCGGGTTGCCCATTACCTGGAGCGGTGATCCTTTGTTTGCTCCTGTTGCGATTGATCCTAACGACAATACGGGCAAAGATGGCAAAGCTCTGGCCGGCTTTTGCGCTACTCAGCCTGAAAAGTGCAAACAGGCGGGCATTGTCGATGTGCTGGGCGGGCGTTTCTGGCAGTTGTTACTCAAGCTATTAGGCCTACTGATAACGGCCCTGGCTTTTACGCAGGGAGCGCCATTCTGGTTCGATGTGTTGAACCGGGTAACCAACCTGCGAAGTTCCGGTGGTAAGCCGGCAACCGCAAGTGAAAGCGCGGATACCCAGAAAATTGATGTGCAGGCAACGGTTGCGCCCCTGCCTTCTCCGGTTCAACCTGCTACTACCGCTAACCAGGGAGTTACTCCGCTCGGTTAGTCTAGCTGCTGAAAGTAAAAAGAGAGGCCACCACCATCCAGAAATAATCTAGGATAGTTGTGGCCTCTCTTTTATTCAGTACTTATTAAGTGAGCTTGAGGCTATTCTTAAGCCTCGGCTACCAGTTGCCGCAAGACGTACTGAAGGATACCGCCGTGCTTGTAGTACTCCACTTCAATCGGGGTATCAATCCGCACTGTAACCGCTACTTGCTGGGTTTCGCCATTGTTACGGTGGATAACCAGGGTAGCGTCCTGGCGTGGCCGCAAGTTTTCTTCCAGACCCAGCAGGTCGAAAGTTTCTGTGCCATCCAGGCCAAGCGCCTGGGCATTGGTTCCCTCTTTGAACTGGCAGGGCAGGACACCCATTCCAACCAGGTTACTGCGGTGTATGCGCTCAAAGCTTTCAGCTACAACGGCCTTTACCCCCAGCAGATTGGTGCCTTTGGCTGCCCAGTCGCGAGAGCTACCCGTACCGTATTCCTGGCCGGCGAAGATCATCAGAGGAGTGCGGTCAGCTTGATACTTAACCGCCGCGTCGTAGATGCTCATCACCTCCCCATCGGGCTGGTGAACAGTTACTCCACCTTCAGTACCGGGTACCATCTGGTTTTTGATACGGACGTTGGCAAAAGTACCGCGCACCATAATGCGGTCATTGCCGCGCCGCGAACCATAGCTGTTGAAGTCTTCCTGAGCAACGCCTTTGTGTTGCAGGTAAACACCGGCAGGAGAAGTCTTTTTGATGGCACCGGCGGGGCTGATATGGTCAGTTGTAATCGAGTCGCCAAAAATCGCCAGCGCTCGCGCATTCTTGATGTCACAAACTGTATCCGTGCTAATGCTGAACTTCTCGAAATAGGGCGGCTCCTGGATATAAGTGGACTCGGCGTCCCACTCATAAAGCGCCCCGGTGCTGCTCGGAATCTCATTCCAGAGCGGGTTTTCTTCCTGGAAGTTCGAGTACAGCCGGCGATAAGTCTCGGGATCGGTCGCGGCGTAAAGCAACTGGCGAACTTCCTCGGTCGAAGGCCAGATATCGCGCAGGTAGACATCTTCGCCGTTTTTACCTTTGCCAAGAGGCTCTTTATCCATGTCAATATTGACCCGGCCCGCCAGGGCGAAGGCTACTACCAGCGGCGGGCTCATCAGGAAGTTAGCCTTGATGCTCTGGTGGACGCGTGCTTCAAAGTTGCGGTTTCCACTCAGCACGCTGGCAGCTACCAGGTCATTTTTGGTCACAACTTCTTCGATACGCGGGTCCAGCGGCCCGGAGTTACCGATACAGGTGGTACAACCATAGCCGACAGTATTAAAGCCTAACTGATCCAGGTAGGGCTGAAGGCCGGTCTTATCAAGGTAGGCAGTCACAACCCGCGAACCAGGGCCGAGGGAGGTTTTAACCAGCGGACGCTTTTTAAGGCCTTTCTCCACCGCTTTCTTGGCCAGTAACCCGGCGCCCAGCATAACGCTGGGGTTAGAAGTATTGGTGCAGGAAGTAATAGCGGCGATTAAGACATCCCCGTGCCCGATAGACTCGTGAGACTGCGGAAATTCTTCCGGCGTTACTTCCGTCACGCGGTCCGGGGTAGGCCGGTTGTTCATCATTTCTTCTTCGGTTAGCTGGTTGGTATTATGGACATCCTGCGGTCCTGGCTGAGTTTCTGGTGCCTGTAAACCACCACCTTCCAGCGGTTGTTGCGGGTTGATGTTCTCTACGCCTATGACGGTTTCGTAGCGCTGTTGCAGTTCTTCCTGCTGCTTGTTATAACCGTTTTCTCTTACCGGTCTGGTGAAGAGATCAACAAAAGTTTCCTTCAATTTGGGCAGAGTAATGCGGTCCTGAGGGCGTTTCGGCCCGGCAACCGCCGGCTCAATCGTAGCAAGATCGAGTTCTACAACCTTGCTGTATTCGATTTCACCCTTGCGCGGCATGCCGAATAATCCCTGCGCTTTGAAGTAGTTGCGGAAAGCGTCTACCTGCTCCTGGGTGCGGCCCGTTGCCAGCAAATACTTGCAGGATTCTTCGTCAATCGGGAAGTAGCCCATGGTAGCGCCATATTCGGGAGCCATATTACCGATAGTAGCCCGGTCGGTCAGGGAAAGGCTTGCCGCTCCTTCGCCGAAGAATTCGACAAACTTGCCTACTACCTTTTCCTTGCGCAGCATTTCGGTTACCCGCAAGACGAGATCTGTTGCGGTTACACCCTGGCGCAATGCGCCGCTCAAATGCACGCCTACCACATCGGGTGTCAGGAAGTAAACAGGCTGGCCCAGCATACCTGCTTCGGCTTCGATACCGCCTACACCCCAGCCTACAATACCCAGTCCGTTAATCATGGTGGTATGTGAGTCCGTGCCGACCAGAGTATCGGGATAGTAAATATTATCTTTTTCCAGCACGCCTTTAGCCAGGTATTCCAGGTTTACCTGGTGCACAATACCGATGCCCGGCGGTACTACTTTGAAGGTTTTAAAAGCCTGAGTACCCCACTTGAGGAACTGGTAGCGCGAATTGTTGCGCTTAAATTCGATCTCCATATTCTTCTGGAGCGCATCCGGGCTGCTGGAGAAGTCAACCTGCACTGAGTGGTCCACTACGAGATCGACCGGTACCAGCGGTTCAATTATGCTCGGGTCCTTGCCCATGCGCGCTACCGCCGAGCGCATAGCCGCCAGGTCTACCAGGAGCGGCACACCCGTAAAGTCCTGAAGAACTACCCGAGCTACTACAAAAGGAATTTCTTCGGTGCGTTCGGCGTTAGGGGCCCAGTTAGCCAGGTTACGTACATCTTCTTCAGCTATTTTCTGCTCATCGTAGTTGCGAAGCACCGACTCCAGCACTATCCGAATGCTGACCGGCAATTTAGAAATGTTTCCAACCCCTGCTTTCTCTAGCTGGGGCAGGGAGTAGTATTTTCCTTGCTGCCCATTGCCGAGATCGAAAGTCTGAAGGGTATCAAAGAGGTTATGTGGCATAGTAATCCTCTCTCCATCGAGGTTCTTGTTGTTCATGTTTTATAAACTATCTGGGTAAAGTATACAATACTAAAGGTTATGAGTATAGGTTTTTTAGCCGGTAATAGCCGTTCAGGCCATAGGAATTAGTTATTAAAATTATTGGGGGCTTTTCAGCGTTCGCCAGCACAAAAGCCCTAAAGTTTAGATTGCGAGCTACTCCATTGCTAGTCTGAAGTCAGCTTTTCCGCTTCCTTTAGTAAATTAACTTTACCTGCTTATTCCTGACTCTATGATAAATGAATGTTCTACAAACCTGGGACATAAATTAATTGAATTATTCAAGTCACTTATTTCAATTTTAATAAGAAGATCTTGCCAAAGCCAGCTACTACTGCTATAATCTTATTAAATAATTTAAATGCTGAGCGTAAAAGGCATTTTATTATGGTTCTAATTGCCCCTTTTTGACAGTATATACGGTTAGAAATCACAGTTTAGATTGTTCTTAGAAAAGTTAATATCTTTTAAATCCAGTTTCCGCGCTGTGTCTCAGATAGGATAGCTTTTTTTACTCTTTAAAAGTTTATCGAAAAAGAAGTTTACCGAGAAGCTTGAGGTAGTACTATGCAAGCGTTCCGAAAAAAGAGTTTTGAAAAGTTTGTTGTTACAGCACCTCTTACTTCCCTTAGACAGACTAAACTCTTCCAGGTTGTTATAGTTCTATTCCCTGTTACGGCTCTTATCGCCGCTGCTTTTTTTATTAGATATTACCATTTTACTCGTCTCTCTATCTGGATGGATGAGTCATACGATCTCAGGTTAGCCCGAGATTTGTCTTTCTGGCAAACTTTTACCTACTCTTTTAGTGCGGTTCCGCATGCGCCTCTTTTTACTACTTTAATGCACATCTGGCAAAATATGCTGGGCGTTAGCGAGTTGAAGGTGCGTTTATTTGCACTTATAACCGCAATGTTGACTTTACCTTTAGTCTATTATATTGCGCAGCGCTGGATTAACCTACCGGTAGCAATACTTAGTTTACTCCTGATGACCGTTTCCCCGCTGGATGTCTACTGGTCTCAAAGCATTCGTCCTTACGGCCTGCTGACTTTGCTGATTACCACCAGTATGATCCTGGCCTTGTTTGTTACAGAGTACAGTAATAACAACTGGTGCTGGCTCTTTTACAATTTGAATCTGATAGTACTGGTTTATCTTCACTATCTAAGTTTTCATATTATCTTTGGACAGGTTGTCTTCTTTTTAATTACCTTTATTCCCACCAGGAACAAGCGCGCTTTAATCTCGCTCGGAGCGGTCCTGTTGGTTACAGGTATAGCTTTTCTTCCCTGGCTGGGTAATTTCCTGGCGCAAAGCGGAAATGGTCCTAATGTTTATCAACCGGGTAGCCTCGATCAAATAGGACAGGTCTTTGAGGCTCTAGCAAGCTGGTTCACGAACCCGGTGTTGTTATTTATGATTGGAGCTGTTTTTGGGCCACTATACTTGCTGGGGATTTACTGGCTCTGGCAGCATCATCGAAAGATAGCAGTATTACTGCTATGCTGGAGTTTTTTACCTGTAATCACTACCTGGGTAAGCAGTTTAATCCGGCCTAATTTTCTAATCCGGTACTTTGTTATCTGCCTGCCTGCCTTTTTGATTATCGTAGCCGCAGGTATCTGGAGTACAGCTACTTTAGTGAGGAAAAGCTGGCTAAAGCCGGCATTGCCAGCCGTAGCGGTAGGCCTGGTATTGTGGCTTAATCTATCTAGCCTGGTCCACTACGAACGCTACTATACCCAACAAAACTGGCGCGAATTGGTCAACTACATTGTGGACAATCGCTGGCAAGAGGATGTTATATTTTTCGCTAATCCCTGGGGTTATCTACAAACGCCCTTTGACTTTTACTACCAGGATGTTCTTGGTTTATGATGACCCAGAAAGTCAAGACAGTCTGGTAAGCTTTTTTAAGGAGGGTTGCCTCTCTT
>DATAKM010000172.1:0-16832 GCA_036261665.1 Chloroflexia bacterium
ACCGGCCCAACCCGATTACCAGATAATCTTTTTGCATCCTACTTTCTTTCTATAGCCTTTCTATAGCCCTTCTACAGCTTTAGCCTATTGCCACATCTTCTTCAGGATACTGCACCAGATTGCGCCTTTCCTTCCGGCTGACGAGCGCCAGGATTAACAAAAGCGGCCCCAGGCGGCCGATGAACATGGCTACCATCAGGATGAACTTGCCGGGAATAGAGAGAGTCGGGGTAGCTCCCAGAGATAGCCCTACCGTACAAAAGGCCGAAATTACCTCAAAGAGAATTGATATTAGCTCTATCCGGTCAAAAAAACTGATTATCAGGGTGAAAAAGGCAATACCTACCGTGTAAAGCCCGCCAATTGCCAGGGCCTGACCGACAGTATGCTGGGGGATAGTGCGTTTGCCGATTACAGTGCCGGGCAAACCCAGGGCTACCGAACGCAGCGAAGCCAGGATAACCACAAAGGTGCTGACCTTCAAACCGCCTGCCGCCGAACCACTGCCACCGCCGATAAACATCAACAGCATAATCATAAGCTGTGAAGGCGTTAAAAGAGCGGCCAGGTTGACGGTATTAAATCCGGCAGTGCGCGGTGAGACACTCTGGAAAAAAGCCGCCTGGAACTGGTCGGGCAAACTCAACGAGCCGATAGTATCCGGGTTGTTGCGCTCTACCAGCCAGATAAAAAGAGTGCCGAAGAGGCAGAGCGCCAGGCTGGCCAGGATTACCACCCTGGTTAACAAACTCAGGCGGCGAGTGCGCGGGTATTCGAGCAGTTCGGCAATTACCACAAAACCGAGGCTACCCACAAAAATCAGGCCGGAAATAGTCAGGCAAACCGGGTAATTGGTCGTATAGCCGGTCAGGCTGATAAAAGGCTGCTTTTGAGTACCTAGCAGGTCAAAACCGGCGTTGGTAAAGGCCGAGGCGGAATGGAAAACAGCCCACCAGAGCGCCTTGCCGGTATCGAACTGGCCGTTCCAGGTCAGAAAAAGTAAAATAGCGCCGACTCCCTGTACGACTACAGTAACTCCAAGAATAAAAAGGCTGAGTTGTAAAACACTGCGCCGCTTGATGCTGCCTATGGCACTCCGCAACATAATACGATCATTCAGATTCAAGCGGCGGTGAAGCGGCAGCAGCACCAGAATAGAACTGCTGGCAAACCCTAACCCGCCCAGTTCGATCAGGATGAAAATCACGACATGCCCGAAACCCGACCAGTAGCTACCGGTATCCACCAGCACCAGCCCGGTAACACAGGTGGCTGAAGTGGCGGTAAAAAAGGCCACCAGCGGGGCGGTAGTTTCACCGCTTTGAGCGGCCAGAGGCAGCATCAGCAGCAACCCTCCCACCAGGATTAACCCGGCAAAGTAAGCCAGGATGACCCGGTTAGGATTCCAGAACGGGGCGGCAGGCGGCCTGTATTCCAGGTGAGCGGCAGTCTTGAACTTATCGTCGGGCGTTAATTTAGGGTTTCTGGTCTGGATTGCTTGATTCTGAGTATCAGCTGGCTCTTTACTCACTTTAACTTACTCCCTTTTATTCCACACATATAGCGAAATATTAAGGGAAAGCATAAGTATGCGCAAGGCAACCCGTTTTCAGTGAAAAGGCATGATTGGATAAATCGCACAGGCTTGAAATCTTACACTAACCAGTGCTAAGATTATCTTATAAAGACCTCGCGCCCTCTTTTGTGTGAACGCTAGTTGTAGTTTGTGTAGTGAGTTTTGTTATGAAGGTTGATAAGAATAACAAACACCTTTCCGATCAATTCCAGGCGTTTTTGGCAGATGCCGCACGCATAGAAAAAGAAAAAGAAGCTCTGCGAAATAGAGCAAGAATGAACGGAACTTTCAGCGAATGGGACCGGGAACGCTCGCTTGAACTTGACCGGGAAGAGCGCCAGTTAGTTGAACGTGCCAGAGCCCAGGGCTTCGAACTGGTGATCAAACGCCCCCTTCTCCAGGTCATTTTCAGCGGGATAGCGACTGCCAGTATGCTGGGCCTGAGCGCCGTTACAACCATGCTGGCTCTGCTATTTTTATATTATTTCTTTGGAAATATAGTCCTGTTGCTGTCAGCCTGTACTCTTTTCTTCCTGGCAGGCTTATGGTTTGGCAGCGCGGTTACTGCCCGCAAGTTTCATTCTAAAATTTACAGCGCCTTTATTCCCGATGATGGAGACTCCAACAATCGCTCCGATAGTCAGCCTCAGACTTTTTAAATAAGTACGCCTGACTGGAAAAGACCCTGCTTGCGTGGCCAACCGCAAAAATCCGGTTGGCCCTGCTTTTTCACGCTCTTATTTTCACCTCCCCCTGAACAAACAGAATTTTCAGATTCTGCCCCTAATGTTATACTCTCTCCGAAATAATTAAAATAATCGAAATATTAGAGCCTGAAGGAGTAGCGCAAAATGGAGAAAAAGGATTACCTGGCAGCTATCGAGCGCGAGTCTAACGCTTTTGCCGGGGCAGCCGAAAGCACCACTGGCCGGGTCGCTCCGATGGTACCCTCCTGTCCCGAATGGAACATGAGCGATTTAGTCTTGCATCTTGGCGCAGTCCAGCGCTGGGTCACAAAAATGGTTGCGGAGCGCCTGCAAGAAGCGGCTTCACCTTATAAAGATCCGAGCTACCTGAAACTTCCGGCTGAATATTTTCCCTGGATGGCCAACAAGGCTCCCAGAGAGACCGCTTTACCGCTCTTTCTCGTGGACTGGTTCAAAGAAGGAGCGGCTACTTTAGTGGCGGCTTTAGCCGAAATAGACCCGGACGAACCGGTCTGGACCTGGAGCGATGACCACCATGCCCGCCACTGGCATCGCGCTCAGGCCGTCGAAGCGGCGGTCCATCGCTGGGATGCCCAACTGGCCGCCAGGGGGCAAGCCGAACCAATCGAAGCGGAATTGGCCCTCGACGCGATTGATTGGATCTTTGATGTACTGTTCGCCTCCTGGGCTAAAAACGGCAAACTGCGTCCCGGTAATGGCGAGACTTTCCACCTGCACCGCACCGATGGCCCGGGCGAATGGCTCTTAACTTTTGCGCCGGAAGGGCTGCAAGTGCGCCGGGAACACGCTAAAGGCGATATTGCCTTGCGTGGCACAGCCTCCGACCTGCTGCTGTTTCTCTACGGGCGGGTGGGTGCCGATAAGCTGGAAGTCTTTGGCAATCAGGAGTTAATACCGCGTTACTACGAGCTGACCGGGATAAATGGCAAATAGGCTATTCTCTCAAAGAGTATAAGGTTTTAGCTCAATATACACAAAGGTTTTACAGCGGGTTATCATAACCCGCTATTTAATTTCTGCTATAATTGGTATTACCAAACCGGTATGAACTTACCTGACCGGGCAGGCGCACGGCACTTTGGAATAGCAAGGAGTTCTAACTTGGCGGATACTATTGCACATAATCATCCTGATTTTACAAGCGAAGATACAGGAGTACACATAAAATTAACCTCGCTGGCCGCCTGTGCCGGTTGAGCGGCCAAGATGGGTCCAAAAGACCTGGAGCAGGTGCTGCTTCCCTTAAAAAAATATGACGATCCCAATTTGATCGTGGGGCTGAAAATCAGCGACGACGCGGCGGTCTACCGCTTGAATGCCGAACAGGCTATCGTGCAGACCGTTGATTTCTTTCCGCCTGTAGTGGATGACCCCTATCTTTATGGGGCGATTGCTGCCGCTAACTCCATGAGCGATATTTACGCTATGGGCGGCGAAGTGATGATGGGCATCAATATCGTGGCTTTCCCGGACAACCTGCCGCATAGCGTCCTCAGTCTCATTCTACAGGGCGGCGCTGATAAGATGGCGGAAGTCGGCGCGGTAGTGGCAGGTGGGCATACTGTCATGGACAAAGAGCCAAAATACGGCATTTGTGTGACCGGCACGGTTCACCCTGAACAGATTTTCACCAAGGGTGGAGCGCAAGCGGGCGATAAACTCTATCTGACCAAAGCGCTCGGTACAGGCGTAATCACCACGGCCCATAAGCGCGATAAAGTTGAGCTTGCTGATCTTCATGCGGCCACTGATAGCATGTCAAAACTAAATCGTAAAGCGGCCCAACTTTTGCGCCAGCTTGGCCCTCAATATATCCACGCCTGTACGGACATCACCGGCTTTGGCATCCTCGGACACGGCTCAGAAATGGCCGATCATAGCGATAAAGTAGACCTGGTGATCAAGAGCAAGCAAATACCCTTCCTGCCCGGAGCAAGACGTTACGCCCAGGAAGGCTGTTTGCCCGGCGGAGCAGGACGGAACCGTATCTTCTTGCAGGCTGAAAATGAACCAAAAGTGCGTTTCTTGAACCAACTGGAAGCCGACGTTGAAGACCTGCTCTTTGACCCGGAAACCAGCGGCGGACTTTTCTTCGCCATCCCTGCTGAAAAAGCCGCCGAACTGGAGACAGCTTTCCGCGCCACAGGCGAAACCCTCTGGGCGGTCGGAGAAGTAGTACCCGGTAGCGGTTTGATCGTGGTGGAATAGCTTTACCACTTGAAGCCCTAAAAATTATATCATTCAGAAATAGACCAACTGCATTTCCCAGGTGGTCTTTTTTTTTGCTCCGCTTTAATTATCCCTTACCAGGGGCTTTCTCATATTAATCTAATTTCAAGTTCATTTTTAACTCATTCCTGGCTGTTAAGCTCTGTAAAACGGTTTACCGGCTTTTCAGCCTTACTTTCCCTGCCTAATCCTCTTTAGCTTTGCCCGCTTTCAACATATTTGAAAAGGAAATCGGCAGGGAAATAGCATCTTTCAGAGCCTACAGACAAGGACAGGAGTAATGAACAAAACCTTAGATTTGGTGAAGTATCGCTGGAGTTTTATTTTATTTTCGCTATTCATTATTGTACCGGGCTTAATTTTCATTGCCCTGGGCGGCGTACGGCCCAGCATTGATTTTACCGGCGGCTCTTCCTGGGATATTTTCTTCGATCCTGCCCGGGTTCCTGCCGGAGCGCAGGTAGAAACGGCCATTAAAGAGGCCGACAGCCAGTTTATTGCCGAACTGAAAAATAAGCAGGGGAGAAACCAGGCCGAAAATGATCTGCTGTCCCAGCGCGAACGCCAGAATTTCGAGGCGGTGGCCCAGCCCAGCGATAACGGGCTGATTATCGTGCGCACAGGCCTGATCTTTGATAACACCGATGAAAAAGGCTACCTTATCAATGCTCTTAACCAGCGCTTCGGCCAAGCTAACGGCTTCGATCCCTCGCGGTTAGGCATGACTTCCACCGGTCCAACCCTGGCGACAGAAACTACCCTGCGCTCCGGCATGGCGGTGTTAGCCGTTTCAATTGGTATCCTGCTCTACCTGATGTACGCCTTCCGCAAAGTCAGCAAACCCTGGCGTTACGGGGTCTGCGCCATCCTGGCTATGCTGCACGATGTGTTGGTGGTAATCGGGGTATTCGCTATCCTGGGATATTTCTTCAGCGTGGAAGTAGATGCCCTGTTTGTGACTGCCGTGCTGACCACCGTGGGCTTCTCAGTACACGATACGATTGTAGTCTTCGACCGCATCAGGGAGAACCAGTTACGCCACCCGGGCGAGCCTTTCGATAGCCTGGTTAATTACAGCCTGCTCCAAACCCTGGCCCGCTCGGTCGTGACCTCGTTAACTACCCTGTTTACGCTGAGCGCACTTTATCTTTTTGGCGGGGCTACCATTCGAAACTTCGTGCTGGCGCTACTGGTCGGTATTCTCAGCGGTACTTTTTCCAGCATCTTTAACGCTTCAATGCTGCTGGTTATCTGGGAGAAAGGTGAATTTGGCCGGCTATTAAGGAGGCTGCCGGGAGGCAAATCCAGAACAAAGAAATATACAAAGAGGGGAGAATTGAATGCATGAACTTCCTATCGTAATTAACACTACGATAGCTCTGCTGGCAGCTTTTGTGGGTGGGTTAGTGGCCAGAAAATTAAAATTACCTCCCCTGGTTGGATATTTACTGGCCGGTGTAGCAATCGGCCCATTTACCCCCGGATTTGTGGGGGATCTCTTTACCATTCAGCAACTGGCCGAAATTGGGGTTATCTTTCTACTTTTCGGAGTTGGCCTGCATTTCTCGTTAAGAGATTTGTGGTCGGTGCGCAAAATCGCCATACCAGGGGCCTTGCTCCAGATGGCTATCACCAGCGGAGTGGCAATCCTGGTATCGAGCCTCTGGGGCTGGTCTCTTACCGCCGGGATTATTATTGGTCTGGCGGTTTCAATTGCCAGCACGGTAGTGCTGCTGCGCAACCTGATGGACCAGGGCTTACTGAACAGCGCGGAAGGACGCGTAGTGGTGGGCTGGCTGGTGCTGGAAGACCTGGCTACCGTGCTTATCCTGGTCCTGCTGCCCAGCTTTGCCGCTGAGAGTGCCGAACCAATCTGGCAGAGTGTTGGCCTGGCTTTAGTAAAAGCAGCCGCTTTTTCAGTCTTAATGCTGGTAGTGGGAACCCGTTTTCTGCCCTGGTTTCTCATGCGGATGGCGAGTTTACAATCGCGGGAACTCTTTATTGTAGGCACAGTAGTAATTACGCTTGGAACCGCTATGGGGGCGGCTTCACTATTCGGAGTATCCCTGGCGCTGGGCGCGTTTCTGGCCGGAGTGGTGGTTAGCGAATCGGCCCTCAGTCACCAGGTGGAAGCGGAAGTATTACCCTTTAGAGAAACCTTTGCGGTACTCTTTTTCGTCTCAATCGGCATGCTGGTAAACCCGCTGAATTTAATCAACCATGCGGGCGAAGTCTTTTCACTGGTGGCTTTGATCGTCCTGGGCAAAGGGTTAGTCACAGTTCTGTTAGGATTAGTTTTTGGTTGGCCCGCCCGCACAGTGCTGGTGGTTACGGTCGGATTAAGCCAGATCGGAGAGTTTTCCTTCTTACTGGGGCAGACCGGGGTAGAACTCAAAGTTTTAAGCGAAGAGCAATATTCCTTACTGTTGACCGGGGCTTTAATTTCCATAATCCTCAATCCCTTCCTCTTTCGAGCGCTTGGTTTCCTGGAAAAACATCTACAAAAAATCAATTTCCTGTGGAAGATCCTGAATCGGAACGAAAAAACGATCCTGCAACCACCTGTGCCCGATACCTTACGAGAGCATGTGGTGGTGATCGGTTATGGCCGGGTAGGGCGCTATATGGTAGAGGTTTTATCGTACCTGAAAGTGCCTCAACTGGCGGTAGAACTGGACGTGGGGCGCGCGAACGAACTCTCAAAACTGGAAATACCGGTACTTTTCGGGGATGCCGCCGACTCTGATATTCTCAAACACGCCCATTTAGAGCAGGCCAGCGCGGTGGTAGTGGCCTTACCGGATGAGGCAGCCGCCACCGGAGTGGTGGCGACTATCCGCAAGCTGGCGCCGGAAGTGCCGGTAATTGTGAGAGCCGCCACTCAGGAAGGTATTAACCGTCTCTATGAACTGGGTGCTACCGAAGTAATCTTCCCTGAACTGGAAGGGAGTATCGAAATAATGGAACAGACCCTGACCAGTATCGGCTACAAAGCCAGCCAGATTCAGCCTTACACCGAGGCGGTCCGGCATAACCATTATCTTCCCGATAAACCCTTCCAGGTGGAACAACCGCTCTATACTAAAAAAGCGGTCTAACCAAAAGCTGGGTCAGCCTGGATTAAAGCCAGCCCTTTTGCTTTAACAAAGTGTTACCAAGCAGGCCCAGCAATACTTCATACTGCGTCCCTTTGTTCTCGGGATGGTACTCGAAGCGGTTGCGCTCGAAATACTGCACTACGTAAGTCTTGCCGTCATCGGGGTTTAGCTCGTAAAACTCTTCACTGATCGGGTAGCCATAAATCGCCAGGCCGCCATTTTTTTCCCAGTATTCCTTAAAACTGTTGCGCAGGTTGTGCCCGGTCTGGGAGAAATAAGTGCCGCCGGGATAGTGCATGTCATCAAAATGGTTAAAAGCGCCATCGCCTGCCGCTCTTCGATCAGCCGTTAGCTGGTTGCCCAGTAAACCGAGCAAGACTTCATAGTTGGTCCCGGCCAGTTCCGGGTGATACTCGAAGCGATTACGCTCGAAATACTGAACCAGGTAAATCTTACCGTCGGCGGGGTTGTATTCGCGGAAAGGTTCGGTATGAGGATAGCCGAACTGAGCCAAACCGCCATGCGAAGTCCAGTAATTCAAGAAAACCCCGGAAAGATTGTGCTGGGTGGCAGGGTAAAAGTTACTGCCACTCGCGCCAGTGGCCGGTACTCCCCTGGTCTGATTCTGATCTACCAGCGAGAGGTCAAACTTGAAAAATTTGTTATTTTCGATGCCAACCAGCGCCAGTGGGGCGTAGGGTGAAACTTTCATACCGGCCATGCGGCGGCCCAGGGTGTGCCAGCTATAGCCGTTATCGGTCGATTGCCAGATAAAACCATTCGGGCGGCTGTCGTAGAGAAAGAATGCATTGGGCGCGTTTTCGGCCTGGAAAAAGGTCAGGGTTGCGCCACCGTACTGGATATCGTAGCCGGGAGGGTTATAAGGAACCGGGTAGCTGGTCCAGGTTTTGCCCCCGTCGCTGGAAAATGCGGTGCTGTAGGTATAGCTCGTGCGAGAGAATTTAACCAGCCCGTTACTGGCGTAATAAAGCTGGCAGAAACCATCTTTGCCATCGCCGCATATATCAGAGAAAGTGCGCCCTCCATCGGTCGAAAGAGCCGTAGTGGCAAAACCATTGGAACCTGCCCCGTAAAACGTCCTTAAGACCAGATAGTTAACCGGGGCGTTCCGGCCACTGAGGGTTTGCAAAAACAGCGTGGGGCCAAAGGGTACTCTGTTAGATAGGGGCAGATCGTAACGCTTTTCCCAGGTAGCCCCGGCATCCGGCGAGAAGTAGATTGTATTGCCTTGAACAGTGTTCTGCGGGTCAAGAATTTCTTTAGCCAAAACGTAGAGGGAACGGCCATCGGCCTCCGTGACCGCCACCGATTCTATGCGCTTGCCGGCGAAGAGTTGCCCGCGCTCCTGCCAGGTCAGGCCACCGTCCGGGCTGGCAAAAAAACGACTGTTTTTGCCACCAGCTTCGTTCTCGGCGGAGTAGGTGTAAAGAGTGCCATCCGAGGCAAAAGCGGTGGGAGTATGCGCCAGTTCGCGGCCCTGTGGATTATCACTGCTAAAAACTATTGCGCCGGTAAAATTAGCCTCTTTATAGGCGTAGAGCAAACCATTGCTTTCATTACAGTGGTAAAAGCTGTGGTCGTTGAAAGTTGTTTTCTCTCCGGTTGCCAGGTTGTACAGCAAAGTTCCTGCTTGCCGGTCGGTGCGATTAATAAACAGGCGGTCTGGCCGGGTAGCGTCAAAACAATAGTTGATATTCGAGGCGGTTGTATCCAGTGTCAGGGGCGTTTCTTGCCAGCCTGGTTCGGCGGCTCTGACCGGTGATGATCCCGTTAGTTGAGTTGCACTCAACAGCGATAACAATAGCAACCCGGCCATGAATAAAGCCACCCGAGGCTGTAACTGCGCAACTTTACTCACAAATTACCTCTTTCTTACTTTTACCTGCTCTTTTAATTACAGTGAAACTTTTTGATTGCCGACGAAATCTTAAGATAGGGACTGTTGCTGTTTTATCAACGGGTAATTATTATTTTAGTTGCTGCCTTTTATGCAGAAGTGAAATAAGTCACACTAATAGGCCAAAAGATAGGAAATTCTGCGGGGTTGCAGAGCAGTGGGATATGCTATAATAGCCTAAACTGGCGTAACACTTAGCAGTTAGCAGAGGATTCGGCGCCAAATAATAAAGGTGACAGGCGTTACCTTGCAGGTTGGAGAGATATAAAAAAAGGCTCAATGTCGAGCCAGTACGATAGGCACTTACAGTTATCATGCCTGAGCATTCTTTGAACGACGGCAATCAGCGGCCGTCTACCTCGCTTAAACCGCGTCCCGGCGCTGATGTCGCTGTAGGCGATACAGTACGCATGCGTAAACCGCATCCCTGTGGCAGCTTTGATTGGAAAGTGGTCCGGGTGGGTGCGGATATCGGCCTGCGATGCCTGGGTTGCGATCACCGGGTCAATTTGCCACGTTCTGAATTCGAGCGCCGCTTCAAAACTTATATTGAACGCGCTGCCGGTTCCGGGCAAGCTTAGACGTAGATAAGTCGTGACGGGTGCTGAAATTGAGGAAAAATGTCGAGTAGCCCTAATTTTAATCCAGAAGAAAACCAGCCCGATTTTTTTGCAGAGAGAAAGCGAGATAAGACTCGCCGAACCAGCCTGACTTATGGTGCCGCTGACTCCAGTGCGCCTGGCGTTGAAAATTCCCTGAAAACTGAAAACCCCGCTATTAAACCCGCTTTTGGCAACAATAGTAACAATAATGGACGGGATGGAAACGATGGGGATGGCTGGCATGAAGGTGGCGGAACCCCTGAAGGTGAAAAAGGCCATACCTCGATTTTTCATAATCGTAACTTCATGCTGCTGTGGATTGCCCAGGCTCTGAGCCAGACCGCCCAGAATACGCTCAACTTGGCCCTGGTTAACTATGTTAATACCTTAAGCGGCGGTTCGCCTACCCAGACCGCTATCGCAACGGTTGCCTTCGTGTTGCCAGGAGTCTTTTTCAGCGCCCTGGCAGGGGCCTTTGTGGACCGGGTTAATAAGCGCACCATCCTGATAGTCACCAACGTGCTGCGCGCAGCAGTCATTCCCTGGCTGGTTTTTATGGCCGGTATGCCGATTGCCCTGGCGCTGCCCCTGATATTCCTGATTACCTGTCTCTTCTCTACATTTAGCCAGTTCTTCGCGCCCGCCGAAGGAGCTATGATTCCTTTCCTGGTCAAGGAAGAACACCTTACGCGAGCAAACTCGCTCTTCCAGATTACCCTTTTTGGTGCGCAATTTGTGGGTTTTAGCATTCTGGCGCCTTTGCTGCCGCGCTGGATTGGCAGCCAGAATCTTTTCTGGGCCCTGGCGGCTATTTATGGAGTCTGTATCCTCCTGACCTGGTGGTTGCCGAATAACCTGGAAAAAGACCGCAAGCTGCTGGATAAAGAGGCGACCAGCGTTGTTCGCAGCATGTGGTCTGAAATTAAAGACGGCTGGCACTATATTCGAACGCACAAGGACATCTGGCGAGCTATCGTGTACCTTTCCACCGTCCAATCGGTGCTCTTCACCCTGACCGCCATCGGTATTCCTTATGTTTCCCAGAAAGGCAACGGCCTGGGACAATCCGAAAGCGATATCATCTATATCCTGGCACCGCTCAGTATCGGGTTAGGTATCGGGGTCTGGCTGGTTAACAAACTGGTCACGCCGCGCAATCGCGAGCGTATTATGGTCTGGGCAACGGTTGCCATGGGCGCAACCCTGGTGGGGGTTGGCTTAATAAAGCCCCTGGCGGATTTATGGGTGCATATTTTCTCGCCGGGGGTACCGATTGGCGGGCCGCTGCTCTTTGTGGGGCTGATCCTGCTTTCGATTTGCTTCGGCTTCCAGATAGCGATGCTCAATATCCCGGCCCTGACCCTCTTGCAGGAAAAATCGCCTAAAGATATTGTCGGGCGGGTCTTTGCAGCCTATTTTACCTTTGCTAACCTGGTCAGTATCTTCCCGATTCTGTTCGGGGGCGCCATGGGTGATTTAATCGGCCTGGTTCCGACATTCTTTATTATTGGACTGGGAGTAGCCAGCATCGGTTATTATGGTTACAGACAGACCTCAAAACATACTCTGATTTCAAATAAGATCGAATCGTAGAAGGCTCAAGGCAGGCTGCTTGCTAAAATAACCACAGGTTATTTTTCTATTTTTGTGAAACTGCCTCTATGATTCTGGCATTAGTAGCTAGAAACGAGTAAATACGTGGGAGATATACTTTGGACACCCTGGCGCCTGGATTTTATCCTGGGGGCTAAACAACCCGGCTGTGTACTCTGCCAGAAAATACATGATGACCCGGCGAAAGACCCTCAGAACCTGGTCTTATACCGGGGCGAATATTGCGCGGTAATCCTTAATCTTTATCCTTATAGCACCGGACATCTAATGGTGCTGCCCTACCTCCATACCAGCGATTTCGTTGGCCTGGACCAGGTTACTCTGAATGAACTGGCTGACCTCTCACGCCGTAGCGTAGCGTTATTACACAAAACCCATAATCCGCAAGGGATGAACCTGGGCATGAACCTGGGCAAAGTAGCGGGCGCCGGTATTGACGACCATCTGCACCAGCACATCGTGCCGCGCTGGAACGGTGATAACAATTTTATGGCCGTCACCGGACAAACCCGCCTGATGCCCGAACTACTCGAACAGACCTATGCCAAGTTAGCCGCCGCCCGCGATCAGTTCTTTGAACCGGTCCCCAAAAGCGGCGAAGCTTAGTTTCTAGGGAATTTTACTGTTTCCTCTGCCGGTAGCGGTGCTACCTCCGCCGCCGGTCCCGGTCCCGCTGCCTGTCCCGGCGCTGTTACCTTCAATATCAGCCCCTACAGCGTTGCTACCGCCCGTTCCGGTGGCCGCGCTGCTGCCGGTGCCAATGTCACCCTCGCCGCCGCTGGTACGTCCGCCGCCGGTTGTAACGCCGCCGGTGTTGTCTTCTTTACCGGGGGCAGGATTGCCCTCTCCCGGGCTTCGAGTATCATCCCCCGCCGCTTTCGCCATGACGCTTAACCAGAGCGGCACCATTCCGAGTGTGCCTAATATAAAGAGTTTCCTCACTGGCGCTCCTTTCATTGTCAACCTGATGCTAATCAGGCAAGTTACTGATTCTCCAGAATTTACCTTCACATGGCGTGCCACTCTTTTTAAACTAAAAGAGCGAACCGGGCGGTTCGCTCTTAATACTCTATCGCAACCTTTATTTGAAATGGCGGTGATGGCCGGGTTACGGCTTCCAGTTCGGGGTAAAGTGCAGGAAGTCCGTGCCGTCCGGTATGATAGGCGTACCCTGCGAGTCCGCCGGATAGACAATATCACGGTACTGAGGCATCTCGTCATTATTGTAGTTGTACTCGCTGACCGAAACCAGCACAACCCGGTTCCCGGCAGAGTCAATTCCAGCCTGTACGTCCTCGACTACCGAAATATGCCCGTAAATACCCTGCTGCCAGGTGACCATACAGCCCACCGAAGGGGTTTTATTGACCGCCTGCACGCCTGTACCGATATAAGGCTGGCAGAGTTTCGGCCAGTTTTTGGCATCGCCCTTATAAGTGGTCTGCCCCTGGACTGTTCCGGTAACACCGGCCCAGGGATCTTTAGGGTTGTCCGCAATATCGTTATTCAGGCAGTGATGCAGCACATTAGCCGCATACCAGGCGCATTCACCGGGAAAAGTAAAGTAACGGGAGTGCCAGCCATTTATAACCGTATCTTTGCCGGGGAAGCGACTCAGGAAATTCTGAGGCAAGGAATGCGAAGGTCTGGTAGGGTTCATATAATAGCGGCGGTTTTCACTGGTATAAACCCCGTTCACCTTCACAGGGCTACTCGAACTTAGCGGGGTGCTTGCCCCACCTTTAGCCTGTACCACCATTCCATTCTGCACCGGTTGGCTAACATCGAGGCCGGGAGCAGGCAGGGTAATCTGGCGGCTGGCCAGTTTGCTCAAGTCAATGGTATCTATGAGGGCCGCGTTCTGGGGGCGATTCAAAATAGTGCCAACTGTCGTAGCGTTGGCCGCAGCAATGCCAGCCAGAGTATCACCGGGTTTAACCAGGTAGGGTGTGTTGAAGTGAACGTAGATTTGTTTAATTGAAGCCAGGTCTACCAGCGCTACGACATCGCTATTGATTGCCAGGGCGCAAATGGCCCCGACACTGGTGTGCTTATCCTGGGCAAGCTTGCGAATGGTGTCGCCCGCTTGTACGGTATAAACTTCAGGCGTAGGGACCGTTACAAAGCCGCTGTTAACCTTGCTGAGGTCTATTTTCCCCACAATATCGGAATTAATCGGTACATCCAGGATAGCGCCGGGAGATGTTCCCGCCTGTTCGGCAATAAGTTGAAGCGTCTCACCCGCTTTGACATTGTGGATAGTGCCATCCGGCAGAGTTATCTGGTCGCTGGTAGTTAAGCTAATAGTAGCGAGAATATCCTGGTTGGCAGGGTCGTTGCATATACGTCCAACAGAGGTATTAAAGGCGCTGGCAATATCCACAATCGTATCGCCTGCCTGAATTGAGTAGGGATTATGGCTGGTATCGAGCACCTGCGTAGTCGTAAAAGTCATAGGATGGCAATCTCCTTTACATCCCTAACGCTAACACTAATAAAAGGGTATAGTCAGATAAACGCTTTTGAAAATAATATTAGACTAAATTTAACAGAAATCCAGTGTTGGATTTCACTTTATTGGAGTAAGAATTGTTACTAAATTAATGAGGTTGGCCTAAAAGAGTAAAAAGCCAGTCGAAGACATAACCGAAGAAGATTTCGAGACCGCGCGTAATAAGGTAAAACGGTCCCCACTGCCAGACTGCGTTTCCCCAGATAATAATCAAAATCACGCCCAGGCAAAGGGTGGTGCCATACGGCACAAAATCACGCCATTTCTTGCCGCCGAAGAGGAAGAAACCGATAGCGACTACACCGCCCAGCACCGCCCCGAGAAACAGGGCCGAGGCGCAACGCGGAAAGCCCAGCACGACACCTATCAGTATAGCCAGCAGGACATCACCAAAACCCAGGGCACGGCGGCGGTATATACCCAGGGCGACTAAATAAATAAAGTAAAAAATCCCGCCGCCAAAGGCCGCTCCTAATAAAACGCTACCCAGGCCATCGGGCAGCATGTTATCCGGGTGCGCGCCACCCAGTACAGCCACTATCAGCCCAAAAAGGCACCCCGCCCAGATCATTATGGGGAAAATCAGGCGGAAGCGCCAGTCTATCAGGCCGATAGTAGCCAGCAAGAAAATATAGAAGAGGTTTACCAGGTAGACGTATAGAGGTTGGTTTTCATACTGGGGCCAGGCCAGCATAAAAGCCAGCGCCAGCAAAATTTCCACCAGGGGAAAGCGCCAGGGTAACGGCTTGCCACAATGGCGGCAGCGACCGCGTTGCAGGGCATAGCCCAGCACAGGCAGAGTATCAAAGAGGCTTAATTTTTCACCGCTCCGTACGCAATGTAGAGGGCCAAAAAGAGGCCGCTCCGCAATCGGGAAGCGTTGGGCTAAAACGTTAGTGATCCATCCGGCCAGTAGTCCGGCCAGTGCTGCAAGAATGTAGGGAACGATAATCACTTAATTTATACCTGTTGTGCCTCACGGGCTGCCAGTGCAGCGCGAGCGGCTTCCAGCATAGCGGAACGCGGCGCATTCAGGCCGGTCCACCATTCAAAAGCTTCGGCTCCCTGGTAGACCAGCATACCAAGACCATCCACAAGATAGGCCGCTTTATCGCGGGCAGTACGTAAGAAAGGAGTGTCGCCATAGGTCAGGTCATAGAAGACGGTATGGCGGTCGGCATCGCGTCCGGCCATCGCGTCAGGGTCAATTGGGAAGGGTTTATCCGGTTCAAGGATGCCCTGGGAAGTGGCATTGACCACCAGCGAGCGTGGATTGCGGTTAAAAGGCCAGGCCGCCGGGTCCAGAGGTGTCGCATACATGTGGGTCTGGGGGAAGATTGCGCCAAGCTGCGAAACCAGTTCGATGGCATTTTCCCAGCTTCGATTGGCCACGGCAATTTCCACCGCACCGGCAGACGCCAGGGCATAGACCACGCCCCTGGCAGCCCCGCCCGCTCCCACTACCAGGGCCCGTTTCTTCAGCGGGTTGAAATCCAGGGCCTGCAAACTTTCCAGAAAGCCGCCCACATCAGTATTATGGCCCAGCCAGCCTCCGCTGGCCTCATCCAGCAACAGGGTATTGACTGCCCCGGTAGCTTCCGCCTCCTGGCTGCGAGCGGATACCGCTTCCCAGACTGCTCTTTTATGCGGCAGGGTTACATTTAATCCCAGGAAATCTTCGCGGCGGGCTTTTTCGAGAAAAGCCGGTAGTTCGGCAGGAGCGACCTCCCATTTCTCGTAACGGTGGGGGAGGTTATTTGCTTCAAAGGCCACATTTTGAAAGACCGGCGAAAGACTGTGCTTGACCGGATAACCGATCACCCCGACCGGGCGAGGAGTGCCATCAGCACGGTATAGCCGGACTGCGTTTAAGCTGGAACCATCATTTTCTATACTTGACACGTCAGGTACGCTCCTGTTAACTACCGCTGGTTGCACCAGGGTTAGCTACCCTGGTATTTCTTAACATTCTGGTTATGCTCTTCAAGAGTGCGAGCAAAAGCATGGCTACCGTCACGGTCCCCCGTTGCTACGAAGTAGAGGAAATCGGTGCTGAGCGGCTCGGTAGCTGCTTTAAGCGAAGCCAATCCGGGATTACAGATCGGACCGGGCGGCAGACCCTTGTTTTTATAGGTGTTATAAGGCGAATCGATTGCCAGGTCGTCTTTAGTGGGCGGCTTCCACCAGTCGGAGAAGGTGCTATCCTTCGCGTATTTGGCAGTGTCACGCGCCCACTGGACGGTAGGGTCAGTCTCCAGCTTCATATCCAGTTTAAGACGATTATAGAAAACGCTCGCAATTTTTGGCCGCTCATCGGCTTTGGCGGCTTCGCGCTCGACCAGTGAAGCGATTATGACCGTTTTGTAAATGCCATTATTATCGCGGGCTTTCTCGCGAAGTTGCGCATCGTATTGCTCGCCGAACCGCCGCAGCATCATTTCAACGATCTGGCTTTCGGTGTAGTTAGCCGGGATACGGTATGTATCCGGGAAGAGGAAGCCTTCTACCGAAGCGTTGACCGGTTTATCGTTCAGGAAGCCGAACTGCCAGTCTTC
>DATAKM010000177.1:0-35628 GCA_036261665.1 Chloroflexia bacterium
GTTCTCCTACAGCCTTTACCTGATGCACGCCCCCGTGCTTATGGTAATGACCCTGATAGCGGTGCAACTGGATTTATTCTCGGTGCCGGCCTATCTCTTTCTGGTTTGCGCTGGGATACCGGCGGCGGTCTTTTTCTCCTATCTCTTCCACCTGGCTTTCGAGCGCCGCTTTATGTCCGGCGTTAGCAAAAAGCCTGCTGCCGCTGACCCTGCGCTTGAACCGGCCGTAGCGGCTAACCAGTAGACAAGACCTGCTGCTATATCAATCAGCGTAAAAAACGCCTTCTCTTGCGGGAAGGCGTTTTTTATTTAAACCTTTAGACTACTGCTACAGAACCGACCCGCTATTCTCTCCCAGCAGCTTGCGGCGCACTAACGGCCCGGGCGGTACGCCGTTACCCAGGCAGGCATCGTGGAAAGCCTTCAGGTTGAAGCTGGCCCCTTCGCGCTGTTTCAAGTCTTCGCGCATCTTCAATATCATCAGCTTACCGAGAGCGTAGGCCAGGCAGGTTTCGGAGAGATCGAGCTGGAGATCCTCCAGGCGCTACACCCTGGAGGATCTGGGCTCACCTTTACCTCAGTGGATCAGCCGGTTAGGCGAAACTATTAGCCAGGAACTGGCCGTGCGGTTTGCCGGCACCTTTGTGAGGTTAAAAAACCTGTGTAACTACAACAAAAATCCGGGGTACTGGAATGATTGAGAGCATGGCCGGCCTGCAAGAATTTCTTAAAGCGCTGGCAAATGAAACCAGACAAAATATCTTTTTCAAGGTCTTTTCGAATAGCGATGAATATACGGTTGGGCAGGTGGTCGAGATTATGAACCTGGGCCAGTCCACCACCTTAGAATAGCAGGCTATTCTTAAAGGGCCGACTTACTTCAGTCCCGCAAGGAGGGTAAACAAGTCTATTACCTCCCGGACTCCGTGCGAATACTGGCCCTTTTAAGAGAGCTGACCGACAGATTATCCAGCTGCTGCCCCCGGGATTGACTTTTCTTACCTCCGGAGGCCGCAGCCTTTTTTAACTATAAGCTTCTCTACATTATCTAGAGTTAAATATAAGGAAATTGCAGCTCCTATTATCCGGTGTTATTATTCCTCTACGTTTTTTACCTGACAGTTTAAAGGAGGATAAGTATGAGTGATTTACCTCGTCCCTACCAGCAGTTCATGCAAGATTATCCGGCAGTAGGGAAAGCTTACGAGAATCTCGGTAACGTGATTGCGGAGGCCGGACCACTGGAGGATAAAGTCCGAGAGCTGATCAGGCTGGGCATGGCCACCGCTAACCGGTCTGAAACGGCTGTGCATTCGCACGTCCACCGCGCCCTGGAGGCCGGTGCTACCCCTGCCGAAATTGAGCATACCGTCCTGCTCGGTATTACCACTCTCGGCTTTCCTAACATGATGATGGCTCTCACCTGGGCCAGAGCGGCTATCTCAAAGCATCAAAGTTAAGCCTGTTCTTATTAGTTAAGTGAAATAAGGCATTTACTGCACTAAAGGTGAATGCCTTATTTAGATTCTAAATGAGCCAGTTAAAGAGGTAACCGGTGACAGTGATGGAAACAGCCAGGATACCGATGAAAATCACCAGTAGAGGAGTTTTAAGAACTCTGCGCAGAATGATCATTTCAGGCAGGCTCAGGGCAACCACGGCCATCATAAAAGCCAGGACCGTACCGAGTGCCGCTCCTTTTTCCATCAAGGCATGCACAATTGGTAACATTCCGGCGGCATTAGAGTAGAGCGGCACCCCTAACAGCACGGCTGCCGGTACTGACCACCAGGCTTCTTTCCCCATAATGCCGGCCAGAGCTTCCTGGGGAACGTAACCATGAATACCAGCCCCGACCGCAATTCCAACTATCACGTACAGCCAGACCTTCCCTACAATTTCGCGCACCGACTGGGTTGCCAGGGCAATTCGCTGGGGCCAGGCCGGCTTTTCGGGATCAAGAGCTTCTTTACCGCTATGGATTTGCCAGACAAAATCCTCTACGTAGCGTTCCAGTTTTAGGCGTCCGATGACTATACCGGCCACAACAGCGATCAATAAACCCGAAACCAGGTAAAGAGCCGCTACCTGCCAGCCAAAAAGGCCAAAAAGCATAGTGAGGGCTATTTCGTTGATCATCGGCGCGGCAATCAGGAAGGAGAAAGTGACTCCCAGAGGAATGCCGGACTCTACAAAGCCGATAAAAAGTGGTACCGCCGAACATGAGCAGAAAGGTGTAACCACTCCCAACGCGGCGGCAAGGAAGTTACCTATACCTGCCCGTTTTCCACCCAGTAGCGCACGGGTTTGTTCGGGGTTGAAGAAAGTGCGGATGATGGTTATAACGAAAATCATGCCGCTCAAGAGCAGCAAGATTTTCGGTACGTCGTAACAGAAAAAAACTACGGCTTCTCCCAGGTGAGACCCACGCTCTAACCCTACCAGAGAGTAGGAAAACCAGCTTGCAAGGGGTTCTATAACGTTATAAAGCAGGAACCAGCCGAGTGTTGCCACGGCCAGGATCAGAACAGGATGAACCTGCCGGGCACCGGTAAATTTTTTGAGGACAGGTGAAGTCATAACATTCTCTCCTATCATAATCATATTCAATAGAATGAATGTGATTGAGTATAAAATGAGGCTGAAAAACAGCCTCTCCTACTTCTCATTTAAGAAATCCGGCTATTTCCACCTCACCCGGAACCCTACCCGAAACTACCAGCTTTCCGTTGACGACAAGACCGGGAGTGTGAAGGATCGGCCACTGCATAATTTCTTTAAAATCGGTAATTTTCTCGACCTCAACTTCAAGTTTATTTTCAGCCACTACCTTGCGCACCAGGGCTTCCAGCTTTTTACAGTTAGCGCAGCCCGGTCCCAATATTTTGATGTTAAGCATGACAATTCTCCTTAAAAGCTACTTGTAATCAAGCTGACTACATGCAACCAACTATCCTGTTTCCCCGGCGCACTTTGGACAGGGACAGTCCGCCAGGCGTTCTACCTGGCGACTGTAGTTAAGAGCCTGGCCGGTAAAGTAGCGCGCCTGGTCTATGACCATATAAATTTCCGGCCTGGTAACCCGGTAAAAGATATTCCAACCATCTCTCCGGTCCTGTATCAGTCCCGCTTCTCTCAAGACTGCAAGATGCTGGGAAATATAAGCCTGGCGGTACTTGAGCTGGACTTCCATATGGCAAACACACTCCTCTCTCTGGCGCAGGAGCTCCAATATCTCCAGCCGGACGGGGTGCATAAGGGTCTTGAATAGTTCAGACAGCTCTTTTTGGTTGTTACTTTTTTCACTCATGGTTTTATTATATTCGATATTACGAATATTATCAATAGCTTTTTGAATAGATAGTGGCTATTTCTAAAGATATATTTGAGGAAATTAGACTCAAATATATCTTGTTCTTTAAGCACTCTCTTTGACTAGAACACAAACTTAAAGGGCTTGAAGGGGAATTAACAGGTAAGACTGCTATACCTTTTCCTTATTTTTACCTCTTTTAACCCTTTTTTTTTCCTTTGAAGCCTATTCTTAATACATAACAGTAAAATTATGAGAAGGGTAATATTTACTGGGTTGCCCTTCAGTTACAACCAGACGGGGATAATGAGTGGAAGAGGAATGAAAAGACGGTTTTGGTTACTGGCACTGTTTTGTCTACTATTAGCCGGGTGTGGCTCTAATACAGATCAGGTAGCGGTTAAGCTATCTGATTTAAAGCCCTTGCCAGCTCCTCCACAGAGAGAGGTAAAGCCTCTCAGAGTTTCGGTAGCCGCCGTTATTTCTCCCCAGGGTACCAATACCAGTTACCAGCCTTTGCTAGATTATCTTGGCGATAAACTGAAACGACCGGTGGAACTTGTACAGCGCCGCACTTACACTGAAACTAATAACCTGGTTGAGTCAGGCGAGGTAGACCTGGCCTTTGTCTGTACGAGCGCCTATGTACTCGGACACGACAAGTTCGATATGCAACTGCTGGTAGCGCCCAGGGTCAAGGGCGCTACCACTTACAATTCACTTTTAATTGTGAAGGTTGACAACCCGGCCAGGAGTATCTCCGACCTGGAAGGAAAGGTCTTTGCTTTCACCGACCCGGTTTCAAACAGCGGGCGGGTTTACCCAACCTACCTGGTAGAACAGATGGGTAAAACCCCCGACCAGTTTTTTAGCCGGGTTTTCTTCACCTACAACCACGATAACGCCATCCGGGCCGTGGCAAGCGGCCTGGCGGATGGGGCGGCAGTAGACAGTATGGTTTACGATTATGCTCTGCAAAACGATCCCACCCTGGCAAGCCAGGTCCGGGTCATTCAACGCTCGCCAGATTTTGGCATCCCTCCGGTAGTAGTTGGCCCTAAAATATCTCCCCAGTTAAAGGCCCTCCTGGAGGAGATTTTACTGGGTATGCAAAATGATCCAGCAGGACAGGCAGCCCTGGGCCTGCTTGGTATCAGTGCCTTCGTACCGATTGATGACAGCGCTTATGACTCCGCCAGGGAGCTGGTTAAAGAGGTGGGACCCTTAACCCCATGATTAAATTATTGCGTGAAAAGTGGCTTCCCCATCTTGGGATACTGGCCGGAGCGGTTCACATTCGTATCAAGATTCTGGGAATCGTGCTGGCGCTGGTGCTTATGCTGGGCCTTACGGTCATAATAGAGGTCCAGCAACTGGTTACTCAGAACATGTATGCCCAGTTGGAAGAGCAGGCTGTCTCCATCACCCGCGACCTGGCCGCGCGCTCGACTGACTCGATCTTGATCAACGATCTTTACACTCTCCAGCAACTATTGAAGGATACCCGCACCAACCATCCTGACGTCCGTTATGCTTTTGTAGTCAGCCCGGAAGGCTATGTCCTGGCCCATACCTTTGAAAACGGCTTTCCCCAGGGACTAAGCCTGGCCAACAGCGCCAGCCGCGAGGTTTACCAGCACACCCAGATCCTCCTGACCGACCAGGGGAAAATCTGGGATATAGCGGTACCGATCTTCGAAGGGCGGGCCGGTACTGCCAGGGTTGGTCTGTCCGACAGAGAGGTGCAGGAAACCCTCAACACCCTCACGGGCCAGCTTGTCCTTACTACAGTGATTGTTTCTGTAATAGGGATTGCCGCGGCCACCTTTTTAACCTGGCTGCTTACACGCCCGATTCTCTCGCTGGTACAGGCTACCAAAGCCGTGGAGCGCGGAGATTTCTCCCAGCGGGTTCCTTCCGGGACCGGGGATGAGATCGGTGAACTGGCCGGAGCCTTTAACGCTATGGCCGGGGCTTTAGCCAGGAGCGAGGCGGAGCGGGTGGAGCGGGATCAGTTGCGCCTCCAGTACGTGAGCGGGGTCATTACCGCCCAGGAAGATGAACGCAAGCGGATTGCCCGCGAGTTACACGACAGCACCAGCCAGAGCCTCACTTCCCTTTTGATTGGCCTCAAAACTCTGGACGACACCAGCGACCACTCAGAGATACACAAACGAGCGAGTGAATTACGTGCGATTGCCGGCAATACTCTGGATGACGTCCATGCCCTGGCTTTGCAGTTAAGGCCCAGTGTGCTGGACGATCTCGGCTTACCGGAAGCCCTCGCACGGCAGGTCGAAGACTGCCAGAGACGCCACCCTCTCAAGATTGACCTGGCTATCACCGGGCTGGACGGCCAGCGCCTGCCGGCTGAAATTGAAACCGCCCTATACCGCATCACCCAGGAAGCCCTGACCAATATAGTCAGGCACGCCGGGGCAGATACGGCCAGTATTTTTATTGAGCGGAATGATGAGCGGGTGCTGGCTGTGATTGAAGATGATGGTCACGGTTTTGACGCCTCTAGCATTGATAAACGGGCCGGGCACCTGGGTCTCTACGGTATTCGGGAGCGTGCAGAACTACTGTCTGGCCAGCTTGTAATCGAATCGGCAACCGGTCAGGGTACCAGTCTTTATGTAGATATTCCCCTGGCCGGGGGAATGAGGTAGCTATGACTGAAATACGAATGATTATTGCCGATGACCATGCTGTCCTCAGGACCGGCTTGAAAATGCTCCTGGATGCCCAACCGGATATCACCGTTATCGGGGAAGCTGGAGACGGTAACGAGGTGGTGCAACTGGCTACGAGGCTAAAACCTGACCTGGTCCTGCTTGATCTGGCCATGCCCGGCCTGGGGGGGCTGGAAGCGCTGCCGCTCTTGCGGAAATTGGCCCCTCAAACGCGCGTCCTCATTCTAAGCATGCACGATGACGAGAGCTACCTGCGCCAGGCTTTGCGAGAGGGAGTGCGCGGTTATGTCCTGAAAAAGGCGGCTGACAGCGAACTGATCGCAGCCATCCGCGCAGTGATGCAGGGTGAAATTTATGTTCACCCCTCCCTCACTCACCTCCTCCTGGAGGGATTCTTTGACGAAGGAGCAACTGCCACCGCCAGTCCCTGGCATCTCTTAAGTGAACGCGAAAGAGATGTGTTGTTGAGGGTGGCACGCGGTCATACCTCCGCTCAGATTGGTGAAAAGCTCAGCCTCAGTCCTAAAACGGTTGAGACGTACCGGGCGCGTGGGATGGAAAAGCTGGGCATTCGTACCAGAGCCGCCCTGGTTCAGTTTGCCCTTGCTCATCAACTGCTTTCAGATAGCCCCACCTTTTAAGATTACCTGCTTTAAAAGGAAAAAGCAGACCGTGCCTGACCGGCAGACTGGCACACATCCTTCTTCTTATGCTGGCCTGTACGGGCAGGTACACTTACGCTCCCCCTGTCAGGAGTATAACTTACTTCCGCGTCAGGATTTTCCCTACAGTTTTTTATAATTTATGCGTAATTTTCCCTACAGTTTTTATAATTTATGCGTAATTTTCCTGATACCGTCTCTCCTCACCTTTCTCTATACTTCAAGAGAAAGAAAGTCTTTTCAAGATTTAGGTAAATGCTCTATCCAGGAGAACAGGCTTATGAGTATTAGCAGCGATGAAACCCAGACCGGAGACGCTCCGGTTTCGCTCGAAGCTAAACCCATGTCCCGCCGTACTCTGGCAGGCTACCTGACCAAAGTAGGAGCGGGAGCGCTGGCCGCAGTAATGAGCGGCGGTGTGGTAGTCACGATGGCCCGCGAAGTAGCGGCCCAGAGCGACGCCACCAAACCAAAATATCGCTACGGCATGGTAATTGATACCCGCCGCTGCGTCGGCTGCAAGGCCTGTGTGGTGGCCTGCAAAGCTGAAAACAAAACTCCGCCGGGAGTTAACTACAATATGGTGGTCGAGCAGGCCATCCCCAACCGGCTGGACGATAAACCTCTCTTCATGACCAAACCCTGTTTCCACTGCGAGAAACCGCCCTGCGTGGGAGTCTGCCCGGTAGGCGCTACTTTCAAACGCGAGCAGGACGGGATCGTAGTAATAGACTACGAGCGCTGCATCGGCTGTCGGTACTGCATTACGGCCTGTCCTTACGGGGCGCGTACCTTCGACTTCGGCGAGAACTACCCGGCTGTAGCCGAAAAGACCGCTTATTCCACCATTCCCTCGCCCGAATACGGCCAGTTCCGCCAGCGTGAGGAAGAGAAATCGCCTGTCGGCAACGTGCGTAAATGTACCTTCTGCGTGCATCTCCAGGATAAAGACGGCAAGTACGATAAGGCCTCCGGTCGCTGGCCTGCCTGTGCCAAGACCTGCACCGGCCACGCCATTCACTTTGGCGACTTTAACGATCCGGACAGCGAAGTTTCACAGCTTCTGCGCGAGCGTCAGGCCATCCGTCTGAAAGAAGAACTGGGAACCGAGCCTAACGTCTATTACCTGATATAGGGAGGTGCGGGTATGAGTATAAGTACAAAAGTAAGCGCCGGTAATATTTCCGGGGCCGTCAACAAAACCAGCACCACCCGGAAGGCCTTAAGCCTTAAAAACGCCTTCTGGCTCCTCGGTGCGCTGTTCTTCCTGGTAGGTCTGGCCGGCTGGAGTGACCGCCTGACGAACGGGCACCGCGGTGCAAACTACGGCTCCATTATAACCTGGGGTCTATGGGTAGCGGCCTACATCTATTTTATCGGTCTGTCGGCCGGTTCGTTTCTTATATCGTCCCTGGTGTATGTCTTTAACGTCAAGCGGTTTGAGAGGATCGGGCGACTGGCGGTTTTTACGGCTGTTGTCACCCTCCTCATGGCCCTGCTCTCGATCTGGGCTGACCTCGGCCATATGGAGCGCGCCGCCAATGTCCTGTTGTTCCCCAACTTCGAATCACCGATGGCCTGGATGATCTGGCTTTATTCGACCTACTTCCTACTATTGGTGGTAGAGATGTGGTTCCTCCTGCGCCGAGATATGGTAGTGGGCGCACAAGAGAGTGGCTGGAAAAGTAAGGTCTATCGTGTGTTAACGTTTGGCTCTAAAAAAGACACCGACGCTTCGGCAGAACGTGATCGCAAAATAGTGCGGGTGCTGGCTACTATCGGCGTACCGGTCGCGATCATGTTTCATGGTGGTGTTGGAACCCTCTTTGGGGTGGTTGCCGCTCGGCCCCTGTGGAACACCGGCTTGTTCCCGATCCTGTTCCTGCTCTCAGCCCTGGCAAGCGGCGGCGCGCTGCTGACACTCATTACGGCGGTTTTCCAGGACGGTCTAAGCCGCAACCGCGATATTGTAATAACCCTGGGCAAAGTGATCCTGGGTCTACTCCTCCTGGACGTGCTCTTCCAGATTTCGGAGTACCTGGTAGCCTTCCGCAGCGGCATTCCCGGCCATATTGAAGGTCTGAAAATGATTATGAGCGGGCCTTACTGGTGGGTCTTCTGGGTCTGGCAGCTTGGCATCGGCACCCTTATCCCGATCCTCCTGCTCGTGCTACCTACTCGTAAAGATGCCCGCTGGGTCTCGCTGTCCGGGCTGTTAATTGCCCTCGGCTTCATCGGGGTACGCCTTAACATTGTTATACCGGGCCTCGCCGAAGAAGAAATCAAAGGTATCACCCAGGCGGTTTCTACGCCCCGCCTCACCACCCAGTACTTCCCAAGTGCCACTGAATGGCTGCTGACCATTGGCATTGTCGGGCTGGGACTGTTGCTCTTCGGCCTGGGCGAAATGCTTTTACCAAAAGAGAACGATAAAGACCCGGTGCGTTTCACCGAATTAGCGCCTGAGGAATAAGCAAGGGGAGGATCATAATGTACGTATTTGATGAGAAAGTAGGCCGCCGCAAATTCCTCAAAATTGCCGGAGCCACTACGGTTGTAACCGGGGCCGGTGTTGCAGGGGTGGCCGGAGCAAGTATTGCCGAAGGTGCCGCCGAGCATCCCATTACCGCTAACCCCTCGGGAGCGGCGGCCTGGGGCCGGGAAGCTGGCCAGTGGATTCCTTCCTGCTGCAACATGTGCGGCGGGCAATCCGGCATCCTGGCGCATGTGGTAAACGGGGTGGTCGAGAAAATCGAACCTAACAACTGGAATCCCAACAACTATTCCAATATTTCAACCGATTTCTTTGATGGCTATACCCAGGAATACGGGTGTAAGGAGGGCGGGGCCATCTGCCCGAAAGGCAATGCCGGCCTCATGCAATTGTACGACCCGGATCGCGTCAAAAAACCGCTCAAGCGCACCAACCCGGATAAAACTCCGGGGGCCGATCCCAGATGGCAGGAAATAAGCTGGGACCAGGCCTTTGACGAAATTGCCGCCAAGTTAAAAGCTCTGCGAGACGCCGGCGAATCACATAAGCTGCTCTGGATGACTGAGGACGCCTCTTTCACCGATTTGCAGGAAGACTTCTGCAAGCTTTACGGCACGCCTAACTTCTCCATGCACTCCAATCTGTGCGATGTAGCCCGCAAGGCTTCCTTTACAGCCGTAATGGGGGAAGACCGGCCCCTGGCCGACTTTATTCAGTCCAAGTACATCATGCTGTGGGGTTGGAACCCGACCAGCGCGATCAAATGGGTCTACTTGCCCCGTATTTTAACGCGGGCGATTGAACGCGGAGCGCGTCTGGTGGTAATTGACCCCTACCTTTCCGATACGGCGGTCAAAGGCCAGGAGTGGGTGCCGCTCAGACCGGGCACGGATGGCGCTTTAGCCCTCGCCATGGGCCACGTAATTATCCGCGATAAACTCTACGACCAGGATTTTGTTGCGAAGTGGGTGGTGGGCTTCCAGGAGTATTCCGACTACGTAAAAGACAAAACTCCCCAGTGGGCCGAAAAGATTACCAGCGTTCCGGCGAAGACGATTGAACGGCTGGCCCACGAGGTAGCTACCACCAAACCGGCCTGTATTGATAGCTGGAGCGGCCCCGGCCAGCACTCCAACGGGGTGCAGGGCGGAAGGGCCATCGCGGCTCTGGGCGCGCTCATCGGTGGATATGACAGACCCGGCAGCATGATGATCGTGGACAAACGCGGCGGGAACCATGTGGCGGTAGATCCGGATGATGTAGGGGCCAAAGGCTTCAAGCAAGCACGTTTTGATGAATTGAGCAAGTACCCGATGGGCCATAAATCCGGGGTCTACACCCAGCTTTTCGAGAACCTGGCCGAGGGTAAGGGACCTTACCAGCCAAAAGTGCTGGTCTGTAACTATCAGAACCCCATGATGAGTGTGCCAGGAACCGAGACGGTTGCCAAAGGACTGGCAAAGCTGGAAATGCTGGTGGTGATTGACACCATGCTGAGCGAGACGGCGATGCTGGCGGATTACGTCCTGCCCGGCACCAGTTATCTGGAGCGCTATGATCTCAACAGCCACTGGGTCACCTGGTCGGTGCTTGGGCTACGCCAGCCTGTAGTAAAACCGCTCTTCGGCCAACCGGCCGAATATGAGTCTTTTACGGCTATCGCCCGCCGGTTGGACCTGAAGGACAAGTCCGGCAAGCAGTTCTTTATGGTCGGGCCGCTATCGGGTAAACCGGTCGAGAACCTGACGGAGTGGTACGAGGATTACCTCTCGAACGAATTGAAGAAGGGGGCGCCAGGTATTACTCTTCAGGAACTGAAAGCCCTGCCGGGGGCGGTCTGGATAGATAAGAAGGGCACTGCTTACGAGAAGTATGCCAATCCTCTTTCTGCGGATGCTCTCAAAACGGCCTGGTACGACGGAGACCCGCAGGCTGAAGGCACTGTCGTCTACAACAAGGACAAGAGCCAGGGCGGCACCAAGATCGGGGTTGTAGTAGGCGGCAAGGCCGTGGCAGGCTTCAAAACCAGGACGGGCAAAGTGGAACTCTACGCCAAATGGCTGGTTGACAAGAAAGACGCGAAGGGCAACCCGGTTAACCCTTTACCGGCCTATGTCCCTCGTGACTGGCAGCCCTCGGCGGATTACCCGCTCTACCTGATCAACTGGAAAGAGGCCAGCCATACCCACACGAGGACCCAGAATAACCCGCTGCTGCTGGAGATTAAACCCTCTAACCCCTTGATCGTCCACCCCGATACCGCCGCGAAATACGGAGTGGAGGACGGTCAGGATGTTATCGTAGAGTCCCAGTACGGCAAGGTCAGGGCTAAAGTTAAAACCTCAAAGCGTATCCACCGGGAAGTGGTCGGCTTACAGCACGGCTTCGGTCATACCGCTTTGGGTCGCAATGCCAAAGGGCGGGGTACCTCGGATGCCATTCTGCGGCCGGCCAAATCCGATCCCCTGTCGGGAATGGCTTTACACAAGGAGGCCTGCGTCAAAATATATAAAGCTTGAGTTTATATACTGACGTTTAGAGTGTGACACTACTCCCACTTCCCGGGCCGGGAGGTGGGAGCACTATCTTAGAAGGAATCAAATGCAAAACCTATCGGTAGATGAAGCATTAGGGCTTGTTCTGGAAGAAATTAAACCGCTCCCCCTTGAAGAGGTCCCGCTGGTGATGGCCCTGGACCGGATTATAGGAGAGGCTGTTTGCAGCCCGGTTAATCTCCCGCTTTTCTCAAATTCGGCGATGGACGGGTATGCGCTAAAAGCTGTGGATACGGCCGCCGCCAGTGCCATTTTTCCAGCAAAACTGGCGGTGATCGGAGAAGTGGCCGCCGGAGAAGTATTTTCGGGAAAGCTTGAGCGAGGGCAGGCAATTCGGATTATGACCGGGGCTGCCCTGCCGGAAGGGGCGGATGCTGTCGTAAAGTTTGAAGACACGGACGAGGCCTTCAAACCTGGCTCAAGAGCCTGGAATTCGGTCGAGATTTTTACTGCCGCCCAGCCCGGTCAGAATGTGCGCCTGGAGGGTGAAGATTTTAAACCGGGGCAGCCAGTGCTTCCCACCGGGACCGTGTTGAACCCCGGTTGCCTGGGGCTAGTGGCTTCGCTGGGCTATGCAAGCGTTAAATGTGTGAGGAAGCCACGCGTGGCGATCCTTGCTACCGGTAGCGAATTACTCCAGGCCGGTCAGCCACCCCTACCCGGTAAAATCTACAACAGCAATAACTATATCCTCGCGGCTCTGGTCACAAAATATGGTGGTGAGGTGGTCCGGCTGAGTACCGTTCAAGACCGGACGGAATTGATTGAGCAAGGCATTGCGGAAAGCCTGGCACAAAAGCCTGATCTTCTAATTACCAGCGGTGGAGTATCGGTGGGCGATTTTGACCTGGTTAAGCAGGTGCTGGGAACGGTAGGGGAATTACAGATGTGGCAGGTCAGGATGCGGCCCGGTAAACCGGTTGCTTTTGGCGAGATAGCAGGGATACCACTCCTGGGACTACCGGGTAATCCCCTGGCAGCGCTGGTCAGTTTCGAGTTATTCGGCAAAGCAGCCTTGCTCAAAATGTTGCAATGCCCACCCGGCCCTGAGCTTATAGAAGCAATCACGGTTGAGCCGGTCAGAAATAGCAGCGGGCGACGCAACTTTCTTAGAGGTAAATTATTCCAGGAAGAAGGCCGCTTGTATGTCCGGCCCTCCCGGTACCAGATGCCCTCCCAGCTTGCCTCCCTGGTTGAAAGCGATTGCCTTATTGTAGCGGGTGAAGACTGCTCTTACTACCTAGCCGGTGATAAGGTGGCGGTCATGCCACTTTACCGGTTGGAGAAAAGTCTAAGCCGGGCGATTCATCCGGTTATGGCAGGCATCTAGAATATAATCTATTCTGCCTTTCTAAATAAAAATCCCGTACAGGCTTTTTGGCTGTACGGGATTTTTATTTACCGCTTGAAGTATATTACCGGTAAACTTAAAAGAGTTACCAAAGTTGAGCGCCGTTAGCTCTAAACACCAGGCCCATCAAAATTTTACTCACCTCTGGCAATGTTCCTCAATTCTCCAAAACCCAATAAATGTTGCTATTGACAACGAATAAAAAGCATGTATAATAGTTGCTATAAGCAACGTTGCTATTGATAACAGAATTTGAAGGATGAAATTTTATGGCAGTAGCGGAAATAGAGACCGGAGCATTGCTGAGGGAAGTAGCGCGCCTGCACATCCAGGCCCAGCGCCAGAGCGCCGAGTGCTGCGGCGGCACTACCCTCACTCAATGCACTATCCTGACTGAGCTGGGCCGGGGTGGGCCAATGACCCTGATCGAACTGGCCCGCCGCATCGGCTACGACAAAAGCTGGACCAGCCGGGCGGTCGAAAGCCTGGTCCAGGAAGGGCTGCTGGCGAAAGTACCCAGCGAAACCGACCGGCGCACCGTCATTATTTCGCTCTCTGACGCTGGTGAGCGGCGCTACCAGGAATTAAACGTTAACTTGAACGAGCAGGCCGAACGCGTTATGAGTCACCTCCCGGCAGAGGAACGCACCCAAGTGCAGCGCTCTCTCCATCTATTGCTGGCAGCTTTACAGGTCGAGGTAAGTTCTAACACCAGTTCGGCTGCTTGCAACCTGAACGAACAAGGGGATAAATCATGCTAACCAGTACCGGCCTGGAATTACGACAAGCCGAAAGCACCGATTGGCCCCATATTGTGTCTCTTTTGACAGAAGCTGATCTACCCCTGGAGGGCGCCGAGGAACATCTTGCAGATTTTATCGTCGCTGAGAAAGCGGGCCAACTGGTGGGAGCAGCCGCCCTTGAGGGCTACGGCAGCACTGCTCTTTTGCGCTCAGTAGTCGTGCATTTCCAGGAAAGAGGCACCGGACTGGGCCAGAGGCTGGTGTATAACGCGCTGGAGCAGGCTAAAGCCTCCGGATTTGAAAGCGTGGTGCTGCTCACCACCAGCGCGGCTAGCTTCTTTCCACGCTTCGGCTTCAAGCAGATCAGACGGGAAGCAGCCCCTTTGGAAGTCCAGTCCTCCGTTGAATTTCGGGAAGCCTGCCCCCTGTCCGCCACCGTGATGCGGCTGGATTTAAGAAAGCAGCCTGGTAGAAATGAAGGAAGTAGTCTTGAAGTACGCCTGGCTAATGAGGAAGATCTGCCTGCTATAACTCGTATCTATAACGAAGGTATTGAAGATCAGGCCACTCTTGAAACCGAGTTACGCACGGTAGAGGAACGGCGGCAGTGGTTACACGCGCGCGGCGAGCGCCACCCGGTACTGGTAGCCGTGCGAGAAGATAAGGTGGTCGGCTGGGCCTCGCTTAACCCCTTCAGCCCTCGCCAGGCCTACCGCTTCGTAGCTGATCTCTCGGTCTATGTGGACCGCAAAGAGCGCGGTAAAGGCATTGGCTCGGTTCTGTTAGCCGCTCTGATCGAACAGGCCAGAACCCTCGGCTACCACAAACTGGTCCTGACTTCCTTCGCCCACGCTATTGCCTCTAACCGGCTGTATGTGAAATGCGGCTTTCGCCACGTGGGGGATTACCGCGAGCAGGGCCAGCTAAACGGCCAATGGGTGGATACCCGCCTGATGGAGCTGATTTTGGAGTAAGAGCCTTACTAAAACTACGATAACTACGAACAACTTTACAATAACCTGACCGGAGAAAAAAAGTGATAACCGCGCCTGCCAGGGCCCGTAGCATCGCGGGCCTGCCTTTTCCTTATGCCTCTTTTCTGGGTGGTCTGACCATCTCAAAGCTGGGTGACGCTATCTACACCTTCGCCCTGCCCTGGATCAGTTTTGAACTGACCCACAACGCGGTAGTGATGGGCGCTCTCTACGCTACCGAAATCCTGCCAGTCCTTCTTTTCGGGGCTTTCGCCGGAGTTTTCGTAGACCGCTGGGAGCGCCGTAAACTGATGCTGATGGCCGATGCTATAAGAGCCGGTATCGTGGCGGTCTTGCCGCTCTTACATTACTTTTCCGCTCTCCAAATCTGGCATTTGTTTATTGCGGCTTTTGCCCTGGCCCTGGTGTCGCTGGCTTTTGAGATTTCTACCACCGCCGTTATCCCCGAACTGGCCGGCAGCGACCTTACCAGGGCCAACGCCTCTCATCAGCTTATCATGCAGGCCGGTTCGATGGCAGGTCCAGCCCTGGCCGGGCTGGTAATCGCAGCCATGGGCGGTTTCAACGCGCTGTGGTTGGATGCCGCTTCTTTCAGCGGTACCTTCCTGGTGCTCTTGGGTCTGCCTGCCTTCAGAAAAGAGGAAAGTGCCCGGAACGCTACCACAGTGGTAGAGGGCATTAAGGAGGGCTTTCGCTGGCTGTGGGGCAACAGCGTAATTAAAGTTATGAGTTTGCAGGCTACCATGGGTAATTTTGGCTTCGGCATGGTGAGCGCAGTCCTGATGTACTACCTGCGCGATACCCTGGGGTTAAGCGCTGAAATAAGCGGGTTGAATTATGCCATGCTGGGAGTGGGCGGTATGCTGGGCAGCCTGGCGATAGTGCCGCTCTCCCGCCGCTACCGCAAAGGCCAACTCTACCCGGCAATCCTGCTCTTTGGCATGAGCGGTCTGCTGCTGATGGCTCTCCTTAAAGTGTGGTGGGCCCCAGGGCTGGGCTTTGGGATGGTCTCGGCCTGCAATGTGGCCTGGGTGGTGCTGAGTACCGGGGTACGCCAGGAGCTTATTCCTGCCGAACTGCTGGGCCGGGTGCTGACCTTCTCCCGGATGTTATCCACGGCAGCTATGCCAGTAGGGGCGGTAGTGGGTGGTCTTCTAACCCAGAGCTTCGATCCGGCAGTGGTTTTCCTGATAGCGGCGCTTACCAAGGGAGTTGAATACCTGATTGCCACTCATTCCCCGATGCACAAACTTTAAGCTCTTTGTAAAAAGATAAAACCACTAGCCTTGCTCGCTACAGGAACAAGGCTAGTGGTTTTTTAGAAACTCGATAAGCTATTATTTCTTCTACAGGAATAGCTAAACGACTGGCAACGTTAGCCAGAGGTCCCTATATAAACCCTGGACACTCTTATTTCTTCAAATACATTGACGGTTATCAATCCAAATGCTAAAATGAGGTTATGAGAAAAGAACTTAAAGTAATACAGGAAGAGTGCTGCGCACCCCTTCCCATACCGGCTGAAAATCAGGCCCAGGTAAAAAAGGCCGCTGATCTTTTGGCGGCCCTGGCCGACCCTACCCGCCTCGCAATCTTAAATATGCTGCTTGTTAACCAGGGCGAGGTTTGCGTCTGCGACATTACGGCCAGTTTTACGCTTGGCCAGCCTACTATTTCGCATCACCTGCGTATTTTGCGGGAAGCCGGGCTTATTACGGGCGACAAGCGCGGAAAGTGGGTTTACTACGCGCCCGTCCTCTCCCGAATAGAAGAACTTAAGGGAGTCCTGAATAACCTGCTAGCGGCGCCTGTTTCTACTCCTGTGCGCTAATTTTTTAATCAAACATATCGAAGTATTTCGATAAATATACCGGCGCTGATTTCAGAAGATATAAGACTGGATATATTCTCAGCTCTACAGAATGAGAGTTAAGAGGTGCAACATGCTGGATGAGAATACAGTCAATCTAGTACAAGTTGAACTTGAGAAAGGCTTAGCCCTAACGAAATGCAGGCAGTGCGGTTGTATGAGGGATACTCTCTCCAGTCTGGATGTTTCGTTACAGGCTTTAACAGTAAGCCATTCCTCAGAGTTGCTTGAAAAAGTAAACCGGTGGAAAGAAAAGTTATTACCGCAAAAGTACTCCTGCCTGGGTTGTGCCTACTGCTTTCCGGCGGTAGCTCAGAACATGCTACAGCAAGCTTTTCCGCCGGGCCTTGAGTTTTCAGGTCTGGGTTGCTCCCTGGAAATAACTCGTAAAGAGTGGCCGCAGGTCGCCGGGGATTATTTAGTTTCAGATAAGGGGGAAAACTCTCTCGTTGCGGTTTCGACCCTCGCCAACCCTGATCTAGCCGGGCTAGTAGCCGCCAAAAAGCCAAAAGGACTGTCTATTATCGGCAAGACTGAGACAGAAAATATCGGTTTGGAGAAAGTTATAGTAAATATTGTAGCTAATCCGTCCATTAAGTATTTGATCCTCTGTGGCGAAGACTCCCCAGGCCACCTGCCCGGTCATACTCTTTTAGCTTTGTGGGAAAACGGTATAGATGCTCAGGGTAGAGTAATTGGCGCAAGGGCCAAACGTCCTTTTCTCAAAAATATTACCGCTGAGCAAGCTACTACTTTTCGCAAACAGATCCAGATAGTGGATATGATCGGATGCAAGGATATTGAACAGATCGTAAGTAAGATCACAGAACTGGCGGTCAGACCAACCGTAGAGCTTAGACAAATTAATTCCCGTATCAGTAATCGCTGTGGCTGCTCGGAAATTTGTGAGAACGATACCAGAATCAACCTTCAGCTTTTCCATACTCCGGTAGTTGAGGCTCAGAACCGTGACCAGCTAGAAATGGACCGGTTGGGCTATTTTGTAATAATTCCTCAATCTGACAAAGGAATGATTCAGGTTGAACACTATTCTTATGACAATACCCTGTTACACGTTATGCGGGGTGATAATGATCGAAGTATTTACAGAAGCATAATTGATGATGGCTGGATTAGCCAGCTAAGCCACGCCGCCTATCTTGGTAATGAATTGGCAAAGGCGGCTCTCGCACTTAAGCTCGGCTTTGTATATGTGCAAGACCAGCCTCTAGAAGTGAAATCTTCAGATATAGCCCTCAGTGATAGGAGATGAATTAATTAGATGCCAGAAAGTAAAATCAAAAGGCTTTCTTTCCTAGACCGCTACCTGACGGTCTGGATTTTCACAGCCATGTTCGTGGGAGTTATGATAGGCTACCTATGGAGCGGGGCGGAAGGGTTTATCAACCAGTTCCAGGTAGGCACTACCAATCTGCCGATTGCTATCGGCCTGATCCTGATGATGTACCCGCCCCTGGCAAAGGTCAGGTACGAGGAACTGGGGGATGTCTTCCACAACTGGAAAATTCTTCTGCTTTCGCTGGTCCAGAACTGGCTGATCGGGCCGGTCCTGATGTTCTTCCTGGCCATTCTGCTCCTGCCCGATAAGCCCGAATATATGACCGGTCTAATCATGATCGGCCTGGCCCGCTGTATTGCCATGGTGATCGTCTGGAACGAACTGGCGAAAGGCGACAGCGAATATGCCGCCGGGTTGGTCGCTTTCAACAGTATCTTCCAGGTCTTATTCTACAGCGTCTATGCCTGGTTCTTCATCACGGTGCTGCCGCCGGTTTTCGGGCTGAAGGGCAGCGTGGTCAATATCAGTATCGGCCAGATTGCCCAGAGCGTCTTTATCTACCTGGGCATTCCCTTCCTGGCCGGGATGTTCACCCGCTATCTGCTGCTCAAGATCAAAGGTCGGGAGTGGTACGAGAAGAAGTTTATTCCCCGGATCAGCCCTGTCACCCTGCTAGCACTACTCTTTACCATTGTGGTGATGTTCAGCCTGAAGGGCAACCTGATAGTACAGATTCCCCTGGATGTGGTGCGGATTGCCATCCCACTCTGCCTTTACTTTGCCATCATGTTCCTGGTCAGTTTCTGGCTGGGGCGGAAAATCGGAGCGGACTATTCCCGGACGGCCACGGTCGCCTTTACCGCTTCCGGCAATAACTTCGAGCTGGCGATAGCAGTGGCCGTGGCAGTCTTTGGCCTCAATTCAGGAGCCGCTTTTGCGGCGGTAATCGGGCCGCTGGTGGAGGTGCCGGCCCTGATTGGGCTGGTGAATCTGGCCTTTTACTTCCAGCGCCGTTACTTTGGAGCTGAGGTCAAAGCGGCTGACCCGCTGGTATTGGCAGGGGCGGGGGAAGCAGCTTGCCCGGCCAATCTCGGTACCGGTGCAAGTAAAGCGGTACAGGTTTTGTTAAGCGGCAACGAGGATAAACGTAACCCATTAAAGTCAGGTGAACGTTAAGCCACGTAAAGCCAGGAGAAATTATAGTGGAAGCGTCATCGAAGATCAGAGTGCTTTTCCTCTGCACCCACAATTCTGCCCGTTCACAGATGGCGGAAGGGCTACTGCGTGAGTTGGGCAAAGGCCGCTTTGAGGCCTACAGTGCTGGAACGGAAGCGACTTTTGTACGGCCCCTGGCAATCAAAGCAATGGCTGAAGTAGGGATAGATATTTCGCACCAGCGCTCCAAGGTTCTTACCTAATACCTTGCAGAGCCTTTTGATTATGTCATTACGGTCTGCGATGCGGCCAATGAGAGTTGCCCCGTCTTTCCTAATGCCAGACACCGGCTGCACTGGAGCTTCCCCGACCCCTCGAAAGCCACTGGCAGCGAGGAGCAGCAGCTCGCAGTCTACCGGGAAGCACGGGAGGCTATCGCTACGCGTATTAAAGAATGGCTGAAAACGATCCAGGTAGTATTCTAACTAAACTTGCTACTAAAAAGACCTGAATCATATTGACAAATATCAATATGTATGTTAGTATTATAAACACAGGTAAAAGCCCTAACATGAGTCATCCCTAATTTTGAGGCTGACTGAAAAAGAGTAGAAATAAAGAAACCTCTTGAGTTAAAATTGGTTCGCCAAAACCAACAACTTTACTCAGGAGGTTTCTTTATGAGTGCAAAGTATCCCACTTTTGCTGACCCTGCGCAAACTCCCCTGCTTTCTTCTCACTTGGCCCAGCACCTCCAACTTTTTCTGGCTCCCCTTACACGTCAGCTTACTTCCAAACTTGATGTCCGTTTAGTGCGTACTTTTTTTGCGCTTATCATCGCCATTATCTCTTTCAGAGAACGCCATCATGCTCTGCTCCTTAGCCAGTTAGGCGCTTTTTTGGTACCACCCCATCAAGCCCCCGCCGGGGCTAAACGCCTCCACAATTTAATTCACTCACCTGCTTGGTCCGCCAGCTTAATCCAAAATTTCTTCTGGCGGCAGGCCGCCCACTTCATCCGGCAACTGAAAGCTAGTAATCAACTGGCTTTGGTTATCTGGGACGATAGCGTCATCGAAAAGAATGAAAGTCGCCAGTTAGAGGGTTTATGTTCCGTGCGCTCCACTAAAGCGGCCCGTCTTAAAAAAGTCAAAAAGGGTTTCTACAGCCCGCCTCCAGGACCGCCCATCTTTGTACCTGGCATGCAGTGGAGTGCTTTAATCGTTAGTGGTTTAGCCGCTACCACCACTCCCTGGCTGGGTGCAATGCATTGGTGGAGTACGCGTGGCGAAAATTCGACGGATCGGCGCACTCAACAACAGTTGCTGCTGGAAAAAAGTATCAAAAAGTGGGGTAAAGGCTCCCAGCTAGTGCATGTTTTTGACCAGGGTTATGTGGGCAAGCCCTGGTTAGGTCTATTGCTCGCTAAAAGAGTTAATTTCGTGCTGCGCTGGCGCAAAGATTACAACCTGGTCAATAAGCAAGGACGCGAACTCAAGTGCTGGAAGATAGCCCAGGGCAAACGAAGTTGGGACCAGCGGGAGGTGTGGGACAGTCGTAGAAGGTGCTGGCGCAAAGCTGGTATTGTGGCTTTTGAGGTTAACCATCCCCAATATGCCACCCCCTTATGGTTGGTAGTGGCCCGTTTAGGGCAGGGAATAACGCCCTGGTATTTACTGACCAACCGGCCAGTTAAACAGGTAGAAGCAGCTTGGGAAGTAATGAAAATCTATTCGCGCAGATGGCAGATTGAAGAGGCTTACCGTTACACCAAAAGCGAGTTAGGTTTTGAAAGTCCTCGTTTACAGGCATGGGAGGATCGCTTAAAGCTGTTGATGCTGGCCAGTTTAGCCTTTGCCTACTTATTAAGCTTATTAAAAGAGGACGAAGGCTTGCAGCAGTTAAGAGAAAGGGGGTGGTGCCATCGAACCGGCAAGCGGCTGCGTGAGGAGGTACAGCCGCTATACCGGTTACGCTGGGCTTTGAGTAGATTATGGCAGGCCCACCCGCCACCTTCCTTAAGCTCACTGCTTTCCCTTAAAACTGTTCAGGTTCAATTTTCGGGATAACTCATGTTTCAATGGTAAGTTTGCAACTCCGCCTGCGGCAGGTCTACTGCTCACATCGGAAACAAACATAGACGGGTGGACAAAGTAGCCATGACAGGGGCGGATCGAGAGCTACCTTGTGAAGGCAGGATCAGTGCTTCACCTGCCTAACCTGGAAAAGAGCAGTTAGCCAGTCTCACCCGCAGCTTGCTACCTCTTATACTAAAATACACACTGGCCACTGCTGAAGAAATAGATATTGATAACCTAAGGCAGCTCTTGCAGGGCAGGCTAAAATAAACGAGGTCCTGACGTGGTCATGGTCTGATACGCAAAGGGTGAGATACAATCAGATTCCGAGTAAAAATAAGGACGTAAAGAAGCCAGCTTATCTGGCTTTTTTACCATACTGTGATAGGTCGGATTTTAAGCAGGTAACACGCATCCTAGAGTTAGCAGCTTAAAATAATTTGGATTGTTGAAAGTCCCAGGCTATGACCTCTCTCGAACAGCCCCTGATTAAGAGCAGGTCGATAAGTAGAGGAGTAATTATTAAGGCTATAAGGCTTTAGATGTAGCCAATAGAATTAGCCAGTGGTATAGAAATTGCAAGTAATTAGCATAGGGCGAAATTCAAATGGTAGAGGAGTAAAGCCTTTATACCAGTTAAACGCTAAAGGCCATGATATACCGGTCATGGCCTTTCTATAGAAATCAGGCCTACAAGTCCTTCATTTATATCTATCACATCCGGACAAAAGACCCTGCATAAGCTACCAGGGTCTTTTTATTACCATACATCTTAGCCTTACTTTAAGAAAGAAACCAGGTGCCAGAAACTCTTTGTATTCCTGACTACTTCAATATAGCCAAGAGGCCTGGGTGCGGTAGACGCAGATATTCTACTTTATTTGGTGGTATAAGAATTGCTTGGACTAGCTTCAGTAATCTCGGTTGCTATCAGGCAATTCTCCATTTAACTCCTATTACAAAAGCCTTGTCGAGCAGTCAAGGTCTTTTTTATGCAAGATCGGTTTGCAGTAATCTAAGTGCAGGCCAGAAGAGCGAGCTCGCCTGCTGTGGCAGGCCTTTATCAGTTTTTACGATCACCAGGTAGGCCCTCTCGAAATAAAACAGTTGACATAAACAAGTGACCTTGTTGTAATCTGGCTGAATTCAGGAAGATTCAACACAATCTTCTAAAGCAAGCGACGAAGGCTCAGACTGCAAGGGCAGCGCCACGTAAAAAATACTGCCTCTACCCGGACTTCTCTCCACCCAGAGCCGCCCTCCGTGCTGCTGTACCAGACTGTAACTGATGTAGAGGCCTAAACCCAGCCCTTCTACCTCCCGGTTCTCTGCATTTTGGACCCGAAAAAACTGTTCAAAAAGATGGGCCTGATCTTCGGCACTGATCCCCTGTCCTTCATCCTTTATCGTTACCACTGCCTGTCTATGCGGCCGGTCGCAGCACAGACTTACTGTTACGGTGGTACCAGGCGGGCTGTATTTGAAAGCATTGTTGATCAGGTTATCAAAGACCTGCTCCAGCCGCAACTCATCGCAGGAAATTAACAGGGGGCTATCATTGTTACAAAAGAGCAGCCGGTGCCGCCCGGCGTTAAAGTGCTGGCGTTCTACCACCCGCTCTACCAGCTCTCCCAGCCTTACATTCGGGCGGAGCTCCAGGGCCAGCTTGCTATTCTGAATACGGGAAAAGTCAAGCAGGCGCTCTACCAGGGCCTGCATGCGGTTCACCTGGCGCAAGACCTGCCGGGAGGAGGCAATCTGTTTTTCCAGCTTTTGGTGCTGCTCTACAGTGGAGGATGGGAGCGGTTCTTTTAACTGGCTTTGGAGGTTGTGCTCCAGCATCTGGGTATAACCTTTGATAGCGGTAAGGGGAGTGCGCAGCTCGTGGCTGGCTACCGAGATAAATTCGTCCTTGAGCCGGTCGAGGGTTTGCTGGGCCAGCAAGACTTCCTGGGTTTTACGATAGAGCTGGTTTACCTCGTAGAGGAGAGCCCCTACTATCACCCCGCTGGTGACCAGCATATTCACTCGCCCCATATACCAGCCGACGGTATAGCGGCTGCTGGCTGTCAGGATAAGGGTTACATCAAGCAGCCAGGCCAGCATACCCAGGGTTAGCCAGAGTTGTACGACCGTGCGTCCCCTGGTGCGCCACACCAGCCACCCCACCGTAAAAGCGTTAAGCAGCCAGACCAGGGGACCTATTCCGGAAGTTACCAGCCGTGAAAAGTTATTGCCTTCCACGAGCTCTGGCAGCCAGGCTTGGAATGGAAAGGCCAACAGGCTTATCACCGCCAGCAGTCCGGCTACGCCAGCCAGCAGCGCGAGGGTCAGGCCTTTAAGCTGCCTGGGAGTGAGTTGAGAGCCCCCGTAGTACTGGTCTACCAGCAGATAAACCAGAATACCAAGGGGAAATCCCGTATGCCAGAAAATCCAGAGCCAGTTGGGGGTCTGGTTGCTAGCGCCCAGGAGGCCATTTTCGGCCAGAGCGCCTGGAAAAGCCAGCAGGTAGGGCAGGCTGAGCAGACCGGTGAAAAGGTAAGTAGCGGAGAGGGCCGCGATAGCCGGACGGCGTTCTACCCTGAATTGGGTCCAGAATATGAAGGCGGTAAATAAATCACTCAGAAAGAGTGCGGTGATAAACATGGGAATGAAAGCTTGAACAGGCGGCAGCTTGGTCTGAGCAAAGGGCAGGGCCAGTAGAGAGGCTGCCGTCAGCAGTAGTGCCAGGGCCAGGACCGTACGCCGGTGGGCAGGGGTGGTTTTAAGCGCAATCAGGCTTTGATCCCGGTTAACATTCGCTAATTTGCTCATCGCAATCTTTACTTTTCACCAGGGGCAGGTGAACTAATCCAGGGCAAGCCCGACCAACTTTTTAGATAAAAGAATAGAATTCAGTTGAATTGTACTGAGCAGCTTTCTCTCAACGCATCTGAAGAAGTTTATCATAGCTGAACCAAATTTTAATAGTAACATATTCAAATTGTAGCAGCAAAGAGAAACTAATTCAAACTAACACCGGAAAAGGCCTGTAATGGCTACATTTAAGATCCGGGTCTTAAATCTGCTTGCAGTGGACACTCAGGATGGTGAATCAGCAAGGGAAGAGCAGCATGCTACGTCTGAAAACAAGAGTTATCTACTAATAAAAAGCTCCCTTTCTACCTCCCTTCTAGTTTACATAAGTATTAGTACGAGAGTACCTGCTCAGGCAGAAAAGTGGTAAGTAAAACCCTTAAATGAGGGTAAGAGTCAGAGCTAAAGTTAGCGGCATCAGACCATCAGGAGTGTTTGGTGAAGTTCAAAGTCCTTCCGTAGACGGAGGAACCCTGAGACAAACGGCTGGAGCGCCTTTCTGAACTACCTGGCCATGCTCAATTTTGTGCCGGCTTTCAGGGTAAGGGAGGGGCAGGTGGTCAGCCCGGGAGCGATAGCGGCCACGGTAGTTTTATCGATCATTCTGTTCGCGGTGGAGTTCGTGATCTGGAAAGGTAACCACTCCCCGGTGGAGTGGTGCGTCTTCGGAGTGATCTTCGCTTTTGATATCTGGGTGAATCTGGCTGGGACAATGAATTTGCTGGCGGTGCCGAAGCTCTACTGGCCGTGGGAGTTTACCCCTCTGGGAGAAAGGCCTGATATGGCAAGCTGCATCTGTCTGGTTGTGGCGGTGCCCAGCGCCATCCTGCCGGAGTGGCTGTGGCGACGTGCCAGGAGTTAGCGAGAGGAGCAAGGTATGGTAAAGAACTTTTTCAGGCTTGTGGTAGGGGTCTTTGGAGCGGTGCTGGCGGTGCTGCTTTCGCTGCAAATAGCGCCCGGTACCATGAATACTGTGGTGATTATTGGTGCAGCTGGGTTCTTTGTAGTGCTGGTCATGCTGATAATGGCGGGTGCAATGGTCATTTTTTCCCGCAACCAGGCTGAGGCGCTGGTGAGAGTATCGGAGCGGGCACTGGAAAGCCAGGTGCGGACAGCCGCTATCAGCCGGGTTAGCCGGGCACAACTGGACCGCTTTCTGGAGGCGGGAGGGCTGGTGCTGGAAAAAGAAGGAAAGTATTACCTGGCTGCACCGGGATACACTAAGCCGGTGCCAGTGGAAGAAAGTGGACTCACTGAGGAAGAAGTGGACTACCTCATTGAAAATCAACAGGCCTAATGCACAAAAGTCTGACTCTTTATTCCCCCTATTGATTAGGTTGAGGCAGGTATAGGCTGGCTTGCCCTGGGGATTAGATTGAACCAAAAAGTAGTCAGGATCGGTTGGGGAATCTGCTATTCCTAGCATAGAGTGATTTGATTCTTTTTCCGGTCGGATCAAATAATTATGCAGTACAGGTGGGACTTTAATACGCCTTTTAGGTTTTCTCGCTCCGTTAACGATGCAGTTATTGCTATTAAGGGAAATAGCGCGTCAAACTCCAGAGGTAGCCGCTATGAAAATAGTGCCGGTGGAGCTGGTAGTGTTAGTAGCGGCCTAAACAACAAAGCAGCTGACGAATTAACATTAGGGGCATTCTGGCACTTAGTAGCCCGGCAGGGTGGGTATTTAGGACGAAAAAGTGATGGCCCACCCGGCTGGAAAAGTTTATGGAAAGGCTGGCTTTATCTCCAGACTTTGTTAGAAGGTGTTCGACTAGCTGCTAGATTACCCCTGCTAAAATGTGGGTAAGAGTCAGAGCTAAAGCAAGGGGACTTAGCACGCCGGAAAAGGATTAGTTAATCCCTGTGACCAGACCTTCTTCCTGAAGCAGAAGGTTTTAATCGGCGAGCGGTTCGTACCAGTCCGGTACTTCCTCCTGAAGATCTACCCAGACCGATTTAACCTGGGTATAGTGTTCCATCACCTGCCGCCCGTTCTCCCGTCCGTAACCGGATTGTTTGTAGCCGCCGAAGGGCATGAGCCAGTTAAAGACCCGGTAGTTATTTATCCAGATAGTGCCGGCCTTGATCTGCGCCGCTACGCGGTGCGCCCGCTTGATATCCTGGGTCCAGACCGCTCCGGCCAGGCCATAGGGCACGTCATTGGCCTTGCGGATCGCGTCAGCCTCATCCTCAAACTCGATAACCGCCGTCACCGGTCCAAAGATCTCTTCCTGGGCTACCCGCATTTTGTTGTCTACCTTGTTCAGAATAGTCGGAGTGAAGAAGAAGCCACCCTCGGTGCCGTTACCTTCGGGGGGACGGCCACCGGTCAGGATCTCGGCTCCCTCGTTAGCGCCGATATTAACATATTCCTTAATCTTCTCAAGCTGGCGCTTTGAGGTCTGGGCGCCCATCTGGGTGCTATTGAGCATGGGATTACCTACCCGGATCGAACGAGCCTTTTCCGCGAAACGAGCCAGGAACTCTTCTTTGACCGACTTATGCACCAGGGTCCGAGAGGCTGCCATACAGGATTGGCCCGCCGCCGAGAAGATGCCGTAGGTCGAGCGTTTGACCGCTGCGTCCAGGTCGGCGTCCGGGAAGATAATGTTGGGTGATTTGCCGCCCAGTTCAAAAGTGACCAGTTTTAGCGTCTGGGAAGCCTTGGCCGCAATCGCTTTACCCGTAATGGTCGAACCGGTAAAGGCGATTTTATCGACATCCGGGTGGCCCACAATAGCATCGCCCGCCCGGTAGCCGAAGCCCGGCACGATATTGAGGACTCCCGGCGGGAGGTTCACTTCTTCCAGAATTTTGGCCAGTACCAGAGCGGAGACCGGGGTATCTTCGGCCGGTTTCAAAACGATGGTATTACCACCCGCCAGGGCCGGACAGACTTTCCAGGAGAGCATCAGGAGCGGCGAGTTCCAGGGGATGATCGCCCCGACCACGCCGATGGGTTCCCGGCGAGTATAGGTAAAGAAGGGACCCGTTTCCGGCATGGTTTCGCCCAGTACATTCTGGCACATCCCGGCAAAGTACTCGAAATAGCGAATAATGTTGGCCAGTTCAGCCCTGGTTTCGCGGATGGCCTTGCCGTTGTCGCGGGATTCGACCATGACCAGTTCTTCCTGGTTTCGCTCGATAGCCTCGGCAATGCGGTAGAGATACCGAGCCCGGTCGTGCGCTCTGGTCTGGCCCCAGGCTCCCTCAAAAGCCCGGCGAGCCGCTTTTACGGCTGCATCAATATCTTCCGGTCCGGCCTCAGCCACTTTGGCCCAGACCTTACCGGTGGCCGGTTCGTAGGAATCAAACTCTTTACCGTCTGCGGCATCCCGCCATTGTCCATCGATGTAAAGCTTGAAGTGCTGAGGTTCATCCTGGGTGGTAAGGCCCTGGCTATTCTCTGCCTGACTGGTAACCATCTTTGCCTCCTATGGTAAATTCAGCTTCCTGCCCGGAGCCGCTGGCAACCCTGGGTCTGTTAATCAGGCTGGCACGGGCAGGAAGAACTTCTCTCAAATAACTGCTGAAAATTTATAAGCTTGTCCGGTAATCTCTAAATAAAACCTCAAATTTTAGCCGGCAGCCCGCTTTCTGGGATCAGGGGGGAATTCACCGGCCTTGATGCAGGCTTCTCCCCACTCGTTCAGCCGGGATACGACCATTTCCAGGTCGGCCCCAATCGCCTCTACCAGGGGCATTTCCATAGCATCGGTTTGTTCCTCGATCTTCTGGCGGACTTCCCGGCCCTTGGAGGTCAGGCTATCGCCCTCTATCAACCCGGCTGAACGTAACGAGCTCAAGGCCTGTTCAGTCCGCTCGGCAGGCCAGGCTCTGGTGCCGCTGTAACTACCCGGCGGCCAGCCCGCCCATAACTCGGTCAGGATATTCATCTGGACGGGATCGAAGCCTGCCCCGATATATGCGGCGATATGGCTGTCGCCACGATGTTCTCGAATGGCGTTGCACCCGCGCCACAACTGAGCCAGAGGATGGGTAGGCCAGCCCAGCGCCCGGACGGCGCTGAACATTGGCCGCCCGGTTCCGTCGGCGCTGTCCACGGCCCGGCGCAAAGCCGTGTTAACCTCCTGCGAGTCTAGCGGTCCCAGGATATTTTGCAGGGTTTCGATGGTGGCTTCTTCCTGAACGCGTAAAAGTTCGGCCCTGCTCAGCGTCCGGCGAGCTTCGTCGTACAGGTTGATGATCAGGCCCGGTTCGAAAGCGCCGAAGGCGGCCGCGACTACTGCCCCGACCGGTTCCCCCAGCGGTACAGCTCGGCCCCAGACATAGGCGGTTAGAAAATTAAGACCCCTCTCGGCCAGCCTTTGATTGACCAGGCTCGCCCAGGCCGGGAGTATTGCAATAGGTTCGGCGGCATCCCGCAAACGCCGGGCCGGGCTGGGCTGCTGCATGGGAAGCGGTACAATCTCATCAGGGGCGGGTTGAAAGAATACCTGGCGGGCTGTAGCGTAATCCATTTTACCCATTCTCCTGTCTTTAGCTGTTAACCCAGCTAATTACAATTCCAGAATTTAGTGGAAGCGCATGCCTCCGTCCACGTTAAGGGTCTGTCCGGTAATAAAATCGCTATCACTCGAAGCCAGAAATATTACCGTACCAACCAGGTCATCCGGCGACTCTACCCGCCTGAGCACCTGGCCCTGGGCAAACTGTAAAGCACCCTCGCGGGTAACCGTCTCTCGTGGGATTTCGGTCTGGACGGAACTGGGAGAAATGGCGTTCACATTCACGTTGTAATCTCCAAGTTCGGTGGCCACTCCCCGGGTGATCCCGATTACCGCACCCTTGGAAGCCACGTAGTGCAGATAGTTGGCCCGGCCCAGGTCAAAAACAATTGAAGCGATATTGATAATTTTGCCGCTGCGCTGCTGACGCATATATGGCGCGACCGCTTTACAGCAGAGAAAAACCCCTCGCACATTGACTGCCATAAGGGCGTCCCATTCCTCGACCGGAATTTCGTCAAAGGGCCGCATTTTAATGGTTGAAAACATGGCTGCGTTGTTTACCAGCACGTCTATCCGGCCATACTGTTCGAAAACCTGCCGGGTCAGAGCCTGAGTGCTTTCCTCGGAAGTCACATTGGTCTTGATCGCCAGGGCTTCGCCTCCGCTGGAGCGAATTTCGCCGGCAACCGACTCGGCTTTCTCGAGGTTCATATCAGCGATCACTACTTTCGAGCCTTCCCTCGCGGTCGCCAGGGCAAATGCCCGGCCCAGACCCTGGCCGGCTCCTGTAATGATGGTTACGCGTTCCTTAAGTCTCATACTGCCACCTCGCTTTCGGCAAAGGCGGCCGGTAAAACATCCCGGGAACGCAAGATAGCTTTTAACTGACCAACGTGGCCAGCGATATGACCGGTAATCAGGGGCATCCATTCCGCTACGGTAAAGGTGCCGAGGGTGGGAACTTCCAGTTGTATATCCAGGATGGCCGGGTCAACCTCCGCCAGGTACTGGTCCAGGGCAGTCCGTACGCTGGCGATACGCCGGGCGGCCTCTTCCGCCGAGGGCGGAGGCGCGCCTACCGCGTCATGGCCCAACTCCTCGCGAAACATAAACATGTGAGGCTCCCGGTGACGGCTTAGCCGTTCCAGGTCAGCGATCCAGAGCAGCCCTGAGAGGTGAATGTGTGATACCACCTGGGCGCAGGTCCAGCCGCCGTTCGGCTCTGCCCGGTGCAAATCGACATCGGGAATCTGGCCGAGTAGTTTTTCCAGTTCTACCAGGGCTTCATGGGCCTGAGTGGCGGCTTTGCTTACAGCTTCGTTGCTCACAATTTATCCTTCCTTTCAAATCGAACTAATCAAGTCAAACTGTCACTCTCAAACTTAGCGTCATCCAACACGACCGGCCGGTCCCCGCTAGCCTTTACCGTGCTCACTGTAGAAGCGACCGGAAAATCGCAGTTCCAGAAGGGCACCAGCCGCTTATGTTATTAGAAGGTTACCGGGGGCCGGGCGGCGGCGACTTTGACGCCTTCAAAGGAACGCAGCGCGTAGGCAGGACCGGCCTTGCTGACAAACGAAGGGATGTAATGGCCGACGAGCGGCCTTAGCTTCTTTCCCTCGGTAATTAACAGATCAAGGTCAATCCCGGTCTCAACGCCCATTTCATGCAGCAGGTGGACGAGATCCTCGGTGGCGAGGTTCCCGCTGGCTCCCGGTGCAAAGGGGCAACCACCCAGCCCGCCCAGAGCCGCATCGAATTGGGTTATACCGGCCTGAAGTCCGGCGATGACGTTCGCGAGGCCCATATCGCGGGTGTTATGCAGGTGCAGGCTGTAGCTGACCTGTGGGAAACGGGCTTTAAGAGCGGTTACACTTTGCCAGACCTGCAAGGGATTAACTGCCCCGTCCGTATCGGCCAGATTAATCGAGTCCAGGCCCAGCGCGATCAGTTCCTCCGCGACCCATACGAGACGGTCCAGCGTGGTGCGCCCTTCAAAGGGACAATGAAATGCGGTGGCGATGCTGGCTATCAACTGCACCGAGGGGTTTTCGGCCTTAACGTAAGCTACGACCTGGCGCAGTTGCTCCAGCGACTCCCGGGTGCTGCGGTTAAGGTTGGCCCGGTTGTGGCTTTCGCTGGCCGATAGTACCAGGTGCAGTTCCTTAACCCCGGCGGCCAGCGCTCTTTGCGCCCCTTTGCTATTTGGAATAAGGGCGCTGTAGGTCACACCCGGATAGGCAGGCAGACCGGCCAGGGTTTGGCTGGCATCCGCCAGTTGCGGTATCACGCTCGGGTGGACAAAAGAGGTGGCTTCAATCGAGGTAACACCGGCCTTAACCAGTCCCTTGATCACTTCGATCTTGGCGGCGGTCGGGATTATCAGGTCTTCATTCTGAAAGCCATCCCGGGCTACCACATCCGTCACAGTTACTCGCCGGGGAAGGGGGAATCCGCTGTCAGCCTTAGCGGCCAACCGCCTGTTCTCTTCAAACATTGTATCTCTCACATTCTCTGCTAAATTCGATTTACTCGCTAAACCGGCCGGGCTAAATTACGCCTGCTCGCTCTAACCGGTCCAGTCTTTCCGGCCCATAACCCAGCAAATTGCCGTAAATCTCAGCGTTAAAAGCTCCCAGTTCGGCTCCCAGCCATTCGGTTTTACCGGGTGTTTCACTCAGTTTTGGGACTATTCCCGGAAAGTAGACCGGCTGGCTTTCACCCGGTTCCAGGCTGATTTTGTGCTGCTCGATCATTGCACGCGAATGGTAATGAGGGTCGCTGGCGATATCGGCGGCGCTGTAAATCGCTCCGGCGGGAACACCTGCCTCGACCATGCGGTCGAGCACTTCCTCCAGGCTATACTTTAAGGTCCATTCCCCGATAACCCGGTCGAGATACTCCTGATGTTGCGTCCGGGCGACGTTATCCCGAAAACGTGGGTCGGTCATATACTCGGGTTTGCCTATCGCTTCCATCAGACGTTTGAAAACCGCGTCGGCATTACCGCCGATTGCTACCCACTTATCGTCCTGGCACGGGTAGATATTGGAAGGAGTAAGCCCGGGCAGGATATTTCCGGTGCGCTGCCGGGTAATCCCGTAACCATCATATTCGGGCAGCAAGGACTCGGTTATTGCAAAGACCGCCTCATATAAGGCCACGTCGATTACCTGGCCCGCAGAGTGATCGCTCTGCTTATTTCTACGTTCGCGATTGAGTAAGGCCATGAGCGCTCCCAGTGCCCCGTATAGCCCAGCCAGAGTATCACCCAGGCTAACTCCGATGCGCGTAGGTGGCCGGTCGGCGTAACCGGTGATGTAGCGTAGCCCGCCCATAGCCTCGGCGATGCCGCCAAAACCGGTGCGGTCCCGGTAGGGGCCGGTCTGGCCGTAGCCGGAAATCCGCACGATAATCAGGTTCGGGTTTACCTCTTTTAGTTTCTCATAGCCCAGGTTCCACTTTTCAAGAGTGCCCGGCCGGAAGTTTTCCAGGACAACGTCAACGTGTGAGATCAATTCAAGGGCAATCGCCTGGCCTTCGGGAGTGCGAAGGTCCAGGGTAATGGGTTTCTTATTGCGAGCCTGCAAGCGCCAGAAGAGGGAGGTATCGCCTTTGAAGAGCCGCCATTGCCGCAATTCATCCCCAATCCGGGGGCGCTCGACTTTAATTACCTCAGCGCCAAATTCAGCGAAAAGCCGCCCGGCATAAGGAGCCGCCACCAGATTACCAAGTTCCAGGACTCTGTAACCGTGCAGGGGGCCAAGTTGGTTACTCATATATCTACTCCAGAAGCATTTTACGGGTAAGCGAAACCAGGCTCACCGTAAGTAAGGATGAAGGAATTGACTATCGCGCAAAGATTGAAATTCTAATATGAACGGGAAGTGTTTTAGCTGGACTGTAAGTTTGGTAATGTCAGGTAAGTTTAATTGGGCCAAGATTGCTACAGGATAGCCAGTAATGGTGGTTGCTTTCAGGATGTGACCAGGAAGTGTTTAAGCATTGTCTGACTTTGATGGTTTCATCATAGCATAGAAAAATAGGCTGTCAATCTTGATTATAATAATCAATCTATTCTGTAACATTAGCTTAATATTACCTGATTTGACTGGATATATTGATGAATTCATCAACCTGTTATATAATGCAAGAAGACCTCAGTGTTCTTTTGTAATCGGGACTGGTGGCTTGCTCCGAGATTAAGCAGTTGCAGAAAGTGGCTGGCCGGCCACCAGGGGCATTTATGAAAAAAGCCGCAAGTTGGCCGCAGGACTTGAAAGCCGGGCATATGGAAAAAAAGCAGTATCTAACGGCGCGCGAAGCCGCCTCGGAACTGGGCATAAGTGTGGACACGCTCTATGCCTATGTCAGCCGGGGTCTCCTTCATTCAGAAGCGGCCGGTAATCAAAAACGCAGCCGGCGCTATCCCATCGAAGAAATAGAGCGCCTGCAAAAGCGTAAGGGCGAGTTCCGCCACCCGGATAAGGTAGCTGCCGGAACCATGCATGCCGGTACCCCCCTCATGGAGTCAGCTATTACCCTGATTACCGCTGATCACTTCTACTACCGGGGACAGGATGCCTTAAATCTGGCCACGACCTGTAGCGTGGAACAGGTGGCCGCTTTGATCTGGACCGGCGATAGCGCGAGCGCCAAAACTCTTTTCCGGTCAATACCGCCCGAGAGCCGGACGGGTCGTTATCAGAAGATTGCCCCCCATCTGCAAGGTTTGGGGCCGCTGGAAGCTTTCCAGGTTGGCCTGCCCCTGGCGGCGCTCGAAGACATCGCCGCCTACGATTTGCGACCGGAAGCGGTGGCCCAGACCGGAGCGCGAGTTCTGCAACTGCTGGCCGATATTATTGCCAGCGGTCAAGCCCGGTATGAGGGAATTGCTGAGACTATCCAGCAAGGCTGGGTTGCTGGCGATCCGTCGGCAGCGAAACTCATAACGGCTGCTCTGATCCTGTGCGCCGACCAGGAATTCAATGTTACCACTTTCACGGCACGCTGCGTGGCTTCCGCGGGGTCCAGCCCTTATGCCGTGATCGGAGCTGGTCTGGCGGCGCTACAGGGGATTAAACACGCCGGGCAAACGGAGCGGATTGAAGCATTTTTGCGCGAAACCAGTGACCCTGGCAATGTACGCTCTTCTATTACCAGCCTATTGAAACGAGGGGAAACTATCCCTGGTTTTGGCGAGATAGTGCCCGGCTTTGGTTCAGTCTTCTACCCAGCCGGTGACCCCCGCGGCAAGCTGCTGCTTGATCTAACCGCTCGGGCTTATCCGGAAGCCCCGGTAGTGGCGCTAGCTCACCGGATCACGGAAGAAACACATAAACTGCTTGGTGCCTATCCAACCGTATTCTTCGGCCTGGTTACTTTGGCCCGGGCTTTGAAACTGCCCTCGAATGGAGCGATAGCCCTGTTTGCCCTGGGACGCACGATAGGCTGGATCGGGCACAGTATCGAGCAGTACCAGTCAAACGATGTCTTACGTCCTCGTGCTATCTACAGTGGCCCACCCGTGCAAGTGTGAACTAGGCCAGCCTCACGGTGAGTGCCTGAAAGAAATATTGCAGTTGCGGGACGACTACAAAAGACCGGTTTGACCGCTAGGGACAGAAGCCCGATCGGCAAGAATCTTCCAGAACGGAAAATAAATATAAGTTAAATCGTGGTAATTATTATGTCCTAAACCCGCCTTTAAAGAGGCTTGCCAGTACTGCTCAGTGGGTTACAACTGGGCGGTTGGCATTAATAGTTACGAGCGGCATAGAAAAATGTATTTGAGACGAGAATGGATCCTCTTGTTCCATTCGCGAGATATTCCAGCTCCAAACCCAAATAGTGTATTTCGAGTCTGGTATCATATTTACCAGTACTGGTGCCAATGGGATAGTTCCAAAGCCAAAAGCTGGGGTTGCTGCATCTACAATTCGGCCATTGCCTCCATCGCCTGTATTGGCTTTTACACCGCTGATACTCCAGAGTATTGGCTGGCGTAAGATAACCGGTTGCTGCTGTGAGTTATTAAAGACCGCAATTCCCATTCCGCCTCTGTTGCGAACAAAGGGCAGTTCTCGTGCCGCCGCCCAATACCAGTCATAATTACCCTGTGGCGTGATTTCTGTAAGTACCGCGCTGCTTGTAGTCACTTCAAAGCCATATCCAGCGGCTGAAAAGCCTTCGAGTACAGTTGCTTTTGGGTCAATGTTATCGTAGGTCATAGTATATGCCTCATAACCGTCAGGATACAAAAGGGCATTTCCTAAGTGCCATGACAGATAAGGTGGTCCAAAAACCCTACTACCACTTGATACGGTGATGCCTGAATTTACACGGTTATTAATTCCAATACTGATCTGTTCTATAAGGTGCTTTTCCAATTGGCGTGGTGTCCACAAGCTAGCATTTGCATCAGTTCGATTGCGGGGTTGCGCCTCGGCTTCGGCGGCATCTAAATGGTCGAACATCTCGCTTAGTTGAAGTTTAAGTTCCGAGGCCACGTAAGCAGAAATTCGGGAAGTTTGATGTTCGCTATCTTTAGCGCCTGGTGATGCAATACGTTCTATGCTAAAGTGCTGACCTTCACCCAGGTTCTGCTCAATTCGTTTTCTTATTTCAGAATTCATCAGTTTCTCCTATTACAATAGAATAGATACGGTAATATCCTGACAGTTCGGTATTTTGAAATAGCGTTGCCCTAAAGTTCTCGCTCCCACATACTTCAGGCCCCGCTACATACCCACTATAGCTATACTGCGTTACGAAAGCGTTACGGAGAACGTTACGATTTATCTAAAGTCGCGTAAGACTCTGGCGCTTTACGCCAGGGATATAAGCGACTTTAGATAAGATTCAACATAAATTTGAGCCTGGTTTTAAGGTAAAACTTCATCATAAAGATTGAGGCATTGTGCTGGATATGGCCTGTGAATACAACTTGAAACTGCCAGTAACCCCGGTGGTAGACGAGATGTTTCCTGACTTGATAGATAAGGGCCGTGGTGAAGTCGATCATTCGACTTTATTATAGGTAATCGAAGAGCGGGCTCAACCTGCAATTGGGTTTGATGCTTCTT
>DATAKM010000178.1:0-34943 GCA_036261665.1 Chloroflexia bacterium
CTTCTCCCCGGTATAGTTTATTAATGGAGATGCAGTTGCGAAACGGACAACGTTATGAGCAAAATTATTTCTTTTGAACACGTCTCCAAAGCTTTTGAAGGTAGCAACCGCGCTGCCGTTCGAGATGTTACTCTCGATGTAATGTCCGGTCACCTGGTAGTCTTGCTGGGGCCGAGCGGCTGCGGAAAGACTACTCTGATGAAGATGGTCAACCGGCTTTACGAACCAACCTCTGGCAAAATTTACATTGAAGGCAAGGAAATTCACGAGCTGCCGGTTAACGACCTGCGCCGCCGGATTGGCTATGTGATTCAACAGGTCGGCCTATTTCCCCATATGCGGGTAAATAAGAACATTGCGGTAGTGCCGCAGATGCTGGGCTGGGATAAAAAGCGCACTGCCCAGCGTGTAGATGAGTTGTTAGACCTGGTTGGCCTGCCCCCCGCCGAGTTCCGCCAGCGCTATCCCGGCCAGTTAAGTGGCGGGCAACAGCAGCGCGTGGGCCTGGCTCGCGCCTTAGCCGCCGATCCCTCTATTATGTTAATGGATGAGCCTTTCGCCGCCATTGATAACATCACCCGCACTCGCCTACAGGATGAACTTTTGCGCATCCAGCAAACCGTACGCAAGACTATTCTATTCGTCACTCATGACGTAGAAGAAGCCCTCAAGCTGGCTGACGAAATAGTAATAATGAAAGACGGCGAGGTAGTACAGTACGATACCCCCCTGAATATCCTGACCAGGCCGGCCAATGAATTTGTAGCGCAACTGGCCGGGTCGGATGATGTTCTTCGCCGCCTGAGCCTGCAAACGGTAGCGGCTGCCATGCTGCCTCTGAATAGTAACTTCTCCATGAACGGCCATAAGGTGAAGCCCAATACCGACCTGCGCGAAGCGCTCGGCATTCTTATCAGCAGCAACACTCAAGATTTAGCGGTGGTGAACGAAGAGGGTCGCCCGATAGGCCGGGTAACGGTGGATGCTATTCGTAACCTGACGCAGGCCGAGCAGACCACTCAAGCGCCGGGCCGTTAGGCAGGTTTTATTAGCAGGGATAGCTACTGTGCAAATTTTTGTTGATTTCTACAAGTATTTTGAAGCGGGCTTCAATTACATCTTCACCAGGTGGGAGAGAGTGTCGCCCTTTTTCACCGAGCACCTGCGAGTCAGCATTATTTCGCTGGTGATTGCCTTTATTATTGCCTTCCCGATAGGCCTGCTTTTGAGCCGGGTAAAATGGCTCTCTACCCCTGTGCTGGGCTTTTTGAATATCCTTTATACCATTCCAAGTCTCGCTTTCCTGGCCTTGCTGGTCCCTGTCTTCGGCCTGCAATCGCTAACGACCATTGTAGTGCTGATCGCTTATTCCCAGACCATGCTGGTGCGTAATATTGCGCTCGGCTTTAACGGAATAGACCCCTCCGTACTGGAATCCGCACGAGGTATGGGCATGAATAGCTGGCAGGTGCTGCGGCGGGTTGAACTTCCCCTGGCCGCCCCGGTGATTGTCGCCGGGCTGCGGGTCTCTACGCTGGTCATTATCAGTATTGCCACCATCGGGGCCTGGGCAGGTGCCGGTACGCTGGGTAAGTTGCTTCAGCAGGATAACCCGCGTCTTAACGCGGCGGGTATTATTTGCGTGGTCCTGATGGCGCTGGTAGCCGACCAGCTTTACCGCCTTATCGAACGGGCTGCTACGGGCTACCGCCGCAAGAAAACTCCTAATGACCGCCAGATTGCCTCTGACGCCGCTACCCTGGTGGAAGTCAAAACCGCCTAAGGGGTTAACCTTGCAGCCTCATCCTGTGGCTAAAGTGAGCAGGCCACAATGGCCGTATTTTTGGGCTTCCGGCCAGGCTGGAAATAGAATTGCGGCCATCAAGAAGGCTAAATGCGTTAATTTTCTTCGGTCAAAAGCTGTAAATAAGGCCGGTTTTCATTGACAGCCAGCCCTTCGAGTGTTATAATGCCATCCGCAACAAAGATACCGGAATGATTGTCGGGGCGTAGCGCAGCCCGGTAGCGCACCTGAATGGGGTTCAGGTGGTCGGAGGTTCAAATCCTCTCGCCCCGACCATTTTATTTCATAAATTCCCCCTTTCCTTTATACATTTCTTCCCAAATTTCATATCTTCCCAGATCATTTATTATTATTATTTCCAATCTTTCTTGACTAAAATACCTGAATCACTACACTATTTGAATTGTTTTGAAATTGCGCCCGGCCTGATTTTAGTGCTAGTCTATAGGAGTTGCATCTAGAGGTCTGGGAAATGCTATTGGTTACAGGAATAGCTTAAGAGTTGTAAAACTTTGGCTTTGTGTAACAGATAAGGTAGATAAAAAGATAAGGTGGTTTTCTGGTGAAAATAGTGATCGTTGGCGCAGGGGTAGCGGGCCTGGTCTGTGGCCGCACCCTACAACGCGCGGGGCATGAAGTCATCATTCTGGAAGCCAGTGATGCTGTGGGCGGACGGGTGCGGAGTGACAATGTAGAAGGATTTACCCTGGAACGGGGCTTCCAGGTACTCTTTACCGCCTATCCTGCGGCCCAGCGCCAGCTTGAATACAGCAGACTGGCCTTACGCGCCTTTCAACCGGGCGCTATAATCTCAAAAGACGGCAAGCGCTACGTCTTGAGTGACCCTGTACGCGACCCTTCCGCGCTGGTCTCTTCCGCGCTTGCCCCGGTAGTGCACCTGACCGATAAAGTACGCACCGGCACCCTGGCTTTTTCGCTAATCCGCAAATCAATTCACGAGATTATCACAGGCCCGGACGAAACGACCGAGGAATTCTTGCGGCGCTCGCATTTTTCCAGCGATTATATCAATAACTTTATCCGGCCCTTTTTCGGCGGAGTCTACCTCGATAATAGCATGAACACCAGCGCCAAGTGCTTCAAGTTTGACTTTAAGATGCTCTCGCAGGGCCAGACGGTTATTCCGGCGGGTGGCATGGGCAAGATTTCTGAGCAACTGGCCGAGGGGCAGAATATCCGTTTTTTTGCCAGGGTAGCCGCTCTTTTAAAAGATAACAGCGGGCGTTATTATGGGGCGCGCCTGGAGGATGGCGAGGAAATAACGGGCGATGCAGTGGTAGTTTCAACCCCTGCGCCCGAAGCGGCCCGCCTGACCGGAAAGGCTATGCCTGAAAAGCCTACCAGCACCATCAACCTTTACTATTCCGGGTCAGCCCGCCTGTATGAAGGTAAGAAACTGGTGCTAAACGCTAACTCTGATCCTTTTATCAATAACTGTGTGCTGGTTTCCAATATTTCGCCCGAACATGCTCCCGAAGGTCAGCATCTCCTGTCCGCCACTATTCTGGGCGTACCGGATGCTACTGATGATGAGTTGTACCAGCGCGGCATGGTAGACTTACGCCGGATATTCCAGGGCGACTCTCACCCCGAAGTAGCCTTGAGTAGCTACCGTCCCCTGGCGATATACCGTATCCCGTTTGGCCAATTCGCCCAACCGCCCGGCATTCACCCAACGCTGCCGGATAATGATAGTGGCGAGCCCGGTCTTTACTTCGCCGCTGAGTTCACTGAAGCCAGCAGCCTCAATGCTGCGATGGTAAGCGGCGAGAAAGCGGCCGCTTTAATCCAGCAGCGCCTGCCTGCCCTGGCCCGCTAAAACTCTTATAAACATTAATATGAGTGGGTAATTGCCTTTCCCACTCATATTTTATTTAGATGGGTGGATCAAACTGGGACATTAGCGGCGGTATTTCGGCCAGCAACTCACGCGCCAGAAAACCAAGCCGCCCGACCTTGCGCGTCAGGTTATCTCCAGCGCTGCCGTGTAAAAAAGAGGCCCAGGCTGCTGCCTGTTGTGGTTCGGCTCCTCGCCCGGCTAATCCCAGGACGATTCCAGCGAGAGCATCTCCGGACCCTGATGTGGCCAGCCCTACATTACCGCTACGGTCTCGAAAAACTTTACCGGAGGGAGCGGCAATGTAGGTATCTGAGCCTTTGAGGGCTACTACCGCCTGGAATTTAAGCGCCGCCTGTTGCGCGGTAGCCAGCGGATCAGCCGTAACTTCTTCCTTTTCTATGTCGAGAAGATGAGCCATTTCCCCGGCATGCGGCGTAATTATGGCCCGTCCTCCCAGGTGATGCAGAGCCTCAGGATTGCTACAGAGCGGCTCGAACGCGGCGGCATCCAGAATCAGCGTATCAACCTCAAGCTTTGGAAGCAAATTTGTCACCAGTTCTGTTACGCTCTGCTGGTCAATCATGCCCGGTCCAATCAGGACCGCGCTAACCTGCTCGGCCATACGGGCAATCTGCTCGGCGGCGGATACGGCAATGCCGCCACTCTCGCTTTCCGGCAGCGCGAAAACCAGCGACTCTGGCACGGCAGTCGCTACATAGGGTGCCATACTGGCGCAGGTTGCTATTCTCAACTTGCCTGCGCCCGACCGCAAAGCGGCTTCTGCTGCCAGTATTACCGCGCCCGGCATTTCGGTAGAGCCGCCTACCGCCAGGACGCGTCCTCGCGCTTCTTTATCATCCGCCTCGCCCGGTTGCGGTAAGGGCCACTGCCGCAAGAAGTCCGGTGTAAGATCTACCAACTTTTCTCTATTCTGATCCAAATTAACGAAGTCCTTTTACAGTTAGTTTTTGAACGCTACTCGTTATAAAGCCTGGCGTTAGTGAGGCGCGACCGGAGCATCCGGGGCCGTCGTAATCGTCTCTCCCGCTTCGGTTAGTGGCGCGACAAAATTGAAACATTCCAGTTTCAGCTTACCGTGCTTGCCGAGGGCCGGGTCGAAACGGTAGGAAGTGACCGAACAGTTAGCCACATCGTTTTCGCGGTCAATCGTCAGGATCTGATTTTCGTCCAGCCGTTCGAACAGGTAGCGAAAACACAACACCACTACGGTATGGCATACAATCAAGACTCGTTCCCGGCGATATTCCCGGGTAATGGTGTCTATCACGCTGCGCAGGCGCAGGATGACATCGCACCAGCTTTCTCCGCCGGGTGGGCGGTGGTAGAACTTACCCAGGGCCTTGCGCATTTCGGCCTGTTCGGGGTAACGCTGCTGAATACCGCTGGTGGTCAGGCGGTCCAGGATGCCAAATTCTTTCTCGCGCAGGCGTTCATCCGAAATAAAGGTGATTTCGTCCCTATCCATTTCTGCCGCTTTCATTAACAAATCTGAAGTCTGGCAGGCTCTCACGTAGGGCGAAGAAAGAACCACATTTGGCTTCTGATCTTCCGGCAGGGCCTTAAACCAGTGACCGAGGGCGCTTGCCTGGTTACGACCCAGGTCAGAGAGAGGTACATCCATATCACGGTGAGCAATATCAATGACTGGATGGCCCGCTTCGTAGGCCAGGCGGCGCGCTACGTTTCCGGCGCTTTCGCCGTGCCGGACAATATAAATCAGGTCCGGCCATTTTTGTTCTGGGTTATTCATTTTTCCTCATACCATAGTGGGCTTCAAGAATAATTGTATATAAATAATTTTAGTTTAAAAACCCGTGATTTGTAAATGGTTTAAGAAAAAGGTTTCTGCCCTCTATCATACCAATCCTTATGCCAGGGAAAATTATATTTTGTAAAGGCGCAAAATCGGCCTCACTCAATAACTATTTTGTCAAGTTGAGAATTAAGCGCTTTTCAATCTGCTTACTAATAGCATTCTTTGCTTGACAATCTGTAAAATTGAGCGATAATGGAAACAAGTTTTTACTTGACTGCTACTTGGTCGCATCAACTTTTGCACATCGTACGGTACGGCTTTTGCTGATACAAAAATAAATAAATAACAAAAGGTTAAACAACGAGGTTTAGCGATGGGTCGAAATTACTCCAAAGAGACACTGGCGCAGTTGCGCTTTGGTCAGGGCCAGACCCTGAAAGGCGACATGGCGCTGATCGTGTTAAAAGCTATGCTGGAAAGCGGCGTGGCCTATATGGGTGGGTATCCCGGTGCGCCCACTTCCTCGATTTATGATGCCATGTCCGATGCCTATGAAGAAGTATTGAAGCCTATGGGCGTTTATGTCGAAGGCTCAGTGAACGAGGCTGCGGCTGCCGCTCTTTTGCAGGCTTCGGTCAATAACCCGGTGCGTGGCGCGGTCAACTGGAAAGTGGTTGGCAATAACGTGGCGGCGGATGCCCTGGCACACGTAGCGCATCCCGGTTTGAAGGGCGGGGCGATGGCCTTTGTGGGCGAGGACTACGGTCTGAACTCGACCAGCGTAGCCGAGCGCAGCCTGCCTTACGCTCATAAATCCGGCTTAATCGCCATTGATCCCCGCGCCGATGCCCAGGTGATGGCCCGTATGGTCCGTGAGGGTTACGAATTGAGTGAGGCCAGTGGCGCGGTGGCCTTCTACCTGTTCCGTACCCGCACAGGCAACCTCAAAGTAAATTACCGCTGCCAGGATAACCGCCCTCTCGAATTGAGCGCCCTAAACCGCCGGGAAAAACTGGACGCTCCTTTCAACATGGTGCCCATTCCCCCTTACTCTCAGGCCCAGGAACGCCGCAAATTTGAACAACGGATGCCGGTGGCCCGCAAATTCATCCACGAACACGGCATGAACGAAGTCTTTCCCGGTCAGCCCGGTTACGAGAAAATAGGCATCATCACTCACGGTATGGTGCATAATACCCTGGCGCGCTGCCTGGCTATTCTGGGCGAAGGCGACGAACTCGGCCACAGTAACTTTGCCGAACTCTGCCTTAATGTCATTCACCCGCTGGTGCCGGAAGAGCTTGTCGAATTTATGCAGGACAAAGAGCAGGTGCTGATTATCGAAGAAGGCATGCCCAACCTGATCGAAGAGCAAATCCGGGCTATTGCCCAGAGCTACGGTCTGCATAATGTCAGAATCTACGGCAAGGATGTCATTCCTGAAGCGAATGAACTGGTGCCAATGGCTCTCTTAAAGAGCCTGAGCGGCTGGCTCTCTAAAGAAGTTTACGGTAAGGCGCGGGTTTCTCAATCCCATGCAGTGGCGGTCAGTGCCGGGAATGGCCCTGATACCAGAGTTCAGACTGCAAGCCAGTCCGCTGGCCAGAACCGGGCGGACGAACTTTCAGCCACTTTCGGCCAGATAGCCTCGCAGGTGAACGAGGCTGCGATGGTCTTTGAAGGCCAGTTACCCACCCGCCTGCCTATTTTCTGCACCGGTTGCCCTGAACGTCCCATTTTTACCGCTCTCAAACTGAGCGAGAAAAAGCACGGTACTCCCTACTATGCCGGGGATATTGGCTGCTATGTTATGGGAGCTTACCCGCCCTTCGATACCTACGATAGCTGTACCGGCATGGGTACAGGCCTGGCCAGCGCCGGGGCGATGGGCCGCTTTACCGACCAGAAAACGGTGGCCTTGCTGGGTGACGGCACTTTCTGGCACAGCGGCCTGACTACCTCTATCGGCAACGCTGTTTACAACAAGCAGGATGCTGTGACGGTTATCTTCGAAAACGGCTGGACCAGCATGACCGGGCAGCAGGAAAACCCTAATACCGAGGAAAACGCCCGCCACGAACACAGCCCCAAAATGGATATCGAGATGGCGCTGCGAGGTGCCGGGGTGCAGTATATCGAGGAAGTTAATCCCTACAAAGTCGGGGAAGTGGTCAAGACTTTCGACCGGGCTTTCAACTCTAATAAGAAAGAGCTGAAAGTGATTCGCTCGGTTGGAGAGTGCCAGCTTGAAAAAACCCGCCACGAAAAGGTCGAAAAGAAGGAAAAACTGGCCCAGGGCAAGCCCGTCACCGAGGCGCGTTTCGGTATTGATGATGATGTTTGCACCGGCGATCACTCCTGTATCCGCCTGAATGGTTGCCCTTCGCTCACCATCAAGGAAAACCCCAACCCTCTGCGCAGCGACCCGATTGCCACAATTGCCAGTAGCTGTGTCGGTTGTGGTCTGTGTGGCGAACTGGCTCACGCGGCGGTGCTCTGCCCCTCTTTCTACGAAGCCAAAGTAGTCAGTAATCCCACTCGCCTGGAACGCTGGAAAGACAGCTTTAGCCGGGGCCTGATTAGATTGTTTGGAGGAGCCAGCTAATGTCGACTAACACTCTGAATGGCACTCAAATTGAGTTAAAGAGCGTTCTGCTGGCGGCAATTGGCGGGCAGGGCGGTAATGTCTTAATCGAGTGGCTTTTCCTGGCGGCGGAACTGGACGGTCGCCGGGCCCAGGCGCTTTCGCTGCCCGGTCTTTCCCAGCGTGGCGGCGGCACCACTTTTTACCTCGAAATCGCCGGAATTGCCAAATCCTGCGGCGACTCGTCAAGAGATGCCGAGGCGCTGGAGCAGGTCCAGTTCGCTCAGTTTCCTTTTCCCGGTCGCGTAGATGTGCTGCTCGGTCAGGAACTGGTTGAACTGGGCCGGTTAGTGCAGGGTGGCTATGCTTCTCGCAACACTACGGTAGTAGCGAGCAGCCAGCGCGTCTATACCATCGGTGAGAAGATGCCGGCTTTTGACGGCGTTTTCAAATCCGACAAAATAATCGAAGCTACCGCTTCGATGGCAGGCTCTATCTCGGTAATTGATACGGTGGAACTGGCCCGCCAGAATGGCCTGGGAGAACTGGCGACCAATGCTATTCTGCTGGGTGCGCTTTCCGCCGTACCCGGCGCCCTGCCCATGAGCGAGAAAACCTATCGCAAGGCTATTCAGGCTTTTGGGCTGGCTGTAGATATGAACCTGCAAGCTTTTGAGGTGGGCCGCCAGTACCAGTTGAATTTCAACCGGGAAGTGCAGCAGTTTGAGTCTGCCCCGGAACAGCCTCATGGTGGCAGTCACAAAACCTTTGAAATGGCTTCCACCATTCCCCTGCCCGGTTCTAAAGAATACCGTCCCAGGGCTTCCCAGACGGATGGCGCGGCTGATAGCGGCGGTGCGGCCGATGGCGGTTCTAACAAAGCGCCCACCGGTAAACCTAAACGCCAGATCAACCTGACTCCTATTCGCAAGGATAGCGACTCTGGTAAGAAGAAAACGCTTGACCTGCCTGCTTTGATCGAGAGCAGGGCCCAGGCTTTGCCGGTCAGGCAGCGCTCCCAGTTTAAGGCGCTCTCTCAGGAAGTGGTCGAGAAATGGCCTGCACCGCTGCACGCCACCCTGGTGGAAGCTCTTTACCAGACAACTGATTACCAGGATGCCGCCTATGCCCGGCGCTATCTTGCTATGGTAAAGCGCGTGCTTGAGGCCGAACCACAGGGCGAAAGTTTGTACCGCCTGACCGATGCCTATGCCAGAACCCTGGCCATGCGCATGACTTATGAAGACGCGGTGCGGGTCGCCATTCTGAAGATCAAGCCGGGTCGCCTGGAACGCATCCGGCGCGATATGGGAGTAAAGCCAGGCCAGGTGCTCCACGTCACCGATTATCTCAAGCCGGATATGGACGAAATTTACGGCATATTTCCGCACGCGCTGGTCAGCCCTATGCTCCTGCTGGGTAAAGTTAGTGGCGTTGGGCAATGGCTGGGCAAGCAGCACTTCACGCTCCAGCAGCACCCGGAGACTACAACCCTGCGCGGCTACCTGACTTTCCGCTTCCTGACATGGTTCAAACCCCTGCGCCTCAGTTCTTACCGCTTCAAGGAAGAATGGAAGCTGCTTGAGAAATTTACCGGGCTGGTAGTGCAATACGCTCAGCAGAATTATGCTTCAGGGTTAATGGTGGCCGAGAGTGGTCGCTTGGTTAAGGGCTATGGCGACACCCGCCGCAAAATGATCGCGGCTATGCAGCGTTTCTATAAGAATATTCTGGAACCGCTTGCAAAGTGGGAGGCACAAACCGCTACAAAAGCTTCGACTGACAAGCAATCGGAAGAAGTAGCGCCTTTCGCGGTAACTTTGAAAGCGGGGCAGGCCGCTCTGCAACTGATTGGCCGCAGCGATGAGGGAATCGATAAAGCTGAAGCGCTGGCTAAACGGGTGCTAAGCGAGGCTAAAGCCGGGATGAGCCGCTCGGAAATCCTGAACCAGACGGAGAAATGGGCGCGGAGCTAAAGTAGCTGCTTAAATAAAAGGGTGGCGAGCGCTCGCCACCCTTTTATTGCGCGAAAATCTTATTTAGCTTACTTGCTCGGCGTGGTTTTAGACGAGTCCGGCTTGCCGAGGTTAGAGTTAATATAGCTATCCACTTTAGCCGGTAAATCCTGAGAGATCGCATCGGCTTCTGCCTGGGTCAAATCACCATCCTTAACAGTCTGAGCGAGAGTGTTTCTGGCGCTGTTCAGAATGGTATCTTTCACTTTTTGTATATCCACATTCTTAGAGCGGGCGATATCCGCTAGAGTTTGCCCCGAACCCAGCATTCGCTTCAATTCCTCAGGGGTCATCCCGAGAGCCGCTGTCACTTGCTCAAAAGCGCCTCCTGATACCAGTTTTTCCAGAATAGCGGCGGTATCAGGTTTGTAGCTCATAAACTGGTCTATAAAGCCGGGCGCTTGCTGAAAAGACTTGTCAGCCTGGGCCTGCGAAAGCTTGCCGGCCACTACCGCCGCATCCAGTTGTTTTTTGAAGCTATCCAGGAGAGTCTGGCGCACTGTTTGCACATTGATATTTTGCGCCTGGGCCAGTTCAATTAAGGAATGACCGAATTGCAGCTTACTGAAAAGTTTGCTGCCGGTAGTCCCGAAAAGTTTAGCCACTTCCTCCACTGCGGGCAGCAGCATAGTTTTGGGGTTGGAGAAATCCGCTCCTTTATCCGTGTTGACTCCCATTCCAAGTAAAGGCAGCAAACCTTTAACGCCCTCTCCTGCAATTGTGGCTTTAATCTTGGCGGCTACTTCCTGGTTTAACTTGCCGTCCTTGACCATCTGGTCGGCGGTATCATTAACTGCGTTAGCGACGGCGGTTTCAAGCTGGTTCTGCGGTATATTCAGGCGAGTAGCTAGGTTCTTGAGTAACAGCGCGGTGTAGATGCTATCATCAGGAACACTGGCTGCCTCTTTAGCTTTGATCGCATCTTTCTGCTGATTGTCCGGGGTAGGTGTGGCAGCGGGTGCAGGGGCGGTAGTGCCGGGCGCAGCCTGCGCCGCCACGGCTAAAGCCTGGCCCGACTGGCTGCTGGATGAGCCAGTGGTAAGGGCGGCCACCGTGACTACCCCTGCCAGCAGCAGAGATGTAATGCCAAGTATTACCCCGGCCAGAAAGCCTTTCGATTTGAACATAGAACCTTCCTTTCCGTGAAAGAGGTCTTCATACTTCAATAGTGCCGTTAAAATGCCGCTCAAAGTACGTATCCGCTGGCTTTAAGCTTTTACTGAAAATCCATAGTGGATATCGCCTTGATCGAGAGACGTGGGAAACAAGCAGGGTGTGTCCGGACATACCCACCAGGAGAAAATATCAGCTTGTTTCAAAAAGGGATGCAGGATGTAGCAGCGAGAGCTTCGCTCATCCGCCTTTGTTAGTCGGGTCTTGCTTGATCACAAAGTACTTCTCAATGCTGGCAGGGGCTTCTTTTAGATTCTGGTCGGCCTGTTCCTGGGTTATTTTCCCGTCTTTAACCAGTTGAGCTAGCTGAGTTTGAATATTATTTAGAACCGCTTTGTTGAGGCTATTCAGGTCGACGTTTTGAGCGCTGGCGATTTCGGAGATAGTTTGCCCTGCGTTTAAACGAGATTCTAATTCAGCCAGACTAAGCTTCAGTTCTTTAGCGATAGCTTCCTGCGAAGCTGCCAGCAACTTAGGCATGATTGATGAGGTGCTGGTGTTAGCCGGAATTTTGTTATTCAGAAAAGTTTGTAGAAAGTCCGGCAGCGCTTCTTGCGCCTTTAAGCTCTGCGCCTGTGACCATTTACCGGCCTGGACACCCATCTCAAGCTGCTGCTTGAAACTGTTTAGCATGGTATCGTTTACTTTTTGGAGGTCTACCTTCTGAGACTTGGCAATCTGGGCTATACTTTCCCCTGCCTTTAACCTGCTCATAAGATTGTCCTGAGATAAATTAAGCAGGCTGGCTACATCACTCAACACAGGCTCAAGCAGACCTTTGAGAATGACATCAGTGCTGTTTGTGTCGCTCGTAACCGGCGTTTTGCTGGCGGGTTGGGTTGTAGCAGTTGGTCCGCCTGCGCCATACTGGCCACCGGTAGCTGTGGGAGTAACTTCAGAAGGCCGGGTATTGATAAGAATAAGGGCAATAATAGCTGCTACCAGGATGACAGTAGTAGCCATACCGGCTTGCAGCAGGAATCTTCCCCATGACCTCCAGGCAAGCTTTCCCTGCTCCTGAAACTGCTCAACTCCTGCTTGATACTCTCGTTCACTGTGGCTGTTAAAAAGCTCATTTTTATGGTAACTCTTTGGCTGCCAGTGCAAACCTGGGGCTGAGGTAGGCCTGGTATTTCGCGCTAGTTCCGGGTTAGCGGTTTGCAGGCGTTTCCAGACACGCGCTTTAGCCTCCTCGACCTGACTATAGGCCGGCGCGGACTGCCGTTCGTTTTCGACCAGATCTCGGACAAGTTGAGCGGTCTGCCAGTCTAGCTCGCCAGGCGGTTCAGCCTGAGGGTTGCTAATCAAGCTTTGAAAATATTGTTGCGCCAGTTGGTCTTCGCTCGACCGGTTCGGATTGTCCATCATTGTTGATTTTCCTCGGCCATCTGCCGCTGGTATTCGGCCTTAAGTTTCTTCACTATCCGGTGAAAGGCCATCCAGACTGCCCCTTCGCTTTTTCCTAACACCTGCCCCACTTCTTTGGCTGTCAATCCCCCCGCTATACTGAGGGCCAGCAACTCGCGCTGCTCCGGCGGAAGGGCCGCAATTAACTCGGCGACCTGTTTATGCTTCTCATGTTGGACCAAGCGTTCAAGGACGGCTTCTTCAGGGTCAGCCAGGCTATCTCCCCAATCGCCTGTTCCAGTGCCTTCCAGCGAAAGTTGGGGCCGCTTCCCCCGCAAGTGATTGGCAACAGTATTGTGCGCTATTTGAAAAAACCAGGCCGCCACTGAGCCACCGCGATAGCCTTCAATCCCGGCCCATGCACGAGTAAAGACCAGGCTGGTGACATCTTCCGCTTCTTCAGGGCTACTCAAGCGGCGCAAGCAATAGTAATAAATGCGCTGGAAGTAACGTTCGTAGAGCAGCCCGAAACAGGCTGGATCAATTTTAGCCTGTTCCAGGAGATGCGCGTCCTCGTCCGGTTGCGCATCCGGTCCGGTATTGCTCCGGCGCTTAAAAAACATTAAGCTCTGTCTCCGTTAGTTCTTATCATGCTAAATCAGGCTTGCCCCGCTTATCATACACCTGGCCCGTATCAGCAGATTGTGTCAGGCATATATTTAGACACTGCTGCCATTAAATCCTAACACCTTTTTGGCTATTGAGGTTTAAAATATGAAGGTCAAGAAGCAGCTAGAACAATTTCTTTCTGAAAAAGCGGTTATCAGTGGAATTTGAATTAAAAAAGAAAGACAGAAAGAAAGGAGCGCTGGCTAGCCTGCCAGCGCCCCGAGAACGTATTACCGCCAATCCGGCCTGGATATTTTACCTGATTATTTAGAACGCCCTCTACCCACCAGGAAACCTTCGCCTGAACAACCGCTTGTTAACCGGGTTAATTATGTTCCGCTGAATACTACTTCTTCATCAACCAAACGGTTGGCCCAGGGTAGCACTTCCAGGCGTTCCTGCGGAATCGGCTTGCCCGATACATCGGAGAAACCATAAGTGCCATCCTGCATTTTATGCAATGCGTGCTCGATTTCTCTTAAATTGTACCTGAGCATATCCTCTTCAACCAGCATACATTCCTGTTCGAAGACATCGGTTGCGACATCGGAATCGATTGTTCCTTCCTGGTACTGGTCCTGGGCATTTTCCTGGATATCACGCCCCAGCCGCTCCAGTTCGGCTAAAAGCTCTTGCTTTTTATCGAGTAACCGCTGGCGGAATAGTTCCAATTGCTCCTTCTGCATAAATACTCACCACCTTTCTCTTTTCAAGAAAGGCAAGAAACCTTATCTACCGTTTTGCAGGTAAATATCTCCTACGCCTACATTGATGACTACATCGACAGTAGCAGGAGTATTACCATAAGCTGAATTTGTATAGATGTTGTTAGTGACAACCAGGTTGGTAGCGTGGATACTACCCAGCCCTTTATTGGTCACAACACGTACGCCAATATTGTCGGGCAGCAGCAAGGTAGTCTTGCCGACTCCAGCCTTGATGGTAACATTCGCGCTTTGAGAGCTTATTCCGGTCAGGTCAATCCTGCTGTCACCCACGCCGCTGTTTACCTCAAGCTGTCTCAGGTTTAGGCCTGCCAGGATTAGCTCCGCTTTACCCACACCGGTATCGACTTTCATATTCAGAGGTACATTGTTATTAAGAAGAACGTTCCAGTCATTGCGGTAGTTGCCAAAACCGATCCAGTTAGTGGAAGGTTGGCTCACACTTATACTACCCGCACTGCCGTTCACATTGTAATTCACGTTCGGTTTCCACTTTTCGACGTTGTACTGGAAGGTTGCATTCATCAAATCTGTGGCGCCGCCGGCTACTCGCAAGTCGCCTATTCCTTTATTCAAGGTTACTGTTACCGTCGAAGCGCTACCCTGTGGAACAGTCTCTGTCTCTGTTTTTAATGGTATAGTCGTCTCCCCGCCCATCGTAATCAACCAGGCCAGGGCTCCGATAAACAGAACCAGAAAGATCGCAGCTACCAAACCCAGTACAAGCGGAAACCGCGAAGGGCGCGGGCGCAGGACCGGTGCCGGATACGGGTAATACCAGCCCTGGGTGGGAGGATTGCCGTAAGGCGCAGGACCCGGTGGATAATTACGCGTTGCCGGGCCTCCAGGTGGTAAGCCGGTGCCCGGAGACTCCCCGCTAACATTACCAGCAGGTTCGCCAGTTTTGTTTGGCATAACAACATCTCCTTTCACGTTTGGACATACTTTCCCCTTTACCTTTAAGTCTAATATAGATAGGTAAAGAAAAAGCTATACAGTTCTAAACGTCAGGTAATAATTTGCGACTAATTTTAGAGGTGGGGTAACTGGCGGGTTAAATAAACACCCGCCATCAAAAGTTGAAATTGGGGGATGAAGCTATTCGAGTTATAACCGAATAGTTGTAGTCAGGATTTAAACTACTACAACCTCAAGTTCCTGTTCGATAAATGGTTCGGAGAGTTCCCGGGCGGCCTGTCCGGCGGTTATCAAGAGGTCGATTTTTTCAAAAGGGCAAAAGGTGGTAAAAGAAGCTCGGCCCAGCTTGGTGCTGTCAAGCACGGCTATCACCTGATTAACATGCCTGACCATCAGGGTTTTAAGCTGGCTTTCCTGTAAGTTACTTTCGCTCAAGCCCTGCTGTACGGTCATACCCATGGCCGAAAAAAAGCCTTTCGAGGCGTGCAGCCGGTTTAAAACTTCCTCCCCCAGGGTTCCAACCAGTGAACCCGTACCGGGCCTGACTACTCCTCCAAGCGTAACTACCGTTATATTGGGATTGTTAGCCAGTTCAAGGGCGGTATAAAGCCCGTTTGTAATGATGTATAGATCACGCCGTTGTTCTTTAAGCCGCTGGGCGATAGCAAAACAGGTAGTGCTGGCATCCAGTAGGAGAGTATCTCCGTCCTTGACCATCTCAACGGCTGCCTCTGCAATGGCCTGTTTTTCCGCTTTTTGAATTTCCAGCCGTGCCGCAAAAGTACCTTCCTTACGACCGGGCTCCGGTAAGGTAGCCCCGCCCCAGATACGCTGCAACTGGCCTTCGCGTTCGAGGGCGGCAAAGTCGAGCCGGACGGTCACTTCCGAAACTCCCAGGGCTTCACTTACTTCACGTACCGATAAATGGCTTCGCTCCCCTAACAACTGTAACAACTGGCGGCGACGCTCTGCTACATTTCGTAAGTTAGTAATATTACTATCCTGGACCATATATCCTCGTCTATTACCACTTCTACCTTAAAAAGCACTTCAAAAAGTACTTCACGATTAAATTTTGTTTTAACATTCTTTATGCCAATTGTCAATAGCTTTCGATACTTAAAAATTCGAAAGCAAAACTTGTGATAAAGCCTGAGATTTAAAATCCTGAAAATTAGCACCATCCGGCTTTATTAGGGTGATAATTACCCTGACTGGCTTTAATGCGCCTGTTTCTGGTCCTTTTTCAGGCCAGCATCCTACGGGAAATACTGGTTTTGAGTAGTATAACTTTTGACTTAACTTCAAACTTGATGAAAAATGTAACAAATTATGTTCTTTCGATTTAGTTTTGAAAAAGTATTGACAGCTAATCAAAACTATGCTATAAATATTTCATTCCTGAAATACTTGCGCTAACAATGCTGTTCACTTCACCTTGCCCAACTCAATCTGTTTGTAACCTGAAAGCTTTCTACCTGATCTTCGTGCTTGCCAGGGAGTCTTTTCCATGTCTTCAATGGTAAGTTTTGGGCGAAACGAAGGACATCTTCACGCAACCTGGAACTGTGTAACGGTCAAGACGGTCATGGTAGACCGGGCGGGAGTAATTAAAGAACGACGAGGTATCCTGGCATTGATGCAATGTGGAGTTCGATGATGAGTGATAAACTGCCTGTTGTTCAAGTTCAAAACGTCTCCAAATCCTTCGGTGGGGTTCACGCGTTGAAGGATGTCCACTTTGAAATTTTTCCCGGCGAAGTACATGCTATCCTCGGCGAGAACGGCGCCGGGAAATCTACTCTCATAAAAATCATTACCGGGGTGCAGCAACCGGACTCTGGACAGATTTTCCTGGAAGGAAAACCGGTACGCTTCGCCAATACCCGCGAAGCCCAGACCAATGGTATCGCCGCCATCTACCAAGAACCAAGTTTATTCCCGGACCTCGACATTGCCGAAAATATCCTGGTGGGCCGCCAGCCTATGAGCCGCCGGGGGGTGGACTGGAAGCTCATGTACCAGGAGGCCAGCCGGTTATTGCAACGGCTCGGCTCTTCCCTGAACCCGCGTACTAAAGCTCGCGAGTTAAGTGTAGCCCAGCAACAGGTAGTGGAAATTGCCCGCGCTCTTTCGATCAACGCTAAAGTCCTGATTATGGACGAGCCAACCTCTTCGCTAACCCAGGGTGAAGTAGAAGAACTTTTTACCATTGTGCGCCAGCTAAGGGCCGCCGGAACGGCTGTTGTCTTTATTTCGCACCGCCTGGAAGAGTTGTTTGCCCTGGCCGACCGGGTTACCACTTTGCGAGATGGCAGCTATGTAGGCACCCGCGATATGTCCAATGTAACCACCGAAGAATTGATTCGCATGATGGTAGGCCGGAACCTCGATCAGCTTTTCCCCAAACAGGCTGTAACCGCCGGCGAAGTGGTGCTGGAAGTCGAGGGCCTGAGCGTTGAAGGCGCTTTCTCCGATGTTTCCTTCCAATTGCGGCGAGGCGAGATAGTGGGTATGTCGGGACTGATCGGGGCAGGCCGCACCAACGTGGCCCGGGCCATTTTCGGGATCGAACCGGCCACCGCCGGAACTATCAGGCTGGATGGAAAGCCCGTAACTATCAAAAATCCGGAAACGGCCATGAAACTGGGCATTGGTTACGTCCCGGAAGACCGAAAAGAACACGGCCTGGTGCTGGATATGAGTATTGCTCAGAATATTACCCTGCCGGTCTTATCAAAGTTTTCTACCCTGGGTTGGTTGCACGCAAAGCGCGAACAACAGGCCGCCCTGGTATCTTCTAAACAGTTGGAAGTGAAAATGTCAGGCATTGATCAGAAAGCCGGGCAACTTTCGGGAGGCAATCAGCAGAAGGTGGTGCTGTCGAAATGGCTCAGCACCAAACCGCGCGTCCTGATTCTGGACGAGCCGACCCGGGGTATTGATGTGGGTACAAAAGCGGCAGTCCACCAGTTGATGAGTAACCTGGCTGCCGAGGGAATGGCCATCTTAATGATCTCATCGGAATTGCCCGAAGTGCTTGGTATGAGCGACCGCATCCTTGTAATGCGTTCCGGACACCTTACAGGCCAGTTCAGTCGGGCGGAAGCGACCCAGGAAAAACTTATGTCAGCAGCTACTACGGCCTAGCCGTCTATCACTTCATTTCATAGGGGAGAGAAATGATCGCTGAAACTGAAACTGAAGTCCGGCAGCAGCCAGAGCACCGCTTTGTACAGATCTTTGTTAAATTTCGGGAAGTCGGCATTATCGCGTTTATCGTGGTTCTCTCGGCGCTGGTCACCCTTCGCAACCCGGCCTTTCTCACTACGGACAATTTTCAGGACATCTTATTAAATATTTCAATCCTGGTGATTGTAGCCCTCGCCCAGACAATGGTTATTATCACCCGTGGCATTGACCTGTCGGTTGGCTCCATGATCGGCCTGACCGCCATGATGACTTCCTATATCATCGTAGCTTTTCCCGGTATTCCACCCGTGCTGGCTATTCCTATCGGTATGGCGCTGGGGGCAGTCCTGGGCAGTATCAACGGCTTAATGATAGCTGTCGGCGGGGTGCCTCCTATTATCGCTACCCTGGGCACTCTCAGTATCTATCGCGGCTTGATCTTTCTCTACAGCAACGGCAAATGGATTAACGCTTTTGAAATGCCGGACGATTATCGCCAGCTTGCCAAAGGTACTCCCCTGGCAGTACCCAATCTGATTATCTTTGCCGTAATCGTGGCTTTAGGAGTCTTCTACTTCCTGCGCTATTCCCGGCGAGGGCGTGACATCTACGCGGTGGGTAGTAACCCGGACGCCGCCCGCTTCGCCGGTATTCCGATCAAGCAGACTGTCTTCCGGGTCTATTTGATTTCAGGCTTGCTTTGTGGATTGGCCGGAGTTTTGTGGGCCTCCCGCTTTGAAGCCGCTCAGACCAATACGGCCTCCGGTTTTGAGTTACAGACTGTGGCGGCTTCGGTGGTCGGCGGGGTGAATATTTTTGGCGGCAGCGGCAGCGTACTGGGGGTAATCCTGGGGGCGTTCCTGCTCGGTATTATCAATAACTCGCTGACCCTGGTGCAAATCTCCCCGTTCTGGCAACTGGCCGCGCAGGGTTTGCTCATTCTGCTGGCTGTGATCGTTGACTCGGCTATTTTGCGGCAGTTGCAGCGCATTAAGACCCGCAAAAATCGTTAGTTAACTCGACCAAACCGTAAAGAGGTGTGTTTTATCATGAAAGCTAGGGTAAATTCACTATCACTCCGCCGCCTGTTTCTACGCTGGGAATGGCTCCTGGTCGGGTTAATTATCGTGGTCTCCACCGTGAACAGTCAGCTATCACCGTTCTTCCTGGATGGTGGTAACCTGCTGCGCACTACCTCCGACTTTATGGAGATCGGCATAATGATGCTGCCGATGGTCTTCATTATCGTCACCGGCAATATTGATCTCTCGATTGCTTCCACGCTCGGTCTATCCGCTTCCCTGATGGGCTGGCTTTTTATGAATGGCTGGAATATCTGGCTGGCCGTGCTGGTGGCGCTCTTCGCCAGTGTATTGTGCGGCCTGTTGAACGGCTTTTTGATTGCCAAGCTAAAACTGCCCTCGCTGGTGGTAACTCTCGGAACTCTCTCTTTTTATCGCGGGTTGGCTTACGCCCTGCTTGGCGACCAGGCCGCGCGCGGCTACCCGGACTCCTTTACCTTTCTCGGCCAGGGCACGCTTGGCGATACGGCCATTCCCTTTGCCCTGCTCGTCTTTATCGTACTGGCAATCATCTTTGGCCTGGTGCTGCATAAAACAACCTTCGGGCGGTATCTCTACGCCATTGGCAATAACGAACCGGCCAGTCGTTTTTCCGGCGTGCCGGTTGACCGCATCAAAATGATCATTTACGTCCTGTCCAGCGTCATGGCAGCCCTCGCCGGGTTTATCCTGGCGGCTCGTTTTGGCAGCACCCGTCCTGATATCGGGACCGGCCTGGAACTTACCGTTATCACCGTGACCGTACTCGGTGGAGTTAGCATCTTTGGCGGTAGCGGTACGCTGGCCGGGGCGGTGCTGGCTCTCGTCCTGGTGGGTATCCTGCGCTTTGGCATGGGCCTGATTAACCTGCAAGGCCAGGTGCAGGACATTGTGATCGGGCTGTTGTTGATTCTCTCAATCTTGTTGCCCAGGGTGGGCGGGCAATTATTTTCAGGGCTGTCCTGGAACAGGAGTGTGATATTCAGGACGGCTACGGCCATTACTGTTGTACTCGTCTTTGGAATTTTCTTCTTCTGGTCGCGCTCGCTCATTCTGAATAAATAACGAGGGGTTCTTTTACGGGTCAGAATGAATTAGCTGCACAGAGAAACCTGAGTTGGCTGAAATTACCGCTAACTCGTCATAAATCAGAAAACCAGCTAGATTTTGGAGAAGTTACATCTTTATTTAAGGAGGAAAGTACAGTGCGTAACAAACTGACCATGTTAATCCTGGTGTGCCTGCTACTCTCGCTACTGGCCGCCTGCGGCGATAATACTGCTACTCCTGCTCCCGCAGCCACTACTGCTGCTTCTGCTACCACGGCAGCGGCAGGGGCAACCACCGCCGCCAGCGCCGCGACCACTGCGGCAGCCTCTTCCGCCACTACGGCGGCCGCGGCTTCGGGTGGCAACAAGACTTACATCCTGGTACCCAAGAACCTTGGCAACCCTTACTTCGACACCGCTAACAAGGGCGCCCAGGAAGCGGCCAAAGAACTGGGCGTGACCGTGACCTACCAGGGCCCGGCTACGGCGGACGCTACCCAGCAGATCCAACTGATCAACTCGCTGATTGCGCAGAAGGTGAGCGGTCTGGCGATTTCGGCGGATGACTCTGATGCGCTGGTCCCGGTCGGCAAAAATGCGATGAGCCAGAAGATCCCTGTGGTTAGCTGGGACTCCTCTATCGCTGCCAGCGGTCGTAATGTCCATGTGAACCAGGCGAACGCTGAAGATATTGGACGCGGACAGGTACAGCTCATCTCTAAACTGATTGGCGGCAAGGGTAAGATTGCTATTCTGAGCGCTACCTCAACTGCCCCGAACCAGAATCAGTGGATTGAGTTCATGAAAGATGAGCTGAAGAAGCCCGAGAATTCAGGCCTGCAACTGGTGGCAACTGTTTATGGTGATGACCAGGACGAAAAGAGCTATACTGAAGCCCAGGGTTTGATGCGTACCTACCCTGACCTGAAGGGCATTATCTCGCCTACTACCGTCGGTGTAGCGGCGGCGGCCAAAGCCGTTACCGATGCCAAGAAGATTGGACAGGTTATCGTGACCGGCCTGGGTACTCCCAACCAGATGCGCGAGTACGTCAAGAGCGGAGCCTGCCCGGCTTTTGCCCTCTGGAATCCGGCTGACCTGGGCTACCTTTCAATCTATACCCTGAATGCTATCGCCAGCGGCCAGATCCAGGGCAAGCCCGGTGATACTTTCAAAGCCGGTAAACTTGGCTCCTACACCATCGACAAGGATGGCGTGGTACTGCTCGGCAAACCTACCGTTTTTGATAAAAATAATATTGACCAGTTTAATTTCTAATTTGAACTGAGTTTGGCGGATGCTATGGTAGCGATTTAATTCCGTAGCGTCCGTCCCAAAGTGACGGAGCATAGCATGAAACGAGTAGGATTTGTTACCAGAGTAAATCCTGATAAGTTGGAGGAATACAAAGAACATCATAAACATGTCTGGCCTGAAATGCTCCAGGCCTTGCATGATGCTGGCTGGCATAATTATTCTATTTTCTTAAGAGCGGATGGGACGCTCTTTGGCTACTTTGAAACGCCTGATAGTCTACAAACTGCCCAGGCGTTAATGGCAGACAAAGAGGTCAATGCTCGCTGGCAGCAATTTATGGCTCCCTATTTTGAGTCGGCCGGTAATGCCCGGCCAGACGAAACTTTTATAGAATTAACTGAAATTTTTCATCTAGATTAATTCAGGCAAAGAAATCAGCAGTACAAGATGGTTCAGGGCAGGGTTTTGCCCGGACCAATAAGGAGACAGGCGTATGTCGAAAGTTTATTCAGCCGGGACCAACCGGCCTGCTTATGAACAACTGGCCGAAACCCTCGCCACTCAGGGGTTTGATGTAGAGGCGATCAAGAAAGCTTTGAAAAACCAGAAAATTGAAACAGCCAGTTGGGCCTTTGCCAACAGCGGCACTCGTTTCAAGGCTTTCCCGCATCCCGGCGCCGCTACCACCACTCGCCAGAAACTCGATGATGCCGCCGTGGTGAATAGATTAACCGGGGTAGCTCCTTCGGTGGCTCTGCACATTCCCTGGGACCGGCCCGAGGACGGCGATTACGTGGCGATGTACCAGTACGCGCAGGAACGCGGTATCCGGTTGGGCGCAATCAACTCCAATGTCTTTCAGGATAATGCCTACCGCCTGGGCTCGGTCGGCAACCCTGACCAGACTACTCGCCAGATGGCGGTAGATCACATGCTGGAATGCTGCGACATTATGACTAAAGTTAACAGTGACCAGCTTAAACTGTGGTTTGCCGACGGCACGAACTACCCCGGGCAGGATAGCCTGCGCGGGCGCAAGCAGCGTATGGAAGATGCCCTTCAAACCGTCTATAAACATCTGCCCGAAAATAGCCGCATGCTGGTTGAGTACAAATTCTACGAACCGGCCTTTTATAGCACCGATATTCCTGACTGGGGTACCGCCTACGCCATGTGTATGAAGCTGGGCGAAAAGGCCCAGGTAGTAGTGGACTTAGGCCACCATGCCCAGGCTACCAATATCGAGCAGATTGTGGCCTTCTTGCTGGATGAAGGCAAACTGGGCGGTTTCGATTTCAACGACCGCAAGTACGGCGACGACGACCTGATCGTGGGCAGCAATAATCCTTACCAGCTATTCCTGATTTACAACGAACTGGTCGGGGCGGAACAGAGCGGCGAGCCGGTTCCCAGCCAGACTGCCCAGAAGATCGCCTACATGCTGGACCAGTGCCACAACATCGAAGGCAAGATAGGCGCGATCATCTACTCGGTCATGAATTGCCAGGAGATTTACGCGAAAGCCTTGCTGGTAGAACGCCGCAAACTGGCCGAGGCCCAGGCTGCGGGCGAAGTGCTGGCCGCTCATCGTATCCTGACCGACGCCTTCCGGACGGATGTACGGCCTCTGCTAGAGCAGGTGCGCGAAGAAATGGGGCTGGAACCGGACCCGCTGGCGGCTTACCGGGCGAGCGGCTACGAGGAGAAAATCCGCCAGGAACGCGGTATGGCCGCTACCAGTGGCGGTTTCCAGTAAGCCTTCAGCAGACTCTTTAAACTCAAGTTTGAATATCAGCCCTGGCGGGTTCTCTATCTCGTGAATTTTTACAGTCAAATTCGGTATCGTTTAATCCGTAACTACCCACAAGGGGCTTTCAGCCAGGTACGGGCTACCGGCTCAAGTGCGCTAAAGGCACTATTAGGCCTTTGCAAAAAGATAAACTTCTCAACCCCTTCAGTGGTTTTAGCCAGGTAGCCCGCAGTTCACTTGCGGGGCCGTACCGAGACACTTAGTAAAAGTTCACAAGATAGAAGCCTCGCCAGGCCTGGCCGGGTTTTGGTTGGTCTTTTTCTCGGTTAATTTTCTAGCTCCCGGTTCAAAGCCTGAATACTGCTCGATTGTTGACTTGCCCGGTTTAATTTCATTCTCTTATTTATAAATAAAAGGAATTCAAAATGACTGTACAGGAACGAATTAATCAAAAATTGCCCCCTAATCTCTGGAATGATGAAGCTGCTCATAATTTGCCTGACCTGGAGGGGTTGGTATACAGAAGTAATTTGTTAGGACGAGATCGCAGTATTGCCAACATTTACGGCTGCAATACCAGCGTCAAGCGGGTAGAGTCTGATCACCTGGGGCGGCCCACGGAAGTTCTATGGGTGAAGGCTTCCGGTAGTGATTTAGCCACCGTTACGGAAAAGGGTTTTGCCGGACTGCGCCTGGCTGAAGTAACTCCCCTGCTGGAACGGGAGTCCATGAGTGATGAAGAAATGCTCGATTACCTATCAAAATGCACTTTCGCTCCGGGCCGCCCGCGCCAGTCCATCGAAACCCTCTTGCACGCTTTCTTCCCGGCTGTCCATGTTGACCACACCCATCCTGACGCTATTATTAGCCTCTCCTGCGCTCCCGATGGCAAGCAGATGTGCCAGAGTATCTGGGGCGACCGGATGGTCTGGGTAGACTACATTCGGCCTGGCTTTACTCTCTCCAAGTGGATTGGGGAGGGCGTGCGGGCCAATCCCCGGGCCGAACTGGTCGTAATGGCTAAACACGGTTTGCTGACCTGGGCCGACACCAGCAAGCAGGCCTATGACAAGACTATCAACGTGTTACAGCAGGCCGAAGACTTTATTGAGAGCCACAAAAACGGACGCAAAGTTTTTGCCGGGGTAGACATTCCGGCCTTATCTCAAGTGGACCGCCAGCAAATTCTGACCAGAGTGCTACCCGGTCTGCGGGGAGCGCTCAGCACCCGGCAGAGCGTCATTCTTCAGTATGACGACAGTGACCAGGTGATGGACTTTGTAGGCACGGCGAAGGCCGCCGGACTTTCCCAGCTTGGCGCGGCCTGCCCCGATCACCTGGTGCATACCAAACGCCAGCCGCTTTTCGTGGAGTGGAAACCGGCGGAAGGCATCGAGGCTTTAGAGCAAAAGCTCAAAGAAGGGGTGCAGGGTTACGTTCAGCGCTACATTAAGTACTTTGAGGAGAATAGCCAGCCGGGCGACCAGATGTTTGACCCTAACCCGCGGGTAGTCCTTATTCCGGGCATTGGCATGATTACGGTCGGGAGCGATGCTCAACTGGCTGATGTCAGCGCACAGTTATACCACCGCGCTATCCGGGTAATCGAGGGCAGCACCGCCCTGGGTGGCTTTGAAAGCCTTAACGCGAGTGAAGTCTTTGCGGTAGAGTACTGGCCGCTGGAAATTTACAAACTCCAGCAGAAACCGGCCCCCCGCGAACTGGCCGGGAAAGTCGCCGTCGTCACCGGCGGGGCCAGCGGCATTGGACGGGCCACCGCACGGCGGTTGGCCGAAGATGGCGCCCATGTCGTGATTTTTGACATTAATCTGGAAGGCGCCCAGAAAGTCGCCGAAGAATTAAGCGGGAAGCACGGCTACCGGCGCGGCATGGCCGTCCGCTGCGATGTCACCAGCGAAGAAGCGGTCGAGCAAGCCCTGGAGCAGGTCATCCTGGCCTATGGTGGAGTAGACATCGTGGTCAGCAACGCCGGCATCGCCATCAGCGCGCCCATCGAGGAAACCTCGATAGCTCAGTGGAACCGCACTTTTGATATCCTGGCTAAAGGCTATTTCCTGGTCAGCCGGGCCGCTTTCAAAGCCTGGAAAGCCCAGGGATTGGGCGGCAGCCTGATCTACGTTGCCAGCAAGAACAGTGTAGCTGCCGGTAAGAACGCGGCGGCCTATAGCGCGGCCAAAGCGGCCGAACTGCACCTGGCGCGCTGCCTGGCCGAGGAAGGCGGCGCTTTCGGCATCCGGGTAAATAGCGTCATGCCGGACGGTGTGCTGGAAGGCAGTTCGATCTGGGATGACGGCTGGCGAGCGGCGCGGGCGGCCGGTTATGGCATCAAGCCGGAGGAACTGGAAGAGTTCTACCGCAAGCGTACTACTCTCAAGGTAAACGTCTTTCCTGAGAACATTGCCGAGGCGATCAGTTTCCTGGCCGGGCCGCGCGCCAGTCGCACTACCGGCGGGGTTATTACCGTAGATGGCGGGGTAAGTTCCGCTTACGTCCGCTAGCCCTCTAAAGCGAGTGAATCGAGCTTAGAATGAGCACTTCAACCAATTTTCTGGCCGTAGACCTGGGTGCGAGCAGCGGGCGGGTAATGCTGGGCCGCTGGAATGGACAGGTCTTCGGGCTGGAAGAACTGCACCGCTTTCCTAACAATCCTCTCCGTAACGGCGGTAAGTTGCTCTGGAACGTGGAAGAGTTGTGGGCCGAAATCAAACGCGGCCTGCAACTCTACGCCACTAAAATAAACGAGCCGCTCAAAAGTATCGCCGTTGATAGCTGGGCCATTGATTATGGCCTTCTCGATCAGGCAGGCCAGTTATCAGGCCTGCCCTTCCACTACCGCGACCACCGCACTGATGGTATCATGGAAGAAGTGCTGGCGAAGGTGGGCAAATCACGGATTTACAGCGAAACCGGGTTACAATTTTTGCCATTCAACACCCTTTATCAGCTTTACAGCCAGGCAAAGACCGGCCGAACTGCACTGATAGAGGCGGTAAGCTTCTTGATGATACCGGACCTCTTTCACTACCGCCTGTCGGGAAAGAAAGTGGCCGAGTATACCAATGCCACCACCACTCAGTTCTTTTCGGCGACTAAAAAGGATTGGGCAACCGGCCTGCTGGATGAACTCGATATTCCGCGCCAGTTTTTGCCTGAGATAGTGCCGCCCGGTACAATTCTGGGTGAGTTACTGCCGGAACTGGCAAACGAGGTCGGGTTGCGTCAGCCTGAACCCGTACTGGTAGTTGCTCCCGGTACTCATGATACGGCCAGCGCAGTCGCGGCTATCCCTTACCTGGACGAAAAGAGCGCTTATATCAGCAGCGGGACGTGGAGCCTGGTAGGGGTAGAAGCAGGCGAACCGGTCTTAAGCTCGCAAGCCCTGAAGCTAAACTTCACCAATGAAGGAGGAGTGGCTAACACTATCCGCCTGCTGAAGAATGTAATGGGTCTATGGCTGGTGCAGGAATGCCAGCGCCACTTCCGCGAGGCCGGGCAGAATTATAGCTGGGCAGAGCTAATCCGGCTATCAACCGAAACCGAGCCTTTCACCAGCCTGATAGACCCCGATGCGCCTGACTTTCTTAATCCGGCCAGCATGCCGGAGGCCATTCAGGCCTACTGCCGGCGAACCGGGCAGCCTGTGCCGAATAGCCCGGGAGCCTTAATCCGCTGCTGCCTGGAAAGCCTGGCGCTGAAATACCGGGTGGTAATCAACCAGTTGGAGAGTTTACTGGGCTATGGCATCGAGACAATTCGGGTGGTAGGCGGTGGCAGCCAGAACGAAGCGCTCTGCCAGTACACCGCCGATGCCTGCCAGCGCGAAGTAGTGGCAGGCCCGGTCGAAGCCACTGCCCTGGGGAATATTATGTTGCAGGCTATTGCGACCGGGCAGTTGCAGGATGTGGCTGCCGGGCGAAAAGCTCTGCAAAGCAGTGTTACTTTGAAAAGTTATGTGCCCGCGGCAAACGTGGAATGGCCTAAGGCACTTGAGCGTTTTGAGCGGCTGCTTGCCCTGGCGTAGAAACGCGCTCCTGAATAATTCAATCTGCTCTAAAGGAGTAATTATGAGTCAAGTTTATTTTCCCCGGATCATCCAGGATATCGGCGAAGCCGGGGTGCAGTTGACCGGCCTGGAGTCAACGGAAGGCTCTGCCGGTAATATCTCGGTCTTTGCGCGTGATTTAAAGAACCTGAGCGAAGAATTTATCCGGCGGGGTGAAATTGAGCTTCCGGCCAGTGTGCCGGAGCTGACCGATAGCTGGATTGTGGTTACCGGCACGGGCCGCCGGTTGCGCGATGTAATCAAGCAGCCCGAGCAAAACCTGGTGGTGCTTCATATTCAGCCGGGTGGGGAGAAGGCCACCTGGTATGCCGCCGCCGAGTTAAAACCGTCCAGCGAGTGGAATTCACACCTGGCTATTCACGCCGAACACTTCAAGCGTAGAGAAATTGAATACCAGGCAATAGTCCATGCCCAGCCCCACAATCTGACCTATCTCAGTCACCATCCCAACTATGCCACTACTGTCAAATTGAACAATCGCCTTTTGCGCTGGGAACCCGAAACGATTGTCACCTTCCCTGAAGGCATCGGCCTGATTCCATTTCATGTACCCGGTTCGGCTGTTCAAATGGAAGATACGGTTAAGTATTTGAAGGATTTCCGGCTGGTGGTCTGGCAAAAGCATGGAGTGGTATCGCGAAGTGATACAAGCGCTTCGAAAGCTGCCGACCTGGTAGAGTATGCCGAGATGGCAGCACGGTATGAAGTTCTGAATCTGCAACTGGGTTCTCCTACCGCCGGGCTAACCGATGACGAACTACGGGCTGTTTGCTCCGAGTTCAATGTACCGTTGCCACCTTTTCTAGAAAACGGTGTTAAAAGTAACTTTTAGCCTTTTAGCGGTAGGAGTTGCTATCTCTAGGGAGCTAAAGCCTTCTTATCTGACACTTCATCAACTTTACTCTATAAAACCAAAAGCCACTCGGTTTTGAGTGGCTTTTGGGTTGTAATCCTTCAGGTTTACTTAGAAAACCCGGTACTAGCGGTTGCGCTGCCGAATAGCGGTATAACTTGCGCCCGCGCCAACCACTACTACTGCCAGGCCGGCCAGCAGTATCCAGGTCGGGAAGCTATCCTGGCTGCTGCCACCCAGACCGCTGGCAGGAGCGCCGGTAGGAGTGTTCGAAGCTCCGCCCTGCCCGGTGCCGCCCGCCGGAATATCGGCGCAAGTAACACCCGCGCCCGGAGGTGTAGCAGCCGCGTGGTACTGGATGTAATGATTGCCATCGGTCACAGCAGCAAAAGTAGCATTAGCCACATTGGTTGTAGCGCTACCCTTGCCAGAGGCATCCGCATTGATCGTATTCAAGACGAATTTGACGCCTTCATCCGGTCCGGCGCATTTACCCTGGTGAATATGCCCGGCGTGGGCGCTGTTGGCATCAAACCCGCTCAGATTAACGGTCACAGTGATACCGTTGCCCGCCTGTGTAACTGTAGCGGTACCTGAAACGTTAGAACCCCCTTTTGGGCTCATTGTAAGGTTAAGGGTGGATGCGGACTGGGCGAATGCCATACTGGCAGTAGCCAGTATCAGGATTAAAACTCCCAGGATACTGAATCTTTTCATGGTGACTTCTCCTCAAGTCTCTTATCTTGGCCGTTGTTATACTGCTGGTATTACCTGTTAAACAGCTATTACAAAAAGGTTGCCAGATTCCGCGAGCGAATTGAAGATGTTTTGGCCGGTTGAACGTGATTTGCTTACAAGGACCTGATACTGCCAGTCCGTTGACCATAACGTAAGAAGATACGGTGATAATAGCACCAGAGAGCATCTTTAGGCATTAAAGAAGTATTAAGATTTCGTCAAGAACTGAAAGTCATTTTCTGTGGTGAGCGGAGCAAGGGCCAAAATGACGAGTGTAGCAAACGCTACTGACGCTTGAAATGAGCTATGTGATACTCGAAACCAGAGTATGGCAGCTTCTAATTAAATTACCCTCACTGTTAGTTTAGATTCAAAACCTTCAAACCTGTAGGCGCGAAAATTGGGAAGGACTGAGGCTTATGTTAAATCTCATAGGTGTACAGGGAAATTTTCAGCGATTGATTAAGCTGGAAACAGAGTTAGAAACCGCCTATGCCTATTTAACGGACTTTAATCATGTCTTGCCGCGCCTGCCAGAGGTTGACCGTGTTCTGCGTTACCGCGATGGACGCTATCGCATGATTTTTAGCGCCGATGATGGGCGCGGACACGAAATGGGAGTGGTTTTTGATATTCGGCATGAACTGGTTGAGCACCAGCATATAAAGATGATTTCCATCCCGGTGAGCCGCCAGGAGCTTTCGGGTGACCGCATGCACAAGAGTAAAGGGCCGCTCTTCCCGGGTTTATTCAGCGGTGAGGTGATTTTCACAGAGCGTACTGACTATATCGAAATTACCTACAGGGTAGACCTGCTGATTGAAATAGAAGTCCCCCGTTTTTTGAATTTCATGCCGCATAATGTCTTGCAGAAACTGGGGGATAGTCTGATGCAGTTTAAATTGCACAGCATTGGAGATGGTTTTGCGGATAAATTAGCCAGTGATTTTGAGGGGTGGCAAAACCTCAACATTCCAGGCGAGCTTCAAAAAGCTGCTAAAACTGCCGGCCAGTCTCGGTTGATACGAGGAGCGGATTAGTACTTAACACAATCTTCTCGCTTTTTTTCGCTTACCATTCGCAAGATGGGTTGAAGTTGCTTGCTCGATTAATATATTATGCCTAGTATCTCAAAGTTGTTAGGAGATAGCCTGTATTTTCAAGTGACGAAGGAGCCAGGATAGTGGCTGAACCAGGATTCAAGGCTTTAAAATCCCCGGCTGATAGTACTATTTTTAACCAGACTCCCTGTTACAACCGGATTGAATGCTTCGATACCGCTTCTATCGAGGCTGCTTATGAATTCTGCCGCCAGATGACCAGCGAAGGGTCTAAAACTTTTTACTTTGGCTCCCTCTTTCTTCCCCGAGAAAAGCGACGGGCTATGTGGGCCGTTTACAGTTTTTGCCGTTATACTGACGACCTGGTAGATAAGGCCGAAGGTGCCGGCATTGCGGCGCTGCGCGAAAGACTGGCTGCCTGGGAAGAGAATTTACGCCGCTCCTATGAAGGTTTAGTTCCTGCTGATTCCCTCCAGATGCTGGCCTGGCAACACGCGGTTCAGACCTACTCGATCCCGGCCATGCCTCCTCTGGAGTTGATCGAAGGCGTAAGGATGGATCTTGAGAAGAATCGTTACGCCAACTTTGATGAGCTGCGCCTCTATTGCTACCGGGTTGCCAGTACTGTCGGCCTGATGGCTTCCCAGGTCATCGGTTACAACGATGCTTGCGCCCTGGAGTATGCTATCAATCTCGGTATAGCCATGCAGTTGACCAATATTTTGAGAGATGTAGGCGAAGACCTGGCTAATGGCAGAATTTATTTACCCCAGGACGAGATGGCCGAATATGGCTATACCGAAGCTCAGTTGCTGCGCGGCGAGATTAACCAGAACTTCATACGCCTGATGCAGTTCCAGATTGCCCGTGCGCGGGAGTATTTTGCTCAGGCTACCCCCGGCATTCAATACCTTGATAAAGAATGCCGGTTAGCGATTACCCTGGCTGCCCGGCTGTACAGCCAGATTTTGGATTCTATAGAGCGTAACGGTTACGATGTTTTCAACAAGCGAGCCTATGTCTCTACTCGCCGTAAACTTACCGGGCTGGCCGAAGTGTTGCTACGCCTCCCATTTGGTCAAAAACCCCTGCCTGTGTCGCCTTTGCTGCACCTGCCTGAACACGAAGAGGCCGATGCCTGAGCCTTTAAGTTAGCCAGCCCCTTATTCAGCTCTAATATTTATCTCAGCAACCTTTGGGGAAAAAGATCGTATAATAAAAAAAAGGGCATTTAGGCTGGCCCTGTAGTCTCGGCTGCCGCTGCGAATTTGCCGGCGAGCGGCAGGGTTACAACCTTAAAAGAAAGACAAAATTATGTTAGGTATGTTGCGCCTGAGCTGGCTGTTAACGCTTTTACCGCGAACCATTGGCTATTTCCTCAACCAGCAAGTTCCTTTTATTTTCAAAATAATCCTGCTCTTGCCGGTGGTGTGGGCTTTTACTCCAATTGGGCGCGCTACCGATGTAATACCTTTGCTTGGTCTGCTGGATGAATTTACCATGACCCTTATAGCGATGGCCCTGTTTACCTTCATCTCCGGGCGTTATCTGAACCGGAAGAACCCCGCCGGCAAAGAGTCCGCCCCACTTGAAATAATCGAAGGTGAATATTACGTTGCCGATAAAACCGGCGTGCGCGAGAAAAGCACTCACATCTAATTTAATTGAAACAAAAAAAACCCGGTTTTGCCGGGTTTTTTAATTTCTGTTACTACTTGTTCAGGTTGTTGATACCCTCTTTAGGTTCATTGATCATCACTTCATCGATGAAACCGTATTTTACAGCTTCTTCCGGTGACAGATATTTGTCGCGGTTGAAATCCTTGTTCAGTTCTTCAACCGTTCTGCCGGTATGCCGGGCCATAATTTCCTGGGTGCGGCGTTGTAAATCGAGTAAGAAGCGAGCCTGAATTTCGACATCAGGAGCATACCCGCGAATCTGGCTGGCTCCCGCCGGGTGCTGGTGGATAGTGCTGTGAGGCAGCGCATAGCGTTTACCTTTGGTTCCGGCGCACAACAGTACAGTCGCCATAGAAGCCGAAAGACCCATACATACGGTTACGATGTCGGGGCGCACAAACTGCATGGTATCGTAGATACCCAGACCGGCCGTTACAGAGCCACCCGGGCTGTTAATATAAATAGTTATATCTCTTTCGGGGTCTTCATGTTCCAAAAAGAGCAATTGAGCAATTACTACGTTCGCCACATCATCATCAATGGGAGTACCCAGGAAGATGATGCGTTCCTTTAGCAACCTGCTATATACATCGTAACTGCGCTCGCCGCGAGGAGTGTTCTCAATAATGTAAGGAACCACCATTGAGGGGCCGGGCGGAACAATTATTTCGTGATTGTTCAAGGGTTTCCTCAACTTTCCAGCTTCTTTCAAGCTTATAGACAGGCATATTATAGCTTATGCCGGAAAATATCTCTATTAGATTAGCATATGAGTTGCGCTTGATATTAGTTCACCGGGCTACTATCTGGCAAATCCAGCCGCGTAAACGTTCAATATCATTGTAATCCGACAGGGCCGGGTTGATATTTAGGAGCTGAACTACCAGGTCTTGCAGGCTGCGCCCTATTTCAGCGTAGAAAAGACTGGCAGGGCCTTTACAACTCTGGACCGGCTTGCTTGCATGATAAAAGCTTAAGGTCAAAGATCCCGGTTCTTCAGGCTCGCTCTGGAGGATTAGTTCCAGTGTTTCGTCAATAAAGCGCGCATGGGCCTGAGTCTTCTTTTTGGCCTTGATCGCGGCGGTAGCATCGGCCAGATTCAGGGCAAACCCGGCGATGTAATCCGGCAGCCAGGGATTATATTTTTGCTCGTCCAGCTCAGCGGCGTTTACACTCTCTATCCTGCTACCATGAGAGTCTACCGGCACTGCCATCACCTTATCGTCCAGTTCAAAACGGGCCAACCCGCTGGCGGCCACGATAAAATCGGGCGTGAAGTTGCGCCCGGGCCATTCTGCCAGTTCTTGCAGACCTTGCGGGGCCGGTTTTAACCGTAAATCTATTCTCAAGAGTGTCATGTATTATCTCCAACTATCCAAAGCGATAGGCCAGGAAAGGAATAAGCATTTCGGAGCGGCTCAACCCACCATGCGCTCCGGTAAAGTAAGGCTTACGGGGTTCTTCGCCAAGCTGCTGCTTTACAATCCAGTCGTTCCTGGGAAGCAGTAGAATATCACCCACCCTGTCGCAGCACTCCGGCCCTGGCTCTTCACCGGGTAGCCCGAACAGGCCGTATTCGACAGCTTGGGCTTTGGTTACAGCCAGGAAATTCTCGCCAAGCTCCTGGTTAATATAGTTCAAAACGGTTTGCTCTTCGCCGTGCTTGACGTGAAGATAACCGGCCCTGGCTTCTCCGGTCAGTGGAACCATCAATCTACGCATTAAGTCAGGATGGTCATTCAGCCACAGGGTCTTATCCAGTGAAGTTACACGCTGCCCATGGTCGGCTACCATTATCAGGGCCACGTCTGAGCGCCCGGCCAGCGGCTCTATCAACTCATGATGCAGGATAAAATCAAGCGCGCTTACCTCTGCCCGGTAGCTGCTACTGAGCGGCCCGTAGGAATGGGCGGTGCTATCTACGGTTGAAACATACATATAGTTAAAGCTTTTGCCGGTACCTGAATTACCGGCTTTGATGCTCTCCCGCAACTGGGCGAAGCCATCCGCCGCCGTCAGGTAGCCGGTATAACGCTGCTGCCCGGCCAGGCTTCCGGCGCTGGAGAAACGGCTGATGCTGGAACCTTTGAACTGCCAGAAATTAACGATTCCGCAGGGAATACCGCTGGCTTCGAGCCTTCTATAGTAATTCGGCACGGGCACCAGTTTGTCCGGGTTCAACTGGCTATCCAGGTAAGAGGCGCTGGTAGGGGCTATGGCAGGCCTGTAGCCAATCAAATTAACTACGCTTCCCAGATCAGGCATATAAACATTGGTAGCCATAATGCCGTGGTAAGCCGGGGGATAAGCGGTAGCAGCGGTTGTCAGGGCAGTGGTAGTGGTGCTGGGAAAAACTGAGGTAATCGGCATAAAGAAGGCCTGCGAACTTGCGGTAGTCTTTGCCAGGCCCGGTGTCGTACCGTCGGCCATCATTGTCTTTAGCTGATCGTATCCCAGTGCATCCATCAAAAGCAGGATAACATGATTAAAAGCTCCCTCTTCCCGCCATGCCCGCCAGGCGCGCGTAACTTCGTAAATTTCGAGCAACTCCGGTTTAAGCGGAACTGCCGGGGGAATATCACACATCCGAGGGGTTAGAGGGGCCAGCCAGTCAAGCGGAAGCGCCGCAGCGTTAGCTAAGCCCAGTCCATCGTAGCTAGGTCTGACTGCCTCTGTACCGAAATCGTCAGGCAGTTTTTGGCGTTCCAGTAAAGCTCTTTCGGCTATTTCAACTATTTCAGCCAAAATTAATTCCTTTCGTTGTTACTTTATAGCAATACCAATGCAATAACGCCAGTAAGGTTTACCAGATCTCTTGCTATTTTCAAACTTACTTCAAGCTATGTTATTCTAAATCAAGATACAATAATTGTTCAAATATTTGAGGCAGATAAATGCTTTACGACCTTTATGACACACGTACCGGCCAGAAAGTTGGAGAGTTGAACGAAACAGGTTTACATAATTGTACTGATCCTGGTGCTCAGGCCGTTTTGTCCAGAATTGTTGGCCGCGATTTGCTGACCCGGGCGGACGAGGAGGCTTTCGGCGAGGTGATAGAAGAAGGTGAAATGTGTTACCTTGATCAAGTTTCTGTTACTCCTTCGCATCCCGACTACCTGGCGGTGCTGGTCCGCCAATTGCCCATCCTCACTCATTACGAAGCGCGCCCTTCTATTGGTATGCTTTCATAAATCCAGACCAGTCGAAGAACGGTGCCAAGTGATTAGCCGTTTATACCAACACTCCCAAGAGCAGAACCTGGGCTGGAGCATCTGCTATTTATGTCTTTTGCTGGAGGTTAATCGAGGCTGGTATTATGAGCGCCAGAAGGTTAAGGTCCAG
>DATAKM010000183.1:0-34451 GCA_036261665.1 Chloroflexia bacterium
GGGATCGCCCTGCAGAGAGAGTTCAGTGCGGTGGAGAGCAACCCACAGATCACAAGCCAGGTGGCTACTACCGCTTAGTTCCTCTCTACTTTAAGGTTCGGAAGGCCCGCTGCGCAATTGCAGCGGGCCTTTTGATTGCAACTTTACTTCAACTTGTTTCTATTCTCCGTTGCGCAAGTCTTTCAAGCTTCCTTGCCTGTAGCTGATTTCGGAAAAGCTGGCCGTACATTTCTGACCGGTGGGTGATTGCGCCAGAAAGCCAACACGTAAATCCTGGCTATCGAATTCACCCAGGCTAAAGTAACGGACAAAGTGCCAGTATTTTCCATCCAACGAATAATGAAAGGCGAAAGCTGTCCCCTTTTTGAAAATACGCAGATAAACTTCCTGGCCATCTATAAGCACTGAATTACAGTCGTCCGATACCCCGCGCGTAACTACCGAAACCACCATTGGTTGTTGCTGAGGAGAATACTCGAAGCAGAGTTTCGCTCCCAGGTCGGGCCTGATAAAGATTTGAAGCACTCCGGCATCATAGGTGGAGCCAAAATTGACCCCGACCTTTGCGCTCAGCAGAAAGTAATCATCCGGCGGGATAAAAAGGGCGCTCGGGGTATTGTCTCTGGCAAAAGTACCATCAGGATCAATAAACCAATCGGTTGTTTCACCGGCTGTAATTATAAGGATCTTTTCATCCTCGACCTGCGTGTCCACGGGGTCATTTCTCCACTGTAACGTGCCTGGAATCAGGGGTAAGTTAAAACCGTGCATGATCAGGAGTTCTCCTTTTGGATTTAATTTGGCGTAACCCGGCTACTTATCGACTATAACAGATTTTTGGGAAAACATAAATCCTTTATCAGGTGAGTTAATTCCTCTACTTTAGTTTTACTAATACGAGCGTTAAACGGGTGCGTAAAATCTTGTATCTAATTCTGAGACAACAGGCAAAAGAGCTCAGGAAACTGGTATAATTACCGGGCAAAACCAGAGGATATAATGCTAGAGGTCAGAACTAAAAAAGTAAAATCTATTCTAACTCCCCAAAAAGGTGGGTTTACCACCCGGGGAAGTTACCCTTTTACCCACACCTTATCGGCCTATACAGGCTGCGGCTTCGGCTCGACCACTTGCGGTCTCTACTGCTATGCGCGTACCCTGCCTAACTGGACCTACCTTTACCCGGAAACCGAGTGGGGCCAGCATATCGAGGTCAAAGAGAACGCTCCGGCTTTGCTGGAAGAAACCCTCTCTAAAATGAGCAGTGCCAGCCGCAGTAAACTCCGGATACTGATGTCCTCTACTACTGACCCCTACCAGCCTTTAGAAAATACTTACCGGCTTACTCGCCAGTGTCTTGAGATTTTTTGCCGCTACCCGGACCTGGATTTGTTGCTGATCCAGACCCGTTCCCCTTTAGCCCGGCGCGATTTAGACCTGATGCTAACAATACCTTATGCCTGGCTTTCGGTCACAATCGAAACCGATGATCAGGCTCTCCTCAAACAGCTTCGAGGCGGGCCATCGCTGGACAGGCGTTTTGCCCTGGTGAAAGAGGCTTCCCGGTTGGGTCTCCCGGCCCAGGTGGCGGTAAGTCCCTGCCTGCCCTACACCCCTGACTTCGCCGCTAGATTGATTGAGACAGGAGCCCGGCGTGTGGTGGTAGACAGTTTCGTGGAAGGGGATGGCGCAAAAGGAGAACGCACCAGGCGCAGTCCTTACGCAGCTTTAATGCCCAACTGGAGTGATCCTCAACCAGCCCGAGAATTGTACCAGCAGCTCAAGCTGAGTGGCCAGGTGGAAGTGGGCTGGAGCGCCGCAGGGTTTAGCGCTATACCTCCCAGGCTTAACGCCCTGGAAGGCCAGAGCCAGATGTTTGACCAGCTTTAAGGATATTTGGAAAGAGGACTTTGATGGTAGACAAACCGAGCAGTGGGGATGTTGAGTCTAACCCCCTGCAAAAGCCGGGCTACAGGCTGGAATTTCACGACGAATTTGATGATCCTGTTCTAGATGCTGCAAAGTGGGTTCCTTACTATTTACCGCAGTGGAGTTCACGTGCTCAATCCCGCCCTCACTACTGCCTAAAAGAGAGCCAGCTTGTGTTACAGATAAACAGGGAGCAGCAACCCTGGTGCCCTGAATTTGATGGCGAGGTAAAATGTTCCTCTATTCAAACCGGTTTATTTGCGGGCCCGGTGGGTAGCAAATTGGGCCAGCATCGCTTCAATTTCGCGTGTGTGGTAAGAGAAGCTCAGACTAACGTTCAAACATATACTCCCAGGTATGGTTATTTTGAACTGAGGGCAAAAGGCCCTGCTACCGGTGCAAACCTGGCCTCAATGTGGATGATCGGTTACGAGGATATTCCCGAGAGGTCCGGCGAGATAGCACTTTTTGAAGTAGTTGGAGCGCACCATAGCCCTGGCGCATCCAGGATACGCTACGGGCTACATCCCTGGAGCGACCCGAAATTAAAAGAGGAATTTTATGAGGAATTGCTGCCCTGTGATACTGCCCGGTATCACATATACGGACTGGAATGGACTCCTGACCGGATCGATTTCTACTTTGATAACCACAAAATCCGCACTATCCCCCAATCACCCGATTACCCCATGCAATTTATGTTAGGCCTTTATGAACTACCTGCCGAAAGTGCCTGGACCGGAAAGTATGACCCGCTTGCTCCTTATCCGAAAGAATTCAGCATCGACTATTTCAGGGCTTACCAGCCGGAAGCAGGCTACTAAACCGGCAGGCTGTTTAAAGCCCCCGAATTGTAATGACCGTTATGTAAGTCTATAGGGTCCTCAGTAACGTGAAGCCCTCGATGTCGATGGCATCGAGGGCTTCACCTTTTACCTTCGTCTAAGAAGTGCGTGGTGGAAGGGGTGGGCTTCCGAGCCCCCTTCCCGTTCATCACCGCCGGTATGACTGTCTCTCACCCTTCGTTCCGCTACAAAATTAGCGCAAAGCGCCTGTGAAAGACTTCTTCCCTGCTACCGGCATAACTGCCCGGGCCTGTTCTTCCAGCAAAATATTAGCTGCTTTCCGAGCGCTGGCAAAACTGGCATCGGCCAGAAAGCCTTCCGGTCCAATCCAATCGCCAGCCAGGTAGAGATTGGTCAGGCCGCTTATCCTGCTACCGGGCCGACCGCTTAAGCCACCCGATTCTACGGTCGGCAGCACCCCCATGGCTTCAATTCGGGGCATAAAGACCCTTTTGACGACAAACTTCCGCCAGCCAGGTTGGACTTTATCGAGGAGATCCTCCAGTTCGCGTTCGTCCTGCTGAGGATCGGACGGGTGTGCCGGATCAAGCTGCTTGAAAGTATAAATCAGGGCGCCTTCCCCGGGCGCAACCCGGGAGTATACCGACTGCGCGGAGATGAACCGCGCTTCGCTAAGATCCTGGACAATCGGGTGTTGGGGGTCCGGCAAACGAGTGAGGGCCACATCCAGGCAGGCAATCCGGCCCGGGGGATTGGAATTGATGAAAGAATGCAATTCCGGGCAAAATTCCGCGTCTACCAGTTTCGTCACAGCTCTGGGTTCCGCCGCGATAATAACAGCCGCGACCCTCTTTTCCGTGCCATCCTGAAAGCGGATAGCCTGTACTCGACCTGCTTCCGGTTCGATGGCTTCGACCCGCGCACCTGTTACTATGCGCACGCCAGGCAGCGGAGCTGACAGGCGCAAGCCGTCAACCAGAACCTGCCAGCCATCGTCAAGGTAAAGGATGGGATGTTTTAGCTGTGCCTTTAATTTATTGATTAAAATGTCAGCGCTAACCAGATTTAGCGCGGCGCTGTAGACAAAAGTGCGCGCAGTCGCTTCCATAAACCGGCGAAGCCTGTGGCGGTGAACTGCGCGGTTCAGCCACTCTTCAATACTGACCCGGCTTAATTCCTCGGCTTTAAGGCGGGCCAATCCGCTGAATAAGCCCATCAGCTCAAACTTGTCGCCCACACTTAATAAGCCTGTTGTTAGCATTGATACCGGGTTGGATGGAAATGGATACAACTTTCCCTCGCAAAGCACAAAAAGGTCTTTTGGCTGGTGGCCGGTATATGGGATTTGGAGTTCCTCAAGCACCTGTTCGGCCGCGCCACCGCAATAAAGAGCATGGATGCCCCGGTTAAAACGGTACTGGTCGTAATTGCTGGTGATGGCTCGTCCACCCAGTCCGCTTGATTTTTCAAAGAGGCTGACGGCCACTCCCGCTTTTGCCAGATAACAGGCAGCCGTTAACCCGGCCAGACCACCCCCGATTACCGCCACTTCATTTTCGTTTTGAGGTAATTGAGCATTCATCTTAACCACTCCTTCTTCTTTTCAACCTATCCAGTCCTGAAAAGCTCTTTTCCGTATTGATAAAGGCTGGGTATAGACAAGACGAAGAAGATCCTCGATTTGTGACAAGGATATAAGAAAAGAAAGTTCTTGTAACAGTTAGAAAAAGGTTGTAAAGTCTCCGGGCTTTTTATAGCACGGCTCAGATATAAATTCTTCTGCTCGAAACAACTTGCTGACGGGTTCAGTATAAATAAACTGTCATAAATTAATTTTGAGAAGCACCTTGACAACCTTCCTTTTGCCTATCATAATAATAATCAAGGTTACTAGTCACAACTGACTATATTAAAGCAATTCTATTTCTTGGTTTAATTAAAACAACAAAATCACTTGCTTATTGTTATTGATAAGCATTTATGGTGGTTGTATTCCTGATTCGGCATAGTCGAAGCTGATTGGTAACTGTTCTTAAGAAACATAAATAAATTGGTTCCTTACTGCTCGATTATACCTGAACTGTCTTACGACTAATACTGATCTAATCACACCCGATTGTTAGTATTATTGTAGCAGAATTAGCATTACCACAGGGTACCAATTTTCTCAGTATCAAAACACACCGGCGTTTTCCTACCACTTAGTGGCTGGCAATTGTCAATGATTGATAATCATTGAGCTTTTACTCAGTAGAAGGGTGATTGTTATCTTTTGCAATGGACTTGCTGGAGAGAGTAAATCCAGAAGGATGTGGCAATCAAGGTACAGTCTATTGTGGTTTTATCAAGCAGGACCGGGTATTTCTTCCTGCTAAATTATGGTTAGTGAAGTGAAGAAAGTACGCTTAGTAACAGCTTACCTTAGTAGTTAGCGCTATATATAAAAGTATACCGGGTTGAAGGGTTGGCAACTCTCTTAACCGGTGGCTTCCTCAACCTGCTCGGTAGCAGGGTGAGCTAATTCAGGTTACTTTTTGCGCTATAAATTAACCTTACGGATGGGATGGTTAACCTTGATTTTGAAAACCTAGCCTGGAAAGTCTATTTTCATTACCCTCGACAGAAACTAATCCGATAAGCCGGTCATTGCGGGAATAATGAATGGAACAAGCATGATAGATAACAGAAACTCGGTACTACTTCCACGGCTTTTAACTAAACTGATCGTTCCCCGGTTTAAGAAAACCATGCTGGGCCGTGAACACCTGATCGAAACTCTCCATACATATGATCATGTTAAGCTCGTTACTATTTCGGCTCCCGCCGGGTACGGCAAAACTATTCTCCTGTCCGATTATGCCAACCGGGGGTTCAAACCGTGTAGCTGGTTAAGTTTTGACTACTCGGATAATGATGAGGCGGTTTTTGTCGAAAGCCTGATTCTTTCGATTAAACAGGTTTTCCCCCAGTTTGCGGCTCAGAGCGGCTTTATTGCGGGCCTGGTCGAGGCTTTGCGCGATCCGGAGAACGGTGTCGAGGTCTGTACCAGGCAAATCATAAATGAGATTTATACCACTATCAAGGTTAACTTTGACTTAATTCTCGATGATTACCATATCGTCGATAATCAGCCTAAAATTGATCGTCTTGTAAACACTCTTCTCCTGTACTTACCCCCTAATTGCAGAATTTTATTGAGTTGCCGAACTCTGCCCGGCCTGGACCTTACCTCGCTGCGAATCCAGGGTAATGTCACTGGCCTGGGGGTAAAAGACTTAAAAATGAATGCCGAAGAGGTCTATACCCTGTTATCCGGCCATTTTAACCTGCCTATCAGCCGGCAAGATGCCCTGGAAGTGACCGAAAAGACGGAAGGCTGGGTTACAGGGGTAATGCTGGCCTGTGATACCGTTTTGCATCAACTGGATACCCCGGCAATTTCTGCCACCCAGACCCAGCTTTTCAACTATTTAAGCACCCAGATCTTGCAAAATTTACCGGAGGGACTACAAACCTTCCTCCTGGAAAGCAGTGTCCTGCAAATTCTCCCTGTGGAGATGTGCGCGGCTCTTTTAGAAAGAACCAATACGATTGAAATGCTGGCCGACTGCGAGCACCGCCGTCTTTTCATCGACCAGGTTCACGCCGGGCCGGAAACCGGCACACCGGCTACCACTTATTATCGCTACCACAGTTTATTCCGGAACTTCCTAGCCGAACGGCTCCGCAAGACTGCACCCGAGCGCTACCGCTATCTCCTGCGACGAAGCGCCCAACTTTTCCTGGCACAGAATGACGTAGACAGCGCCATGGTTTACCTGTTACAGGCCGAAGCCTATCAGGAAGTGATCGACCTGCTAAAACAGGTAGGTGAAAAGGAGTTGCATAAAGGCCGCTTGACCACCTTACAAAACTGGCTGGCCGCTCTGCCTGCCTCCTGGTTCTGGTCTGAGCCTGATATGGTTACACTAAAGGTAAAATTGCTTGGGCTGGGCGGAGAATTTGAGGCTGCTCATAACCTGCTGAACCAGCTTCAGGTAAGTTTGAGTAATCAATGCCCTCCGCCCCTGCTAAAACAGGTTCAGGTTCAGATTATCGAGGCAAAACTCTACCGCACTCAAGTTCAATATGAAAAGGCCATACAGGTTCTTCAGGAAGCCTTATCTCAACTACTATCATACGAATGTGATGACAGCCTGTTACATGAGCCTTCTCAGCCGCCGGTCATGGTCTCGGAGCAGGAGGAACAGGACTACAAAAAGGCTAAAGCGGAAATATACCTGGAGCTAGGGGTAAACCTGGGCATGAACGGTAAACTCCAGCCGGCCCTGGAAGGATTGGAAAAAGCTCAACCTCTTTTTGAAGAGTTAGGTTCCAAAGAATCGCTTGCCCGCCTCCACCAGTGCTTTTCAGCGGTTTGCAGCGGTCTGGGCGAAGTTGAAGCGGCCCGTCAGCACCTTGTGACCAGCCTGGATTGCTGGGAGAGTACCGGCAATATGACCGGCCTGGTCAATACTCTGGTAAATTTAGGCTCTGTTTACCTGAGCGAAAGCTCCTACAGCCAGGCTCAGGAGGTCCTGGAAAAAGCCATCTCGGTGGCTACACAGGCCGGTTATCTGGCGGGGCATGCCTACGCCCTGGCTTTTATGGGTGATTTATTGCGCGATACGGACCAGTTTGAGCCCGCCCAGGCCTGTTACAACCAATCGCTCCAACTGGCCGAAAGCTCGAATGAAAAGAGACTTATCTTGCTGGTCGGGCGTGAAATCGCGGCAAACCTGCGCCGCCTGGGTAAGTATTCCGAGTCCAGGCAAGCCTTAAAGGATGCTTTCAATCAGTTACCGGACCAGCAAAAGATTCAGGGTTACTACCTGGAATTGCTACGTTTGCTGGAAACAGGGCTAGAACTGGACCAGGCGAACTACCAGGAGGCCCGTCTGCTACTGGAAAAAGGGGCAGGCTTTTACTTACAGAAAGATAACAAACGAGAACATGCCGTCAGGTTGTTTTTGGAAGCGCGACTGAATTTTGGCCTGGGTAAGCTGCGACCCAGCTTGAGTCTTTTGAGTACGGCTCTTAGCCTGGCCCAGGAGGTTGGCAACCCGGCTATTATTTTAAAACAGGAGGCCTGGTATGCCCAGTCTTTCTTACGCTTTGCGCAGATAAACCAGGCGAAATTGTCCCGGTTTCAAAGCGTTATCGAAGCTTTATTGCAGGAAACGGACGCCGCCACACCGGACCAAACGCTCTCCCCGGGTGAGGCTGCCGCTGCCCCGCCGGAACTGGTCTCTTCTCAAAATGAACCCGATTCTGCTTCTGCTGCTGGCCCGGCAGGGCTGAGACCCAAAATCAAAGCTAAAACCTCGGAACAGGGGGTCCTCTTATTAGAAGGTTACAGTCTGGGTAAACCGCATGTCGTCATGCAAGGCACCGTGGTGCAGGACTGGCGGACTGTCAAAGCGGTCGAGTTACTTTTCCTTTTGATGGATCAGGGCCGCTCCCTGCGTAAAGAATTTATTATCAATGCGCTCTGGCCGGACGTGGAAGCGTGTAAGACCGAGAATCTATTTAAAACAACCCTTTACCGTTTGCGCCAGGCCCTTTGCCCTGAGTGGATTAGCCGGGATGGCCCCAGTTACAGCCTCAGGGTAGCTTACCGGTACGATGCCGCCGAGTTTCAAAAAAATATCCGGCAGGGAGACCGGTTATTGATGTCTAATCCGGACCTGCCTGAGAAAAAAGAGCAGGCCCTGGGACTCTACAGGGAAGCGGCTGATCTTTACAGGGGTGGCTTCCTGGAAGGAATTTACTCGGAGTGGTCAATCGAGCGGCAACAACAGCTTGAAATGCTCTACCACGAACTGTTGATCAAGCAATCTCAGCTTTACTTCCAGATGGGCCACTACGAACCGGCTCTACATACCGTCGAGCAGTATTTGCAATTCGATTCCTTTAGTGAAACGGCGCACCTGATCCGCCTGGAAATTTACAAAGAACTTGGCAACAGCGCCATGCTATCGCACAGCTTCGAACTGTATACCCAGATGCTCAAGGAATTGAACCAGGAACCTTCTGCCGAAGCTCGCCTGCTTTTCAGAGCTTGAAAACTTTGAAACCGGCTGGTAACTTTACCACCTATTCTTGCGATAGGTTGGCCACTATTACCAGAATGTGGTAACTGTTTTGACACTTTTGTCTGTTATCATCTTGCCATAGACCAAACCTGAAATCTTCGAATAACCGCTGAATTCATTTGAAGACTTTCTGCTGGTTCTACCTTAATACGGTCTGGCTCGACTGGTTGTTACCAGTCGTCTAATTTCAAAATACTATTCCACCTGAAACGTTAAATAGCTCCGGGAGTGGATATTAGCTGACAGCTTCATAACCCTTAATTGTGGTTGCCCGGCAGAAGTACCATCTATTCTAACGTTCGTCTCACCAGCTTTCAGCTTCCCAGCCTCCGATATTCATACCTGTTTAGAAACGAAACGGAGTAAGATTATGGATAACACCAGAAATGTCACCCCGCCAATTTCGGCTGCTGAAAATATGTCATTTAAGCTCAAGGTTTTGAGGGCTTTCGTCAGTCTGTACACCTCTGCTCCTCTCCAGGGGAAATCGCTGTCCCTGGGTTTATTCGGCCTGTTCTTGCTGGCCGCCGCCGCCGGTTTCGCGGGTTTGCCGGGTGTAGTACCGGATGATGCCAAAGATATCTGGATTGTCGGAATTTAAGTGGACGGGGACTTATGTTTAGTTTTCAGGTTTCTATCTGGTAGATCCTAAACGAAGTAGAAAGAAATCGCATGATTACAGAGATATTCTTCCCACTTGAACAGAATTTACCCGCACCTCCCTCTCCGGAAGCCTCCTGGGAGGCAGCGGCCAATCTGTTAGAAGAATGCGCCGAGAATCTCTTGCTCACCAATCAGTTGAACACTCTTTCCGGCTGGTTAGAACTGTTGCCGCCCGACCTGTTGCGCTCGCATCCCCGGCTTGGCCTGTATAAAGCCTTGATTCTACTTATATCAGGCAAACTGGATGAGGTTGAAACAAGCGTGGCCAGCCTGGAAACGGTTATGACCGGTTATCCCGTTAGAGGAACGGCTACCCAATTCCTGGAGCGGCATAAAACAGTCGGAGAAATAGCGGCGATCCGGTCTACTCTGGCAATCCTGGAACATAACCTGGACCGCACCATTCACTTGAGCGATAGCACCAGGGCCAGCTTGAACTCGGAGAGTTTGAACTGGTGGATGAGCGGAATCTGCCTCTACCTGGCGGCCTCTTACCGCTGGAATAAAAACAATGTAGCGGTTGCACTTTCGCTCTCCAGCGGGTTGGCCACAGTTGTCGCCAACAATGCACCGGCCTGTACGCTCCAGGTTTTGCGCTTTATGTCAGATTTCTACTTTTCACAGGGTGATTTGCGGCTGGCCAGTTCCACCTGCCAGCACCTGCTGCAACTGGCTGGAGAAAAGGAGCAGGACAGGCACATTGAAATATACCGGGGCTATACTGCCCTCGTGATGGGTAAAATTGCCTTCCGGTGGAACAAGTTAAGTGAAGCCGGGCGCTTCTTTCATGATGGTCTGGACACAGGCCGGCACTTGCAACACCTGGATATTGTTTACAAAGCCTACTCTCATTTGCTGCAACTTAAAAAGGCCCAGGGGGACCTGGATCAGGCTCTGCTCTTTACGGCGAAAATCGAACAACTGGAAAGCGAGCAAAATCTTAAATTCCGAGATTTAAATCGCGCCCTGCGATCCAGCCTGTTAGCGGCCTTACATTCCGGCGCAGTTCTATTCCCTGAACAATATACTTTTAGCCAGCCGGTATCTCCCGGTTTGCTAAACAAGCAAGAGATCGAAATTATTAATTTTCTGGCGCAGGATTTTTCCAACCGGGAAATCGCTTCCCGGTTGATCGTTACCGAGAATACGGTCAAATATCATCTCAAGCGGATCTTTCAAAAGTTGCAGGTGAATGATCGCAACCAGGCGGTCAAACGCTGCAAAGAATTGCGCTTAATTTGACGGTTTGATCGGTGTAAAGATTGTTGGTTGGTTACTTTGATCCTTAGCAAAGCTTTTTGACCGTCCTGTTTGGCCATGTGCACCGCCTCGCTGGCGGGTAGTGGGGGTGAAATGGGTAGTATGCCGGGTAGTAAAGGCTCTAACCCATTGTATGACGCTTAAAGCTATGTTATATAAAAATCAGTAAAACTTGGTCATTCCAGAAAACCAAATTGATCCAGATCGAAAGCAACTTTTAATCTCCATTCGGCCAACTCACTTCTAAAAGTCTGCTTAAAGCTACACCTGCTTTTAGACCCAAAGGCATCTGCTGGATAAGGCTACAGGCCTTGTTAGCGGGTGAGTTAGGGTTTGCCTGAAATGGGATAGCCTGTTTGAAGATCAAGCTGGTTGTTGTAGCCCTGGAATAAGGCTTTACCAGAGTTTATAACTACCTTTTAAGCGTAAAACCAGTCCGGCAGTTTCAAAAGCTTGAATTGATACAGGTTGGTTGTGACCGGTCTCAGGCCGAGATCACGGTAGCAACCGCACCTTTATTAAGTCTGGCTTAAATTGAGGCGGAATGACCGGTTTTACCAACATGCACCCAAGGAGGCGCAATTATGTCCAAACAATCCGCAATCGAATTTTTGCAGGCGATTAATACGGATGGAGCCCTGCGGGAAGATTTGATTGCCCAGGCGGGCGATATTACTAAAGCCGGAACTGACAACAAAGAATTCGCCACTGAAATGGCGGCCTTTGGTAGCCAGCATGGCTACAGTTTCGATTCGGCTGAAGTCCGGGATGCTTACCGCGAGATTCTGGAGAATCAACTGGCTTCCTCCGGTCGGGAACTGGCCGACCAGGAGTTAGAGGTAGTTGCCGGCGGGGTGGCGGATAGCGGTTGCTGCCTTACCTCGGCCAGTGCCTAGCAGGTTGGTTCTTTCGAGTGGTTTGATTTTTCTGGAAACTGAGATCAGTTGAGCTTACGGCAAAGCGGATTTGATCAAACTGAATTCGCCCGGCTGTAAGCTCAACAGTTTCACTTATTTAAGCTAAGGAGAATATGCAATGTCAAAGCAATCAGCTACCGCTTTCTTTCAGGTTATCAACACCGACCCTATTCTGCGCGAAGAACTCTCTGCCCAGGCGGGCGATGTGACCCAGGTAAACCCCGGCGATAAGGGTTTTGCTACCCAGATGGTGAAATTTGCGAGCGATCACGGGTATGACTTTGATGAGGCGGAAGCACGGGATGCTTACCAGGAAGTTCTGGAAAATCAACTGAACTCCGCAGGACGGGAACTGGCCGACCAGGAACTGGAAGTGGTAGCCGGTGGGGCGGCCGACAGCGGCTGCTGCGCTACCTCTGTCAAACTATCCTAGTCGCGCCGCCCAGCCTGGTATCTGGCCTGACAGGCCATTAAACTGATACCGGCCCGGGGCCTTAACCCGCATCCTATAACCCGTAACTGGCCGCTCAACAGAATTACTCTTTCAGAGAGTGAAGTTATTCTGGAAGCGGCCAGTACTTCATTTCACCCTCCTGCCGAGATTTCCGGTTAATTTCCAAACCGGCAGCGCCATTAATTGCTTGAAGCAAAATAAGCAAGGAGCGTAAGCAAATGCCAGCCGTATATCGTCAAAGCGCGATTGATCGTCTAGCTACACCCGAGGAGCTAGACAATTTGATCCAGGTGACCAGCCGTAAAAGCTGGATCGCCTTAATTGGCCTCGCGATGGTAGTAATCGTGGCCATAATCTGGGGGTTTCTGGGCGCCATTCCTTCCGTAATGCAAGCGCGGGGAGTATTGATCAAGCCGGATGGGATTCTTGATATAAAGTCAGCCGAAGCCGGTTCTCTGCTTAACCTCAGTGTCGTACCGGGCCAGAGCGTCAAGCAAGGCCAGGTAATAGGTCAGGTAAGAACCTCGGGTGCCACCCCGGTTGATCTGATCAGTCCGGCTACCGGCACTGTGCTGGATCTGAATCTGGAAAAAGGCCAGAAAGTAGACACTACAACCTCGGTGGGCCGGATAGAAGCCAGCGATCAGCCGCTGCGCGGCCTGATCTACATTTCGCTGGCAGAAGGCAAGCGTCTTAAACCCGGTACGAAAGTCCAAATAGCACCATCTAATGTGCAGACCGCTAAATCGGGCTACTTGCTGGGAACAATTTCTTCCATTTCGCAGTTTCCGGCAACCAGCGCCAGTATCATCAGTTCGGTCAAAAGCCAGGAACTGGCCCAGGCTATTGAGTCGGTTGGCCCCAGCCTGAAACTGGAAGTCACCCTGGATACGGACCAGAGTACTGTCAGCGGCTACAGGTGGACAACCTCGGAAGGTCCAAAAATCAAACTCAATAGCGGCACTCTGTTCAACGCGACCTTGATTATGGACGAACAACAACCGATCAACCTGGTACTACCCATTTTTAGCAAGTAGTTGGGAGTTTAAGAGTTTAACAGGAAATGAGATGAGGTAAGGTGATGCTGAATCCAGCCTCTATTTTAAAACAGAGCGTTGAGAAAAAGTCTCTGAAAGAGAGCATTCGCCAGCATAAGCGCTTCAAAACTCCTACCGTTTTGCAAATGGAAGCGGTTGAATGTGGCGCTGCGGCCCTGGCAATTATCCTGGCTTACTATGGCCGGTTTGTGCCGCTGGAAGAGTTGCGCAGCGCTTGCGGTGTCTCCCGGGATGGCAGCAAGGCCAGCAATATCGTCAAGGCCGCCCGCCAGTACGGCCTGAATGCGCGCGGTTTCAAGCATGAACCGGAAGGGCTGGCCGGCTTGAAATTGCCCATGATTATTCACTGGAACTTCAACCACTTTGTGGTGCTGGAGGGTTTTGGCCGGAATCGAGTTTACATCAACAACCCGGCCAGCGGCCCCGGTTCGGTTTCCTATGAAGAATTTGATGCTGCTTTTACCGGGGTAGCCCTGGTAATGGAGCCTTCCGAAACCTTTGAAAAAGGCGGGTTGCGCTTCAACGTTGCGAGTGTCCTGTGGAAGCTGGCTCGCGGTTCGGAAAAGTCTTTACTTTATGTTGTGCTGGCCGGTCTGAGCCTGGTTGTACCCGGTTTACTCGTGCCAACTTTTAGCCGGGTCTTTGTAGATTACTACCTGATGCGCGGCTTTACTTCCTGGCTTTTCCCCCTGGTAATGGGCATGTTACTGACGGCGGTCCTGCGGGCCGGGCTTACCTGGATCAGGGAATATTACCTGAATCGCCTGGAGGCCAAGTTGTCGGTCAGTATGTCGAGCAAGTTTTTCTGGCATGTGCTGCGCCTGCCCCTGGAATATTTCACCCAACGCTACGCCGGGGAAATCGGCAGCCGGGTTGCTATCAATGATCAGGTAGCAAGCCTGCTCTCAGGCCGGTTGGCCTCGACGCTGCTCGATCTGATAGTGATTTTCTTCTATGGCGTGTTGATGGTGATTTATGATCCTGTCCTGGCGGCGGTCGGTATCACTTTTGCCATTTTGAACCTGTTTGTGCTCAGGGCTATCTCCCGCAAACGAGTGGACCTCAATCAGCGGTTACTTCAGGAACGCGGCAAGTTGATGGGCGTTTCGATGAGCGGCCTTTCAATGGTTGAAACCCTGAAAGCCACCGGGCGAGAATCAGATTTCTTTGCCCGCTGGTCGGGTTACCAGGCCAAGATCAATAAAGCTCAACAGAATAGCGGCATCCACACCCAGTTTCTGAACGCTGTGCCGGTTTTGTTACTGGCGCTGAATGTGGCCTGTATCCTGGCGCTGGGCAGCCTGCGAGTGATGAACGGCGACCTGACAGTCGGTATGCTGGTGGCCTTCCAGAGCCTTATGGTCAGTTTTGTAGACCCGATCAACCGGCTGGTAGAACTGGGTACCACTATACAGGATATTGAAGGCGGCCTTAAACGGCTGAATGATGTCCTGGGTAACCAGATTGATCCCGCATTGAATGTAACCGAAGACAAAGGAGAACTTTCCAGGCGCCTGCCTAAACTGGAAGGTTATCTGGAATTAAAAGGGCTGACTTTTGGTTACAGTCGCCTCGGCCCACCCCTGATTGAAGATTTCAATCTGAATCTTAAACCAGGCAGCCGGGTGGCCCTGATCGGCGGCAGCGGAAGCGGCAAATCTACCGTGGCTAAACTGGTATCCGGGCTCTATAGTCCCTGGTCGGGTGAGATTTTATTCGACGGTAAACCCCGCAGCGAAGTCCCTCGCAGCACCATTACCAACTCGGTGGCGGTAGTAGACCAGGATATTTTCCTTTTCGAAGGCACAGTCGGCGAAAACCTGACCATGTGGGACCCTACTATTCCTGAAGCTCAGTTCGTCCAGGCAGCTACCGATGCCTGCATCCATAACGATATTGCGGCCCGACCGGGCGGGTATTCCGGCCAGGTTTCCGAGGGAGGTTCCAACTTTAGCGGCGGTCAGCGCCAGCGGTTGGAGATTGGCCGGGCGCTTTCCACTAATCCGGCGGTGCTGGTACTGGATGAAGCCACCAGCGCGCTGGACCCCCTGGTCGAAAACCAGATTGACCTGAATTTGCGGAGGCGCGGTTGTACCTGCCTGATAATTGCCCATCGCCTCAGTACTATCCGCGATTGCGACGAAATTATCGTGATGGAAGGCGGGAAAATTGTCCAGCGTGGCACCCACCAGGAAATGAAAGACGTTCCCGGCCCCTACAGCAAGCTGATAGCCAGTTAGCCGGGCTCATGCTCTCTTTGACCGGGCGACTTTTGAACTTTTCAGGGCTTTTAAGGAGGCCAGGATGCAAGAAATAGAGACATTTCCTACTGTTCTATCGGCTAAAGGTGAAGTGCTGACTACCGGCGGCAATACCCCCTTTTTGCTGGATGACCCCCAGGTAGTCTGGTTGGTACAAACCGGGAAAGTAGAACTTTTCGCGGTTAAAATTGGTAAAGACAACCAGATTAAAGGTACGCGCTATCACATCGGCAGTATCGAGGCGGGGCAGCTTATCTTTGGGCTGGACAGCCGCCGTTACGGAGAGGGCCTGGGTTTGATCGGGGTCGGGGCGAGTGAAACCCGGCTTATCAAACTGCCTGTCTCTCACCTGCACGAACTGGCGCTGGACCTCGACTATGCCGCCAATGTAGCGGCCCTGGTGGATAACTGGTTGGCCCTTTTGTCCGCCGATTTGATTAAAGAACTGATTACCCCGCGCACGAACATGGTGCTTGAAAGCGGTGTTGAAGTGGAACTGGCAGCGACCGGCAGAACCAGCCCTCGTAAAGAAGGGGTCTGGATAAGCTTCCTGGAAGGCCAGAGTTTGTTCCTGGGAGGCGACCCGCTGGAGATTGAATCGCCCTCAATCTATTTTCCGCTTTACGGCAATACCTGGATTCAGGCCCAGACCAAATGCCGCCTGGCGACTTCAGACAGCCTGACGCTTCTTCAACAGGAACAGTTGTGGCCGGGGCTGGCTTTCTTTCACCAGGTCTACTTCCAATTCAAAGCGGTCAATATCCGCCTGCTGGCTTTTGATGAGATCAACCGGCTTCACAGTAAAGCTGAGCACGATATGGTGGTTGGACATAACGCCATAGACATGCTTTCTTCTGTGCTGGACAAAGAGTCGGCCATCACCGAACGGTTGCGCAAAACTGCTAAAGACCCGCTCCTGACGGCCTGTCACTTGATCGGCGCGGCTCAGGGAATAACCTTTCAGGCTCCCCCGGAGCGCTCCCAGGAGGACAGCGAGCGCCGGACTGACCCCCTCCAGTTGATTATCCAGGCCTCCCGTCTTCACAAGCGCCAGGTAAACCTGACTGATGACTGGTGGCGGCGAGATAACGGGCCTATGCTGGGCTTTAGAAAAGCGGACGGACAACCGGTCGCATTATTACCTCTATCAGCCAGAGCATATGAGGTAATTGACCCAGTTACCGGCGTGCGCCAGAAGCTGGATCAAAAACTGGCCGGTGACTATGAGCAACGCGCTTATGTCTTCTACCGTCCTTTCCCGCAGAAGGTCATGAGCGCCAGAGACCTGTTCATGTTTGGCACGAAGGGCGGCAAGTCCGATGTAGCCCTGGCCTTAATTCTAGGAGTGGTCGGAGGTCTGGCCGGGTTGGTGGTTCCGCTCATTACCAACCTTACCTTCGATTCGATTATCCCGGCAGGCCAGCCGGCCGATTTATGGCAAATCCTGATAGGACTGGTGGTGATTGCGCTGGCTACCGCCGCTTTCGTAATCACTCGCAGCATTATCGTGCTCAGGCTGGAGAGCAAGCTCAATGTTACCACACAGGCGGGCTTGTGGGACCGCCTGATGAGCCTGCCTGCCTCCTTTTTCCGCAACTATACCGCGGGCGACCTGGCGGCGCGGGCCATGGGACTGGATGCCGTACGCAGCCTGGTCAGTACTTCAGCCAGCATCTTTATCATGCAGAGCTTGTTCGGTTTCATGAGCCTGCTATTGCTCTTCGTCTATTCCTGGCAACTGGCCCTTATAGCTCTCGTACTGGTGATGATTACCATCGGGGTAATCGTAGGAGTTAATTACTCGCAACTGCCCTACCAGCGTAAACAGTACGACACCCAGGGACGCCTTTCAGGCCTGGTGTTGCAACTGATCAGTGGTATCGCCAAGTTAAGAGTAGCCGGGGCCGAAACCAGGGCTTTCGCGGTGTGGGCCAAAGAGTTTTCGCAGCAGCGGCGTTTGGCCTCGCGAGTCCGGGTGCGCGGCATCAGCCTGATGGTCTTTAGCGCCATCTGGCCCCTGGTGACCCTGATGTTTCTCTTTATCGCGGTCGATGCCTTCCATATTAATTATCTTTCCACCGGTAGTTTCCTGGCCTTTCTGAGCACTTTCATTCAATTACTGGTGGCTATGGTCACTATTGCGGCGGCGGCTTCGATCATCTTTGCCACCATCCCTACCTACGAAGGAGCCAGGGTTATTCTGCAAACTCTCCCGGAAGTTCAGACCGGTTCATCCGACCCGGGCGAGTTGAGCGGCAGTATTGAAGTAAATCAGGTTTACTTCCGCTACAACCAGGACGGTCCCTATATCCTGGATGGCGTTTCCCTTCAGATCAAGCCCGGGCAATTTGTGGCAATCGTGGGGCCTTCCGGTTCGGGCAAGTCTTCCCTCTTGCGTTTGCTGCTGGGTTTTGACGTGGCGGAGCAGGGCTCGGTTTACTACGACAAACAGGACCTGGCAGGGCTGGACAGCCAGGCGATCCGGCGCCAGTTAGGAGTGGTAATCCAGAACGGCAAGCTGATGGCCGGGGATATTTTTAGCAATATAGTGGGTTCAGGTTCCTTCACCAGCAAGGAAGCCTGGGAAGCTGCCGAGATGGTGGGCTTTGCCGAAGACATTAAAAAGATGCCCATGGGAATGTATACCCTGGTGTCGGAAGGCGGTTCGACTCTTTCCGGCGGGCAGCGCCAGCGTTTGATGCTCGCCAGAGCTTTGATCGGAAAACCCCGCATCGTTTTACTGGATGAGGCGACCAGCGCCCTGGATAACGAAACCCAGGCGATTGTTACCAGGAGCCTGGAAAGCCAGCATACCACCCGCGTAGTAATCGCTCACCGTCTGAGTACGGTCATGAATGCCGACTGCATTTATGTCCTGCAAAACGGCAAAATCGCCCAGGCCGGTAGTTATACCGAGCTAATGGCGCAGCCAGGACCGTTTCAAGAACTGGCCGCCCGGCAACTGGCCTGATTACTCAGGGGTTTAAGCAAGCCTTGTTATTGGTCTAGAGAGCATTGGGGGAAAGCATGATAGCCACAACCTTGAAGGAAACAAACCTCGGCGCACTACTGGCTGAGTCGGACTGGCACAGCCAGCTAAGCCTTTCGGAACTGGACTACCGGAGAATGGCTGAAAGCGTGGAAACTCTTCAGCACGCGATTGCCAGGGGCCAAAAAGTCTACGGGGTAACCCAGGGTTTTGGACCGCTGGTTAAGTACGAAGCGAGCGCTTCCAGGGAAGACCAGGGCCTCGGTTTGATCTCGCACCTGGCCAGCGGGCAGGGCGAAGCGCTCTTGCCTCAGGTCACTCGCTACATGCTGTGGCTTCGGCTTAAAGGTATGACCAGGGGTTATTCAGCCGTTCCGCCCCAGGCCTGGAACAGGCTGGCTGCCTTCTGGAATCGCGGCTTTACCCCGGTCATCCCCCGGGATGGCTCGATTAGCGCCAGTGGCGACCTGGTGCCACTGGCGCACGCTGCCCTGGCCTTTGCCGGGATTGGTGAGGCCTGGGTCTATGAAGATGGTACAGGGTGGGCGCAGGCTCCGGCCCGTGAAGTGCTGGCCAGCTTGAAGCTTGAGCCCTATGTCTGGTCGGCCCGTGAAGCGCTGGCCTTTGTCAATGGAACGACCGCCAGCCTGGCGGTGGTTTCAGTCAATCACCAATCCATTCTAAGCATGGCTCGCTGCCTGGCAGCGCTGAGTGGCCGGATTAGCTTTTTACTCCGTACCAACCAGCAACCTTATGCTCCCGGCGTAGGTCTGGTGCGAGGACAGCCCGGCCAGATGCAGGCGGCAGAGTGGATACGCGAGGAGTTACGCTCGGTTGCTACGCTGGAACCCAATCCCGGGCGGCCTTTACAGGAAATCTACAGCCTGCGCTGCGCTCCCCAGGTCATCGGGGCAGTGCTGGACCAGTTGGCGGCCCAGGAAGACATTTTATGGCACGAGTCGCAGGGCTGCACCGATAACCCGATAGTTTTCGAGGATAGCGTCCTGCACGCCGGGAATTTCCATGCTATGCCGGTAGCTTTCTGTTCCGATACTCAGGCTTTATGCCTGCACCAGTTAGCTTTCCTGGCCGAGCGCCAACTGGGACTGCTGGTAGACCCGGTTCATAACGGCAACAAGCCGCCTTTGCTCACCCCGACACCGGGTCCGCAGAGCGGCTTCGCCGGTGTCCAGATCGCGGCCACCTCTTTCGTTGCCAAGATTCGCCAGTTGGCTCACCCGGCAACGCTCACGGCCCTGCCGACCAACCTGGGCAACCAGGATCACGTGCCGATGGCTCTCAACGGTGCCAATACTGTCTCAGATTTGTGCCAGTACGGCTGGCTGGTACTGGCTTCGCTGGCCCTGGCTATCACCCAGTGGACGCACCTTGATGGGCAGCAGGCTGATTCGGAAAGTCTCTGGGGCCAGTTGCAGGAACTTTTCGAACCCCTGGATAAAGATAGGCCCCTGGCTCCTGAAGTACGCCGGGCTGCTACCCTGCTCCAGGATTATTTCAACCCATTTTCGGCTCACGGGAGCAGCCAGGATAACTAGTTTTTCCCGGCGGTTTACTTTCGGCTTACTATCGGTCTTTGAGCTTTGACACAGGCGCGACATGACTTTATTAACCAGCCATTCCTTACAATCGGATATAGCACATTCGGAAATAGCCCGGCTTCTGCTACAAGCTGGGCCCCTTTATCCACCCGGCTTCGCTTCCGCTCCTGTTTCCGAGTCATCCCTTGCCGACTCTACGCTCTGGCCGGATTGGGCTGTCTTATTTGAAGAAGTTATTTTGAGTCTGTCGGAAGCCAGCCCGGAACTTTCAACTACTGGCGAGCAGGGGGCGGAGCGCTGCTTTGACCGGAGTGCGCCGGAACCGTTTGAAGAAATCCTGGTTGTTTTCGTCCGCACGGGCCAGCGTCACATGACCGCCGTCTGGAATTTTCTTTCCTCTGAATGCCAGGTCTCTTTCGAACAGCAGTTACTGCGGGATTTAAGCGAACTGGCAGGCAAAGCGCTCTGGCTGGAGTTTTCGCTTTTCCAGGCTGATAGAGCCGGGTTGAGCTTTCTTGCGCCAGCCTTAGCAGCCGGAACGGCTCCCACTCGTACCAGCTACCGGCACTTCATAGCCAGGATGCTTCACAGAAGCGCCTTGCTGAGCTTCTTTCAGGCTTATCCGGTGCTGGCCCGGCTGCTTTCTACCCGGTTGGCCTCCTGGCTAAAGGCCACCGCCCGGTTCTGCGAACGGCTGCAAAATGATCGAGAAGCGCTGGACCGGGACTTTGGCATAGCAGGGTGTGGGATTAGTTCAATCCGCCCGGCCCTTTCCGATCCTCACAACGGCGGCCAGCAGGTGATTGGTTTAACTTTTGAAAACGGGGTTGAGCTGATTTATAAACCGCGCAGTCTGGCCGTAGAACAGGCTTTTCAGAATTTACTGCAATGGTGCGGGCCGCAACTGGAATGGGGTTTTCAGGAGGTTAAAGTGCTGGAGCGGGGCGCTTACGGCTGGGTCGAGTGCGTCAGGCCCGCGCCTTGCCAGGATGAAGACCAGCTTGAACGCTACTACTGGCGTTCGGGGGCGTTGCTGGGTCTGTTTTATCTCCTGCGCGGTAACGATTACCACTACCAGAACGTGCTGGCGGCTGGCGAATATCCCTTCTCGCTGGACCAGGAGGGGCTTTTCTACCCACCACCGCCCATGCTCACCGAGAACGACCACAACGCTCAAGTGGATGATTTTAGCGTCCTGCATACCGGGTTCCTGCCGGCCTGGCAGGTTCCGGCCAGCGGGCCCAAATATGACCAGAGCGGCCTGGCAGGGATGGGACATTTTCCGGCTATGCCGCAGAAGGGCTGGGCTTTCATAAACACCGACTGTATGCAACCGTCCAAGCCATCCGCTTCTCTCGGTCCTGTGACGTGGCCGCACCGTCCTACCCTTGCGGGTACAGGCCTTCCCGCCAGGGCCAGCGCTTACCGGCAGCAGCTTATCGAAGGCTTCCGGTGTTTGACTTCGCTGGTGCTGGAAAACCGGGACGCCTGGCTGGACGAAACAGGCCCTTTAAAGGCGTTTCGGACTGCAACGGTGCGTTTTGTCTTTCGCCCTACCCAGGTCTACCACGACTTACTGAAACAGTCCCTGGAACCGGCCTGCTTGCGCACGGCCAGCGAACGCGCGAAATTGCTGGCTCGCCTGTTTAAAAGTGTGGCTTCCTCGTCCAACCTCTCTACACCTTTAGCGCTGGTGCAGGCTGAGATAGCTCACCTGGAACAGCTCGATATCCCGCTCTTTACGCTAAGGGCTGATAGCCTGGAATTAGAATTGGGCGCAGGCGCAAACTTGCCGGCCTTTTTAAACCGCTCCGGCTATGAACTGGTCTGCCGGCAGTTTCAACAACTCGACCAGGCCGAGGTTAACCGGCAGATAAAGTACATCCAGGCTTCTCTCTTTTCGCTGGAAGCCGGGCAGATCGCGCCGGGAAAAACGCTCGCTCCACTGACCCAACAGGTAACAACAGGAGTGGAATTTAGCCCCGAAAAGGCGCTGGCCGTGGCCGGAGCAACCGCTCACCTGTTGAAAGAGCAGGCTTTCAAGGGTACAGATGGGACAGGCTGGGTTTTTATGGAAAATAGCTCAGCTAACCGGTTTCGCCGCCCGGCCGCTTTTGATTTCAGCCTATACAGCGGGCAGGCCGGGGTCGCTTTGTTCCTGGCAGCTTACAGCAAAATCAGCGCTGATCCGGCTTACCGGCAACTGGCCCTGGATAGCTGGCAGCCTTTGCTGGATAAGTTAGCTAAGGAAAACTTGAATGTCACCGCCTTAAACGGGCTGGGAGGGGCAATGGGAGCCGCTTCGGTGATTTATAGCCTGGTCAGGAGCGGTCAATGGCTGGAAGAAAACTCCCTAATAATAGCTGCCGGAAAAATTGCCCGGTTGGTCTTTACCGGGGAGGTGATAAATGGCGAGGAGCAGTACGATGTAGTTTCCGGCAGTGCCGGGGCTATTCTGGGTCTGCTGGCGCTCTACCAGGAGACCAACGACCCGACTATTTTAGAGCTTTTAAGGACCTGCGGCCAGCATTTGCTGGATGGAGAGTTAACCGGTCCAGAGAGCGCGGGATCATGGGCTACCCTCGAAGGACGGTGCTGGTCTGGCTTTTCACACGGAGCAGCCGGGATTGCCTATGCCCTCCTGCGACTCTCTCAGGTCCTACCGGACCCGGCATACCGGCAAGCCGCCCAGGAGGCTATCGCTTTTGAGCGCCGCCTCTACCGGCCCGCTTTTTCTAACTGGCTGATGTGGCAGGGCCAGTCAGAAGAGGCTGCCAACTGCTGGGCTACCTGGTGTCATGGAGCACCCGGGATCGGCCTGACTCGCCTGGCCAGCCTGGGCCTCCTGGCAGACTCTAGCATTGAGCAGGAAATAAACCTGGCGCTGGAGGTTACTTTAAAACAACCCCTGGATGGGCTGGATCACCTTTGCTGCGGCAATTTCGGACGGTTCGACTTTATGATTGAGGCTTCGCTGCGTTTAAAGCGGCCCGAACTGTTGCAAAGCGCCCGTGAGCGGGCCGCCGCTATTCTGGGCCGGGCAGGCGGCTTTCAACTATCTGGCCCGCATCCCCTGCACCTGGTTTCTCCCGGTTTTTTCCAGGGTTTAAGCGGTATCGGTTATGAACTTTTGCGCCTGGTCGCGCCGGAAAAATTTAGTTCAATTTTGTTATGGGATTGAGGCACACTTCACCGCCGCTGAAACGAATGACGTCTTTCAGCTAAATCTGGCAAGTAAAAGCGGTTTTTAGCAGTCCGGTCACTTATTTTAATGGGAGGGTATTTAACAATGCTAGCACAACCTGAGTTCAAATTGCAGGTGCTGGATGCCACCACTGCCGGCTCCTACCAGCTACTAACTTATAAAAAAAATTATAAAATGCTGTCTCCCGAGCAACTCGAGTCGGCCACGGTTGCTATTGGCGCTTCTGTACTGGATATTCCGGTGGGTTTAGTGCTGGCGAGCCTCGACCCGGCCCGCCAGACAGTCAAAGTGATTTCAATTTTTGTGGGTAGTCACCAGCGCAAGCGAGGTATTGGCAAGGCGCTACTGGAGAAACTGGAAAAGGTAACCCGCGAAAAGGGTTACACCCGGGCTGAACTAAACTACCTGGAAAATCTGCCGGCCTGCCAGGCTCTGGAAAACCTGCTGGGCAAATGTGGCTGGAGCAAACCGGCCCTGACCGGCCTGACTTTCGAAATGACCCCCGGTAAAGATGAGACCGGCAAACCTAAAGCTGATTTATCCAGCCTGACCCTGCCGGAGGGCTGCACGCTATTCAAGTGGGCCGATCTGACTGAAATAGACAAGGCTCAGATTTTAGAATTGGTTTCAACCGACAGCCGTTACAAAGGCATCAAGACGCCCCGCTTTGAAGACTTTGAGCCGCTTAACAGCCTGGGCCTGCGCTACCAGGGCCAGATAGTCGGCTGGCAATTGACCAGTCGACTCCGACCCGACACTATTGCCTACGATGGACTTTTTGTCCGGTCTGATATCCGTAACCAGGCCGGGGGCAACAGTTTAATGCTCCATGCGGTAGCCTTGCAGCAGCAGAGCGCTATTCCGGTTCTGCACTGGCAAATCGAAATTTTTCAGAAGCACATGATCAAGCTGGTCGAAAATATCGTTTCACCCTATCCGAATACGGTTATCCAGATGCGCACCAGCCAGAAAGAATTTAAAGAGAGCCCTTCCTCTGCGTACTTCAGCCAGGCCCTTCCCGAATTTAACAGCCTGGGCGAACTTTTACGCTGGCGCACCCTGCAACAGCCTTTACAGACAGCCTTCACTTTTCTGCCGACCGGTGGGAATGAAGAAATTCACCTGACTTACGGGGAACTTGACCGGCGAGCGCGACAGATTGGGCTGATGCTGCGCCAGCGCGAGTTAGAGGGGCAGCCCGTTCTGCTGACTCTGTCGCCAGGTCTGGACTGGATTAGCGCTTTTTTCGGTTGTCTCTACGCCGGGGCCATCCCGGTGTTGGCCTATACCCCGGACCTGAGCCAGGTCGCGCAGAGTTTGCACCGTCTGGAAGCGGTCGTGCAGGACTGCGGAGCCAGGGTAGGTTTGACTAACCATATTATGCGGGAAAGCATGGAGCTAAACAGTTCAGGCAGCGCGGGACTAACCGGTATCGCCTGGTTGAGTATTGAGCAGGCGGCTGACATTGATAGCGCCGGGCTTGGGCTTCCTGCGGCAGCTAAAGCTTCCGACCTGGCCTTTTTGCTCTATACTTCCGGCTCAACCGGAAGCCCGAAAGGGGTCATGATCAGCCACGCCAACGCCCTGGGCAATATCAGGCGTTTTCCCGGCTACCAGGGACGCCCACTCCAGGGGACCGTTAGCTGGCTCTCGCCTACTCATACTATGGGCCTCTTCTTCGGCATCCTGCACCCGCTCTTCTACGGCGTTCGAGGAGTCATCCTGCCTTCGTGGACAGTTATGCAGCGCCCGGCTTCCTGGTTGGAGGCTCTTTCCAGGTATGGCGCTTCCGCCACGGTCGGCTCCAACTTCGCCTTTGAGTTGTGCTGCCGCAAGATAACACCGGCCGAACGGCGCGGACTAGACCTCTCCCGCTGGAACCTGGCTCTTTCGGGAGGTGAGCCGGTCAGCAGTAAGACTCTTCAGAAGTTTACCGAAACTTTCCAGGACAGTGGGTTCCGGCCTGAAACCTTTTACCCATCCTATGGAATGTCGGAAGCGACCAACGCAATTTCCGGGGCAAGCGGCCCGGTGGCGCCGACTTTCCTGGCCCTCGACAAAGCGGCCCTGGCGCAACATGCCGTGGAGATTGCCGAAGAAGGCCAGGCTGCTGAAACCGTTAAAGAGGTGGTGGGTTGCGGCTTCCCTCTGCCGGACCACCGCTTGTTAATTGTAGACCCGGACACCATGTTGCCGGTTGCGCAGGGCAAAGTGGGTGAAATCTGGTTGAGTGGACCCGGGGTGGCAGAAGGTTACTGGCAGCAGCCGGAAGCGACCGCCGCGACCTTCCAGGCTAAACTGGCCGGTAGTGGCGAAGGGCCTTTCCTGCGGACCGGTGACTTAGGCTTCATGCAGGATGGCCAGGTCTATGTGGCGGGCCGCCTGAAAGAACTGATCATTGTCCACGGGCGCAAGCACTATCCCCAGGATATTGAAGCTAGCGTCGAGCAGAGCCACCCGGCGGTAGTAGCCAGGGGCGTGGCAGCCTTCGCCCTGGAAATTGATGGTGAGGAAAAGCTCGGCCTGGCCTGTGAAACGGATCTTTCCACTAAAGTTGATGCCGAGGAAATCATCAGTGCCATTCGCTTCCGGGTAGCCAGCGGCCACGACCTCGAAATTCACAGCATCGCCCTGGTTAAACCCGGTAGCCTGCCGCGTACCGCCGGGCAGAAGCTACAACGCCGCCTGTGCCGGGAACTCTGGCAGGCGGAAAAGCTGGAAATCAGCTACCGGTGGCAGCTTAACCCTGACCAGTATACCTCTGGCGAAGCGCTTATGACGACCGGCGCCCCGGCGACTGGCGATAACCTGCTGGCCTTTTTAATAACCCAGCGCCTGAAGGATTATTTTGCCAGGAGATTGAGCCTTGAGGCCTCTCAAATTGACGTACACCAGTCTTTTGCCTATTACGGGCTGGTTTCCCTGGAAGCGGTTAACCTGATCAATGACCTGGAAAAGTGGCTCAAACGGCCTCTTTCGCCGACCCTGACCTGGGAATATCCTAATATTGCAGCACTTTCTAACTTTATCGCCGGTTTCGCGGCTATTCAGGAACAACCCGCGCCTTCTATCGAACATCCTGCGCCGGGCTTGGAGCCTGTCGCCGTGGTCGGTATCGGCTGCCGCTTTCCGGGAGCACGTAACAAGACCGAATTCTGGGAATTGCTGTGTGAGGGCCGCGACAGCGTAACCGAGGTGCCGTCCGACCGCTGGAACGCCGACGATTTTTATGACCCTGACTCGAATGTACCTGGCAAAATGACTACCCGCTGGGGCGGCTTCCTGCCGGACCTCGATCAATTTGAGCCGCTCTTTTTCAATATTTCGCCTCGTGAGGCCGTTCATCTTGACCCTCGCCAGCGCCTGATTCTTGAATCGGCCTGGGAAGCCCTGGAAGATGCCGGGATCGCTCCCGATAAACTGGCGGGCAGCCAGACGGGCATCTTTATTTCGACCCTGGGCAGCGACTACGGCAACTTGATGTTTGACGATATTGGGCGAATCGAGGCTTTTTCAGGGGCGGGTGCCGCCGACAGCATTCTGGCCAATCGTCTCTCCTATTTCCTGGATCTGCAAGGCCCCAGCCTGTCGCTCGACACTGCCTGCTCCGGTTCGCTGGTAGCGGTTCACCTGGCCTGCCAGAGTATTCGGAGCGGTGAAAGCAGCCTGGCCCTGGTCGGGGGTGTCAACGTTATTTTGAAGCCGGACGCCAACATTTTCTTTTCTAAAGCCGAAGCGCTCGCTCCCGACGGCCGCTGCAAAGTCTTTGACGCCCGGGCTAACGGGATTGTCCGCAGCGAAGGCGCCGGGGTGGTAGTACTTAAGGCGCTGTCGCAGGCCCTGGCTGACGGCGATCAGATTTATGCGGTAATCCGGGGCAGCGCCGTTAACAGTGACGGGCGCAGCAAAGGCATTATGGCTCCTGACAAACAGGCCCAGCAGGCCGTATTGCGCCGGGCCTACCAGCAGGCCGGTGTCTCGCCCGGCCAGGTGCAGTATGTTGAAGCTCACGGAACCGGCACTCGCCTGGGCGACCCCATCGAGGTGCAGGCCCTGGGTAGCATTCTGAGCCAGGACCGCCCGGAGGGTCAAATGTGCGCCCTGGGTTCACTCAAATCCAACATCGGTCACACCGAGGCGGCGGCGGGGATTGCCGGGCTGATCAAAGTAGCCCTGTCTCTCAAAAACAGGGTAATTCCACCCAACCTGCACTACCAGAAGTCTAACCCGCTCATTCCCTTCGATGAACTGCCGCTGGTAGTGCAAACCAGCCTGGGAGCATGGCCGCAGCCCGACCGGCCTTTGCTCGCCGGGGTGAGCAGCTTTGGCTTTGGCGGCACCAACGCCCACGTAGTCCTGGAAGAAGCTCCGGCAGCGCCAGTTAGCGCGGCGGAGGAACCGGCAGGCGCTTACTTGCTGCCTCTTTCGGCCCAGAATGACCAGACCCTGAAAGCCCTGGCCCTGGCCTACCGCCAGTTTTTGGAGGAAGCCCCGCCGGAGCTTGACCTGGCTGATGTCTGCTACACCGCCGGGCAACGCCGCAACCATTTTTCACACCGCCTGGCCCTGGTCGGGACTAACCGGCAAGAATTGCTGGAGCGGTTACGGGCCATTGAACAGGAACCCGCCCATAACGGCTCTTCCCCCCGCAGCGGTAATCGCCCCAACCGCCTGGTGATGGTCTTTTCTGGCCAGGGTTCCCACTGGCTGGGTATGGGCCAGGAACTAATGGACCAGAGCGAGCTATTTCGGGAAAGCATGGAACGCTGTGACGCTTTATTGCGGCCGCTGGTGGGTTGGTCGCTTCTGGAAGAACTGACCGCGCCTGAAGAAGAGTCTCGCCTGAATGAAACTGACCGCACCCAGCCTGCCATTTTCGCCATCCAGGTCAGCCTGGCGGCTCTCTGGAAGTCTTTCGGGATTATCCCGGACGCGATTGTAGGGCAAAGCCTCGGCGAAGTGGCTGCCGCCTGCGTCTCCGGCGTCCTGACGCTGCCAGAAGCAATCCTGGTCGTGGCAGAGCGCAGCCGTTTGATGAAAACTACTTCGGGTAAAGGAAAGACCGCCCTGGTGGAATTACCCTTCGAGCAGGCTCAACTGGCGATTGCGAGTTGTTCGGATGTACTGGCGGTGGCCGGTAGCAACAGCCCTACTTCCAGTATTCTCTCGGGAGATCCCGGCACTCTTGAGAAAGTGCTGGTCTACCTGCAAAAACAGAAGGTCTTTTGCAAAATGCTGCCCGGAGTAGATGTAGCCTTCCACAGCCCTCAGATGGAGCCTATTCGGGAAGAACTGGTGGCTAAACTGGCCGGGTTAAAGCCACAGGCTACCGCTATCCCACTTTACTCAAGCGTCACGGGCCAGCTTATCGCGGGTGAAGAACTGAACGCGGCTTATTGGGGCCGCAACCTGCGCGATCCTTTCTTATTCAGTGAAGTGGTTAAAGTGCTGGCTGCCCAGGGTTTTAACCTGTGGTTAGAAGTAAGCCCTCACCCGGTTTTGTCCAGCGCGATCCTTCAGGGAGCCCGTCTCGATCCCGAAGACACCTCTCAGACTGTCCTGAATTCGCTACGGCGGGGAGCGCCCGAACGTGCCAGCCTGTTGGCCAGCCTGGGAACCCTCTACAGCCGCGGTTACAACCTGTACTGGAGTGCGATCAGCCAACCGGGTGCCCGTTGTGTAACTCTTCCGACCTATCCCTGGCAGCGCCAGCGCTACTGGTTTGACCAGATGCCGGGACTGGGAGTGCGCTTTGACTATCCTACTCGCCGGGCGCTCAGCGTCAGGGAAAGCCAGGCTGCGAAAAAGGCCACCGGAGGCCACCCCCTCCTGGCCGAGCATCTCTCCCTGGCCTTTTCTCCCGGCAGTCATGTCTGGTCCGGTTCGCTGAGCTTCTCAGAACAGCCCTACCTTGCCGACCACCAGGTGCAAGGACTAGCCATGTTGCCGGGTTCAGCCTATCTCGAAATGGCTCTGGCGGCGGCTCGACAGGTAGCCGGTTCCACTCCTATCAGCCTGGGCGAGGTGGTATTCAAAGAAGCTTTGATTGTGCCGGCGGAGGCTCCGGTCGCCATCCAGCTAAGCCTGCTGGCCGGCCCTGAGGCTAAAGGTCTCGGCACAATAAAGATCGCCAGCGCTTCTCATGCCTCGCCTGGCGCATGGCGCCTGAACAGTTCCCTTGTACTGGAGCAAGCCGCCGTGCCGCAACCTGGCACAGGCCTGCTTCCCCGCGAAATTCAGGCTATCCAGGAGCGCTGCCGGGGAATTCTGTCTAAAACTGCCCATTACGAACGCATGGAGAGTCGCGGGCTGCACTACGGTCCGGCCTTCCAGGCAGTCGAACAAATCTGGTACCGGGACGGTGAAAGTCTGGCCCAGCTCAGGCTGCCGGTTGATCTGGTTTACGAGGCGGCCGCTTACAACCTGCACCCTGCGCTGCTGGATGCCAGTTTCCAGGCGGTGTCGGCGGCTTTCCCGCTCGCCCCGGACGGCTCGGCGGGCAAGTACTTGCCGGTAGGCGTGCGGCGCTTTACCTTCTACGGCCCGGCCAGCCGTCAACTCTGGTCTTACGCTTCCTTTGCCCCCGGGATGGATTTTCAGGCTGAAACAGTAGAAGCTAACATCAGTCTGCTGAACGAAGATTACAAACTGGTAGCTACTATTGAAGGTCTGCGGCTGAAACGGCTGCGCGTCACCGAGACTAAAAGCAACCCGGAGGAAGGCCAGAACTGGCTCTATAAGCTGGAATGGCAGGCGTTGGAAGCTGTTACTGCCGCACCGGTAGCCAGCAAGCCGGGGAGCAGCCTGATCTTTGGTGGCACAGATCAGTTAGGGGCCATTCTGAGCATGAATTTAGAAGCCCAGGGCGAAACCTGCCTGATGGTTTGCACTTCTACGCAGTATCGTTTCTCAGCCGAGGAACGCGCTTTCCAGCTTGATCCGACCAATCCCGAGCATTTCCGGCAAATGCTGGCGGACCTGGAGGCGACTGCTTTCCCGCCCCTTCACCAGGTACTCTACCTGTGGGGTGTGGAAGACCAGCCAAATGGGCCTCTTTCGGAATCGGATACCCGGTCCTACTTTGAAGCTTCCCGGGATCGTGGCAGCGCCGGGCTTTTACACCTCGTCCAGGCACTGACCCGGCATCGTGGCCAGCTTTTACCGCGCCTGTGGGTGGTTACAAACGGCTACGCCGGGCTGGACGAAGTACCTCAGCAAAGCAATTTGGCGCAAGCGCCCCTATGGGGTTTGGCAGGGGTAGTGTTGAACGAGCATCCCGAACTGCGTTGCTCGCGGGTCGATCTTAGCTCGGACCCTACTCCCGCAGAAATCCTGGGTTTGCTGGATCTGCTGGCACGCGAGGAGTTCGGCGAGCAGTGGGCATTGCGTGGAGAAGTAAGCTATGTCCAGCGCCTGGTACGTAGCTTTATCTCGCTGCCCACTCCTGGCCAACTGGCTGTACCGGGCCTGATTGCCCCGGTGTGCCAGCCCGACGCCACTTACCTGGTGACAGGCGGGCTGGGAGGTCTGGGCCTGGCTGTAGCAGAATGGCTGGTTGAGCAGGGCGCTCGTCACCTCCTGTTGCTCGGACGTAGCCGGCCTTCTGCCGAAGCTCAGGGCATCCTCTACGCTTTAGAAGCTCAGGGCATCCAGGTAGCGGCGCTTTCGGTCGACGTTACCGAGCAGGCTCAGCTCGCCGCAGCTATCGCTAGCTGCGGGCAGGATTTTCCTCCTCTCAAAGGGATAATCCATGCCGCTGCCGTGATCAAAGACGGGATTTTGACAGACCTGAACAAAAGCCGTTTCGATGATGTGCTGGCGCCCAAGATGCTGGGCGCCTGGAACCTGCACCAGCTAAGCCAGGAGCAACCTCTCGACTTTTTTGTAATGTTCTCGTCCATGACATCCATCCTGGGTGTCTCCGGCCAGAGTAACTACGTGGCCGCTAACACCTTCCTTGATCGCCTGGCTCTCTACCGGCAGGCCCGGGGCCTCCCGGCAGTCAGTATCAACTGGGGACCATGGTCGGACGTGGGGCAGGCCGCTCTTAAAGGCCGGAGTGACCGCATGGCTACCAAGGGGATTGGCACGATCAAACCGGAGCAGGGCCTCTTGATCCTGGGAGAATTAATCCGGCAAAACGCTGCGCAGATAGCGGTGATTGATGTCAACTGGAAGTTGCTCAGCGAAACCTCTCCGCTGCTCAACCGGACCGGCTTTATCCAGAACCTGGAAGAAATGGCCGGAGAGGGCAGCCCTGCAGCGGAAGGCGAAGGCCAGGAAGGACCGGCTCCAATCCGGAACGAAATTCTGGCTCTCCAGGGCTGGGACCAGCGGGCCCTGGTTGAAAGCTACCTGAGCGGGAAAGTCTGCCGGGTACTGGGTCTGGAAGGAGCGGCTTTAGATCTCCACCAGTCCACTTTTGAACTCGGCTTCGACTCGCTCATGACGGTCGAGCTGAAAGTCTGGATAGAAAAAGACCTGAATATCGTTATTCCGGCTGAAACCTTGCTCCAGGGGCCGAGTATTTACGAACTGGCCGGAGACGTGGTCCGCCGCCTGACCGCCCAGGTTCCCGGCCCGGTCTTGCAAAATTAAGTAACCGGGTAGCTTTGCAGCGGACTAGCCTGAGTGACTTTAGCAGCGCCACTCAGGCTGCCCCGTTTAACAGGATTTGGTCAGGTAGATCAGGTAGAAAGGAAAGAAGAAACGTGCAACTGGCGCTCGATCAGAAAGGAAAACCCGGCATGGTGGCAGGACTCCCCCGTAACGAATGGTTGCGGGGAGCAGGAGCATTACCCAATGCCTCCACGCGGCTCTTCTGTTTCGCTCACTCGGGCGGAGGCGCTTCGCTTTTCCGGGAGTGGCCGGGCCTTTTCAAAGAGGCCGGGATAGAAGTCTGCCCGGTACAGTTGCCCGGTCGGGAGGAGCGATTGCGTGAAAAGCCTTTCGAAGAGATCGGGCCGCTGATCATGGAGATGGCCCGCAACATACAACCTTTTTTGGACCGGCCTTTTGCGCTTTTCGGGCATAGCCTGGGGGCGCTAATCGCTTTCAGCCTGGCTTCTTACCTGGAAGAAAACTTCGCTCTCTCGCCTGAATACCTTTTTGTGTCAGGCTGCCGGGCTCCCCGTCAGAACTTCAACGAAAATCCGATTGCCGGTCTACCTCGTGACGCCTTTATCGGACAGGTCAGGCGGCGTTATGGCGGTTTGCCGGAGAGCTTTTTAACCAGCCCGGCTCTGCTGGATATATTTATCCCGGCTCTGCGGGCAGATTTTAGCCTTCTTGAGAATTACGACTACGCTTTAGACCATCCTTCCGACCGCTTACTGGATTGCCCGGTTCGGGCGCTGGGTGGAGAAAGCGACCGGGCCGTGGACGAGGCAGAACTGGCTCTCTGGAAAAGCCACACCAGGGGATCTTTCAAACTGCGCATGTTTGAAGGCGATCACTTCTTTATACGCTCTCGGCTGCCTGAAGTGGTCAGCTTTATTCACGAGGACCTGCACCCGGCCAATCCAACTTAAGGGTTGGTGCGGAAACGCACCTGGCTAATCAAACTTATCGGATGTTAAAGGCGGAATGGACTATGAAATACCGGACAAAATTAGTGCTTTTCACCGGCTGTGGTTTGCTCGTCAGCGTCGGTCTGGTCTGGATTATTACGCTGGTCAGTATCAACCAGTTGAGTAGCTCGGTGGACCAGAACGTTGAAAACGGCCTGACCGCCGCCTCTCGCGAATATTTCAGCAACTATATCAAGGTGAACGCCAGCCGGACCGATTTGCAGTTGAACCAGGCTGTCTCGGATGTGCAGATGCTGGCAGGAGTGGCCCAGACCCTGGAGGATCATAAAACCGAGTTCGCGCCGCTCTTTGAAGCAGCCAGCCAGATTGATTATTTTCAGGACAAACTGGAATATAACTCCACCGGAGGCTGGTATCAGAGCGCCACGGACCGGCCTTCCGCTGTCAGCATTCTGCCTTACCTGCTTGGGCCTGACGGGAAGCCCAAACCGGAGGTATTGCAAGCGGTCAAACAGAGCAGCCTGCTTAACCTCTTCTTTCCGCTGGTTCAAAAGTATAGCCTGGACAATGTGCGGGTCAATTTTGTCTCTTCCCCGGAGGTAGCCTACATCCGCACCACTCCCTGGAACGACTATGCCGGAGGCGTGGCCAGAATTAACCCCAAAGTTTATAAAAGCACCAATTTGTGGAACTACCAGCCTCCGGGGGTCCTGCAAACCTGGCGTACCTGGGCTAAAGACCCGGCCCTGAAGGCCAGTCTGTCCAGCCAGGTAACTTTCAGCACACCCTATAAGGATACCTCGACCGGCAAGCTCATTATGACCGTCTTTCACCCGGTCTGGTCGCAGGATCGCAGCCAGGTCAGCGGTTCGGTTTCGATCAATCTTTCTCTGGATCAAATCGCCCAACTGGTCGAGTCGCTGAAACTGGCCGATACCGGTTTTGCCTTTCTGAGCCAGGCTGACGGTAATGTGCTGGCTGTCTCTTCCGCCGGAGAAGCCAAACTTGGCCTGACCACCCAGACCGGCTCGATTGGCGGTTACCAGGGTTTGAGTCGTTACCTGGGCAACAGCAAAGTGCCCGGAGTGGCCGGGCTGGTCTTGCCCACCGGCGACCAAACGGCTCTTTCCGAACTTGTAATCGACGGTAAGATCAACGAGGTGGTCCTGTTGCGCTTAAGCCCTTTGAACTTTATCGGCGACCCGACTAAAGGTATAAAAAGTTCGGCCTGGGTTTTTGGCTTCATGGTCCCAAAAGACGAGCTTATGACCTCACTATGGCAGACGCAGGCCACCATGAAGAGTAACACGCAGCAAATCCTGTTCTTTACAGCCCTGGCCGGATTCCTGACCCTTTTAGTCCTGCTCGCGCTGCTCTACTGGCTTTCCGGTAGAATGACCGGTTCGTTAGCCCGCCTGACCGGGGCCGCTCGCCAGATTCAGCAACAGTCTTACGATCTTAAACTTGACATAAAATCAAAGGATGAGTTCAGCCAGCTAGGGCGAGCCTTTGAACAAATGGCCCAGGAGATCCAGATTTACACTACCAACCTGGAAAGCCTGGTCGGCCAGCGCACCCGCGAACTGGAAAAGGCCAATACCGAAATTACTTACCTGAACCGGCAACTCTCAGCCGAAAATCTGCGGATGCGGGCCGACCTGGAAGTGACCCGCCAGATTCAGCAGA
>DATAKM010000191.1:0-6284 GCA_036261665.1 Chloroflexia bacterium
GCCGGATAAATTTCAAAGCTGGACGAATTGTTAAGGTGCGAATGAGCAAAGGTCATCATTTAGCCAAGCGCTTTTTTGAAGCCTTTGCCCATTTCTTTAGCCAAATTGGTATTAGGCTAATTTTGTGCGAAACTTAAGTACTTAAGCTATATATGAACTGGCTATCGCGCTTCCTGTGCCTGAGCGCAACCCCTACCTAGAATTAAGTAATTAAGATCGACCTCTAACACCCGGCATATACGCCTCGTAACCAGGCAATTAGGGTTTATAGAAACCTGGTAGTTGCAGTATAGCCCGATGGTCTGTGGTGTTCTACCGACCCGCTCAGCCAGCCATCTGCGAGACTTGCCCATCTCTTTCAAACGCCGGTCGATTGGGTGTGTATTCCTTTTTCCGGTACTGTTCCTGTTTGTCATTCCTCCTTTCTCAAAGACTTTGTTTCTGCTTGCTTCATCTTTTGGAAAAGAAATGACTGGACAGAACCTTTGGTTATTATCGGTCAACATCAGTTTTTAACCCTCGTCTACGATAGTTTTTACTGAAACAACTCTCGGTCCACTCAAATTATTTCCGATTAAAGTAGAACATGACCTTCTACCTCTTTCATTTCAGAAGCATCAGAATCTTTTAGTTTCAATATAGTTCTTATATATTATCATATTAATTCTCATAAAACAATTCATTATTAGTAATTAATATGATAAAACTATCATCTAATATCTATAGCATAAAATCTGCTAGTAAGGTATAATGAAGCTTATGAATAATAAAGAAAAGGCCGGAAATCTGGCGAAAAGGCTGCAATATTTGAGGAAACTGAGGGGCTGGTCGCAGTCTCAGCTTGCCGAAGTCTCGGGAGTGGATATCAGCACTATCCAGAAACTGGAGATTGGCATCAGCAGCGGCCGGGAAATAACCAGGCAGAAACTGGCGGGAGCTCTTGGGACAAACGTAGCTTATCTCGTATATGGCGAGGGTGAGCCAAACCTTACTCCTCTTTTTGATGATAAATTCTCTTCAAGCTCTAGTGCTGGAAGAATGGGGCTGAATGAATCGAGAAAAAAACTTATCGAACGGGTGATGGAAGATCTTTATCTCAAGGAGAGCGATAAGGAAATGCTGGTCCTGATCATCCACAACCGCTACCGGGAGGCGGAAGCGGCTCTCAAGGAAAAAGAATGAGGGATCCTGAGCGGTAATGAAGATAGGTTTTAGGCGGTAGCGGGCTAATACCGGCTTAAGCTAATCTCACTGGGTTGCACTTTCTGTATTTTAAGCCGTAAAATAAGACCCACTGATCCACTAAAATTAAGGAGGTAATTCCAGAGAAGGTAAAATCAAGTTTTCCTCTTGTAATAAGCAATTTTATCACCGGATAGAAGCCAGCCGGTTAGAGTGACTTTTAATCAGTGGGTCCCGGGTTCGAGTCCCGGCGCGGTCACCACTATCCCTTCTATAAGCCTTAAATCTATAACGCGTGTTACTGCTTTCCCCTCTTTTGAACAATAATCGATAATCATTGGGTCAGAATATGGTTATTTATCAGGGTGTTTTTGCCTATATTAAACGCCTAAAACCATTTTATGTTAAAATAAAATTTGTAAAAAATAGCTGAAATAGAAAAAAGACCCACTAATTTTCAAAAAATCCCTGTTAGCACGCAGGCCGCTGCCCGGGTTTAAAGTGTGAATTAAGGCCTTATGGCCAGTGCGGATTGAGGTTAAACCGGGACCAAAATGCACCCTTAAACATTTTGAACCTGGGATTACAGGCTTTGCGCCAAGGCTCCATGGAAGCCACCCGGCTTTAGCCGGAGTGGAGTAATCACAACCGTAATAACCGCATTGTGCTAAGCCCTAGACGATTTTGCCCAGCACCCGGTACGCTTCCAGCACGGCCTCTATCCTGGTTCCCAGCGAAGTGCGGTCTGGGCGCCAAGACATTACCCAATCTTCCTGCCAGGCCTGGACGTGGACTCAGCGCCAATCTACTTTCAACTGATCCAGAATGACGATAAAGCGCTCGCAGGCGCCAGGCGCTTTTCCCGTGTGGCCTGTTCTAGCCACTTTATCAGGCTCTCGATCTGCACAAAATGCAGCGAAAGATCGTTCGCAACCACCTGGTTTTGCATGTAGACTTCCCAGAACGGGACACGCAGGAACAAAGCCAGGGGGCCGAGGACAAGCTGGTAACCCACCGCGTAAGAATTTATCCCATGCCCTTCCAGCCCAACACCAGATAATCCTGTTCGGTTTTACCGGCCATAAACTCGCTTCTAAACCACTCAATTTGAGCAGGTCCAGGAGTATCCGCCCGAGTGCCGAAGACACCAGGCCGCAGAGAGGCCAATCCATCCCGTGGTTTCTCCGGCACGGGTGGACTGGCCAGACCGAACGCTGAAAAAAACTCCTTGTCTTCACAATCAATGACTACATTACTCAAAATGCTGCGGTGCATATAAAATACCTCCTTAGAAATAGGTTTTCGGTAGTAGGAGTAAATTGCATTCGCCCTCCAGCCTTGCTTCCGGTCAACAGGGTGTATGTTTTTCGATCCTACCAGATAAATTCTATGCCCCTTCTCCTACTTTTACAGAGAATTTTTACGCTAACCACTTAACAACCGGTAGCTGGATTTCAAATACCACCCCGTCTCCGCTGTTCGGCTGAGGAAGTTGCATCAGGATTTCCCGGCCGTTACCGGCCAGTTGCCAGTTATTTTGCTCAATCCAGCTACCCAGCGCCCCATAACTCTGGTGAATCTCGTCCAGCCTACCCTGGTGCACCAGGGTAGCCATTGTTTCCACAGCCGGTAATGTTCGTCTGGTCAGCACCCGCTCTTCAGTTAAATTAAAAGATTTGGGAGCTTTTCCGCTAATAAAAAAGCCGATTTCAAGATCAAGCGCCTGGGGGTCGTAAACCGCAAAGTGCATCAACACGGCCATCTGACCCAGGTTATTCTGTCCCAGCGCCGCCGGTAGCGCGTTATGGATTTGCTGGACAAGCCGCTGCACGTCCGCCATCCCCTTAAATACCTCGCGTATCCCCAGAAATTCCTGGCACCCAAGGGATTTCAGAACAACATCGGGCTCCTGCATCTGGCCGTGAAGGTCAAGCTGTTGCAGCCGGCTTTCTACCACCCGCAAGCGTTCCATTTCTTCCTTAAGGGACTGTTCAATCTGGGCTTTGCGCAGGGCCAGCATACCCCGGATCTCCTCGACCGAACTGTTCTGAGCCAGCAGTCGGATGATCTGGTCAAGCGAAAGACCCAGTTCTTTTAAGACCAGGATCCGGTTCAGCCGGGGTAATTGCTCGGCGCTATAGTAGCGATAGCCGGTCTGGGGATCGGTAAAATCGGGACTGAGCAGGCCGAGTTCATCATAGTAGCGCAGCAACCGGCCGGAAACCTGTGCGATTTTAGAAAATTCGCCAATCCGGAACATTTGTTACCTCCTGCAAAAAGTAGGTGATCGGGTAGTCTCCCGATTTTAGACCGGCGCTCCAGCTCGGCCCACAGAACTAAAGGCCGCTCCCAGCCGGTTGGCCGGTCTTTGTGGACAGGGCATGGGAAGCCAGCCATTCCTTAGATTCACCAGCCAGCCGGGTGTTTCTGATCCGGTTAAGATCTTGCTGTTTTTCGTACCTCTCCATACTAAAGCCGGGCGTGGCTAGCACCCTGGCCAGCATAAGTAGTGATCGGGCCGAGTCGCTAAGACGGCGATTGCCGATACCGATCATATAGCGCCTGGCAATAGTATCAAAGTCTTCGGGCTCACGCCCGCTAACCTCCAGCACGTCACCCGTAGGGGCCCCGGTGGCATAAGACCCACGCTTATATTCCTCCAGGTAGGTTAAAAGCTGGGAGATCTGGTAGTCAGGGATCCCCGCAGTTCTAAGCATTTTTGGCACCAGCCAGACGGGGCCATTCACGTAGCGCACCTTACGCCCGGTTACCCGGCCAAAGCTATCGGCAATTTCCTGGGGAGCTAAAAGCCGCGGCCCGGTTGGCCGGTAAGTTTTACCCAGGTGAGGCGCCGGGTTGGCAAGCGTGCCGGCAATTACCCTGGCTATATCTTCGTTGGAGGGTGGGGCATTCAGGCCCTCGCCAAGGGGCAGCATCATAATACCGGCCCGGGCGATCACTTCCAACCCGGCCGCCCGGTAGTTATCGGCAAACCAGCCAGGGTTAACGGTAACGGTGGCTATACCTGGCAGCCAGTTGAAAATATTACCGGCCAGCCAGGTCTCCCTGGTATGTACGGAAGGGCTGCTGGGGTCGGCCAGCCACTGGCTCATAACCGTTACCATCTCCAGCCTACTTTCCTGGGCGGCGCTGGCAAAGACCGCACCGGTAGATAACGCGTCTCTGGCAAAAGGCGTGCAGTAGTAGGCTCGTTGCACCCCGCTCAGCGCCTGGCGTACCTCGGTAATATCGGTCAGATTTCCCACCACGATTTCGGCTCCCAGCCGGCGTAAGGTTTCGCTCCGTTTATCCGCAATCCGCACCATCGCCCTTACCGGGAACTCTTTTTCCAGTAGCTGGACGGCGGTAGCAAAACCCGTTTTGCCGGTGGCGGCGGTTACCAGGATCTTTGGTTTTAGCATAGCATATAATCCTTTCTCTGATATGGCTATTTCAATCAATTTTTAATCCGGCAGGGATCAGCCTCCGGCAGCAGGCCTGCCTAACCGCGTAAGGGGGCCAGCGGTACGACGGTTTCAACCAGGCCCGTCTCAACGTCATATACCATGCCGGCGATGGTCCAGGTGGCTGGAATGTCAGGATTAGCCCGAAGAGCTGCTACATCTCCAGCCACGGCTGACCGGGGATCGCCAACCACCCTGGCAGGTAAGTCCTCGGCGGGAATTCCAAAAAAGCCTGACAGCATTGTAGGATTATTCTCCAGGCGGGTAATCCCGCAATCGGTATGGTGAAGGACGATCAGGTTAAAGCCTCTTGACGGGTCAGCTCCTTCTACCCTGGCAATGGCTCCCAGCATTGCAATAGCCTGTAGAGTGGGAGGGTTGATGCGACCCCCGATATTACGGATAACCAGGGCCTCACCCGGTTGAAGCTCCAGCAGGTGGGCTGGATCGACCCTGGCATCGGCGCAACTGATTATCAGGGTTCGCAACGCCGGTATAATCGGTAAACCGGGGGTAAAGTGGTGAGCTGCAAAATCGGTATTGCGCTCGGTCAGGGTAGCGATACTGGACATATTGGTACTCCTTTTTTAGTAAAGGTTTTGCTGGTATTCGGTAAATCTGGTGATCACCTGATCACGGGGTAAGTCTACAGTTTTACGTAACGTCAAAGTCAACCCCCAATTTTAAATACTTCCAGGCAGGTTAAACGGTAAAAAACTAAGCCGGCGGTGGGTAATTAAAGATAGCGGCCCAGTTGCTTGTGCTGCTTAACTTCCTGCCCGGTGCTTTTCAATTTCCTGTTAAACCGGGAAATGCTGATACTTCTATGATGCTTATCTTAAGCTAAATAATAGAATCTAATTCTACAAATAATTGCTTGCATTATTGCAAGTGAAAAAGGGGGGTGATGCCTAAGCTTAAGCCGAATACCGGAGGGCGCATTCTGAAAACTTAAATCAGCTTGGTGTCAAGCCAGGATATTGAAGCCAACCACTCACTTGCTGGCCAGATAACGGTCGAGTAAGCCTGCCAGGGCTGAGAGGAGCACTACCAGTCCAGCAATACCCCGGCATATCACCAATCAGCATCAATCTTGAAACGGAAATAGTGGTACTGGATCAGGCGGCTGGTTGAGTAACAGCCTATCGCGATCAGGAAAGCTACGAAGTGGGTCAGGCCTCCCCTCGTGTTAGGGTTAAAACCGACAAAGAGAGCGATGGCGTTGCCGCTCTCGATAGCAAATGGGAAACTGAAAACTTTGATAAAGGTCCAAACATGGGCAGATAAGTCTGAGCTTTCCTCGCCCTCGACGTTATAGAAGAGTTCGGTACCGTGGCCGATCAGGCCTACCAGGATGGCGCACACCAACACGCTAATAGCCAAAGGCATTTTTCTATACACTCGTTCACTCTCCTGCTGCCAGCCTGGCGCTGGTCACACCACTCTTCTTGAGGCCTGCCGCGACCAACCAGCTATCGTATATTTGCGCTTTACCTTGCTCATTACTCCTGCCAGAGTCAGAGCTTGGTTTAGCATGGGTTTTTTCTTTATGAGATGGCCTGCTATAGGCCGGGTGACTTGAACCTGTATAGGGAAGGGGAATGTTGCTCTTCTTTACCCACTTTACTGCCTGAGCAG
>DATAKM010000192.1:0-94326 GCA_036261665.1 Chloroflexia bacterium
TGCAATTGGGTTTGATGCTTCTTTAATAGGGTAGGCGTGCTGGCTGTAGTGGGTACTTAAACTATCGGTGATGTGTAAGCAAATGACAAATTTTGTATGACAAGCTTATTTCTATCGCAGGCTTGGTAGAGTATTAAAAAACTAAGTGTAATTTTCTCATTAGGTTGCATATTTTCTCTTTACCTAGTATCTCCAATATACACGGCAAACTGAATCTCCCGCCAGCCCCGAGAAGAGAGGGGGGTGCAACGCCAGCACACCCGCCAAGAAGAATTCCGCTCGTTCAGGTGAGAGAGCGATTGGCCGCACAGAGGAAAAGGGTGGAAAAAGCATGCCAGTGGCGGAAGAGGGGGCTGAGCCTGCCAGGAAGAGAAAAGTAAGGCTGCCCGCTCCTCTCACCAACCTTAACCGGGCATTCTCACTGGAGCTCGGTGATAAAGCCCACACTCCCTCCAACCATGCTCAGATCAGAAACCTCTGGCAGGAGAGCGGGCTTTCAGTTGCAGAATTCGCCGAGGTGATGTATCAGGCCAGGGAACTGACCAGGCGGTACGCCACCCTGCGTCCCGGTGAAGTAGTCAGTCAGGGTCAGACCCGCAACTGGATGCCATATTTCTTTGCTACTTTGCGTTACCTTCTGAACGGGGATAACCATGACAGGCTGGCGGCATGGGATGGTCAGGTACGACAAGAAAACCATGCTAGAAGTGAAGAGAAACAGCTAGATGCAGGTAAAAGCTCCCGATCTTCCTATCCAGTAGTTGACATAAGTGATAGCAAGAAAGTACCTACTCAGGAAGAAAAGCGGGTAAGTAAAGGCACCCTCACTGCTCCCTTTGCAGATTCTAACTATCCCGCCCATAACCGGTCATCTCAAAGAGAAAAAACCTATGCTAAACAAAGCTTTTACTCAGGCAGGAGTAGTGAGCATGGTAAAGTCCAGATCTACGATAGCTGGCTGGTGTCAGCAGGCCTCAAGAAGAGCGGTGATACCAGCGCCAGGCTGGCTGTCAGAGGGTAGTAGCAGGGGAGAAGGCCATTGTACAGAAAGATGCCCCTGGCAACCAGCGTATTGGTGTGCGCTATCCTCATAGGCCTGATCGGCCACGGTACTGAACTCTTTTATAACGTCGAGGGTGGGGAGAGTGCTGACCTATCCGCCCAGGTCTATGCCTTCGTCAAAGCTTTCGGCTTCCCCTTCGCCATTGAGAGCGGCAACGCGATTGCCCTTTTCGTGGGCTTTAACCCCAATACCAGGGGGGGCCTGACCCGCTTTGTAGCATTCTTGATCGGCACCGGCTGTTTTATTACCAGCTGCCTTATCCAATACCATTATTTTCGCTTTCGAATTGACGCAGACTGGTGGTATGCCGGAGTACTGCCGGGGTTAGTCGCTTTACTTTCGGCCCTGGCAGGCTTACTGGATCGCGATCTGGCGGGTGATGAAATCAAAGGGGAAGAGCTTCCCCACTACCAACAGTCGCAGGTAGTTGATCCTATGCCCATGCTGCACGAAGCCCTGGCAGCGATGCAGCGCCAGGTGAACATGGCCCTGGGAGAGGTGGCGGACCTGGTAGAGCGCGAGGTTGAAAAGAGAGTGCAAATACATAGGCCAGCGGAGCCGGTCACCCAGCCGGTCAGGGTGCAGGACTTTATTTCGCTAGCCGAACTGGAAGAGCCGGTGGAAATTGAGACAGCCACCGGTAGAGCCGCCCGGATCAGGCAGATGAGGGAGGCCAGGAAGACCTGGAAGGAGATTGCCACACTATATCAAGTGAGCGAAAAGACCGTCCAGAACTGGGCGAAGGAATTGAATAAGGAAAGGGATTATATCGGGGCTTTTGTAATGCTTTACGTAAGGTTCGCAAGCTAAAATATACTTGCTTTAATACCCGGCTTAAGCTGACCGGGCCTGGCTATTCTTAAATAAGAAGTTTGATATTTCATGGCTGGGATTAACACTGATTACCTCTGTATGAGGATCATGTCAGAGTTTGAAACCGCAGGCTCTTCAAAGTTGCCCGGTTAATGCCCGGTACTCTTGCAGTTCAGTGATTAAGGCTTAGAGTTGAGCAGGTGGACGGCTCAACAGCATTTGTAAGAAGTACGAAATCAGCGAGATAGTTATTCAGATAAGTTGAACTAGAGCAGTTGGTACAGCTCTAAAACTACCTTTACAAGGAGAATTTTTTTGTCTACCCATACTACTTCCCGGTTTAAATCGTGGTCCCGTAGTCCCTACACCCTTTTAGTCCTGCTGGTCCTCCTGGCCAGCCTGCTTTTGACTGCTTGCGGCGATGCCACCAGCACTCCGGCCAGTAATACCACCGCCGCTGTTACGACCGCCGCTACCACGGCCGCTACAACTACCACAACGGCTGCGACTACCGCTGCTGCTACAACTACCACCGTTGCCGCTACCACAGCGGCTACAACTACAACTGAAGCCGCAAGCGCTACTACGGCGGCCAGCAATTCAAGCGCCGCTGGAAGTGATGTACCGCCTTATCCAGGAGCCAGCATTCTAAACCTGCCCAGTGCGGTTGAAACCCAGATCCTGAGCCAGATGGGCAGCAATATCAACAATCCCCAGGTAGCGGCCCAGGTCACCTCGGATGACGCTGCCAAAGTTAAGGCTTTTTACACTGACTACCTTACAAAGAACGGCTGGACCGATGCCACTACCATTGCTGGCGTGAACTCGAATGTCAACAATACCATTTCCCAGATGGAACAGATGGGCGGTTTCTTGCTCACCTACGTTAAAGGTACTAATATCTTTGTTGGGCTGGGCCTGCCTTCTTCCGCTGCGGCTGGTTTAGGTATTACCGACTCCTCTATTCCGACCAGTGGTACTCTGGTAGTCGGTTTCTTCGGTCAGGCAAAAAGCGGTGGCTCAACCTCTGGCGCTACTGCCTCGGCCGGCTCTGACAGTGCCACGGCTACTCCCTCAAAATAGCTAACTCACTGCAGGGAAGAAGTTCTTCACCCCTGCAATAAGCGAAAGAACTTAACAAAAAGAGAAGCCTCTGTAAAGAAGCTTCTCTTTTATTAAAGACGGACATGGTTGCTTGCTTATGTTCTTTCAGTCTTGGTAACAGCCTCCGCCTGGGTTGTATCGGTTACTATCATTCATGGCTTTCCCATAACCACATTTACCGCCCGGTAGCCAGTTGATTGTAGCAGTTCACTGGCAGTCAAACGGATCAAAGCCTGTAGTGGGTACATAACTCATCCGGATGAGTTATGTACCCACTACAGGCTGGAGTATCGGCCAGGATCGTCTTGCGAGTACTTAATAACAGTATGCCGGTAAACCCTGCCAAACGAGCGGCACTCTTGAAAGCCGCTCAAACCCTCAACTTCAGGCCTAATCTGGTTGCCCAGGAACCAGGCCGAGGCCGCAGGCCTCATGATACCCCAGAGTGACAGTATTTTTAATGATCGCCAGGGTTTTACCATTTGTAAGCTCTGCTGTAATATTTATTTGCTTTAATATATATCAGTTAACACTCAAGGAAACATAGCTGCTGTTTCACATTAAATACTGAACTCGGAGTGATCTCACAAAGAATCTTTGACCTGGCTTTGTTTTCTCGTAGCACCTGACTTTTCCCGGCACAACTAGCTTTCTAACTATATGTAGCCGCCACCTTTTGCCTGGAGGTGGTTAAGTTTCTGGTAATCTCTAATACACTCAGTCTAGAACGGGGTATAAGTTAATGAGGATCATGCAACTATGGCAACGAAGACCGCGCAAACCGGCCTTTTATATAAGCCTGGCTCTGTTCGTGGTTTTACTGACCGGCGCGCTTTCTACTTACTACCTTACTCAACCGGTACCTCCAGCATCAAGCAGTATCAACAAAAACAACGCAGACATTCAAGCTAAAGAAGAGAGCGAAAACGAGGAGAATGATTCCGATGCCGTGAAGGCGGATGGTCCCCAGGAGTTGATAGACTGGGAGTTTAGCCGCCAGCGCAACGCCAAAAATATCGTACCGGCCGATGGCATCAAAAACGCGGTAGCCCAGGCCAAACGTCTGCCCAAAGCCCGTGGTACGGCCATGCCCAATACCGCCGGGGCTGCTCCCGGTAGCTGGCAGTGGATCGGGCCTGGCAATGTCGGTGGCCGCATCCGCTCGATCCTAGTTAACCCGGCTAACACCAACGTTATCTACATCGGAGCAGTGGCCGGAGGAGTCTGGAAAAGCAGCGATGGGGGGCAGTCCTGGCAGATCCTCAACGACTTCCTACCCAATATGGCCGTCTCCAGCCTGGCAATGGACCCCTCCGATGCAACAGGTAATACGATCTACGCCGGAACCGGCGAAGGTTACTATAACGGTGATGGTATTCGCGGCAATGGCATTTTTAAGACTACAGATGGAGGCGCTAACTGGAGTCAACTCACAAGCACCAACACCGCTAACTTTTACTATGTCTATCGTCTGGATTTTTCCCCGGACGGCAACATACTGCTGGCTGCGACCAGAGAAGGTGTTTTCCGTTCAAACGATAAAGGGACCACCTGGGTCGAAGTGCTTATTTCGCCCAGCGTCAGCGGTCGTAGCATTTATTACCAGGTCAAGTTTAACCCGGCCGACTCGACGAAAGCGGTGGCAGCAGGCAGCGCTGGCCTGGCGGCTTTCTCCACGAATGGCGGCCAAACCTGGACAGCCGCCGCGGCTGGCTGGCAAACCGTTTACGGCCTATACAACCGGGTGGAACTGGCCTACGCTCCCAGCAACCCCGGCATTGTTTACGCCTCTACCTCCAATGCTGCTTTTACCAGCCAGTTATGGAAAAGCACCGATGGCGGCCAGACTTATACTCAGCTTTCCGCTACCGGGGGCTCAGGTGTGCTCTATCAGCAGGGCTGGTACGCAAATACTCTGGCGGTTAGCCCGGTAGATCCTAACTTTATACTCTGGTCGGGCCTCGATATCTACCGCAGCACTGATGGTGGCGCGAACTTTACCAAGATCAGTAACTGGCAATCTGGCCCACCTAACAGCAACCTGTCAGCCCACGCCGACCATCACGGCACTTTCTTCGACCCCGGCTTTAACGGTACGACCAATCTGCGGGTCTACTTCGTTAATGATGGTGGTATCTTTAAGGCTGAGAATGTGGTGACTGTCAGCACTACCAGCGGCTGGACCAACCTGAATCACAACCTGGGGATCACCCAGTTCTACGGTGGTGCGGGCAACTCAATCAACGGCAAGGTTGTAGCCGGTGCCCAGGACAACGGAACCCAGGTTTACTCCGGTGACCCCCAGAACTGGAAGGCCATGTATGGTGGCGATGGTGGCTTTGCCGCCGCTGACCCAACCGACCCCAATTATTATTATGGTGAATATACTTACCTGAATATCCACCGCAGCACCAACGGTGGCCTCTCCTCCAGCAATATATATAGCGGTATAACCGATGCAAGCAGTGGCTATGCTAACTTTATCGCCCCGTTCATTCTCGATCCCAACAACCCGACTACCATGTATGGCGGAGGCAATAATCTCTGGAAAACTACAAACGTCAAGGCTACTACTCCTACCTGGAGCCAGGTTCCCAACTTGCCGGTTATCAGTTCAAGCTGCAGCCAAAGCTCCTGCATCAGCGCCATAGCGGTAGCCAAAGGCAACCCGGATGTCATCTGGGTGGGGCGGACCAGCGGCCAGATCTACTACACCGCCAATGGCACCGCGCTTTCTCCTTCCTGGACGCAGGTAGATGCCAATCTGCCGGGCGGCTCTCCGAACCGCGCGGTTAACCGCATCACGATTGATCCTCAGAACTCCAGCGTGGTCTATGTCAGCCTGGGCGGCTTTACCAGCGGCAACCTGCTAAAGACCACGAACAACGGCGCGGCTGGAAGCTGGACGGATGTCACCGGGACAGGTAGCAACAAGCTGCCCCAGGTGCCGATCTACAGCATGGAGGTCCATCCCTACGCCTCTGGCTGGCTCTACGTCGGTACCACTATCGGTCTCTTCGCCAGCGAGGACGGCGGGCAGAACTGGCAGGTCACGCCGGGAGACGGGCCGACTAATGCTCCGGTCAACGAACTGGCCTGGCTGGGCAACAGCACCACCCTGCTGGCAGTCACTCACGGGCGGGGTATCTTCAAGGCTGATATTCCCAACAATATACCAATCCTGAATGCCACTGCTAGCAATGTAGCGCAAAACTCCGGCAACAACGGTGTGATAAACCCAGGAGAAATAGCCAGAGTGCAGATCACGCTGAAGAACAGCGGAAGTGTGACCGCCAGCGCGATCAGCAGCACTCTGACAGTGGGTAGTGGTCCGGCTACAATCGTGCAGGGCAGTTCAGCCTATGCCGACATTGCGCCCAACTCGACCGGGGTTAACAGCACCGATTACCTGGTGCAGGTCAGTAGCAACGCTAACTGTGGAGACCAGATCGTGCTGCATCAGACCGTGAATTATATCGGGGGGCGGGTAGCCACTTATGACCTCACCTTTGCGATTGGTTCGGCTTCACTCGGGGCTAACCAGCACTATGCGTATACCGGGAGCGGGGTAACAGTACCGGATAACAACCCGGCGGGAATCGATGTGCCGGTCACAGTCAATACCAACGGCAAGGCAGGTAAGATCAAAGTAACCCTTTCGGCCACCATGAACTTTGATGGAGATCTAATCTTCTCACTGATCGCCCCGAATGGACAATCTGTGACTTTAATTTCGGAACGTGGAGGTACGGGCCATAACTTTAGCAGTACTGTACTGGATGATTCGGCAGCGACAGCAATTGGCAACGGTTCCGCACCCTTTAGCGGCAGTTACCAGCCGGAGCAACCGCTTTCCGGCTTAAAGGATGTGCCAATCAATGGAACCTGGAAGTTGCATGTGGTAGATGACGGTCCGAGCAATGTTGCAACGATTACGAGCTTCCAGCTTGATATTCAGCCGGATATCTATAGCTGTAGCTGCTCTTTAACCGTAACCAGCACCGGTGACAACACCAGTTGCGGCACTTTGCGCCGGGCTTTACAGGATGCCGCCCTGGGTTCCGGGCAGCAGACCATTACTTTTGCGCCTTCACTCGTCGGTCCGATTGTGATTAGCGCTACCCTGCCGGTAGTGCCTGCCGGAGTGACAATCCAGGGTAGTTGTAGCAATAGCGGTCCCGCAGTGATAATAAACGGCACGGGCATAGCAGGGCCAGGCTTAACCCTTTCAGGTAACGATACTCTAAGCGGCATCAAAGTTGTAGGTTTCAATGGGCCACAAATCAAAGCGGGACCGCCCGGCGGTGGGGCTAACCACTTTAGTTGCGTGGTCACCAGTAAAGGATAAGAATTCCATCTCAAGTAAAAAAGAAGGAATTCCAGATAGTTTTAAACTTTATTTACCGCGATCTCGACTATTTAGTGTCAATATTATAAGGAGATGTCACTTATATCCCTCTGCGTTTACGCAGAGGGATATAAGCCACTAATGATAAATATTCAACTCCTTTTGACTACTCGTTACAGCCAGGATAAGAGACTCAGGTGGCTTCTCAAGGCAAACTGACTTAAATAGATAGAGGGCAATTTTCCAGGGCCAAATGACTGTTTATCAGGTTATTTGTATGGGCAGCCTATTTTTTGGGCGGTAGTTGCAGGAAGTTTCCATTCTCTAGAAAAGTTGAAAACTCTTCAAAAATTTCTACGAACCTACTCCGCAATTTTTTACTTTCTTCTATTAGTTGCCTGGTCTCTGTCAGGATTTCGTCTGGACTAAGTGGAAATAAATAAGGTGAAGCCGGAGTTCTTTTAAGCGGTTCTTCTTCCATACCAAATTCTCACTTACTCTCATAAAAGCCTGTCCGGTTCCTCTTTACCCGCCTCAATTTTCTTAGCTCGAAAACGGGATCCTAAATATTACCAGTTGTTGCTTTTCTAATAGCAGTTGGCTTTGCTTTAACAGGATCTGCAATTCTTCGCTACAATCCATAGCCATCTGAGAGATTGCTTTACTTTTTACAGTCAGGAGTTCGGATTGTTTTAGCAAACCATTGATCTCTTCTAGCCAGCTTTCACCAACGAGCCCATAGGAATTGATAGTTTGGACTGACAGCATAACCAACCGCCTTTATTTTTGGGGTTGTAGGATAGATTCCTAAACAACTTCCCGGGCGGTCGAGGAATTTACCACAAACGTGGATATACCCAGGGATAGCAGCATAACTAAAGCCACTGATTTTGCCACCACCGATTAACCGCTGGGCGACATCCTCCGCGCTCCTTTCAAGCGCGGAGGATGTCGCCTTCCAATTCTAAGCTCTGCGGATACTTCCAATCGAGTCAGGCGTGGAGGGCATCAACTGCCTGGCGGCCGGTTAAATTCTCAATGAGTTGAAGCGCAGTTAGCAGAGCCAGAAAACCTGGGCAGGTTGACCTTTGGCAGGAAAAAGCTCTCAAAACTGCTGGTCCTGGTAAATGGTACCGAGTTGATCGCGCATCTGGATACAAAGATTATCTTCAGGGAAAGCGGCAGTCGCTATATGGGTGATCTGCAACGGAGCCGGGCAAAGTGGCGTGCGCTACAAACACAGAACAGACCTCTTTCCAGGGCCAAAAGCGCTCGGGATATTACAGCCCCATAACCTGTAACTCTTTGGATCCTTGTAGGACATCTGTCTTTTGCTAAATTCAACCCCTTGCTTTCACCAGCAGTATCGAGGTTGCGGAAGAGCCATTCTAATTGACGTCAGACACTGGGGAGCAGTACATTCGCAGCCAAAACCGGTAAAAGCGGCTGGCCACAAGGCAAAGTACAATCAGCACTTATGTCGACCGAAATATTAAATAGCTAGTTCCAACAGCACGTGCCAGGCTCAAGATTAAGAAGGACGTGCTTGACTGTCTTACTGCTAGCTACCAACGGGTATATCATGTTGAGACCCTCCTGTCGGTGTTCTTTTGCTCACAGTAAGAGCAGGCTGACGCAAATGGCACTACTGAAATCCTGGACTTCAATTCTCTCTCTTCGTGCAGTCAAAACGAGATAAAGACCCTTCAAGGAGAGAATAGGGTGCATCTTTTCTTCTGCTATTTATCAAAAAGCTGGTTAATGCGTTCCAGTACATATTCGATTGTAAACGGTTTTTCCAGAGTACCTTCTACCTGATGGCTGCTCTTTAACGCCTCGATCAAACCTTTACTGGCGGACATCAGGATTACCGGAATATCTCTTGTACCCCGATTGGCTTTAAGTGCCTCACTGACTTCAAGCCCGTTCACGCTGGGCATCATGACATCCAGCAATATCAAGTCAGGCCGGTAAATTTGAGCGAGATTTAGAGCGGCATGGCCTGTGGTGGTTTTCACTTCATAACCTTCCTCCACCAGAAGACTCTCTAAAAAATCCAAAATGGCTGCTTCGTCGTCAACCACCAGTATCTTCTTATCACCCATTTCATGACCTCCCTGCCTGCCAACTGGTTTATTACTAGCTAACTATTTGTAATGCTATCTAAAGCATTAAAAGAACCAAGAGGTATATATAAGCAGGAAACGGCTGTCAGCGTGCGCAGAAAGTCTCCGCTCTGGATGAACTGGTATCAAAACAGTAACTTACAACTAGCGAGAAGTGGCCAGCCCACTTTTAAAGGAACTTACCCTACTTTTTCGCTTTTCTAAGTACAAGCGCTCATAAATTCGCAGCTAGTTTCTGCCCCTATTTCTCGACGTAGTAAGTCCAGTTAATCGGTTTAAGCTGAGTAAACTTAGCAGACACCAAATTGACCTGGATCGAGTACAATGATTTCAAGCAGTTTTGGAAGGAGTCTGACTAATGCCAGGACGAGTTTTTAGTCGAGAATTTAACTTGAGCCGGGTTAAGGCCATGGCGAATGGTGAAAAAACCAATACCCAGATCGGTCGGGAACATCAAATCGATCAGAGCATGCTTACCCCTTGGAAGCGCGAACACCGGGACCGAGGGGAAGCGGCCTTTACCCCGAGTACCCAACAACAAGTCCAGGGCGAAGTGGAGGCGCTGCAAGCCAGGAGCGCTGAACTGGAGCGCTTCATTGGACAACAGTTCTATGAAATTTCAGTGTTGACCGGTAGAGGTACTCTTCGAGTACAAAAGGCCTTGCAAAAGTTAGCTTCGAAGAACGCTTTGACTTGATCACCGAACTACACAGCCAGCATTCCCAGCTCCATCGGGGCAATATCTTTGCCAGATTTTGGCGCTAAGACGAGCCTGCTACTACCAGCCTCCCAAAGTGCTGGCCAGGCGAAAAGCCTGCTTTTGCACAATTGGCCGGTGAGATTGAACAGAGCCTGACCGGTAAGGAAGCACCCTTGTTTACCTGCGATGAGTAAACCAGTAGAAGGTCTGCGTTAATCTAACAGGTGTAATTAGAGTACTGGCTTTTAACCGGACCACTGGCCAGAGCTTGTTGTGGTACGGTACAGTCGTAGACTTAATACCAGTAGTTAATATTTATTATAAGTTCCTGCATCTAGTGCCAGATAGAAAAGACCCTGCTGTTGTTCAGGGTCTTTTTGTCTTAGTGCAGATAGGTATGTATGAAGTGGATAAGTGCTATGGAAAGGCCACGACTGGTAAATCATGGCCTTTTAATGAATTGAACGCTAAATCTACTCCTCAATAAGGTGCTCGTTCCGCTCATTACTAAAGCCAGCATATCTCATACCATTGGCTACATCTTCTGGCTAATTCTTTTGTCTTATAACTAACAAGAATAAATGAGGCTAAGAATTTAGATGCCCGGTTATATCACATCCCTGTTGTAGTAGTTACCTAGTTCATCCGCCTAATCTCTTGCGTCCAGTGATAGGCGTACGAGCCTCTCGAGCAAGTACAAGTACTTGAAAATTGGAAAGAGTGGTTAGAGAAGATATAGGATAAAGCGCTCTTACATTCGCGTTCAGGTTATCTGCTAACAGAGAAGTACCAGGAAGCCTGGTCAGTTAATCATCGGCTGACTTTAGGGCTGTGTCTGTTATAAATGGTCTACCTCAGTGGAAGGCCGGCGCATTTTCCTGATACACGGTTATAAGGCTAAGGGTGTGCCGCCTGATCACCTGACTATGCTCACCTCCGCAGTTCAGGATAATATTGCTTCAACCTGGCTGGTACCCGGCATTAACCATATCCAGAGCTTTGACTTGTATCCCACCGCATATTTCAGCCGGGTAACAGCTTTCTTTGATAAAGAATTAACCACTGGTGCTGCTAAACGTTATCCAGCTTGCCTTGTTGTCTCAGTCAACAAAAACCTCAGGGTCTATTCCAGACAGTTTTCAGTAAGTTGAATACCGGATTGAACAAGCTCAAAAGCCTGTTCAACCCGGATTTCTGGTTGTTATGATTGCTGTTAATTGATGTGCTGGCCTGGCCTCTGCAATGCCTTCAGTTCCCGTTTCCTGGATAAGCTCGCCCCATTCAAACTTCTTCCTCTAGAGGCTCTTTATCCAGCAGCCCATTATTGGTAGCATAAATAGCGGCCTGCGTACGGCTTTCCAGACCGAGCTTGCCTAAGATGATGCTCACGTGGGTTTTGATGGTAGCGACACTTAAGTTCATGTGCCGGGCTATTTCTTTGTTAGCTTTACCTTCGGCCAGTAAGCGTAATACTTCGCTTTCTCGTTCGGTCAGATTTCCGCCGAAAGGCATGCCACCACCGCTACCGCTTTGAGACGCTCCCTTTGGTTCTTCAGGTATGCTATCTTTAAGCGGTGTCCCGGCCAGAAGGTAAGCGGCTTCCTGTGAAATCTGTACTGGCCCGTTAACCACATTTTTAATCGAACGCACCAGGCCTTTTGCATCCATATTTTTCAACAGGTAGCCGTTAGCGCCAGCTTTAACCGCGTTTGAAATATATTTTTCTTCCAGCACGCTGGTCAGGATTAATATTCGCAGCTCAGGAAACTCTGGCCGAATTTCTTGCAACACCTGAAGACCATCCATTCCGGGCATTAGTAAATCGAGCAGTAATACCTCCGGCTTGAGCTCGCGTACCTGGTTTATTCCTGCTTCCCCGTCAGCCGCCATCCCGACTATATCAATTTCGGGGTCCAGCGACAGTAGGGATTTCAGGCCTTGCCTTACCACATTGTGGTCGTCAACAATAACAACTCTTATTGTCATGTTCTATGCTCTTTTACAGCTTTTCTGGCTTTTGCCCAACGGTTTCTAATTCCAACGTAATATCAGTTCCTACTTTGACTATATCAAAACTCAAGCCAGCCCGGAACAAATAATTCGCGTATTAAAGCTAAAAAGGTCGATGGATTTAACAGGTAAAGCTAACTGGAGATACTGAAGCATGGCCATTCGAACGATGAAAGTTAGCGCTCACTTCTCAATAGTGGTCGGAAGAAGTTTTAACTTTTGACTTACTACAAACACGTGAGCTAACTATGTTCAAATCACCAGGGAACTTCAAATATCAGCCTGCCTTTGCAGTAACAGCCCTCTTGTCTCTTATAAGAACTTCCGAATTTTTACCGGTTTTTCATTGTATTTGCAACAGGATGTGGTAAGCTAGGGTTAAAAGTATAGAGAGCAAAAGTACCTTTATCAATCAACTCAACCTGGGTTTCCTTTGTAGCCGTTCGCTTTTACGGCGCATTGTGTTTGTAGGATAATTTTCTCGTCCGCTTCTGATACCGGCTCTAAATCGGGTAAACCAATCACAACTGTAGGTTCTACGAGAGAGTGGCTGGCAAAAGGCTGCCGTAGCTTATTAGTCTTGCAGCAGAATGAGTACTTTATGAAGGATAAGGCCAGGATCTGTCAGCCTGGAACTCTTCCACACCCTGAAAGGTTTATCGCTCCAGTTCTCGCCAACGGCACTCTGTCTGAAGCGGCAGTTTGAGTTAACTGAATATGACCCTAAAAATAGTCATCATAGATGATCATGTCCTGGTCGGGCAAGCTTTAGAGGCTCTACTATCACCTGATCCCCAACTTGAAGTGGTCGGAAGAGCCACCAATGGCCGGGAGGGACTGGCTCTGGTGCGAATGCACAGTCCTGATTTAGTGCTACTTGACTGGCTGATGCCAGATATGGACGGGCTTGAGGTTTTGAAGATCCTGCGGCAGGAGTCTCCGGATCTGTGCGTACTGATCTTGAGCGCGCTGCCGGATGTGCAGGCTGTCCAAAGCGCCCTTAAGGCCGGTGCAAAAGGGTTTTTACTGAAAAGTATCGATGCTGAAGAGCTGGTACTGGCTATTAAAAATGTAGCTATCGGGCAGTTTCAATCTTCGCTTGAAGTAAATGACCTTTTAAGTTCGACCGGACCGACTCCTAAAAGTAGTTATAATGCTACTGAAAAAAGCTGCCCTTCAAGCACAACCTCCCGATCTGCTCTGCCTCTCACAACCTGTCTAACCGAGCGAGAGCTTGAGGTAATGAAGCTGGTAGTGCTGGGAAAAACAAATAAAGAGATCGCCAGGCAACTGGGAGTAAGCCTGAGTACTGTCAAGAGCCATACGAGTGTCATTTTAAGAAAACTGGAATTGGAAAGCCGCACCCAGCTGGCAATTTATGCCGTACAGAACAACCAGTTTGATCAAATTTTGGGCAAAAAGGCTCGGATTGTCTGACCCCCGGATATGATGAGCTTGCTTAAGCTTGGAATAAACCCGGCAGGGCAGGAATTACTCCTATTTAATAGGGCGGTGATAGTCTCACCGCCCCAGGCCATGGACCTTGTTGAGGTAGATCCTCAACAAGCCTTGCTCCCAATGCCATTAGTTGAATTCGAGCTTAGCGCACAACTATACTTTAAATGGTCTGGAAGGGAACCGCTCTATTGTAAGTAGTTTCTATAAAGATTATACCGCTTTCTCTCCCCTTTGCAAGAGTTAGGTTAGTATCAGATTAAGAGTTTCTCCTCACAAAGGAAGGATCATTCTTAACAAGAACAAGCCGGTTTTCCAGTTACATAAAATAAAAAGGCTCAGTAATTGAGCGAATTACTGAGCCTTTATCAGGGCGGTCCAGATCCTACAGGCCAAGATTGATGAGCTCATTATATCTATTGTACCTGATTTCTGTTATTTGATTCAATCCTCGCTCAAGGGATAAAACAGACTGTAATAGTTCTGAAAACTAAATAAAGAGCTAAAAGTAATTTTGCTTAAACCCCGCTTCTTATCAACTGCGAGGGCCTGGGATGGCAGGGTGAACAGTACTGCCTGGCATATTTCTACTCTTCCGCCCAAAATTAATGTTCGTCCTTTTCAATTATTGTGAGCAGCGAATTTGAAGTTGGCCAGGATAAAGGCCATCCATAACGCATCTTCGACCAATCGTTCCTCTCTGAATTCGCTCATAGCCCAGCCGATCACCTTGCGTGAATATAAATCTACAAGGGCGGACAGGTAAAGCCAGCCCTGGTCGGTCCAAACACCTGTGATGTCACCCACCCATTTCTGGCCTGGGCTGTGAAATCCCGCTCCAGCCGGTTAGGGTCTACTGGCTGGTTGTGATTGGAGTCGGTGGTGACAACTTTACGTTTCTTGCGCCGCCAACACGATACCTGTGCCTTTTTACGCATTAACCGAGCTACCCGGCGGCGAGAGCAGCTTAGGCCTTCCCCGCGTAAAGCGGCGTGAATTCTGGGACTACGATAGGTTCGGCGAGACTGTTCAAACACCGCTTTAAGTTGGGTAGCCAGTTCTTCATCTGCCTTTTGCTGACAGCTTGGCTGGCGTTTACGCCAGGCATAGTAGCCACTCTCGCTTACCTTTAGTACCTCGCACAGCACCCGCACCGGAAATTCTTTGCGCTGCTGCTCAATAAACTGGTATTTTACCTTTGGCCGGGCGGCTGGCTGAAGATGGCTATGGCTTTTTTTACCCGCAGGGTACCCCTTTGGGGCAAGATATCTCTTTCCATGCGCAGTCGTTCATTCTCGGCCCGCAGTTGACGAAGCTCCTCTTCGACTGGGGTCTGGTGACCTTTGCCTGGAAAGGCTTCTTCGCCCTGCTCGGTCAGTTGTTTGCGCCAGGTGTAAAGGATACTATCGGAAATGCCAAGATCGCGAGCTACTTGCACGCCGCTTTTACCGCAGGTTTCTAAGAGCCTGACGGCTTCCCGCTTAAATTCTGCACTGTAGGTCCGTTGTTTCTGAGCCATAATTCATCTTTTCACGGTAAGTATACCCGATCCTCGGCTTCCTATACTCCATGAAAGTGATGCAACATCATACGCAAAGGTAAACTAAATTTTAAGTTCCCTTTTAAGAAGTGATCGGAGTGGGATGGTAAAGGGCATTTAAGGCAGCACTCTTTTGCCGGACCGTTTCAAGGAGGCTGGCCGGTTCGAGGATACGGACATCCTGGGTCAAGGCCAGCACCACCATTTCGGCCGCTTCAACCGAGTCAAAAGTTAACTTTACGGTTTGCCAACCTTCCCGGCTGGCTTTTCCTAAGGCCTCGTAATCGTAAATAAAGGGCCAGGTTAAAAATTGCAGCCGCGCCTCCTTCACTTCCAGGGTACATGTAAAAGGCGGTGCGTATTCTCTATATTGCTCCAACTGCGCGGTCCAGAACTGGGTTAAATCGAAACTTTTGGAGCGCACGAAATTTTCATCCAAAATTACCAGGTGTTGTATCCGGCTGACCCGGTAAATCTGGATTCTTTCCTTGTAAGATGCCAGCAAATACCAGATGGTCGCCTTGCAGACGAGGCTGTAGGGGTCAAGTGTTCGCTCAACTATTTCTCCATCACTTCGCTTGTAAGTAAGATGCAAGCGGCGGTCTGCAAAAACGGCCTCGAGCAGTCCTGCCAGGGTCGCCTGAGGTTGGGAGTGGTTCGACCAGGCCGAAGGGTCAATGTACAAGCGCTGCCGGATCCTTTCAACCTCGTTGCGCTGGACCGGAGACAAGGCAGCCAACAACTTCAGAAAGCCACTTTCGGCCGACTGGCGCAGACCCATATCACTGAGCGGACCGGTCAAACTGGCGGTAAACAGTGAACGCAACTCCCCCGCTTTTAGCCCGGTGAGTGAAACGCGATACTTTTCGTCGAGATAGACCCCGCCGCCCGGCCCACTTTCACTGTAAACCGGGACGCCGGAGAGGGTCAGAGCGTTTATATCACGCAGGACAGTCCGCCGCGAAACTTCCAGGGTTTCGGCCAATCTGGCTACAGTCTGCTTACCCTGATCCTGTAAAATTAACATTATGGATAAAAGGCGGTCGGCCCGCATAACTTCTCCTCTCTTTTGTTTGCATCCCCATTATACCAAAAATTAGTGACATAAGATGTCACCATAATTTTGTTACCATAAATTGAATTTAGAAACCAGAACCGGTCGCCTCAAAAACCGAAAAGCAATATAAGATAGGAGAAAAGAAAGATGACCATAACACCCTTTAAGGCTAAAATTTCGCCCGAAATAATCGCCGACCTGAAAGAACGCCTGGCCCGGACGCGCTGGCCTGACGAAATTTCAGGGTCAGGCTGGAATTATGGCACTAACTTGGCCTATCTCAGAGAATTGGCCGCCTACTGGCAAAATGAGTTTGATTGGAACGCTCTTGAGGCCAAACTGAACCAGTACCCGCAATACCGGGCCGAGATTAACGGCTTTGGCCTGCACTTTCTCCACGTACCGGGCAAAGGTCCGAACCCGATGCCGTTATTGCTTTCTCACGGTTGGCCCAGCACTTATCTGGAATTTTCCAAAATCATCCCGCTGCTGACCGATCCGGCCAGCTTTGGCGGCAATGCTGAGGACGCTTTCGAGGTTATTGCACCATCGCTGCCGGGTTACGGTTTTTCGGACCGCCCTTCGCAGCGAGGTATGTCCACTACCAAAATGGCGGAACTGTTCAACCACCTCCTGACTTAAGAACTCGGCTTTAAAAAGTTCGCAGCCCACGGGGGTGACTTTGGCAACATCATAACGGAAGCCCTGGCAAAAAATTATCCCGAGGCGCTAACCGGCATACATATGAACCACATTCCCTATAGTTATGTTGTGCGGGTAATCGAGAACCCTTCCAAAAGCGTCATAGAATATTCGAAAAAGCCCGGCCAGTGGTACTGGATGGAAGGGGGCTATTCTGCAATTCAATCGAGCAAGCCCCAAACCCTCGGCTATGGCCTAAACGACTCACCAAGCGGCCTCGCCGGGTGGCTGATCGAGAAATACCGGAGTTGGAGTGATTGTGACGGTGAAGTGGAGAAGCGATTTAGCAAGGACGAGTCGCTTGCAAACATTTCGGTTTACTGGGTCACCCAGACCATCACGTCATCCTGCCGCCTTTATTATGAAAATGGCATGGATTGGGGCCAATCAAAGGATAACGGCGAGGAGCGGGTACCCACGGCAGTCGCAATCTTTCCTAAAGACATTCTGCCACCACCCCGTGAACTGGTGGAATACTGGTTCCCAGGGGTGAGCGTTACCGAAATGCCAAAAGGGGGACACTTTGCGGCATTTGAGGAACCGGAATTACTGGCCGAGGATTTACGGAAATTCTTCCGACCGCTGCGTCTTTCCGACGGCTACAAATAACCCTTTTCATCTTTCAAAGGCTGCTTCACCCAAAGGTGAGGTGAGGCAGCTTTTGGTTTTGAACTGGTTAATCTAAAGTTGAAGTGGATGTTAAAGGCACATAACTCAATCGCTTAAAAATCCATACCGGGTGACGAAAGCACCCATTACAGAGGGAGATTCTGAGAGAAAATAGCGACCCTTTTATCACCGAGCGGCAGGAGCCTTCAAAAAGCCTGAACCGGTTTTCAATCAACGACCGAATACTAAAACTCTTCTGACTGGGATAATCCCCTGTTAGAAGGGCTGGCCCGGACCCTGGCTTTTAACCGCTATGATCTGGGGCCTAATCAGCAGGGCTACCTGGCCTTTTCCCAGAAGTGGCGGCGGGTGAGAGGCCTGGTATTAACCCTGGTCGTATGCCTGGTGCTGGGAATAGTGAGCAGCCTTTATCTTTACTATTTTATGCGGTACCAACCGGGCTTAGCACAATTAGTAGGCTGGCAAAGCGCAGGTGTAGCAGGGCTGGCTTGCCAGATCCCGGCTTTAATTAGCCTTCTTCTCCATACTCGACTTCTTTCGGATTTTATAGAAGGCCGGGTAGCCAGTGTGACCGGCCATGGCTATAAGGTAAGCAAAAGATCGGTTGGGCGAGGCCTTTCTTATACTGTTGCATATTTAAAAATCAAAGGACACAAGTTTCAGTGGTTGTGCCGGGGTTTTGAGGCGGTGGGAGCAAGGGCTGAATTTTCTGCCACAGCTCATCCGGTATCCGCCACTGCTTGTTACTTTTAGCTATAACGCTCTATTCCTCCTGCTTGGTTAAGAGCATTATTTGTTCCCTATTGAGATAGGTTCTTAGTTCGTATAGCTAAATTCAAAGCAGTTGCCTTCTCGATGGTAACGTAACTTCCGGTTGAGTCGGGAGGCAATCTTGCTAAAGATTACTCCTAGCATTAAATCAAGGTCTTCTACGCTGACCTCAAACCGTGTCATGTTTTCGGTTTCAGGGAAATCTTCGACTACTACTCGGCTTGAATGCTGGTTGCCCTCTAGGAGTGTTAGCCTACCACCTCCGGCTACCAGAATTAAGCCAGTAGTCTTCGCCAATTCAAATGCACCGAACGTACTGGCAAATGCCGGCCAGTAGCTCGCAAAGATTTCAGCCAAAAAGTTTGACCACTCTTCTACAGGTAAATTTTTCTCTTTGAGATAAGCGATTGAACCAAGCATAAAGGCTTGATAGTTAATGCTGGCACTATGAGCAAGCTCTTCAACACTAAAGTCGGTTTGTTCAGTAAGCATAATTTTAGCTCTCCTCTTCATGATAAATAAGCCTGATTCAGCTTGTCCCTTTTTGCTCAGTGGTCATAATCATCCTTTTTCTTAACCCACCTGTAGCAATCACCGCTGGTTTCAAGGCTGCTGGTAAACCTGGACCCGGTTTTCGTAAAACTCGGAAACATAAAGCGTCCCAGCGTGGTCTACTGCCAGATAAAATATGGCTGTCCACATTGGATTACCGGGTTGAGCATACAACTGCCCATCCGCAATGCCTGTATTCTGCCAACGGAAAATAAAATGTCCCTCGCCATCGTACTTGTTAATCTGACCGTTATCCCCGTCAATTACATATAGATGACCTTTGTAATCGCTGGTAAGAGCAATTGGTTTTACAAATTGCCCTGGTTCTGTACCCTTTTCACCCCAGCTTAAAAGAAAGTGACCCTCACTATCAAATTTGAGAATATTACCTAGCATTTTTCGACCTGGCAGATAAATATCATCAGCTTCTAGGATATAAATATTGTCATTTTGGTCCAGAGTCATACTATATGGATCCAATAACTGTCTTGTATTATCGTTAAAACGATACCATTCCAGTAGGAAGTTACCCTGGTTGTCAAATTTATGCACACCTTTATGATCTAGTACATAAACGTTACCCTTAGAATCAACCCGCAAATTCTTTATACCCTCAAACTGGTAGATATCAAAACCCTGGGCATTTTTATTAACCTTTCCCCATCCTAAAAGAAAGTGTCCCTGGCTATCAAACTTATGAATGTAATTTCTTTCCGCATCAGCCACAAAGATGTTACCCTGACTATCTACCGCTACATCTAGGGGTAAAGTCCATTTCGGGCCTCTTTCACCAAAAGTCAGTAGTAAACGGCCCTGGTTATCATACTTCAGTAACTTCCCAGTAAAGCTATTGACCACATAAAAGTTGTTCTGTTGGTCACAGGTTATACCTGCCGGGGCTGAAAAAGATTGAAGACTATTATCGAAACTACCGATTTCACTTAAGAGTTCTCCAGCAGGACTGAATTTGTGAATATCCAATCCGCCCGCAGTATAGATATTGCCTGCCGGGTCACTTCCTATGAGGAAGAAATTATTCGATAATTCGGGTTTTGAGCCGCTTCCGTCAAATCGTGCTAGTAGGTTACCCTGATTATCATATTTGTAAAGGCTGTTTTTGATATTGTCCGAAACATAAACCGTTCCAAAAGCATCTACAACCAACTTGATGAGACTAGAAGAAACCCCAATTGGCTCTTCCAGACCCCACTTTAGAAGAAAGTGACCAGCATTATCGAACTTTTGAATCCTTTTGGCCCGGTCAAGTACAAAAAGATTATCCTGGAGGTCTGTCCCCAGACCGACCGGCTCAAGAAACTGTCCATCTCCCCGTTGGGAAATACCAAGCGTCAGTAAAAGCTGGCCTTTGTTATCAAACTTGTAGACGTAGTTAAGTGACTGGTCGGCTATGAAGATATTGCCGTGTTGGTCCACTGTAACTGCACTGAACGGCTTAGTAACCTGACGGGCGTCAGTGAGGATGGTCCACTTTTCTAAGAAGTGACCGCCGCTATCAAATTTTCGTAGCTGGTTATTAGAACTGTCTACCAGGTAAACATTGTTCTGATTATCAGTGGTTAGAAGCGGGTCATAGATTGAAATAGCTCCGCTCTGAGAGGGATACCATTTGAAGAGTAAACGCCCATAGTTATCAAACTTATAGATTTCAGGCTGCAAAAAGGCGTAGATATTGCCGTAACTGTCAAGGGTAAAGCTGGAACCTCCCGCAAAGAGGGGACTGGTCCAGCTAATTTTACGGATGAATTCCAGGTGATTGGATTTGTCAGATTTGATTTGTTTACCCAATAAGCCCAATAATATGTTATGGGGCGGTTTATTTTCACGGTGAAATTCAAATCGAGCGCGTTCAAACCACTGGACCATAAAAGCTCTACCAGTTTCCTGATCCAGTTCGTAATGGGCTTCACTTATCGGATAGCCAAAACGAGTTAAACCACCGTTTCTCTGCCAGTATTCCAAAAAATCCCCACCCAGGTTATGACCCGTTTCGCTGAAAAATACCGGGGCAGGATTATTTCCCTTAAAGACAGGTAAAGGTTTAGCTCTTATAAAGTCTGGGTCGCCCACCAGAGCATCCCGGCGCAAGTCTTTGCCAAGCAATCCAAGAGACACTTCAAAAGGGGTTCCAGCGTATTCGGGATGTAATTCAAAGCGATTGCGCTCGAACCATTGGATGAGGAAGGTCTTACCAGTTTCAGGATCAACTTCGTTTTGAGCTTCGGTGATCGGAAAACCATAGGTTGCCAGCCCACCGTTTCTCTGCCAGTATTCCAAAAACTTACCGCTCACGGTTTTGCCGGTTTCAGGAAAATACTGGCTATTATCTTTGGCTTGAGCTGCCTTCCAGTCGCTAGGTAGCAAAGCCAGGATTAGTAGCATAATTGCTATAATTCTAAAATCGTACAAAAGATGATTTCGCTTCTTTGCACGCATGATAAATTTTTCCTCCCGGCTTATTTCAAGTGTCTGCTCCCGCTCGAACCTTGCACGATTCACGGTGAGCGAGAGCAGGGTAAAAATAACCGTTAAAACTATTGGCCCAGGTAGGTGTCAAAAAAGGTTTTGACCTTTTGAAGGTATAACGCCGGGTACATCTCAAGACCTTTAGTGTGTTCACCACCCGAAATAAGCCAGATTTCCACGATCTTAGAGCCACCTGCCTTCTTGAGCTGATAGAATTGGGCAACTGGAATAGTTGAATCTCCTTCGCAATGCACCAGGAAAATATGCACATCCTTCAAGTTTGGCAGCACTACCCCTGGACGAATCTCGTCAACCTTGAAATCTAATAGAATTCGTCCTGCTGTAAAAATGCCTGGCAGGAAGAAGGAAGGTAAGCCTTTTTCGACCGGCATTCGTTCCGAGGCTACCTCCTCGAAATTGGCAAAGCTGGAGTCGCTGAAGATGGTCTTAATCTCCCCGTCATGTCCAGCCGCTAAAAGTGCCGTAGCGGCTCCCATACTTCTCCCATAGAGTCCGATATGCTCTGAGGTGAACCCTTTGCTCTTCACGAAGTTAAAGGCTCCTACCGTATCCCACGACTCCTTTTGGCCAAAGTAATAGTGATCGCCATCTGACTTGCCGTGTCCTCTAAGGTCAAAAAGTAACAAATTATAGCCCATTTCCCAGAAATTCTTGCTATAATCTACCATCTCCATCCTGGTCTGGGCTTTGCCATGCACGATAATGATTGCACGATCAGAGGAGGGATTGGGTATCCACCAGCCGCGCAAGGTAATCCCATCATTGAGGGCGCTAGGGAAGCTCACTTCTTGATAGGACAGCCCGTGCTGCGCGGGGGTGTTGCTAAATTCCAGGGGCCGGTTAGGGACCTGGTTGAATATGTTTGCGGCATAAACGCTCACCCCTAAATAAAGCAGCAGGCACAGCCCTACCACTATTGAAGGAATAATCCAAAGTAGCTTGTTTGATTTGTAAAAAGGTTTCCTGGCTGGTTTATGAGTTTTTGGTTCGATTACTAACATCTTTTAACCCCCCTTATAAACTACTTATCCAGCGACACAAGTCTGTAGATTACAAAAAGCGCTCAGACCAGGTCGTAAAGGGAAATTATGGCTAGAACCAGAATTGTAATGTTAAAAGTGCCTGGCTAGTAAAGTGTTTTGATCCACCCCTTTTTTAATATAGTAAATAAGAGTTAAAGGCCGCGTTAAAATACCTTAACATTAAGTAATAATTTTTTTATTCAGCGGTAAGAAAGCCAAAACTGACTTTGTCCTGATACCAAATATTGCTCTCGAATTAATGCCAGTATTAGACCCGAGGCACAATGTTATCTTTGAGGAGCATTAAAAAGCTATCCATGGTTAAATGGGATGAGAGTCCGACCGATTATGCCCCAGTAAAGGTGAAGAAGTGGAGTAGGACCTACCCGTAAAGTTTGGTACTTTATTGGCTTTTTTACCAAATTCCCCTGAAGTGTGAATTTATGCTATATTTAACATTTTATTTACCTGATTATACCCTCTTTTTAAACCTGGACTGCTTAACTAGAAGGGAACGCCACAGCCTTCTTGAAACTCATCTATCAGATTCGGATTACAGATGTACTACTAACCTTTAAGTCGGCAGCTCCAGGGGCAAAACTATGAAGAATACAAATAAGTTTGTTTACTCTCTATCAAGACTTTTAATCGTTATCACGCTTGCTGCCGCAATATCTCCTGGTATAGTCAATCCTACCCCTCTCAAAGCCAGCCAGCCGGAGCCAGATAAAATCTTCTTTTCCCAGACCGGCTACAGCCTAGGCAGGAAATTTCTGCTGTTCTGGCAAAGCCGCGGTGGCCTGGCTGTTTTCGGCTATCCGATCAGCAGTGAACAGGTGGAAGTAGACCCTGAAACAGGGAAATCTTTCCTGGTACAGTGGTTTGAACGCGCCCGCTTTGAACTTCATCCCGAAAACACCGGTACCCAGTACGAAGTTCAGTTAGGGTTACTGGGAAGCCAGTTAAAAGCCGCGGCGCGTTCGGCTGACCAGGACTTTATAGTGTCTCAGCCCAAATCTAACCCCGCCCTGCCTCAAGAAAAACAATGGTTTATTCCCGAGAGCGGGCATAACTTGCGCCTGCGCTTCCTTGAATACTGGTTGGCTAACGGTGGAGTTATGAGCTTTGGCTGGCCGATTAGCGAGGAGTTTGAAAGGATGGATCCGGAAAACGGGCAGAGCATTTTAACCCAGTGGTTTGAACGCGCCCGTTTTGAATATCACCCGGAGAATAAACCACCGTATCAGGTCTTACTGGGTAGGCTTGGTTCAGAGATAAAGCAACCATCCTACCGGGTGAGTACAATTTGGAAACTGGGACAAACTTTGCCGAACCTGATACGGCCAAGCGCAATAGGACTGGACCCCCGAGGAGTAGTTTATGTAGCCAATCCCCGCGATGGCCGGGTTTACAGCTTTACTACGAGTGGAATTTATCTTGGAACGCTGAGTAGCTTCTTTACCGAAATCAGCCTGGTGGGGCTGACGGTGGATAGTAAAGGCCTGATCTATGTTTGCAGCAGGCAGGAGGGTATTTCCAAATTTGACCCAAGCGGAGAGCTCCTCTCTAATTTCAAGTTCGATGCAATGCGCGAAGCCAGTGTAGTAAAGGTAGATTTACAGGGAAATATTTATGTACTCGCCCATAATTATATTTATAAGTTTGACCAGAACGGAAAAGAGTTAGTTAAATTTGGCGGTTATAGTCCCCTGCTAGTGGACAAGGGTAATGGGGTAATTTACCAGTTGCAACCTGGAAAATTTAATAATGCCAGAGGTCTGGCAGTGGATAGCCAGGGCAACATTTATGTCAGTGACGCCGGACTGCAAACCATCCAGAAGTTTGACTCAAAGGGTAACTTCCAAATGTGGTTTGAAAGTAATTTAGCGGGTAATAGCGGGGAAAAAATCTACCTGAATCTGTCCGGTTTAGAGGTTGACCGGCAGGGGGTAGTTTATGCGGTTAATGGTGAAGGAGTTCTAAAATTTAATAGCGCCGGCCATTTCCTGGGAAACCTTGCTCTGTCGCCTGCTGCAAAAGCAAAAGAAGGTAAAAGAGCAATTGAGGCGGTAGAGGTTGCAATTGACGCAAGTGGCACAGTGTATGTTGTAGGGATGGACCGGATCCTAAAACTGGATCAGAGCGGGAAATTACTGAGTGAATTTGGTAAAAATAACGGCGCAAATGGTCAATTTTCTGCTCCCTATGATGTGGTTACGGACAAGAACAGTAACCTGTATGTGGCTGATAGTGGAAATGCACGCATCCAGAAGTTTGACGCCCAGGGACATTTCTTGTTCAGTACCGGTGAGATTCCCCAATCTGTCCAGGTTGAAAAAATAGCCTTAGACAGCCAGGACCGCCTTTATCTGGTGGACAAGTATAACAGTCGTATCCAGATTTTTGATAGCAATGGTCACTTCCAATCTACCATACCCCTTACCGTGCAGTATCCATCAGCGATTGATCTGGATCAGGCTGGCAATATTTATATAGCCGACAGCAGGACCGTTTACAAACTTGATGCAAGCGGTAAGTTGTTAACCAGTTTTGGCAATAATGATGCGAACGAGAATAAGACTGCTCTTTTTCAAGAAATATCTGCCCTTAAAGTGGACCCTCAGGGTAATATTTACGTCGCTGAAGGATTGGGAGAGATTAAGAAAATTGACAGCCAGGGCCAATTATTAATGACCATAAATAAAGCCGGCCAGGACAAGGACTCATCCTTTTTCCCGCAAAGCCTGGCCATAGATCAGAAAGGCTACTTATATGTAGCAAACAAAAACTCAAACCATATTCTGGTATTTGATTCGAAGGGCCAGTATGTAACTGAATTTGGAAGTAGTGGACAGGCGGAGGGGCAACTCTCCGGTCCAGGTGGCTTAGCAGTAGACCGGGAGGGAAATGTGCTGGTATCCGATACATTTAATAACCGGATACAGAAATTTACTAATCCCGTTTCAGGTCAGCGAGATGTAGGCTGAGAAGACTGCCTGGAAGGTTTTGGATCTCAGGGTAACAAGGATTATCAGCTTTTCAGTAAAAGCGGAGAAAAGTAATGGCAGGATACCACTATAACCAACCGCCTTCAGATAGCAAGGCAGATCAACGGCAAAGTTTTGGCTTACTGGCCCTGGTGGTAGCGGGTATCATTTTTATTGTGACTCCCTGGTTCAATTTCAGCCAGAGCATTCCGCCGGAACGGATCACGGGGGTAATGCTCCAGCATTTGCTGGAGCTATCCCTCGCCATCTTTCTTATAATCTGGGGTTGCCTGAGCTTGATCGCGAGTATGCCGCAAAATGGCAGTCGCAGAAGCAGGCTAGTCAGTGCCAGGGTGTTGGCGGTGCTGGCGGGACTGGCAAGCCTGTGGCTGGGGCTCTTGGTGTTGGAAGATACTAATGCTATGTTCAAGGCCCTTCATATTCCCCTGGTGGGCTTTGGGGGCACAGTAGTTTTGGGGCTGAGCTTTTTGGCCTTTCTCAACGCTCTGTTTTATCTGCCGCGCCAGCCTTTTTGGGGAGGAATTCTACTCATCGCCAGTGCCATTATTATCCTGCTCCTGGTCGACGTACTTTCCGTCCTGGTCGCCGGGTTTTTCCTGGCAGCCGGCATCCGGGCAATAGCTAGTACACGGGCCAACAACCCTTAGAACCGGTTTCAATCAGACTATTAGTGAAAGGTTTCTACTTCAAAAGGTGAAAGCGAAAGTCAGTGGCGTATCTAATAAATGGCGCCTAAAATGCTCATTAATTTTGGCTAAAGCTCCTGCAAACCAGTAAAATAAATTGGCAATCCTGATGACAGCTGGAAAGTTATACTATTCGCACCCTTTCCATCCATGTAACAGCTGGTCTTGACCTAGGATTGCAGTTTATCCCATTAATGATCGGATTAAAAAAGACCCCTTCAAATCCTGAAGAGGTCTTTTTATTGGAGGAGGCGAGAATTAAGAGAGGGTTAACCGACCCAGCTGCCCCGGCCGGTTACCAGGTCAAAGCCGGGCCCGGCCGGCATTCCGTTATTGCCGCTGGTTATGTCCCGGTAGGTAATCGCACTACCGTAGACATACGTGGAGTTAACAGTAGCACCCAGAACAGCCGAGCGCGCTGCCCACATGGGAGCGCTAAGGCTGGTACCACCTACAGTAGTCCAGCCGTTATTAATCACCACAGAGACCCCTCCATTGTTCGGATCGGCGTCCAGCGAAACATCCGGTGTCGCTCGCCCGCTTCCACACTGTGCCTGGGCAGGATTTGCAGTGAAGAAGGCTGCCTGGTCGGCAGTCTGGCTCTCAAACCGGCTGCATCCGCCTCCGCTGCTGCTCCAGCCTGTCTCACTAAACAGGGGAGTACCAATGTTATTAAGAGAAGTACCACCCACCGATATTACAAAAGGTGAGACCGAAGGATATCCAGCCACTGCCCCACCGTCACCGGCTGAGGCAAAAAAACTGACACTGCGGCCGGCGGGCTGGGTCAGGAACTGGTCGTAGTAGCTGACCCAGGTATCTTCCGCTGCGCCCCAGCTCATGGAGATATAATCGGCATTCTTCCTGGCGTAATTCACAGCGGCAAACAGATCGTCTAAAGAACTGCTGTTAGCTTCGACCAGCAGGATTTTAGCGCCTGGTGCAATGGCATGCGCCCACTGCACGTCCAGCGAAATTTCCATGCGCCAGCCACCGGTATCGGCTTTTGGGAGGGGAAAAGCAGCGCCATTCTGGTTAACCTTCTTGAAACAACCATTGGAGGAGGTACAGTTCGGCAGCCCAAAAGTGCGGCTGAAAGATTTGAGGTCGTTTTCAGCAGAGGTGCTATCGTAGGCATCAATAATGGCAATGGTTTTGCCGGTTCCGGAGGTCAGGCTGGTAGGGAAATTGTAGACGCTCTTAACCTGGCTGGGACTGAGGCCGGTAGGCGACCCGGTGACGAGGGGATTGACCGTAGCAGGATCTCTGCCGGCAGCTTTTTGGGCTTTGCGAGTGTCTTTATCAAAATACCAGAGGTGAGTTTCAGCTTTAGGAGATTTGACAGCTTGCGCGGCATCAGCAGGAAGAGCAGCTCCTGCCAGTCCTACAAGCAGCATTGACATCAGTACCCAGCTCAAATTTCTTATAATTTTCTGCCCCATTTAGCACCTACATTAAATTACATTAGCCGAAAGAGGTTTTTACATTAATAAGCTCCACAGTTTAGTGCAAAACCGAAAGGGCACTATTAGTCTGGACCTCTTTAGAAACTACTTTTTCTACAAAGTTTGTTTTTTAAGGAAAACTCTCACAACTAATCCTCCCTTAGTAGGGAAAATAAGGTGTGATCAACTTTCTACAGGTATTGGATAGCTGGAAGGACCCTAATTGCGAAGCAACTGGAATTACTTAACTATACACTAAGAATAGTGCCAAAATATTACAGGAATATTACAAGATGAAAAAGGTTATATTGCTTCTACTGACATGAGAAATGAAAAGCTATTATTAAGATACTGAGCGGTTACCCTCCCCTGTCCGAAGCTATCTGGTTCTAATCTAAATTCCCAGCATGTTCGCCACAGTGAATCTCCCGCCAGCCGCGTGAAGAGAAGGGAATGGGTGACACACTTTCCTGTCCAGGCAGCAAGAAAAGGCTCTGCCGCGATGCAGAACTAAGCGGCTCCTGTTGCCAGTACTCCACCCGCTAAAGCAGGACGGCAATCAGGTGTTTGAATTACCGGCTTCAAGAAGGAGGCTATTCAGTTCAGAACGTACCCTCCGAAACTGGGCCAGGTTAGCTCTTCAAATTCAAACTGTAGAAGTACGGTATGGACTAAATAGGGCCAGTCATGAAGTCGCTATACAGTAAAGAGACGCTGTTGCATTACTTCCCACTCATTTTTCGTAAAAGACGTCTTACAGAGGCGTCATGGTAACTAACTCCAAAAACGGATTTAATAAGCTGAGTGATCTCTCTGCTATTCCAGTGTTAGCTTTCAAAGCCGTAATTTTTCGGCTAATGGGTGAGTAGTTCCTTTAACTCGGCCAGTTGCTCATCCGAAAGCTTACCCGTAGAGACCTTCAGTAGTCTTTCTTTGGATAACTTCAGGTTAAGTTCCTGTATCTGTTGCGTAGTCGAAGATCATCCTCACACTCTTCTCCTTTTTCGATAGAGTTGTAGCGGCCACCGGCGCCACAAGCAGCGCCCGGTAAGTCACCCGAAAATCCCTTTACAGACCTTGCCCTGCCTGTTACAGTGCTTCGAAAACTTTTCATACATATGCTCTTCTTGACCATAACAATATAGCACACCGATTTCCCTGTCCAGACCCTCTAAAAACTCACTTTGAATCAAAATTCCCGCTTACCGCAATCAGTGGTAAGCGGGAATTAAATCTGGTCATAGTTATGGAATAGGTGCGACAATCTTCAAGTTTGGATCATCATAATTATCGAAACGAAAGGTTACACCCGGCCCGCCTTCCTGGCTATCTTTCATCTGCACCAGCCGGTAAGTTGTCTTATCATACCGCCAGGTGGTAGTGCCATTGATCAAAAGTACCCCGACCGGTTTCCCCTCATAAACCTCATCCGGTAGCGCTTTAATATCCAGCACCGGCATCTTCTCCGGCGCTACCCTGGGTGAGTCCGGCGCACCGAACAGGATGGTAATGACCGGGTGGATTTCAAGAATATGCCCCAGCGGTTCATCTTTGCACTTGCTAACCGCAATAGGAGACTCCTTTTGCCACTCGGCGCCGTTTTCCTGGCTATAGCAGGTATCATTTACCGCGACCATCCGGCCGGAAATATTCGGGCTTTTCATCATCACGTTAAAATCCCACCAGACCACACCTTTTTTCGGCACCACAATTGTCGCGTTGTCCAGCATCATCACGTTATCGGGATCAGATTTTGCCTCAAGCGTAATCCTGACCGAACTGTAGCGCGTCGAGTTTTCCGCCAGTTGCTTCAACAGCGTTCCATATGGCCCGCTAAAATTAGGGTTCTTGTAAGCATCGGGCGGCAGCGTATACCAGGCCTCCGGCAGCGGAGGTGGAGCAGGCGTGGCAGTCGCGGCTGGAGTAGATAAGGCCGCGGGCATGGTTGTTGGGCTGGTATCCCCGCAGGCCGCCACTAACCCGGTCAGGACCAGTACCGCCACTAATAAGCCAAAAAACCTTTTCATAGTCGGCTCCTTTCTCCCGGCATATCTGAAACCATAGCGGGAGTTAGAGCAAAATGTAGCAAGTGTACCGGATCTGGATTAATTATATGGCGAAAGGGTGGATAATCCGGTAAAAACAGGTAACAAACCGGCCGAAGAAAGCCCCCAACAATAGGGAGCCTCCTATACTCAAAGATCCTGCTACTTATTTCTCCTCGGACTGCCTGCCCGCTTTTTTATCTTTCAAACCGGTGAGATTAAACCGGAAGAGATCGAGGTTTTTCAGCCTAGCGCTAGCTTGAGCTGCTTTTTTACTTGTAGAAGGCTACCAGATCAGTCTGACCCAAAAATTCGGGTAGAGCTGGTAGCCAGGAAGAGCCGGATATACTTTTAAATCTATTTTAAAAGGGAAGTCAGGAGCCAGGCCCCGTCCAGGAGAGCCACCGCCGACCAGAAACCGATAATCAACAACGACTTTCGAAGAAAACAGCGGCTTCGGACCAGGCCCAGCGCGAGGGCTTTGCCATAAAAGCCGACCGCGGCCAGGGCTACCAGTAGCACAAAAAGCGGCGGGGTGAGCGCCCAGCATATCAGCCCGCTTGTGCCGAGTTTACAGAAAGTAAAGGCTACTCGCTCGTACTTCTGAGCCCGGCTTAAAACGCCGGGGACGTTTGGGCTGGCCTTCCATTCCTGGCTCATAAGACCCTCCCTTTTCGCCTGAGCGGGCCGGTCAGGCTGGCCCCTTCCACCTGACCGGCCGAGGTTAGCTGGCGCAACTCGCTGAAAAGCTGGCGGGCGCAGAAAGGCACCCGGACCGGGTTGGAGTCACTGGCGGTAGAGCCGACATGTACACAGCACTGCTGCAACCGCTCTACATTCAGGGTCCAGGCGTCCATAAAGGATTTAATCGTAATCCTCTTCATGCGTTTGGTGACGGTTTCTACCGGGCTTTCCCCTCGCAACACCAGTCGCCCTACCCCTTTTGCAAACTGGCTCAGCCCCAGGTCACAACTTTCGCACAGGTTCAAGAGGTAGTCCACCAGTTCCGGGCGGGTGATGGTGGTTGTTTCGCTCATCATTCCAGTCAGGGCTGCCTGGATCACCGGACTGGCGTCCGGGAAAGCAATCCGGTTCGACACCAGGCCCAGGTGAGCTTTGAGGCGCTCAAGGCCCAAAAGGCGAGGGATCGAATTAAGCTGGCCCTCGTCGCCACGGACGAAATAGGAGATGGTGCAGCAGTCCGGGTGGCTGCATGGCAGAGCGATAAAGTCGTGTGCCTCCAGCATCCCGTCAGTTTGCCTTTCCAGTAGCTTCAGCACCCCGGTGGTGGTCACGCGATTTAGCGGATCTATTTGCTGCGCCCGGCCCGAACCGAATAGGGGCTGGTAGGAGACTCCCCCGATATAGTCGGTTTCAAAGGCGTACCGGGCTACCTCACCCACCTCCGTATCATTTACGCCTGCCGCCACCGCCATTACCAGGGTTGTAAAGAGGCGCGCCCCGGTCAGACGCTTCAGCGCTTCGGCCTTGATTTCGCGCAAATCCTCGCCCCGGTGATAAAGCTGGGCCTGCCGGGAGAAACCATCGAATTGCAGGTAAACTTCCACTCGATCGCGCATTTTAGCCAGGCTTGACATAAATTTATCATCGCGAGCGAGGCGTAGACCGTTAGTATTTAGCACTACCCTGGTGACATTTCGCTCAATAGCTCCCCGGATTATCTCGCTGATTTCAGGATGGACGGTCGGTTCGCCCCCGCTCAGCATCAAAACATCTATCCGCCCACCCTCGCGCTCGATGGCGGTGTCCAGCGCGCGCATAATATGCTCGTAGCGCACGAAGTGGTTTACCCCCGGTCCGCTGTTGGCGAAGCAGGTGGGACATTTCAGGTTACAGTTTTCGGTAATATCGAGCAGCAGAATACAGCTATGCTGTGTCTGCAACTCTCCCAGCCCATGTATGTAATTTAAAGGAATGGGCAGTAGATTATTAGGGGAATCGGGGATAATTTCTTTGGTCGGAACACGCCACTGCTGGAGGTACTGCCAGAGCTCAAAGTCTTCTTCGTAGAGGCTGATCACCTCGCCGTGACCCCGGCGACAATGGCGGCGCAGGTAAACTTTGCCATCCATCAGCACCAGGTTGCCCTGTAAAATATCCAGGTTGTAATCTATTTTGCGCTCGGGGTCTTCCCGGAAGCAGTGACCGCAAACGGTCAGCACCATATGCAGAGGGGTATAGGGCCTTAAAGCCAGCATCGGTTTGTCCTCTCCTGTTAGTATTGTCCGACAGTGCAAACACCGAAGATAATCGCTCCGGGAATAAAAGGGATACAGACTGATACGAGCATGGCCGCGAGCAGGGCTTTAGCCACGTCGTGTTTGTTAGCTCTTAACGAGAAATAGGCTATCAGGCTGCCGACAATGTAGACGAGGGCAAGGATAGCCATTCCAATCAGCGCCTTGAAACCATAATTCGATTTATCGATAGCATAGATTAAGCGGCCCACCAGGGCGATTACCACGGGAGTAGCCAGCAGGGAAATAAAAAAGGTCAGCCAGAAACGTGAGCTACTTTTTCGCTCGACCGGCCTGGTTCCCTCGATTTCTTCCCAGGCCGCGGCGATTTCATCCTCGGGATACCCCCGGTCGATTAACTCGCGGTCAATCGCCTCGCGGGTATAGGTATCCTTGTGCTCGCGGATGTATTCAATAATACTTTCTGCCATATCTCTACTCAATGAAAGACAAATTTTGAATTTAAACTCGCCGGTTAAATCCGTTAAGCCTGTATGAACCGGTAATTATTTGCCGCTTATAGCAAGCTCTCTTCTTTCAGGGGCTCTCCTGAGGTCAGGGCTGAAAACGGCGGTGGGGCGGGCGGCATCCGGTAAATACCACTACGCCATTGCCGTATGAAGTGCCAGGCCAGAAGCCCGGTCAGCGGTACCAGCACAATTTGAGGCCCGGTAAGACCCCAGAACTGTTCGGGATTGGCCCGCACAAATTCTACCAGGAAGCGGAAAATAGCGGCCGCCAGCAGGTAAATTTTGAGAGTATCGCCCCGCACAATCACCCGGTGGCGATAGCGGAGGATCAGCCCGAAAGCCAGGAGGTGAAAAATAATCTCGTAAATCATGCTGGGGTGTTGTTTTTGCAGGCAGAACTGGCAACTGGTAAAGTGGCTGGCGGCTTCCGGGCTGGCGGCCACCCCCCAGGGCAAATCCGTTGGCTTACCCAGAGGCAGTTCGGAAAGGAAGCAGCCGACCCTGCCAATGGCCATTGCCAGGGGGATAGCCGCCGCATAACAATCGCCGGTCGAAATGTGATAATTAAGGGCTTTTTTACTGAGTGCGATCGCCAGGTAACCGCCAGCGATGCCGCCAATGATACTTTTGCCACTGTGCGCCACCAGGTAGCTGAAGGGCACATCGCCCTGGCTGCTGTAGTAGGAAAGGTGTTCCCAGGCTGTGATCAGGCGGCAGCCGATTCCTCCGCCGAAGATAGCCGCTATGGATATCAGGAAGATTTTGTAACCGAGCATGCCCCGCCGCCGCAGCTCGAAGTAATAGAGAGCCAAACCTACCAGGAGACCCAGGCAGGTGAAAAAGTCGTGGGTGTAAAGGACAAAAGAGCCGTTCTGGTAGAGGACAGGGTACATAATCACTCCCTTAGATAGATCAAATAAATACCAGGAGCCTTGTTTTTGGATATATTAACCGGCGCTACCAGGCCGAACAGCCCAGAACCAAACAAATGCCAACCAGAGATTAGTCTTGCCGATGGTGAATTAATAAAATTATTATGACTCAAAACAAACGGATATGTAAAGCCAAAAAGTCTTTTGGAGAGCTATAACCGAATAGGCTATTCCGTATTACCGACCGTCTCGAACAATCATTAACTAAATTTAAATCGCGCTTCTCTTGACTTATATTATTTCTTGCTGATAGTATTAAATACATACTCATTATCGGCATAACTTCCCGGTTGATCGTTTTTGCAGCTACTCCAAATCAATCTAGACCAATCAGCAGCTTCTACCAGGGACTGGCCGGAAGTGTGCCCGAAGTTGTTTTCGTTGCACTCCTGGTGTTGTTACCTGGTTTAAGCGTTGCCAGAAATTTGAAGTAGTTGAACAGGGTGGAGGTGAACCGAAAGACCGGCGTTCGCCCTTCTTAAGGCTTGCCTGAAACTGGCTACTCTCAAGACCCCTTCCATTTTTGGATAGAGAACAGCAGAAAATTAACTGGTATGGCACCCCCTGCGCTGGCTGCTTCAGGTTATTTTCTGCCCTTGAATACGACAGGAGTAAAAATGTATGTTTACTCGGAAAAAGAGCCTTTTTCAACGGCTAAGCCTGCTGCTGCTGGTAATCTGGCTGCTTAACCTGCTGGGTGTCCCCAATCTGGAAGCAGTCGCTGCCACAGGTGATAACCTGGGCGACCTTCAAAGTACCCAGGGCTTCCGTAAAGCGGTTACCCTGGAGAAGATCAGGAGCCACCAACTGGCCCTGCAAAAGGTAGCTCAAGATTACGGAGGGGGCAATCGCCTGGCTGGTACGGCAGGTTTCGATAAATCCGCCGAATATGTCTTTAACCAGTTGAAGGCGGCGGGCTATAACCCCACTTACCAGGAATTTTCTTACCTGCTGGTGTCTGACCGCACTCCTTCGCAGTTACAGCAGATTTCTCCGTTTGGGCAGAGCTATGTGAACGGAGTAGATTTTGCCACAATGTCCTACTCCGGCAGTGGTAACGTAACCGCTCCGGTTTACGCGGTTGACCTGAAACTACCCTCTAGCGGAGATTCGACCAGCGGTTGTGAGGCTGCTGACTTTGCCGGCTTCCCGGCAGGCGCAATTGCCCTGATGCAGCGCGGCACCTGCACCTTCCGGGTCAAGGCGGAAAATGCTCGTGCGGCAGGAGCATCCGGCGCAATTATATTTAACGAAGGAAACAGCCCTGACCGGACCGGGTTGCTAAACGGAACTCTGAACGCTCCTCCGCTAGACTACCCGGTGGTCGGCACTACTTTCGCCCTCGGCCAGTTTCTCAGCAGCTATCTAACTAACGGCCCGACCGGCGTAACGGTTCGTCTTAAAACCGATACTCTTGCCGAAGTTCGTACCACCAGCAACGTAATTGCCGAAACGGCTAGCGGTGACCCGAATAGCGTGATCGTAGTAGGAGCCCACCTGGACAGTGTCAGCCGGGGTCCAGGGATTAATGACAACGGCAGCGGCTCGGCTACTATTCTGGAGATCGCCAACGTCTTTGCCTCTCAGGAGCGCCCCACTCGTAACAAACTGCGGTTTATTTGGTTCAGCGCCGAAGAGGCGGGCCTGGTTGGTTCTAACTACTATGTTAGCCAGTTAAGCCAGGCCGAACGCAATAAAATCAGGCTGAATCTTAACTTTGATATGATCGGCTCGCCCAACTATGTACGCTTTGTTTATGACGGTGACAACTCGGCTTTCCCGGTGTCGGGCGGTGCTCAACCCGGCCCGCAGGGCTCCGGCGAAATTGAACGAGTTTTTGTAGACTACTTCAAGGCCCAGGGCTTCCCTACCGAACCCACGCCGTTTAACGGGCGCTCCGATTACGGGCCGTTTATCGCAGTTGGTATTCCGGCGGGAGGACTTTTTTCCGGTGCGGAAGGAATCAAGACGGCAGGGCAGGCGGCTACTTACGGCGGATCTGCCAATAAGCCCTATGATCCTTGCTATCACCTGGCCTGCGATACTTACGACAACAACAGCAATGAGGGCCTTGATCAGATGTCCGATGCTGTCGCTCACGCCGTTCTCTACTTCTCCAAACGAAATTTTGAGAAGCAGCCGCTGATCAACCCGCCTGCGAGGCCCGGTAGCGGAAACAGTGGCGGGGTCGGCCTCGATGACCCCGACCCGGTTGCAATCTAACATCGCCAGAGTAGGAAGACCCGGTCAGCATTGGCCAGGTCTTCTTGCTGAAGCCAGATAGTCCAGAAGACCTTGCTGTAAACTTTTGGATAATGGAATTAATTTACATAAAAATTGACTGTCTACATGTCAGGCAAGATGGTATATTAACTTACAACCAATCTTATAACCGGCGGCTCACCATCATTACCTCGAAGTCCTCAATTGTCAGGGGTTTGCGACTAAAACTGCCCGCAATACAGCCGTACCCCGCTTCTACCTTAAACCCGGCCTCTTCCAGTAAGAACTTAAGCTCGCGGAAAGTGAAGGAGGTGGTATAGATGGTTACTTCGCGGCTTTCACCCTGCGGATTGGTAAAGACCTGTTGCTGTTCTTCGGTAGAGGTGTAAGGGTCAAATTTGGACTGACTGGTCAGGTAGCGAGCCGTGTAAAAGGCATTGAGGGCGGTTAACACGAACAGTGCGCCCGGTTTAAGAGCCTGATATATTCCAGCCAGGATCTGGCGATGGCCATTCTCATCTCCCGCCAGCCCAAAAGCTCCCTCACACAGACAGATAGCCGCTTCAAATTCGTGCTTGAAAGCCAGTTGGCGGGCATCGGTGATCTGGAAACGGGCAGGAAGGTTTTCAGCCTGAGCTTGAGCTCGGGCAATTTCAATGAAAGCGCTAGAAATATCTATTCCGAAGGTCCGGTATCCTCGGCGGGCCAGTTCAAGACTATGTCTGCCAGGGCCACTGCCAATATCCAGTATAGTTGAACCTTTTGGTAATTGTAGCAGTTCTAATAAAAAATCCACTTCGTGCTGCGTGCCATGCGTAAAATTAAAATCAAGATACTTCTCACCTAAAAAGTCTCCTATCGGCTCGTAAAACGTTCCGCTATACGGCATATATTTCCTTTCTCTCTGCTCAAGCGAGGTTATGAGGTTTTCTTAGCTGTATTGGCTACCATGCCCATCCGAACCATAAGCGGTTCTTTGATAGGCCTGATGCAAGCCATTTAAGACCGGGAAGCTGATGATTTTTCCACCGATAGGCAAGGGTTGAACTGGACCTATGGGTAGTTGTTGCTTGATACCCTGGTGTGGTCGCTGAGTGTTGTAATACTTCACATACTCCCTTAGAACTCGCGTTAAGTGGCCCTCGTTTAAGATCAGAAAATGATCGAGACATTCTTGCCTTAAATTGATACTGCTGGCGAAATCAAGGGGCAGATTTAAGCAAGAGGCATATATGGTACCATTAACCAATAAGTTACAGGCTGTTAAGCTGTAATAATCTAAGTTCTTATGGACTTGGAATTGGAAGGAGGTCCATCATGTGTTTGAAACCTACTCAAATTTGCCCTGTTCCCCCACAGACTGCCCGGATAGCGGCAGCCGCTTTTCCTAAAAACAATCTTTGTATCCAAATGCGTGATCAACTCGGCACAATCTACGAGGACCAGCAGTTTTGTGAGCTTTTTCCTGCCAAAGGTCAGCCTGCCGAGGCTCCGTGGCGGCTAGCCCTGGTAACTGTACTTCAATTTATTGAAAACTTGACCGACCGGCAGGCCGCTGAGGCGGTTCGCGGCCGTATCGATTGGAAATATTTGCTTGGATTAGAGCTGGAAGATAGCGGTTTTGACGCTTCGGTTTTATCCGAGTTTCGTACCCGCCTTGTAGCTGGTTCAAGAGAAACTTTGCTGCTCGACGTTATACTTTCGCACTTCAAAACGCTCGGTTTTATTAAACCTCGAGGCAAGCAACGTAGCGATTCTACCCACGTTTTGGCGGCTGTTCGAGCTATTAACCGAATGCTGACTGCTGGTGAAACTCTGCGCAAGGCTCTTAATGATCTGGCCCTGGTGGCACCAGATTGGTTAAACAGGCAGGTCAGTGAACAATGGTTTACTCGCTATGGTAGACGTATCGAAGAGTCTCGTTTACCAAAAGAAAAAGTTGCCAGAGAAGAGTGGGCTGAAAAAGTAGGTGCTGATGGCTGGCAGCTTCTCCAAGCCATTTATCATGATTGTGAGGTAACTCAACCAAATCAGAGGGGAGAAGGGGCGTGGCTTAGCCACTTACCTGCGGTTAAAGTGTTAAGGCAGGTATGGCTTCAACAATTTGAAATACGAGAGGGAGAGTTGAAATGGCGGCATACCGATAATATTGCGCCAGCATATCTTTTAATCAATTCACCTTATGACGTGGAGGCCCATTATGCCAAGAAAAACCTCACCCAATGGGTTGGGTATAAAGTGCATTTAACCGAACAATGTGAAGAGGACAAACCAAACCTCATAACTAATGTAGAAACCGGTCTCGCTTCGGTAAGTGACCATGAAACTACCCCGGTTATTCATGAACACCTTAAATTAAACGAGGTTTTACCAGCGCTGCATATAGTCGACACCGGTTATACTGAGGCCAAATTATTGGTCAGTTCCTTGAAAAATTACCAGGTGGAACTTTTAGGACCGAGCCGACCAAATGTACATTGGCAAAACAGCAAATTTTCGGAGTATGCTAATAGCTATTTTACAATTGATTGGGACGGCCAAACAGCAAGGTGTCCCCAGGGCAAACTGAGCAGTAGTTGGTCTCCTGCCACAACGCGGAGTGGTCGAGGCGTCATAAAAATAAGGTTTTCCCAAAAGGATTGTAAAGAATGCCCAGTTCACACACTGTGTACTGATCAAAGACGGCGGCTACTAACAGTCGAGAGTAGCGAAGAGTATATCGCCTTACAACAAGCAAGAATTCAAGAAAAAACAGCCGAATTTAAGCAAATATATGCCCAACGAGCGGGTGTGGAAGGGACAATTAGCGCTGGGGTACGGGCTCATGATTTAAGAAGAAGTCGGTACCGAGGAATGGGAAAAACGCATTTACAGCACGTAGCAAGCGGGGCTGCCATAAATGTTATTAGAGTAATTGACTGGTTGGAAGGAAAAGAGCGGGAAAGAACTCGCACCTCCCATTTTGCAGCTCTGGCACATACGGCTTGATTTTCGATGGAGCCACCATTTCGCCAGCAGTATCAAATTGCCGGAAGAACCATTATTACATGCTTGTTTTCAGAACGGCTTGATTTTCCATATGGAGACGGCTATTTCAGCAAACACAAAACTGTCATTACCCCTACCAGCATAAACGGAGGAGCAGGGGTTAGTAGCGTACCGGCTACATGCAGGGCAGCGGTTGACGTCAGGTTAATCCCGGCTCAATCAAGAGAGTTTGTTTTGCAAACCGTCCTGGATGTGATAGAAGGAGTTAAAGTGGCTTACCCGAAGCTTGCGGTCAAGCTGGAGGAGACGGTCTACCTGCCCAGCACACTCATACCGGCTGAACTTCCTATCGTCAAAGCCGTGCTTGGAGCCTCCCAGGCCGTGCTGGGTAGCGAGCCGCTGCTGTCAGTAGCCGGACCGGCGAACGAAGGTTATTTGCTGAACGAGCTGGGTATTCCAGCCATCTGTGGGTTTGGGCCGGAGGGAGGCAACAGCCATGCTGCCGACGAGTTTGTGGAAAGTGAAAGCCTGGTATGCGCTGCCAGGATCTACGCCAGAATAGCCGGTAGGGTGAATGGTTGAATATGGTTTCATCCACATTTCGACTGCTGGCCTAATAGCCTCAATTAAGAAAAGTTAGCTCGCCGAAATTACCCGGAGCCTTGATGTCTACAGCACAGGCTCCCGTTTCATTTTATTCCACAAGAACAACCAGGACACTCAAAATAAAGGGGTTAAATCTTTTTATTTGCCAGGTCTACTGACCTCTCAGCAAAAGCTTTCTCGTCACCCGCTAAAGCAAGTTGTACTTGAACCCAATGAGGGTGAGCCCCTTTAGAATAGTCCAACTTCTTACTATTGAGTGAAAAACGTTTCAATCCCCTACAGGGATACATTGCCTCTGCAACCTTTTCGCAACGAAACGGTACGGGACCAGAAGTTCAGGTTTCAATCCCCTACGGGGATACATTGCCTCTGCAACTCATGGTGGACCCGGCGCGGCTGGCAAGCTGGTGCGTTTCAATCCCCTACGGGGATACATTGCCTCTGCAACAAACTACAGCCTAAAGCCTACGTAAGTACACTCGTGCGTTTCAATCCCCTACGGGGATACATTGCCTCTGCAACGTTCAAACCAAAAAACCTGACAGCGGCATAGAGTAAGTTTCAATCCCCTACGGGGATACATTGCCTCTGCAACAATTACCATGCTACGTAACCGGGTGACTGAGCTAGAGTTTCAATCCCCTACGGGGATACATTGCCTCTGCAACGACCTTGCGAGTGCGACAGATGAAGCCAACACCAAAAGTTTCAATCCCCTACGGGGATACATTGCCTCTGCAACTCGTCAGTCCCGGGTACAGGATTGTCTTTAAATGCGGTTTCAATCCCCTACGGGGATACATTGCCTCTGCAACACGATTTATTAAAAGCCTTACACGCAGCACAACAAAGTTTCAATCCCCTACGGGGATACATTGCCTCTGCAACATCAGGCTGTATGAAAAGCCAGTGGAAGAAATACAAGTTTCAATCCCCTACGGGGATACATTGCCTCTGCAACTTGGCAGCGTCCGGGGTGACAGCCACGTTGTGGGAGTGTTTCAATCCCCTACGGGGATACATTGCCTCTGCAACGGCCTCCCTGTTTCGGCGCAGCTCGTACCTCCTGCGCGTTTCAATCCCCTACGGGGATACATTGCCTCTGCAACGATTGCTGTGTGATGCGCTCAACGGCAGCCGATACGGTTTCAATCCCCTACGGGGATACATTGCCTCTGCAACGAAGGGTTAGTAACCTGCATGGTCTTAGTAGCTACCGTTTCAATCCCCTACGGGGATACATTGCCTCTGCAACCAACTTAACTGAGATGGGTAACGCCGAGCGCCTGAGTTTCAATCCCCTACGGGGATACATTGCCTCTGCAACGAAACGCCCAATTCCGGCATAGCGGCTGAGATGGCCAGTTTCAATCCCCTACGGGGATACATTGCCTCTGCAACCGTATATCAAGAAGCTTAAATACAATTGCCGTCCTGTTTCAATCCCCTACGGGGATACATTGCCTCTGCAACCAGGTGAAAAAGTAAGCGCAATCGTTGCCTCAATACCGTTTCAATCCCCTACGGGGATACATTGCCTCTGCAACCTCATGTCGTGGATGTTCTGCAACATCTCCTGATCCTGTTTCAATCCCCTACGGGGATACATTGCCTCTGCAACCTGCCCCTCGCCGGAGCCGTAATAACCTTTCTTTTTAGTTTCAATCCCCTACGGGGATACATTGCCTCTGCAACGCGAGTAATAGTAGATGGCAGGCGTACTTACCGGATCGTTTCAATCCCCTACGGGGATACATTGCCTCTGCAACGAGTCTGCTTGCCTTGATCCATATTGAAACGCACCAGGTTTCAATCCCCTACGGGGATACATTGCCTCTGCAACTGCCACTCCGTGAGCGGTTCGGTTTGCGGCACCACTTGTTTCAATCCCCTACGGGGATACATTGCCTCTGCAACCGTTTCAAGAACTGGGATCGGCTCAAAGGGTACTTTGTTTCAATCCCCTACGGGGATACATTGCCTCTGCAACCAGCGCCCTACACCGTCCAGGGCGGTGATAACTTCGGTTTCAATCCCCTACGGGGATACATTGCCTCTGCAACCGTTACTGTCCAGCCATTAGCGGCGGGAGTTGTACCGTTTCAATCCCCTACGGGGATACATTGCCTCTGCAACTTCCTTAGAGGTCTTTCGATAGGCTACCAGGGCAAACGTTTCAATCCCCTACGGGGATACATTGCCTCTGCAACTGCCGGCAGTCTGGCCGGTGATGATGCCATACAACGGTTTCAATCCCCTACGGGGATACATTGCCTCTGCAACAACCTAAAGCTTTGATGAAAGCGTAAGTACCTACCCAGTTTCAATCCCCTACGGGGATACATTGCCTCTGCAACGCCCAGGCTGATATTGGATACACTCGCCAGTTTGTCGTTTCAATCCCCTACGGGGATACATTGCCTCTGCAACCTCTTCGGCTTTGTTGTGACCATGCAATTGCCAGGTTGTTTCAATCCCCTACGGGGATACATTGCCTCTGCAACGCTGCGCCCACTTGTGTATTTCGGGCCAGAGGAAACGTTTCAATCCCCTACGGGGATACATTGCCTCTGCAACTCGAAGCCGCCAAGCTGCGGGTCACTGATACCCCAAGTTTCAATCCCCTACGGGGATACCTTGCCTCTGCAACCGTCAGGCCGGACGGTATCCCGAACGACCTGCATATGTTTCAATCCCCTACGGGGATACATTGCCTCTGCAACCCAGGAATACCACCGGGTACTTTCCATAATAAGCCAGTTTCAATCCCCTACGGGGATACATTGCCTCTGCAACGCGGCACACGGTAGCACGGCGAATGAAGCGGCAAGCAGTTTCAATCCCCTACGGGGATACATTGCCTCTGCAACAGCCGTAGGTCTGGTCAAAGGCCGGGTAGCGTTTCTCGTTTCAATCCCCTACGGGGATACATTGCCTCTGCAACCCGTCAGCATAAGCTAAAGCCTGGTTGTAGGTCGCGGTTTCAATCCCCTACGGGGATACATTGCCTCTGCAACACCTTCATGGCCTGTTGACCCGTAACGCAATAGAAGTTTCAATCCCCTACGGGGATACATTGCCTCTGCAACCCATTAAGCGCACGATTGAACACGTTATGCGAATTGAGTTTCAATCCCCTACGGGGATACATTGCCTCTGCAACTCCCAAAAAGCGTATTCATCCAGAAAGATAAAGCTGGTTTCAATCCCCTACGGGGATACATTGCCTCTGCAACACCCGGTCGAGGCAGCAGCAGCAGATTAGAAAGCCAGTTTCAATCCCCTACGGGGATACATTGCCTCTGCAACTCGCAGCGTCCCGGCGGGCCTGAGATTTAGCACGCCGTTTCAATCCCCTACGGGGATACATTGCCTCTGCAACCAGTCAAAGGGGAGTTTAACCAGGCTCGAAGGAAGTGTTTCAATCCCCTACGGGGATACATTGCCTCTGCAACTGAATATTGATGATAGCAGGGTAATGACTAAGCAAGGTTTCAATCCCCTACGGGGATACATTGCCTCTGCAACAGCACTTAAGGGTGCCGGTCCCTCTCATGCTAGAGAGTTTCAATCCCCTACGGGGATACATTGCCTCTGCAACTTACGAACTGGTCTATGCCGGTGATGGTCATATGCTGTTTCAATCCCCTACGGGGATACATTGCCTCTGCAACCTAGGGGCGTCCCTGTTAATGGACGCCAGATTATAGGGTTTCAATCCCCTACGGGGATACATTGCCTCTGCAACCAGAAGGGGTAGTTAGCTGTATGGTCACGCTGTTTAGTTTCAATCCCCTACGGGGATACATTGCCTCTGCAACCGGTGCAGTCCCGGCTCAGAGCGGACGAAGTAACAGGCGTTTCAATCCCCTACGGGGATACATTGCCTCTGCAACTGTGGTGGTGGAAAACTCCTTGCTAGACATCACCGGGTTTCAATCCCCTACGGGGATACATTGCCTCTGCAACCCGTGCTCATAAAGTCCAGATGGATAGCCGGTTGCAAGTTTCAATCCCCTACGGGGATACATTGCCTCTGCAACAATTGTTTATTGGTTTATTTAAGTCACAGTTTGTAGTTTCAATCCCCTACGGGGATACATTGCCTCTGCAACGAGCGGGCAGGCTTACGTGCCGCAACAGGGCACATGGTTTCAATCCCCTACGGGGATACATTGCCTCTGCAACGCTGATCTCGTGCCCCTGCAAAGGTTAATTTTTGAGGTTTCGCGATGATAGAAGGGCTTACAGAGCTTTCTAACAGGCCAATTTTAGCACATTCACATCATTAAAACCATCATTTTCGCAAACCCTTTTTTGCGCTCCATGAGCGGAGGGTTTGAGAAAGTCTAGCTGAGGCTATTTTCTGTATTTATGTATTGCATTTCCCCTGTTTCAATCCCTTTAAAAGGGCTATAAATGGCGGTTTGAGAATGCTATAATTTTCTTAGCCTGTTTGAGGCGGTTCAGCCTCCTCTCCAAAATATTGTAGTACTGCTTGGTGAAAATATTTTCTCGATAGCATCGTTGGATAAGTATTTGAAGCAGGGCTTCAGGCAGATGAAAAAGGTTTTGTGAAATGGGGCGCAAAAAGAAAGACGATTTGCAGGTAGTGGTAGATTCTCTTTTAACCATCGAGGAATCCTGCCAATGGATTGAGCAACACCAGGAGGATAAGCCCCTTTAGGACCTATTGTTATTGCTCATATTGTCGTATCTGTATTATCTGTTTCAATCCCCTTGCGAGGATAAGCCCCTTTAGGACACGATCTGAACACCCGCATCGCCATCGGCTTTATCAGTTTCAATCCCCTTACGAGGATAAGCCCCTTTAGGACTTCCTAGTCCTGTTCGCGGCTGCTGCCACCCTCATGTGTTTCAATCCCCTTACGAGGATAAGCCCCTTTAGGACCTATTTGTATGACAAGGCCAACGCTAATGACCCGACTAAGTTTCAATCCCCTTACGAGGATAAGCCCCTTTAGGACTCTCATACTTGTACATATGATGTAACTTTAGCAAGTTAGTTTCAATCCCCTTACGAGGATAAGCCCCTTTAGGACGCAACTGGTACTCCGGTTAACACTCCGACCGCAAGTTTCAATCCCCTTACGAGGATAAGCCCCTTTAGGACATCTCCAATGCGTAAGTTAATGTTTTCATTGAGTAGTTTCAATCCCCTTACGAGGATAAGCCCCTTTAGGACGAGGTGGAACTCCCCCTCATCACGGGCCGGACTATGGTTTCAATCCCCTTACGAGGATAAGCCCCTTTAGGACCTGACCCTAACAATAAAGGGCAAAAACAGCAGATGGAAGTTTCAATCCCCTTACGAGGATAAGCCCCTTTAGGACCTGCGACTGCGACTACTGTCCCACCGACTGCGAATTGTGAGTTTCAATCCCCTTACGAGGATAAGCCCCTTTAGGACGCCATAGGAGCTATCTTTACCCAAAAACAGCAGCTAGTTTCAATCCCCTTACGAGGATAAGCCCCTTTAGGACTTCGTAGCCGCTCTCGTGCTGGCTGCAATTGTAGCGGGTGTTTCAATCCCCTTACGAGGATAAGCCCCTTTAGGACTATAAGAAGGCTGGTATGGAGGAACCATTCCGTTTGGAGTTTCAATCCCCTTACGAGGATAAGCCCCTTTAGGACAGCGCTTCTTTTCTAAGGCTTCGTAAAGCCCTGCAAAATAGTGGTTTTTGGCCTTAACGTAAAATTTATCGAAAATTCACCATAAAGTACCACTATTTTACATTCCTTTAACATTTTAGCCTGCTTCTTGTAAAGTTGCAATAGCGATTTTTTCGCTGGATTTGGCAAACTTTTTTATCGTAGTCAGGGATAGGGCTGCCAGAGCCAGTGAAAACTTTTTTGCCATTTGATTACGAGTAAATTTAATCCCGGAAAACTATGGGCTGATAAAGCTTCAGGCAGACGGGTACTGCCGGGCAGATACCCTGTAAGAACACTTGCCAGCAGGCCTTCGGGTAGTTCAGACATGCTCAGTAACGGCGGAAATGACGGCATAAAGGGGTAATAAACCTCCTTCTTGCTGTGAAGGAGGTTTATTACCCTGACTACTTTTCACGACTTTCTGGGACGGCCTCTATGTCGCAGCTGCTGGCTGGCCGGTAAGGCCGTCAGGGGAGAATATGCCCGGTGCACCTCGGCCAGCCGGTCGGGGTTCTGCTGGACGTAGATCTGGGTGGTGGTGATCGAGCGGTGGCCCAGCATCTCCTTCAGGTCGAAGACGTTCACCCCCTGGCGCGCCAGCTGCGAGGCGAAGGTGTGGCGCAGCCGGTGAGGGTGGAAATCCACACCGCTCCGTTTTTCCAGCCTTCTTACCACCATGCCGAAACCACCGTAGGAGAGGGGCACGCCGTCCTCCGCCAGCCAGAGGGCGCTCCCGAGCTCCTCGTCCTGTTCCAGCCGGTAGTGCTGGAGGTAGTCGCTCACGGCGATCCGGCAGGTGTCGCTGAAGTAGCTGGTGCGCTCGCCGGTCTTGCCCCGAATGACCGCCCGGTTCCGCCTGAGGTCGATGTCGCACAGCCGCATCGAAAGGAGTTCTCCCCTTCTCATCCCGCTGTCCAGGAGGAGGGCCAGCATGGCCAGGTTGCGGGACCCGCTGTAGGTTTTGAGGTTTTCGGGCCTCGTAAGCTCGCTAAAGATCCGGTTGAGATCCTCCTCCTCGACCCGCTTGATCACCGCAGCGGCCTTGTTGCGATTCGTAAAGCGCACATTTTTGTTAAAAGGGGTGTGGGGAATATGGCCTTCCCGTTCCAGCCAGGAGAAGAAGACCTTGACCGAGCGGCCGTAGGAAGCGACCGAGGCCGGGGAGAGGCTCTGTTTCGCCGGCGGCACAGCCACGCCCCAGCGGAAGGCCAGGGGCGTGCGGAGGTAGGCGGCGTATTCACGGGCTTCTTTATTGGTAACATGTTCGGGATGAGCGCCCAGGTTCTCGGCATAGCGGGTATACTCGCCCCACCACCACCAGAACTTGAAGACTTTCTCCCGGTAGTCCTCGACCGTTTCCCTGGAAAGGCCGTCGGAGCGGCAATAATCGAGCCACTCCCGGATAAGCTGGCGGAAGGGGCAGGCTTCTTCGGCGGTTAAGTTGGTCCGGGGTGCGGGCAGGACGGCTAAATTAGCCCTGGAAGGAGCACTCGGAGCCGGGGCAACGGCTTGCGTGCTAACAGGGAATTTTTTCGAATCAGTGGGTCTTTTTTTCATTTTCAGCTCCTTTCCGGAAGGAGCCGCGCCGGCACAGGAGACGTTTAGGGCTTTACAGTGGGAGAAAGGTGACCGCGCCGGGACTCGAACCCGGGACCCACTGATTAAAAGTAACTGGTCTTCCGCGGCTTATTTTTGGTCTATTCCACGCTCAATTTTGTCTAAAAAGCCTCCTTTTTCCACCACCGAATTTCGAAAATCAGTGGTTTTCGTTTTCGCTTTTGCCATTAACTCCTTTTAATATCAGACCCTTACCTGCCAACTCCAGTTGGTTAATTCATTGCCTGTCTGTAATCTTGTTTCCTACCTGTGTATTCAGTTAATTATGAAATAACCAACAATAGAGGGTTGAACAAATTATTCAGCCGTAGTTGGGTGTGTAGTGTCAGGTGTGGACTATTCTACCCGGTTGTAGATTTCCTTCAAACTCAGTTCCAGATCTAGGGCTGGCACTTTTAAGCCCCCCTCTAAATGTCGGTAGGTTTCGACGGTCCACAGCTTTGGCTCATCTTTTACTCGTCAGAAGCATTGAATATAAGATAGGTGCTGGTCTACCAATTCGAAGTGCCCGTGTAATAGCCGGGTAATCAGGCGGATCAATTAAGTAACCACTTCAGCTTTGTATGCTTGTTTCAGTCTGGTATTCCAGATATTACTGTTCAATCCGCAACTTTTTGGATTTGAATATACCCTGTAAACAGGTACTGTGGTTTCTGTCACACTATATGCCCAATTTCCAGTTTGATAGCCAGCTTTCTCTTTCGGGATAGTTTTGCCGCGACTAGTCACGGCAAAAGCGAAACACCTTATATTATACGCTTTGATATAATTAATTCAGTCAACATATTATAAAGAAAAAGATGGAGAGCTTGAAGTGCTCAAGGTGCTGGTAGTGGATGACGAAAAGAAACTGGTAGACCTGTTGAATAGCTACCTGGAGAAGGAAGGTTATTCCGTCCTGAGCGCCTTTGATGGTCCTTCAGCCCTGGAAATAGCTCGCACTGCCAGCCCGGAACTGGTGGTGCTTGACCTGATGCTGCCGGGCCTCGATGGAGTGGAAGTCTGTCGCCGGTTGCGCCAGTTCTCGGACGCTTACGTCATAATGCTTACAGCCCGGGCAGAAGAGCTTGATAAGATTGTAGGATTATCGGTAGGCGCGGATGATTATCTGACCAAACCGTTTAGCCCACGCGAACTGGTAGCCCGGATTAAGGCCATGCTGCGCCGTCCCAGAACCGATGTGGCCGTTGCCCCTGAACCGGAGGTAACTCCGCCGCTCCGGATAGGAGAGTTAGTGCTGGACCAGGCTCAACACGAAGTGACCAAAAGTGGCGAGGTAGTACCTCTTACTACGCGAGAATTTGCCCTCCTGGCCCTCCTGGCCAACCACCCGGGCAGGGTCTTTACCCGCTCTCAACTTTTAGAGCAGGTCTGGGGCGCAGATTACTATGATGAGCACGTGGTAGAGGTGCACATTGGAAACCTGCGCAAGAAGCTGGGCGAGGATGCCAGCCATACCGCGTATATAGAAACCGTGCGAGGACTGGGTTACCGCCTCGATAAAAGGTACGCCAAATGAAACTCACGAATTATGCCGGTCTGAGGTGGAACAGCCTGGGTGTCAAGCTCTTTATTTCCTACCTCCTGATAATAGCTATAGGCACTCTGGTTATCTTAAATACGGTTGACCTGGTAGCCCCTAACTCTTTTACCTCCCACATGCAGATGATGCAGAACGGTGGGATGGGTGGAATGATGGGTAACATAGCTTCCGGTACCGCAAGTTCCAGCATAGATCAAGCTTTCAAATCCGCTCTGGGCGAAGCCATGCTGGTGGCCGGTTTAATCGGAGTGGGGGTAGCCATTATAGTCAGTTTTTTCGTAACCCGCCTGATTGTGACACCGGTAAGGCGCCTGGCCCACGCCAGCAAAAGCATTGCCGCCGGGCATTATGCCGAGCGCGTACCGGCTATGAGCCAGGACGAAATTGGAGAAATGGCTACCAGTTTTAATGAGATGGCCGAGGCCCTGGAAGCCACCGAAAGGCGCCGTTTAGAACTGATTGGAGACGTGGCTCACGAGTTGCGCACCCCGGTAGCCACCCTGGAAGGTTATATGGAAGGGTTGCTGGATGGAGTGGTCCAGCCTTCCGAAGAGATCTGGTTGAGCTTGCACGAGGAGGCCGGGCGCTTGCGCCGTCTGATTGACGACTTACAGGAGCTATCCCGGGCCGAAGCAAAGCAAATTCCCTTAAAGCTGACTCCGGTTAATCCGCTAGAGATAGCTCGGGCTGCTCTTGAGAGGCTGGAAGGCCAATTCAAAGAGAAGGGCCTGGAATTCAGCGTGGCCCTGCCTGAGAATCTACCCCCGGTCCAGGCCGACCGCGACCGGGCTATCCAGGTGCTTACCAACCTGCTTACCAATGCTCTGCGTTACACCCCGGCCCCCGGGACGGTTAAACTTGAACTGACGGCTGTTGAGAATATGGTCCAATTTAAAGTGACTGACACGGGTATGGGCATCAGCCCAGAACATTTACCACACCTCTTTGAGCGTTTCTACCGGGTGGACAAATCGCGCAGCCGGGCGCTGGGAGGGTCAGGAATAGGCCTGACCATAGCGAAAGCGCTGGTGGAAGCGATGGGCGGAACCATCCAGGCAACATCCGGCGGCCCTGGTAAGGGTTCAATTTTCAGCTTTAGCCTTCCCAGGGCTCAGTAGAAAAGCTCTCCAGTTTCCCCCTGCCTTTTCTCAAAGTGCCTGCTTCGAATTTCATCTTTTCTTGAGGAAAACTTGAACTTTTCGCAAGGTTAACTTGAACTTTGAGTGGCATACTGAGAATGTGGGAACCGGTAGAGTTCCCGAAAAGAAAGAGGCATTAACCATGATGAGCTTTTATGGTATGGGTGGCCTGGGAATGTTAGCGGGATTACTTTTCTGTTTATTCCTGCTCGGCCTGATAATCTGGGGACTTTTTACTTTATTAAATTCACAGCGAGAGAATGAACGACTGACGGCGCTTGAAATCCTCGACAGGCGCTACGCTCGAAGTGAAATCAGCCGGGCCGAGTATGAGCAGGCAGTCCATAACCTTTACCGGCTCTGAGTTAGATTGCTAAAAGGCGAAAGAAGAAAGAGAAAGAGAAAGAGAAAGATTATGAACAAGCGAATTCTTGTCTTGCTGGCGGGTGTGGCGCTGGTAGCCCTGTTAGCCTTTGGGGTGACAGCCGCAGTTTTTGCGCAGTCAGCCGGTTCCAACAGTGGAAGAGGAAGTTACGGGCCGGGCAGTATGATGAACGGTGGCAACAGTGCTGGCATGATGGGTGGCAACTATTCTGCTACCCCTGGCGCCACAAATGGAAATGGCGGCAACGGTTATGGGTCGGGCGGCATGATGAATGGCGGCAATGGTGGTGGCATGATGAACGGTGGCATGATGAACGGTGGCAACGGTATGATGGGCGGCAACTATGCCGGTACTCCTGCTAATACCCAGCCGCTGACGATTGACGAAGCTAAAACTGCCGCCACAAACTACCTGGCGGGCCTGAAAAACAGCAACTTGGCGATAGACGAAATCATGATTTTTGATAACAACGCTTACGTCGCCATCAAGGATAACAGCACCGGAGTGGGGGCCTTTGAACTGCTGGTTAATCCTGTCACTAAAGTGGCTTTCCCGGAGTATGGCCCCAATATGATGTGGAACCTCCTCTACGGCCATATGTCCGGAAATGGTTCTAACGGCATGATGGGCGGCACATCGGGTATGATGGGCGGTGCATCTGGCATGATGAGCGGCGGTGGTATGATGGGCGGCACATCGGGTATGATGAGCGGTGGTGGTATGATGGGCGGCACATCGGGTATGATGAGCGGCCTCGGCGCAGTCGACAGCTCCAACTACCAAGCCGGGAAGATGCCGGTGACGGCGGACAAGGCTTTACAACTGGCCCAGACCTACCTGGATAAAGCCTATCCCGGGGTAAAAGTAGGGCAGAAAGCGGACGAGTTCCCGGGCTACTACACCATAGAGGTAGAGCTTAATGGCAAGACCAGCGGAATGCTGAGCGTGAACGGCTACAGCGGGCAGGTCTGGTATCACACCTGGCACGGCCAGTTCCTTCAGATGCAGGATTACGGAGCCTGATCTGTAGCAGAGAGCAGCGCCCGAACTTAGCGGCCTGCTCTTCCCGTAAACCCCCTTTTAACATCCGGTTGGTGTTAAAAGGGGATTTATCGTTTTATTTATTATGTTTTATTTAGAAGGCAAGATAAAGCGGATTTTCAGATGCGGCGTCCGGTAGCAGCCTGCTACCAGCTAGCTAAACGATATTAGCGAGTACTAATTGGACAGCCAGTCCCACAAACACGGTAAAGAACAAAGCAGTGCCCCACACCGGGAAAGTCTCTCTCGATTTAAAAGCAAGGGGCTCGCCGGGTCTGTAGATTGGCACAATTACGCGGAGGTAAACCGCCAGTGATAAGACACTATTAAGAATGGCCACTACAGCCAGCCAGCTATAGCCACTGTCAAGAGCTGCCCCAAACAGCAGCAGTTTTCCGGCGAACCCTCCGAGGGGCGGCACCCCTACCAGCGAGAGTAGAAAAAGCACCATCCCGGCAGCCAGCCAGGGAGCGCTACGTCCAAGCCCGGTGAAACCTGCCAGGTCCCGGCCCACTCTGGCAGTGACAGCAAAGGCTCCCAGGTTCATCGCCGCATAAGCCGCGCCGAACACTACCAAGGACTGCAAAGCCATTTCGCTCTTGCCAAGAGCTACCACTCCTAAAAGAAAGTAGCCGGACTGGGCAATCGAGGAATAGGCCAGCAGGCGCACAATATTCGCCTGGGTGAGGGCTGCCAGGTTGCCGTAGGTCATGGAGAGGGCGGCCAGGAGAGCCAGAATAAGCGGCCAGCCGGAGATAGAAGCCGGCAGGTTACGAGCGACCTGGGCCAATCCAAAGATAGACCCGATCTTTGGAACAATTGAGAGATAAGCGGCGATTGCCAGGGGCCCGCCGTCGTAGGCATCTGGCGCCCAGAATTGGAAAGGAGCCAGGGCTGCTTTGTAGCCCAGGCCGGTGAGTACCCCGGCGAGCCCGGCCAGGGCGGGGAGTGTGCTATTACCTGTCAGGCGGCTCAGATCATTCAAAAGGGTGGAGCCGCTCGCTCCGTACCAGAAAGTCAGGCCAAAGATCATGACAGCTTCCGTTACCGAGCCGTAGACGAAATACTTCATGGCCGCTTCGGTCGCCCGGTCATTGCGGGGATAGGCTACCAGGGCGAAAGAGCCCAGGCTGCTTAGCAATACTCCCAGCACTAAAAACATGATATCGCCTGCCCCGGATAGCATCAGCGGGCCGAGAGTGGTAAAGGCCAACAGGCTGTAGACCGTGCCTTCCCGGTCAGTCCCTTTTACCTCGGGCACAGCCAGCAGCACGACTAAAGCTACCGTGGGCAAAATAATCAGCTTGGCCCACTCGCTTAACATGTCCACCCGGTAGGTGCCCATAAAAACAGTGGTCTTCTGCCCCACCACCGGCACAGTTAACCCGGTAGCGACCAGCAGCCCGGCCACGGTCAGGATGAGCGCTATCCGGGCCTGTCTGAGCATTTCGGCCACCAGGGCCAGCACAGCCGTAACCAGCACCGTTATTTCCGGCAACAGCAAGCCTAAGTCTCGCCCCATCTGCATCCCGCCGTTCATGGCAGCAGCCTTCCGGTAGTATGGTGGATCAGGTCCAGCAGCCAGAATGGGGTTATCCCGATCAGGACTGTCAGCGCCAGCAGCGGCACGATGGCCCATAATTCGCGCGCTTTCAGGTCGGGCATGTCTTTCCAGCGCGGCGTGAGCTGTCCCAGGAAGGTACTCTGGATAGCCCGCAGGTAAAGCCCGGCGGTTATTACAATCCCGATAACGGTGATGGCGGCGGCTAGTGGCCAGACATCAATGGTTCCCAGGAAAATCTGGAACTCTGCCGGGAAGTGAGCCAGGCCGGGCAGGCCCAGCGAGGCGAAAGCCGCCAGGATAAAGAACCAGCCCAGCAGCGGCACCACTCGCAACAATCCTCCAAACTGGCCCATCTCGCGGGTTTCGGCGCGGTCCTGAAGCGTCCCGACCAGCAGGAAGAGCACCCCGGTCACGATACCATGACTGACCATCTGTAACACTGCGCCGTCCAGGGCCAGCGCCCGCACCGACGGATCAGTCGTGTAACCGGCAGCGGCGACCGCCAGGACCACATAACCCATGTGGTTCACGCTGGTATAGGCTACCATCCGCTTCAGGTCGGTCTGGGCCAGGGCTGCCAGCGCCCCGTAAAGGGCCGAGAAGACCGCCACAACTGCCAGGATCAGGGCGGCGTCCCGGAAGGCCTGCGGCACCATTTGAAGGGCAATCCGAATCAGACCGTAAGTACCGAGCTTCAGCAGTAACCCCGCCAGCACCACGCTCCCGGCGGTCGGGGCTTCCACGTGCGCGGTCGGCAGCCAGGTGTGCAGCGGAAAGAGCGGGATTTTGACAGCGAAAGCCAGCAGCAGCGCCACGATAGTGCAGGTTGCGGCCAGTCCGCTCAGGGGCGGCGCGGCGATCAAGGCTCGCATGTCAAAAGTATGCGGCTGGCTGCCCAGATAAAGCGCCAGGATCGCCAGCAGCAGCGGCAGACTACCCAAGAGAGTGTAAATGAAGAAGGTCAGGGCGGCTTGCTGGCGGTTTTTATGGCCCCACCCGGCAATGATAAAGTACATGGCGACCAGGGTCACTTCCCAGAAAACGTAAAAGACTACCAGGTCGAGAGCCATAAATACTCCCAGACAGGTGGTCTCAAGCAGCAGGAAGAGCGCGTCGTGCGAGACGGGCCGTTCGCTCACTTTACTGGCATAAATCAGCGAAACCAGCGTAAGCACGGCGGTTAGTAGCACCAGCGGCAGACTGAGGCCGTCCACTCCCACCCGGTAAGCGGCACCCAGCGAGGGAATCCAGGATACCTCTTCGACCTGGGCGAAGCCTGTGTAGTTCGCTGACATCCCCAGCCAGATTCCGACCGCTCCCAGCAAGGTCAGACCCGCGGTTGCTATGGCTATGCTATGCACCAGCCTGGTCGAGGATGGTCTGATTATCACCAGGACGACCGCGCCCATCAGGGGTAGAAAGAGTGTCAGCGAGACCAGTGGAACCAAACTTAAGCCTGCTTTCTTTGATATCTAATCCAAAAACTACAATTTTACTTACTGCTGTACTAAGCTACTAAGCTTCTCTACAAAACTTTTCCTTCTCCGGGCCGGTTACTTATCAGTGAGCTTACAGGATAAATCCGGCGAGCAAGAGCAGGACCACCAGCACTGCCAGACCGCCAGCGGTCAGCAAAAGTTCGCGGTGAATAAGGCCGGACTGTAAATGGCGGGCCTGGTTGCCCAACCGCCGGGTCTCCTTTACCAGCCCGGCAATCAGTCCGTCAATACCCTGTTCATCCAGCCCGCGTACTATTCGAGCCGTTGCCATGCCGGCTTTCCCTACCCTTAAAACTCCCCGGTGCAAGAGGTTGTCCGCTTTCCCTACCGTTTGTGCAACTTTAAGACCTACCCGGCCGGTTGCCAGCACTCCCCGGTGCAGCCCCTGGTCGGATTTGTTTATTTTTTCTGCCAGGAAAAGGCCCGGGCTTACCACCAGGCCCACGAAGCCGCCAGCGAACCGAAAACCGTTAGCGGCGGGCGAACGAAGAGGGCCGAGCAGTTTCTCGACCTCAAAGAACCAGCCCGCCAGCAACCCGGCTATAACCAGCACCAGGCCGGTAATGAGACTTAAACTCTCTTCCGGCAATTCTAAATTCAACAAATTTCCGATAGGCCGAACGGCCAAACCTCCGAAAGCCGCCAACCCGGCCAGAATCACCAACCCGGCCAGCATCCAACCGAAGCCCGGAACCTCAGGTTTTTCCTCTTGCTGTTGATTCTCCGGTTGCTTCCATAAAAGCCGCAAAGCCCTGGCGACGTAGAGCGCCGTCAGGAGCGTACCGGTTAAGGCCAGCGGGGCCAGTAACCAGGCATACTCGGCATGAAAGGTGGCGGCGATAACGGTGTCTTTGGACCAGAAGCCTCCCAGAGGAGGCACTCCGGCGAGAGCCAGCCCGGCCAGGGCTAACCCGCCAAAGACCCGGGGAAATTCCCGGCCTTTACCTTCCAGCTTTTCAAAAGAAGTGGACTCGTAAGCGTGCTGGAAGATACCGGCTCCCAGAAAAAGAGCACTTTTCATAGCGGCGTGTACGGTCAGGTGCGCGACAGCCGCCCCGGTTGACCCGGCCCCAAGCGCCAGGAACATAAAGCCAAGCTGGCTGGAAGTGGAGGAGGCCAGCAGGCGCTTCAAGTCGCCCTGGGCCAGCGCCATTATGCCCGTAACCAGGGCGGTCAGGCCACCCACTATGCCTGTTATGAGCAGCACCGGTGCTGGCAATACCGGAAAAGCTTTTATTAACAGGATGGCCCCGGCGGCGACCAGGGTGGCCGAATGGAGCAGAGCCGAAACAGGCGTTGGCCCGAGCATGGCATCCTGCAACCAGCCTTGAAAGGGCACCTGGGCCGCTTTACCCATGGCAGCCAGCAAGAGGCACAGCCCGGCCAGGAGCGCCACTGTACCACCCGTCTTTAAAGTTGGAGCAATTTCGGAGGTGCCATTCTGCGAGATCAGCAAAAAGACGCCCAGGTAGAGGCCCAGGTCGGCCCCGCGTGTGACCAGAAAAGCACGGGTAGCCGCCTGCTTTACACCTGGCCGCTCGTACCAGAAACCGATCAGCAGATAAGAAGCAGTGCCGACCAGTTCCCAGGAAGCCAGGAGCAAAAGCCAGTCTCCGGCCAGCACCAGGGCTTGCATGGCCGCAATAAAAAAAGACATTTCGGCAAAGAAGCGGGGCCGGTCTTTTTCTTCCTGCATGTAGCCCTGCGCGTAGACCAGCACCACAAAACCGACCAGCGCTGTCACGCTGCTCAACAGGACGTTCAGGGGGTTAGCGACCAGCCGCAAGGGGTAGCCGGGCAGGCCGGGCAGCAAAAAGGTTTGATCCGTTCCTGCCGCGGAGAATAGCTCGAATAGAGCGGCCACCAGCGCCACACCACCGCCTAGCAGGGCCAGCCAGCCGGGCCAGCGCCGGATCAGCAGAATTAATACCGAGGCCGCCAGCGGTCCCAGAATGGCGAGAAGAATCAAACTCACTCCTTCAGCTCCGCCGCTTCTTCCATTTCAACCGAACCCTTCGCCCGGAAACGCGCCACCCCGATGCCAAAGCCGACCGCCATTTCCAGGGCCATTACGGTCATAATGATCAGGAAGAACATCTGGCCGGAGTAAGCCTGGGGGTGCAAAAAGCGCCAGAAAGCCACCAGGTTTACCAGGGCTGCCCCCAGCATCAGTTCCACTCCCATCATAATCATTACCAGGTTGGTCTGGCTCAAAGCCCCGTATAAGCCGGTAGCAAAAAGAATTGCCCCAATACCCAGCGTTACCAGTAATGTAATCATTTTTGCCTCGTGGCGATTGAGGTTAAAGTTCCGCAGATCATGGCTACCAGGATCGTTACTCCCGCCGTCTCGAAGACCATCATCGAACGGGTCATCAACTCGATGCCCAGGTCGTGAACCTGTTTGCCCGGTTCCGGTGGGGTGTTTACCACCTGGCCCCAGCCGGTCAGGAGCACCAGGGCCAGCACCAGCAGCCCGGCGACAACTCCGGCAGCGATAGAAAGCTTCTTCTGGTGGGTCATTTCCATCTGGCCCAGCCCGCCCGGGTCCATCATGAACATGACCATAAAGATCGCCATAATGGTCATTTCGGTGGCCATCATCATGATTTGCAGCACGCCCAGGAACTCGGCTTCCAGCGCCAGGAAAAGACCACCCAGGGCGGCCATAGTGGCTAACAGCGCGAGGGCCGAGCGCATCATGGATCGGGTGCGGAAAACCGTCAGGGCGAACCAGATCGCCGCCAGCCCGAAGAAGATAACCGCGATAAGCTGCACAGGGGATGTCACTCCCATTCGACCTCCTACAAAGAGTTTCCAGATTAGACCAGCAACAGGGTAATTCCGACCCACAGAATATTGGCCAGGGCCAGCGGAATACCGAGTTTCCAGCCCCACTCCAGGAGCTGCTCTTCTTTCAGGCGTGGCAGGTAGCGCCCGGCTACCAGCATCACGGTTGCTACCAGCAAAGTCTTCAGCCCGGTCCAGAGCCAACCCGGCAGAAACGGCCCCAGCCAGCCGCCCAGGAAGAAGACGGTTACAGCGCCGGAAATCGTGAGGACCAGCACCAGGTGGCCCAACCGGAAGACCGCCAGCCGCATACCGCTGTATTCTCCTTCCACACCTCCGGCCAGGTCACTCCCGACCGGCAGGTTAAAGGGCGGCAGGAAAGCCAGGGCCATTCCGGCCAGCCAGAAGAGCACAAAGCCGAGCGGTTGGGCCAGGATATTCCAGAGCGTCGCCTGTGATACTACAATCTCGGTGGTAAAGAGCGAGCTTGCCCGCATGGCCGCCGCCGTAATGGTCATCACGATCATCATGGCGTAGGCGATCAACTGCGAAAGGAAGCGCCAGCCGCCGATCATCTGGTAGATGCCGTCCGCTCCCCAGCCGGCCATGACCAGCGCCACCATGACGTAAGCCAGCGCGGCGTTAACAAACAGCGCGCCGGTGGCCAGGTCGGTAATTATGAGGCCGGGTGCCAGCGGCAGTACCGCCAGGGCCAGCAGAGTAGCGCCTAAAAGCAGGACTGGCGCGGTTTCGTAGAGAGTCCGGTCAGCCTTGCGCGGTACGATTGACTCTCGTCCCAGCAGAGCCAATCCTGACAGCAGCGGGCGGCCCGGCTGGAAGCGGCCTGTGATTGACCAGTATTCCACTACGGCAATAAAGTAGCTCCCCGCTACTACTGCCAGGATTATCCAGACTATATTCATCAGCGGTCCAGTTCCCAGGGCGATAAGTCCAGGGCGGCTACGGCCAGCAGGGCATCCGAAAGGTCTTTGCCCTTTGTGACGCTTTCCAGCGCGGCTACTCGCTGCTCTGAAGGTGTCTCCAGTTTCAGGCTGACTACCCGGTCGTCCTGTAACTCTACTGCCAGGTTCGCCCTACCGCGTGGTGTCTCAAGGGCGGCGCTACCGGTGGCGTGTCCGTCTACCCGGCAGGTTAGCGGTTCGCTTGCAAGGCTGAACGTCCGGGCCGCTGCGAGCAGTTCGATACTCTGCTCGATTTCAGCCAGCCGCTGCCGGTAAAGCTCCAGCAGGCTTTCGGGCTGGCCGTTTTTATTTTGGGGCAGACCACCTACATCCAAAAAACGCTGTTTAAGAAAAAAGCCCGGCCTGGCCATTTTTACAAACCTTAAAATATCTTCTTTTAAGGCATCTTCCAGCGGCTTTAGCCGGGCGACTTCACCTGCTCTGGCTAAGGCCGCTTGCAGGCGATAGGCATCCTGCGCAAGCCAGGGATAGTCTGACAGGTGTCCCAGCCTTGAGAACCAGCCCAGGTGATGGAGAATTCTTTCACGTTCGAGAGCAGCCGTTCTTGCGCTGGCGGTAGCCGGGTCAACCGCTGATCTATAAGCGTTCTCCAATGCCAGGCAGGCCAGCAGGCCGTAAGTAAAGGGAAGATAAGGGTCTAGCTTTGAGAGGCGCTCCGGGAAAGTGGCTGCCAGACCAGACCACTCTTTCTCAAGCTGGCGGCTGACAATTCCCCGTTTAAGCTTCGCGCCGGCTACCACTTCCCCGTCCAGCGTCATAGTCAGGGCCAGTCCGCCGGGCAGACCCCTAAAAAGCGGTCCAAAGGGAGACTCGGACCATTCCATGGGCAAGCCATCCGCACTGCGCGGCAGATCTTTGGTCATTGCTACCATTGACATAAATCCGCCCCCGCTCATATCGTGCATGCCGCCCATCTCATGGCCCATTTTTGAGTGGTCCATGCTGCCCATCTCATGGCCCTTCTCACCGGATTGTTCGTGGCCCATTTTGGAATGGTCCATCTCACCCATCTCATGTTGCATTTTGGAATGATCCATCTCGCCAGGCTGATCATGACCCATCTTGGAGTGGTCCATCTCACCACTATCATGACCCATCGCTTGATGCTCTGGTTGCCCTTGATGCTGGCTGTGATCCATCTTCAAATGGTCCATCTCACCGGATTGCTCATGCCCCATCTTATGCTGATGATCCATATCGTGGTTCATACCGGAGTGATCCATGCCACTCATGTCATGACCCATATTCGAATGGTTCATCTCACCGGACTGGTCCTGGTTCATCTGCCCTTGATGCTGGCTTTGGTCCTTCTTCGAATGGTCCATGCCGCCCTTATCGTGCTGCATCCTGGAATGATCCATACCACCCATGCCATGATCCATACCTGCCATACCACTGTCATTCTCGCCGGAGTCGTCGTCTTCTACCGGCGGTTCGAACTGGGGCGGGTCAGGCTGCCAGGCCCCCTCAGCCAGCACCTGGCGCAGCCTTTTTACCCCGGCAAGAAAACTTTCCTGGTTACAATCTGCAACAGCATCGGCGGGTGGCAGGAAGGAACTATCATGCTCTCCAATCGTAAAAATAAGACGCGGTCGCGGCATCTGGGCATAAACCAGGGCGGCCGCTTTTTCCAGTTCCTTCGGCAGTGAACCCACTACCATTAGCACTTGAGCCTGCCTCGGGTTGTTTACAGACTCCATCCCGCCTGTGCCCAGGTCAAGACCCTGCCGGGCGACAAACTCCAGATCGGGCACCACAAACACCGGCAAACTGCGAGGCATTATCCGGCTTATCAGGCGGCGCACGCCGGTCAATCTGCCGCTCCTGGCTCCCCTCAGCATGGTCATTGCCGCTTGAGCGCTCCCTGGCTCCAGCCGTACAGCAGTCCCAAAAACAGGATCAGCAAGAAAACTCCCATATCGGCGAAAGCAGTGATACCAAGCTCCCGGTAAACCACTGCCCAGGGGTACATAAAGGCCATTTCCATATCAAACGCCAGGAAAAGCAGGGCAAAACCGTAGTAGTGGAAGTGATAGCGGACCCAGGCCGGTTTCTTTGATAGAGTGCCGACGGTGAAGGGCACATCTTTTTGGCGCTCCTTCCGGTAAGAGCCAAAAGAGCGCGCAATCAGGTAGAGCATTCCTACCAATCCGATAGTGGCTGCAACCATAGCAAGTAGCAACCCGTATTGAGCAAAAGGGTTCATTTTCTAAAGACCTCTAGCTAGTACTATGAGCAATCGTAGGAAATTAACAGCACATTTTATTCCAGATGAGCTTCACTCAGAAAGAAATCAGAGAAAAAAGCGTTACACAAGGGTATCAATATGGTAACTAAAGTAGGTTACAGGGATAATTAACGCGATATTTCAGCCTTAAGCAAATCCTCAACTTCAACTAAGGTCATCCTCAGTTAGCTGAGATACTCTTATATAGAGGAGAGATTATTCAGCTCTTTTGAACTTGCTGTTGTAAGGGAACAGTTTGAGTGCGACTTCCTGATAAAAAGCCTAAAAACTTAATTTTCCCGAACTTGTTTTTTCAAGAGGTAAAAATCATGAAAGAGTTCACAACCTTAGAAATCCAGCGCAAGTATAATGAATATGCACCTCAGTATGACCGCCGAGACCTGCTCAGACAACTTTCCAGGCAGCACAGATTACGCCAAAGATTATTCCAAAAAGCTACTGGCCAGGTTCTCGAGGTGGCCATTGGCACCGGTGCTAATTTGCCCTTCTACTCCCGGTCCTGCCAGATAACCGGGATTGATTTAAGCCGGCCTATGCTGGACATAGCCCGTCAGCACTCTGAACTGCTAGGTCTCAGGCTCACTCTACTAGAGATGGATGCCACTCTCCTGGCTTTCCCCGACCAGAGTTTCGACACAGTTGTCTCTTCTCTCTCCCTATGTACTTTTCCTGACCCGCTGGACGCGCTTGCCGAGATGGCCCGCGTCTGCCGCCCGGAAGGGCGTATCCTGCTCCTGGAACACGGCAGGAGTGACCGTAAGTTACTGCGTAAATGGCAAGACCGGCTGGCCGCCCACCACGCCAGGCGGCTCGGTTGCCAGTGGAACCGGGAACCCCTTGATCTCGTCCGGCAGGCCGGGTTGCAGGTTATTTCCGCCCGCCGAAGCTTTTTCGGTATCTTTCACGAGTTTGAAGCTAAACCTGCCTGAACCTGGTCAGGATTAACTCATTTAGGAATAATAGGCAAGAAGGAGCACAAATTTGCATGACTTTGGCCGGGCTTTTAACCGGGCTATTTCCGACTTCTAACTATAATATTGGGATGGGCTAGCTAAAAACTCGTTACGACATCCTCTGGAACAAAAGTAGAAAAGCTGACCCTGCCATTCGGCGCTAACTGCTTTCTCCTGCTCTACTACCATCTGGCAGACCGGGTCGGTCGCCATGGTAGCCATTTCCCTGAATTGACCATCCTCCAGCCAGACCACCCGGTCGGCAATATCCTTGATCCGCTGATCGTGCGAGACGATTACCACGCTCCGACCCTGCTCTTTTGCAATCTGTTTGAGCAGACGCATTACTTCTCGCCCTATTTTTGAATCCAGATTAGCGGTCGGTTCGTCGGCCAGAAGTACTTTAGGTTCATTCACGAGCGCCCGGGCAATCGCCACCCGCTGTTTCTCCCCGCCGGAGAGTTTTTCTGGCAAAAAGTTAAGTCTTTCTCCCAGCCCCAGGGTGCTAAGGGCTGCGGCTGCTTTCTTTCTGGCTTCCTTTCGTTTCAGCCCGGCCAGTTCCGCCACGACTGCCACGTTTTCCAGGGCGGTCAGGGCTGAAAGTAAATTAAAGTCCTGAAAGATAAAGCCCAGCCGGTGCAGCCGAACAGCGGGTAGCCGCTTTTCAGACAGGCTGCTCAATACCTGGCCGTCCAGTTTGATCGTACCTTCCGTCGACTTCAGTAAAGCGCCCAACATCAAGAGGAGCGTGGTCTTTCCCGATCCGGAAGGACCCATTATCAGCACGATTTCTCCAGGTCTCACTTCAAGTGAGACATCTCGTACCGCGTTTACTTCAGCCGCTCCTGCACCATAGCGTTTGGAGAGATGCGCTACTTCTAAAACCGCCGGTTTTGTTTCAACCGCTACAACTACAACTTCAACTTCACTCATTTTAGCTAGCTCCTCCTCCTCTTTGCTTAAAAACCTGGGCCGGGTCGAGACGACCGATTTGCCAGATGGGCAGTAAGGCGGCCATCCCTGCGATTACCAGAGCCATAATAGTTACCTTCAGTACGGACGCGCCAGTCAGTTTGAGGGCCAGGTTTAGTCCCAACTGCGGCACTATGAGCCCCAGGAGCAGGGTGAAAAATACGGCCAGGGCCAGTCCCAGTCCCACACTGCTCAAAGCCTGGTCCAGTACCAGGCGGTAGAGCTGGCGGTTACCTGCTCCCAGTGCTTTAAGCACCCCATATTCTGAGCGGTGCGCTAAGGTGGCAAGATATATCGTAAGGGCAACCACGGCCAGTCCGATCAAAAAGCCGATCAGGTTCATAATGTTGATAATATCTACTGCCATGTCCTTCACCACTTTGCGCTCCTGATTGGCAAACTCTTCACGAGGCAGGGCTGTTACTCCTGCAACCTTGGCTTCAATTTGATTGGCCACTTCCTGGGGAGAGGCTGGTGGTCTGACCCTGACCAGTCCAAAACTGATAACTTCCGGTGTGCCGCGCAGCCGGGCAAAGTCTTCCATTGAAATAAAGACAATCGAGTTGAAGATGTTTGTGGTATTTTCAGTAAGACCGGCTATGGTAAATTCCTTCCCCAGAATTTTGACTTTATCTCCAGGTCTCAAGTTCAAGCGACTGGCGACAGCCCGGTCTATGATGACCTGTTGGGCTTTGGCCAGGTAAGCACCTTCTACGATACGCTCCGGCTTTCCCATGGTGGCTTCAGCCGGTAGGCCAATCACATAGACCTGGCTGCGTTCTTTACCGCTATCAAGCATGTTGGTCATGTAAAGAATGGGGCTAACCTCTGCCACACCCGGTATGGCCTGTAGCTCTCCTACTACCTGCCGGGGGAGGGTTGAAGAGACCATGTGTAAATTACGCACTCCAGCCTGTGCTACAAAAATGTCTGCCTGGGAGTTGTCTATGTAAGCCGTGAGCTGTTTTTCCACTCCTTCCACAATGGCGTCGAGGGCCAGGACAAGCAGCAGAGCCAGGGCAACTCCACCGGCTGAAAAGAGCAGCCGGAGCTTATGCCGGAAAAGATTGCGCAGAGCGAGCAGTAGCATAAGGGTGACCTCACTTCCTGAATATTTCCGCCGGGGCCAGCCGGGTTACAAACCGGACCGGGACGAGCGCGGCTAGTAAAGCCATTCCCACTCCCAGTAAGAGGGCCTGCACCACAGCCAAAGGTTCAAGCGCTACCGTAAACTGGGGCCGGATAGTTTCAATAAGCCTGGCCGCGAGCCAGGCCAAGCCTACTCCTGTTAGTGCGCCTGTCCCGGCAGCCATTAGCGCCTGGGTAGTTACGACCCGGTAAAGCAGCCGGTTAGGGGCTCCTATCGCTTTAAGTACGCCGTACTCCCGCTGGCGCTCCAGGGTAGAAGTATAAATTACCAGCCCCACTATCAGGCTACCCACCAGAAAGGCAATCCAGACCATCAGCACCAGGGGAGCCGTGAAAGCTTTGGTAAAAAGCTGGCGATCATTCTCGCTGACCTCAGATTTTAGGAGCACTTCTGTTCCCGCCAGAGGCAGGCTTTGTAGCCGCGCTTGCAGGGTTCTGGGCTGGACTTCCTTGCCAGGATTAACAAAGAGAAAACTGGTGGCACCAGGAACCTGTAGTAGTTTTTCAGCGGCAGTTTTGCGAATAAAGACAAAACTGGTCATCCAGGTCAGGCTGCCTTCCGAAAAACCACTAATTTTGAACCTGTTTCCCAGGATTTCAAAGTTGTCCCCAAGCTTGAGGTTGTGCTGTTCAGCCTGTACCCGGTCAAGTACCGCCTCCTCTTCCTGTTCCGGTTCGTGCCCCTGTACTAACTTCCAGGGTCCCCCGCCGCTGGCCTCGTCATACCCTACCAGGAAGACAAAGACCTTTTTCTGATGCAGTTCGAGAATGACAGCCTGCAGCACTACCGGTATTACTTGCCCGACACCTTCGGCCTGGCGTACTTTTTCAAGAGTACCAGGCGGCAGGAGGGAAGAACCTGAAAGGGCATTTTTAACTCCACTCTGAGTTACCATGACAGAACCGGGAGCATGATCAAGATATGAGGAAGCCTGGAGATAGACCCCATTAAGCAGGCCATTCAGGACGAGGATCAGCATGATGGCCAGCGAAACACAGGCCGTACTCAAGGCGAAGCGGGTTTTATCTTGAAAAATGTTCTTGCGGGCGAGTGACATTTTTCCTCCCCCTCTCTTATAATATTTGTGATCTGGTTACTACTATTCCTTTAGTTTCAACCGGTTCTGTCTGGCGCTGACCGCTGCCACCAGGACCGACCAGTCTCCGCAGTGAATAACTTAAATTTCCTGTTTATTTAAAGCCTGAGGTTTGTGACTAATCCTCTGCTGTTTGAGAGAAAATAGCTCTCATTACTAGTATACCCCCCTACCCTAATGATTGGCTTAAAAGTAGCTGATGATTGGCTGAGTGTGTAGAAACATTTTATTAACTTTGAAAGCTGGTGTAGATAGTTCAAGTTAAGACTATTCGGAAATAATCGGGAAAAAGATTAAGGGATAGGAAATTTCCGCTACCTTTGCTAATAACAGTTCGTTGTGCACCAAAACATTTGTATTCTAAAGAATGGAATGCGGATCAACCAGCTTGTTTCGTCCCAGGAGAGGTTTAGTGGAACTGGTGTAAAAAGCAAGAGCTGGCACAGGCCTGACAGACTTTGGCACAGCTATTAAGCTGGGAATCACTACTTGTATCGAACCACAAACGGCGCATTTTTCACAGATCTCGGCACAAAGGGCTGACATTCTGCCGCAAAAACTTGAATTGCGGAGCATAAAATTGGCGTTTACCTGGCATATTTCCGAACAGTCTAGCAGGAGGCGAAGGTGATCTGGTTCAAGAAATTTATCCCCTTTTTCCAGGCAGTAATTTACGGTTGCCAGGCAAATAGAGTGGCACTCCAGGCATATCTGCGCGCAGCGCTCTCTATCATATCTGGACGGCAAAGTTTTTTCATCGCTGTTCATACTCTTCCTCATTGGGAAAACCTGGCCTGTGCCTGGCCAGCCCCTACTTTTCTCCGCTTTGATCAGCACAAACAGCCAGTCACACGGCTGGCTGTTGTCAGAGCTGTTAAGTCATACTGGAAATTAACTTAAACGGAGATTTCCTGCTTTATGCGAGCCTACCAGCGGGGCAGGAGTGTTAGGGTAGAGCCCCCAGAACGAGTTGAGCGTGCATTATGAGATGTTGAGCATGTTCAGCCACAATATGCTTTCCAGCCTGGGCTTGTACTTGGTTAATAAAGGCATTGAGCAGGTTTCTAGCTACCTCAGTTTGGCCCCGGTCTAGCGCAGCCTGGGCCGCAGCCAATTTACTGTTCAGACTGTTAGCAATTCCTTTGTTGTCGATATGTCCCATCTGGTAGGCATGCATTACACATTCCTGTAAGGAGGCAATCGTGGTCTGATGCTCACACATCGGCATGTCTGCCGCCAGGGTAGGCTTCACGGTCAAGAAGCCAAATGCGACAAATACAAGGAGAATAATTATTTTTCTCATCTTCAGTTCCTTTCTTCTTCTGCAAGTTTAGTCTGGATGAAAATAAGTTGAGCGCTGTATATATACTTACTTTACGAACTAAAGGAATATAACAGGGTAAATAACGGTAATTATCAGGTAAAAGAAATTATGGCCCAACTACATACCTAATTGAACAGAGCCAGGGGGAATGAGACAGATTTTTTCACTTTCATTTTAGTTTACTTGCAACAAGAAAGGACGTCCTAAAGTACCGCAACGTCCTTTTCTTCAAATTTGAGAGCTAATAACAGAACTGAGAGTTTTCTGCCGGTGCTACCTCACATTCGCATGGCCATCGGCAGGATGAAGAGCCAAACGTTGATGGCTCCGAAAACCGCGATCAAAACCGCGTATGGCACGAAGGTAGCCCAGGTTCTACCCTGCCCATAATGGTTTTTGGCGATACGGAATACCGCGTAAAGCGAACCGATTACTCCTAGCCCGATCAGAATGTACTGCAAGAGCTGAATGACAGGGGTACTCACCAGAGACGTTGAACTGGTATCCACTTTCTGACCAGCCAGTTCTAACCCGGTAAAGACAACAGATTTACCCTCGGCCAGTAAATGGAAGAGATTGTGGGCAATATGTCCGGCTACATCCAGCGGAATGATGGCATAGCCAAAACGGGCGAAGTTCTTGGCCAGCGAGTCACCGTTAAAGCGGCGGGCTGCCAGTGCGGCTAGGGTGAGCAGGCCTACCGGGAAGGCCATCGCAATCAGGAAGGTCAGGGTGAAGTTGATGAAGTAGTTGTGCGTGCCGGTTATACCTTCCAGGCCCGAAAGCATCGACTGCCAGACCTCCAGCATGGTGATGTTCTGGACAAAGACGATGCCCATAATCACTACCGCCAGGAAAGCTTCCTCCAGCTTGGGACTATGGATGAACCAGAGTTCTTTGGTCGGTGGCCGCAACTTTAGCTTGATCGAGTCGTTCGGGCAGGTCTTGACACAGGCCGCGCAAAGGTTACAGCGCGCATTGCTATCCATCTGGCGAGGAAACTCGAACATGGGGCAGCCCGGCCCTTTCTCGTTGCCGTTAAAGCAGGCCGCTTTTGCTTTACAGGTGGCGCAGATCTCAGGGGTGGCTCGCAGTTCCACCATACCCACACGGGCGTAATTTCCCGAAAGACCACCCAGGAAACAGAGGTAACGGCACCAGGCCCGGCGCTGCCAGAAAGCGCCGGAGACTACCACCCCGGTAGTGAGCAGCAGCAGGAGCACTCCCGAACCCCAGGGATTTTCGACGATGCCCCAGACGTGATCGCTCCAGGTAATCAGAATAAAGAGGGCATCAATAATCCAGATGCCGTACTTTTTCAAAAATTTGGGAACGGGGCGTTGATTACCCAAAACTTTTGCACCAGGTCGCTAAGAGTGCCGAAGGGGCAGATGGCGCACCAGAAGCGGCCCAGAAAGACGAAGATGATCGGGATGAGCGGCCACCAGAGTACCCAGGTGAGAGCAGTGCCGAAGTTATCGTGCGCCGACGAGGGTCCGGCCAACAACTCGAACATAATCAGGATGAAAGCAGAGGCAGTAATAAGCTGAAAAAGGGCGGGATACCAGCGGCTTTTGAGCACTTTTTTAACACCCCGGTGCTGAAGAAGATCAATGCTCCTCATCTTAACGGCTCTCCCCTCTGTTAATGATTTTAGCCTGGGCTTTTTTAGCTTTCTTGCGCCGGGCAATAGCGGCCATAGCGATTACCAGGCTGTTGGCGCCTGCGAAGCCTGCCAGCACTACATTTTTAGTGTCGTTAGCAGGGGGAGTGACAGTGACGCCGTGGGAATGCCCGCTCATTTCACCGGTGCTGTGGACATGCCCGCTCATGTTACTCTGGCTGCCCGTAGCGTCTGAAGCGGTGCACTGGCTAACAGTGCCATCGGCGTTAGTATGGGTATGGCTGGCAGAGGGAGTCATAGTCATTCCCGGCATATCCTTCATATCCATACCGTTCATATCGCCCATATTCATACCGTCCATACTGTGGGTCCCATCCATACCGGGCATATCAGCCATATTATGCTGGCCAGAGGATGCGCCAGGGGTGGCAGCGGCGGCAGGCGTAAGCGAGGCAGCCGGAGTGGTAGTAGAGCTGTGGTCGTGATTAGGGTCTCCACAGTTAGCCAGAGCGGGCTTAATCCCCAGAAAAGCATCCTGGGAGCCGAGAAGCAAGGAGAGCGGATTAAAGGCCAGTAAAGCCGCCAGGAGAAAAGCGCCTATAAATAAAAATCCACCCTTACAAATAAATTTGGATGGGTGGCGCTTAACTTTAGGATTACTTCTTCTCATCAGAAATTTTGACAACAGTTGATAACGCAAGCGCATAGAGTAATACCTCCAGAATAGAGTGTTATTTGATAAGACCGCTTGCATTTTACTTAAGCAAACTGAGGCCTGGCTTAGTAGAACCTGAGGATTAGCTGAGGATTAGAAAGACAACCTTCCGTCTATACTACTATTGACAATAGTATTAGTCACACATATAATCTCTCCTCGTGGAATAGCGGCAAAGCGTGTGCTGAAGAGTATCTTATGGGTAAAACCTGCTTATAGTGGAAGAATTACTTTTGCAGAATTAGTGAATTACTGGAATCAGAGAGTTACTAAGGAAAGATACGGTATGAAGATCAATAAAAAGAGTTATTTCTCCTTGATCCTGGCCGGGCTGATTTTAGCCCTGGTACTGGTTGCCTGTGGTGACGCTACCAATACTGTTGCTCCAGCTAGCGGGGCTACCCCGGCAGCTTCTCAGCCGGCTGGCGGAACTATGGCAGGCCATGATATGGGCAGTATGAAGCCGGGGGAAACAATGCCCTCTTCTACCACCTCAGCCGCCGCAGCCTCTTCGCCAAAGGCAGCTACCACCAGCGCTGCCTCAACAACAGCGGCCAGCGGTTCGGTAACCGCTGACCCGGGCCATGGCATGCCAGGGCACGACATGGGCACTATGACTACTCCCACCGTCATGGCTGACACGACAGGCGGCAATGACCCCATGACCAATAGCCTGAAGAGCTTGAGCGGTAAAGACTTTGAAATTGCCTTTATGCAGGAGATGATTGTGCATCACCAGTCAGCTGTGGATATGGCAAAGCTGGTAGCTGCCAACACCAAACGGCCTGAACTTAACAAAATGGCTCAGGATATTATCAGTGCCCAGACCAAAGAAATAAATGAAATGACTGGCTGGCTGGCTGGCTGGTACAACGCCAAACCGCTTACTGACAGCATGAGCGTTCCGGGCATGATGGAGATGATGGGTGATATGGATACGCTTACGAAAGCAAAGGACGCTGCCTTCGACAAACAGTTTATTACTATGATGATTGCCCACCACCAGCAGGCTGTCAGTATGGCTAACCTGCTACCTTCCAAAACCCAGCGGCCGGAACTTTTGAAACTCGGCCAGGATATTGTAAAGACCCAATCGGCTGAGATTGCGCAAATGCAGAGCTGGCAGAAAGCCTGGTTCCCGGCTTAGCACCAACCTTTATCTCTTTTAAGAGTAGAATTTGAGGTTGTACCTGATCGCACTTTTAGGCTGAGGGTGCGAGTGAGTTACAAACAAGCTACCTGAGCATATGCTCAGGTAGCTTGTTCTCTATGGCTTGCATATTCGGTCAATTCCCATCACAACGAAGGGTAAAAGCTCTTCTCAAGCTGCTTACCTCTAAAGTATGGGGTTCATGCCGCTCCCTTGCTTTTGCCTGGCTGGCTGTCTTGAGCTAAACAGCTAAGACCTACCTTTCCGTTCGGTCCTTCACCCCTGCCGCAGAGACTTCCCTGTTTTCAAGTCTTTTGACTTCTTCTCGGAGCAGGCTCACCTGGGAGCGAAGCTGAGCCAGTTCCTGCTCACTCTGGGTATTATGAGGAGGCAACGCCGGTTGGTTGGATTGTTCCTGACCGTGCATAGCGTGACTACCGTGACCCATACCGCCCATCATGAATAGCATCATTAACGGGCAGGCTAAAAAGATCAAGAGGGAAAGCGCGCCTGGTACCAAAATAGCCACAATTACTACCAGCGAGACTGCTACCGCGATCAGTTTCCAATCAAGCTTCATTCCCATTATATTCATACACCGGCCTCCAGCTCTTTTAAGTACAAAAGTACTAAACATTAATTGAAGAAGTAAAATTTACTATCTTCTGGTTAAATTATGGCAGCTTTTCCTTAAGATAGGCTTAGCCCAAGCTGATGATTAGCTGAGAATTCCCGGCTAATGAGGGGAAGCAGTATAAAAATTCGAGGTGAGAAACAGCAGGATTGATCTTAAAGTGTGAACTATAACGTCTAGACGAAGTTAAGAGAGGTGGTACACCCCAGTGGGATCATAGCCAGGTGTACCAGGATGAGTATAACCAGCCACAAGCTAAAGCCTGTTACCAGGTAGACTCCGGCTATAAGCCTTGTAGAATGTTCAGCCGCGACACCACCTGACTCGCCATATTCTAGCAGTAGCCTGATCCGCTTTTCGGTCAGGTTTAATTCGCCGGGGGCGGCAAGGTTTGGTATTTGTAGATCAAAGGGATCCGGCCTTTCTCGTGAACCGACTTGAGAAATGAGGATCTCCCAGATTTTAAGCAACGCCTCAGCCAGGGAAACGGTCAGGGCGATACCGCCTGTCCGGGCCACGCGGGCATCGCAGGCAATTTCCTGTTCCTGCTTGAAACGCTCAAGGGTGGAGCGGCCGGCAGGCAGGTAAAAGAAGCTGCTGCTCCACCAGAGAGCCAGCCATCTCGTCTCAAAATCGTGTTGTTCAAGGTGAGCCATCTCATGCCAGAGCACTGCCTGTAACTCATCGCGGCTGAGGGTATCAAGCAGACCGGTGGAAAGCACAATCCAGCTCTTTCCCAGAGGCCAAAGCCCCGGTAAATTGAAGGCAAAGGGTGCGGGATCAAGCCATATTCTTATCTCAGGACTACCTTTACCGCTATTCAACAGGCCAGCCATATCTCCTGGAGCAGTCCAGCTATGACGGGCAGTTCTAAAATAGAGCAGGGCTACTCGCCCTAGATTAAACCCCAGGCTGACAAAAACCGGCATAACCAAAACCCCCAGGCCTCCCACGGAAACCAGCCAGTCCCGGTGTGCAGCCGCGTCCATCCGGTGATGAATGTCTCCGGTGTGAGCAGCTACCGTGGGTAACATGGTGAGGGTGAAAACAGTTAAAACTGACAGGGGTAAAACCAGGCAGAGCAAAAGCAGACAGCGCCGCACCAAGGTACTTGTCAGCCGGGAAACCAGAGCTAACGCCAGCGGCTGCCCTACCACTATCAGCCCGAGACTGGCTATTAAAAATGCCAGGTGAATCAAATAGTTCCTCCTGCCTGAACCGCTAAATATGGTAAAGCCCTCTCCGGTCAGCCCTTCTGCCCGGCTTGCTCCTTTCCTGTGCGCAATTTGGAGACTCTTTCCCTGAGAGCAGCTATCTGCTCTTTCTGTTTCTCACTGTTATCAACCAGTTTCGTCAGCTCCGCCTCGGTAGTCTCGGCAAAGCTAACCAGCAAATTTTGCAGGATGCGAGAAACAAAGCTCTCGATAAATTCGGTTTTAGTCAGGCTGGGGCTGTAAAAGTAGGCAGCTTCTATTTTGCGGGCCCGTAAAAGATGCTTGCGCGCCAGGCGTGCCATAGTGGTCATCACGGTGGTGTAGGCAATCCTCCGTTCCTGGCGGAAGGCTTCATAGACATCCCTAACCGTTACCCCGTCATTATGAGCTGCCTGGTTATCCCAGATATACTCCATCACTTCCGCTTCCAGGTCACCCAGCACTTTACGGATACCTTCCCGGTCAGGGCGGTAGACAGCTATATCCGGTTCTTCTTCCGGTGCAACGAACGATTCTGCCAGTGTTTCCCCACTTTCAAAACTGGTGGGAGGCTGTTTATTACTTGCGCGCCTGGGCATATTTCGAACTCTACTTCCTGGCAATTCTAAAGTAATCTCAAACTGTTCGAGATCTACTAGCAGTAAATCACAATAAAGCAAAAAGCCATTCGATTATAAGAAGCTAACCTACTACTGTCAATAATATTACCGGCTCTTTTTTACTCGGCGTTAACCTGAATTTACCAACCTGTTTACCTTTTTACTCTAAGATTCCCCTTAAGCCCTGTTTCACCTGATTGTCTCGTGTTAACAGCTGTTTAGATGTTAAACATTCGGTTTTGTAGACTACGATAAAGACTGAGGTAAGCTTACCCCATGGAACGAATATTAGTAATAGATGACGACCCGGCTGTAACCAGCCTGCTAAGGCGGGGGCTTGGTTATGAGGGTTATAAAGTTGAAGTGGCGGACAGCGGGCCGGATGGTTTAGCCCTGGCCCGCGACTACTCCCCTGACCTGGTAATCCTGGATGTTATGATGCCCGGTATGAGCGGGCACGAGGTTCTCAAGCGCCTCCGCTCGGTAGATGATAAGCTCCCCGTTATTTTTCTTACAGCTAAAGACGCCTCGTCAGATGAAGTTTTAGGGCTGGAACTGGGAGCTGATGATTACATCACCAAACCTTTCACCTTTGAAATCCTGCTGGCCCACCTGCGCGCCCTCATGCGTCGCCAGTCGTCCAGCCGTTCTCCTCATTTACGCTTCGCTGACCTGGCGCTTGATCCCGATGAACATGCAATCTACCGCAGTGAGCGAGAAGTTTCGCTTACCAGCCTGGAGTTCAAGCTGTTAGTAGAGTTTATGGAGCATCCCCGCCAGGTACTATCCAAAGAGCACCTTTTAGATCGGGTCTGGGGCTATAACTTCGGAGGCAATGCCAACGTGGTGGAGGTCTATGTAATGCAGCTCCGTCAGAAACTGGAGGAAGCGGGTGAAGCACGGCTGATCCATACCGTGCGAGGCGCCGGGTACATCTTGCGAGAGGAGTAAGAAGTGTCTCTGCGAATGCGGTTTGCCGCCTACTGTACAGGGTTGTGCGTCCTGGTGTTGCTCCTGGTGGGCCTCTTAAGCTATAGCCTGCACGTGAGAGGGCATTATGACGACATGGACCGCATGCTGGTAGCTAATGCCGATCACGTGGTTAGTGAAATAGACCACAGTAGCGGGCCTCTACAAGGGATGGGCGAGTTGGACGTGGCTTTACGGGTCTTTGATCACGACGGAGCGCTGGTGGAGAGCACGGCTAACGCTCAAGGGGTACCATTTCTCACTCCTCATGCTGTGCTGGCGGCGCCAGCCGGTCCTCCTTATGATTTCCTGGCCGCCCTGGCTCCGCCCCTGGTTCGTCTGGACAGCTCAAGGGGAGCTTTCAGCCTGGTGAGCACCCCGGAAGAACGCTGGCGGTTCTATGTCCAGCCTTTAACCCGGGATGGCAATATTTACGGCTATGTAGAAGCGGTAGCTCCCCTGGGCAGGCTCGATTCCTCCATGCAAACTTTCCGCTACCTACTACTGGGGGTTGGAATAGCCGGGATTATCCTGGCCCTGTTCGGCAGTTTAATCCTGGCCGGGCGCGCTCTGCGCCCGGTGGGACAAATGGTAGAAACGGCCAGCACCATTGCAGCTTCGCGGGACTTCACCCACCGGGTAAGTTCAAACTCCAGAAAAGATGAGCTGGGTAAGCTCGCTACTACCTTTAATAAGATGCTCGACAGCCTGGAAGAAGCTTACCGCACTCAGCAGCGTTTCATCTCGGATGCTTCACACGAGCTGAGAGCACCCCTCACAGCCATCCAGGGTAACCTGGAGTTGCTCAGAAGACAAAGCCACATGCCCGAGGCCGAGCGAACAGAAGCCCTGGCGGAGGCTGAGCGGGAGGCTTCTCGCCTTACCCGCCTGGTAGCAGATCTGCTGGCCCTGGCCCGGGCTGACGCCGGTATTTCAATCAGGCACCAGCCGGTGGATCTCGATGAAATTATACTGGAAAGTTTCCAGGTCGCGCGCAAACTAAGCCAGGGACATAACCTCGAACTGGATTCTTTTGAGCCGTTAAAAGTAGAAGGCGATGCTGACCGGCTCAAACAGCTGGTGCTAATCCTGCTCGATAACGCCCTTAAGTACACTCCTCCAGGAGGGCAGGTGCGTTTAGGGCTGAAACAGGCCCATAACCAGGTTCAGATCACAGTGCAGGATAACGGGGTAGGGATAGGAGAAGAAGACCTGGCGCATATCTTTGAGCGGTTCTACCGGGCCGACCCGGCCAGGGGACGCGACCCCGGCGGCACTGGTCTTGGCCTGTCTATAGCAAAATGGATTGTTGAGCAGCATTCGGGCCAGATTGAGGTGAGCAGTAATCCCGGTTTGGGTACTACTTTTACGGTCAGCTTGCCATTCCTGCCAGTTCACCCCTCTACTAAAGTTAACAGTAATGTTATTAGCGCTGCCGAGTAAACTTTTTACTAAGCAAATCCTCAGCTAACACTAAGCCACGCCTCAGGAAAAGGTGGCAAAATTGAAAGCGTAAGGTAAAAATTGAGTGCTTTTATTCAAACAGTATTAGCGCTGCTTTAGAGATGAATTCATGAGCATTAAACAACGCGATCAAGCGGGCCCATTACCCGCCAAACCCACTTCAACGGGACAGCCCAAAACAGGCCAGAAACACACTCACCGGCGCCACAAAGCTGGCTTCCTGCGCCGCAACAGCTGGCTCTGGCTGGTTATACCCCTCCTGCTGCTGGGCCTAGCTGCCGTTACGCTCGTCACGCTGGGCAGCAGTGGGACTACCGGCAAGGTCACGGCTAAGACTACCGCCTACGATTTCGGCCAGGTAAAAATGCACGAAGGTCTTGTTTCCACCAAATTCCAGCTTACAGCTGACAGCCCGGCCCTGGTTACCAGGCTGGGCACTACCTGAATGTGCACTAACGCTCGCCTCGTGCAGGGGAGCAATGTTTCAGGCTGGTTCGGTATGCCAATGGCTAACGCCCCGCTTCCGGACGCCAATTTTAAGCTTGTGCCGAATGAACCGGCCTACCTGGAAGTGACGGTTGACCCGGCGGCCCACGGTGAGGCTGGCCTCGGTCCACTAACCCGCCGGGTGACCATGCAGACGGCAGGCGGACAGCAGTTTAGTTTCGATTTAACCGGAGTAATCGTGCATTAACAGCCGGGGAGTTTTCTATGATGATACTACCTGATACTACGACCGAAAACAGTCAGGCTGACAAAAATCACGAGTGCTGCGAAGCGGCCTCGCCAAAAACAGGCAAGCAGGGCTGGCCTTTCCGGGCGCGTCTGGCTCTCTTCCTGGCAATCACCCTGGCGGTGTTGGGTTACACCACTTTCCTGCTGCTGCCTCCCGCCCGCATGTCGGCCGACCAGAGCCTGCAAATCTCGATGTCAGGTTTTGCCCCCGGCAGTGTCACTATTCCGGCAGGCAAGCCGGTTAGCCTGGAACTGGTCAATTCCGAGAGCCCTTTTCATGATGGTGGCGGCTTGCACAACTTCGCTGCTCCCACTCTGGGCATTGATGTGGTCATCCCACCCAAAAGCTCGAAAGTGGTAAGCTTGCCAGCCCTGGCCCCGGGAACTTACCAGTTCTACTGCGACGTCTGTTGCGGCGGTAAAGAAAACCCCACCATGCGGGGTACGCTGGTGGTCAGCTAGAGGAGGCACCCAAATGGAACAGGGCACTCAACTTACCCTGCCGGTAGTGATCAGTTCAGGGCTGGTAGATAGCCTCAATCCCTGTGCCTTCGCCTTACTGCTGGTCTTCGTGGCGACTATGCTGGGGATGCTCCAGCGCAAACCGGACCGGGAAGGCGAGCAACAGGCCCGTTTCTGGCTGCTCAGCCGGGGAGGCATCTATATCCTGGGTATTTTCCTGACGTACCTGGCGCTCGGCTTTGGCCTGTTGGGAGCCATGCAGTTCACCAAAAGCCTGACCGGTTCTCATGTAGTAGGGCGGATTGCCGCGCTCTTTGCCGTGGGGTTAGGCCTGCTGGCCTTACAGGAGGCCCTCTTACCGGAGTGGGGCAGCCGCCTGAACGCGCACGTCTCGATGCCAAAAGTGCGCGGGCTGGTGAAAATTGCCAGTTTTCCGGCGCTCTTTCTGGCAGGCATCCTGATCGGTTTCTGCACCGTGCCCTGCGCCGGTTCGGTCTACCTGGCAGTCCTGGCGCTGCTCTCGACCCAGGCCACCCTCTTACAGGGAGTGGGCTACCTCTTACTCTATAACATTGTTTTCATTTTGCCGCTGGTGGTAATCTTGCTCTTGGCCGCCAGTCCGCAGGTCTACCGCAGGTTGGCCCGCTGGCAACTGCATCGCCGCGCTTTCTTAAAGTTCGGCACCAGCGTGATGGCCCTCAGTGTAGGCCTACTGACCCTGGTCCTGATTTGAATTTGTCAAAATACTCAGAGCTTGATATACGCCTGTCCCGCCTCGTTCAGGGACAGGCGTAGATTTTTATGTCCATTACACAGTAAAAGTACTTTCTTAAGCTAATCCTCAGCAAAACTTAAGGTCAGCCTCAGTTTCATCCTTTAGACTAAGACTGCCACCTGTAACCAATGGAGTACAGAAAGTCATTTTTATTAATTAGTAATAACTTGGCACCTGTTGAATAGCTTTAGCTTTTGTAAGTGATAAAAACGGAGAACATAGACTTATGCCGAATAAAGCCCTTAACCGGAGAAGTTTTCTAAAATATACTGCCTTGGCAGGCGTAACCCTGGCCGGCAGCGGCCTGCTGGCTGCCTGCGGGGATAGCACCGCTACCGCTTCTACCCCTGCTGGAAGCACTGGCACCATCCCTGTGGCCGCTACCGGCTCCTCTTCGGGCACTATAGACCCGCGCAACCTGGCTAACTTCACCAATCCTCTCAACTTGCCGGGTTCTGAAGGAGCTTTAGGTGTGCTGGACCTTACTTCCTCCGCCTCCTCTAGCCCGCTAGAACTGGTAGCCAAACCTTTGAGCCTGCCGCTGCTTAAAGGCAAACCCGCTCAATTGCTGACCTACCAGGCAAGCCTGGGCGGTAAGAGCTTTATCAATCCGGTTTTACGGCTAAAAAAAGGCCAGACCCTTAAAGCCAACCTGACCAATGGTCTGAGCGAAGATACCAATATCCACTGGCACGGGCTTAAAGTAGCCTCCAAGATGGACGGTCATCCTTCGCGCCCCCTCAAGCCCGGCGAGAACTTCAGTTACAGTTTTCCGGTCCAGAATCGGGGCGGCACTTACTGGTACCATCCTCACCCGCATAAACTGACACCCAGACAGGCTTATTCGGGCCTGGCCAGCTTTTTTGTGGTGGAGGATGAGGATACCCAGCGCCTGAATGAAGCGCTTGATCTGAAACTGGGCGAAACAGACCTGCCTATCGTGATTCAGGATAAATTGTTTGACGCGCAGGGCCAACTGGTCTACCGGGCGGACGCCTCGACTCAGTTTATGGGTTTTTATGGCGATACTATCCTGGCTAATCTCACCCCGCACGCTTCTTTAGATGTAGCCACCCGGATTTACCGGCTGCGCCTTCTGAACGGCTCGAACGCCCGCACCTACCGGCTGGCTTTTGTAAAAGGCACTTCCAGCGAGAAGTTAGCTTACTGGCTGATTGGCACCGATGGAGGGCTGCTGGATAAACCTTACCAGGTTACTGAACTATTCCTCTCGCCCGGTGAGAGAGTTGAACTTTTAGTGGATTTCTCCAAACTGGAAGCGGGTGCGGTAGTGGCCCTCAAGAGCCTGAGCTTTGACCCCATGCACAACGAGATGGGCAGCGGTATGAATATGAGCGTTGGCTCCGGTGGCATGGATATGGGCAATATGGGAGGCATGCACAGTGGTCACAGCGGCATGATGGGAAGCGCTACCGCTACCCCGCAGGCCGGTACCGGTAACGCTTCCCTGGACGACGGTCAGGAGTTTTATATCCTCAAGCTAAATATTAAGAATAAAGTCAGCTATAACCGCTCTTTTCCGCAGGCATTGTCTTCCCTGGAAAAACCTGATACTACCGGCGCAACGGTACGCCCGGTGGTGCTCTCGCTGACCATGATGGGCCAGGGCGGCCAGATGATGCAGTGGCTGATCAACGGCCAGTCCTTTAATATGGACGAGTACCCGATAACGGTTAAAAAGAACAGCACCGAAATCTGGGAGTTCAAGAATGAAGCTAACAGCATGCCCCATCCGATGCACTTGCACGGTTTCCAGTTTCAGGTGCTGTCGCGCCAGAACAGCCCGGCCCAGCTTAATCCTTTAGCCACTTTCAGCGAAGGCCGCCTGGCAACCGACCTGGGCTGGAAAGACACGGTACTGGTCTGGCCGGGTGAGACGGTCAGAACAGCCATTAACTTTTCGCACAACTTCGAAGGCGAACAGCTCTACGTGACCCATTGTCACGTCCTTGAACACGAGGACAATGGCATGATGGTCAATTATAAGGTGGTTTAAACCAAATAATTGAGGAGGGAGACCTGGCCGGATCAGCGTTTCTGGTTTGTCCGGGCTCTTACTTTGAAAAAGCAATTACTTACTCAAATTAGGTCTAAAGTCTAACTTAATAACTATTGACAGATAGGGGGGAGGGGTATAATATAAGTATAAGAATACCCCTACTGGGTATCAAAATGTAGAAATAAACTAGGAAAAAGCTCATCTCCACAGAGAGATGGAAAGCAGTAAAAACCATGAAAACCATAACAATTCCGGTTAAGGGATTGAACTTTGCCGGGTGCGCCGCCGAAATTGAGAAACGCTTGCAAAAGTTACCAGGAATTGAAAAAGTGGCTGCGAGCTATCTCACTCAATCTGCCACTATAACCTTCCAGGAAGAACTAATCAGTGAGGCTGAACTGCGAGACAGGTTACGCGATTGTGGTTATGCTTGTGGTGAAACTACTCTTGAAATCTCTCATCCTACAGCACAGGTCCATACCCGGGAACACCCCCAGCAGGGCGCCGGAGAGCATCACCGGCATACAACAGTAGCTACCCTCGAACAGTCTTCTCAAGGCCACACTGCCCACGAAGAGATGAGCATGGACCATGCGGCCATGGGTCACGCCAAAAGTCCGGCTAAAGGGGCGCACGCTCACGTGGACCCTATGGCCCACGACATGAGTGACCCGGCCATGGCAAAGGCTATGGAAGCTGATATGCGCAACCGCTTTATAGTTTCCTTCTTTCTGACCATTCCGGTAGTGCTCTATTCCCCGCTGGGCACCAATCTCTTCGGTCTGCACCTGCCCACCCCCTTTGGCGTCAGCCCTAACTGGGTGCTGCTGGTGCTGTCCAGCCCGGTAGTATGGTGGGGCGGCTGGATTTTCCATTACGGCACCTGGCGAGCCCTTCACAATCGCACTCTTAACATGAATGTGCTGGTCAGCCTGGGGGTGCTGGTGGCCTACTTCTTCAGCCTGCTGGTGACGCTTTTCGCGCCACAGGTGGAAACGAGCTACGACGCCGCTGCCATGCTGGTCACTTTCGTCCTCTTCGGCCACTGGATGGAGATGCGCAGCCGGCGCGGTTCCTCCGATGCCCTGAACGCTCTCCTGCGCCTCGCTCCCACGCGGGCTAACCTGTTAGGAGCGGACGGCCAGGTAAGAGAAGTACCGGTGGAAGAGGTGCAGGTAGGAGATTTACTCCTGTTAAGACCAGGCGATAAGGTGCCGGTGGATGGAATAATTACGGCAGGAGAAAGCGCCCTGGACGAAAGTATGCTTACGGGCGAAAGTTTGCCCGTGAGCAAAGGGCCGGGTGATGAGGTGATCGGCGGGACAGTCAATGGTTCCGGTTCGCTTCGCTTCAAAGCCACCAAAGTAGGCAGCGATACGGCCCTGGCCCAGATAGTTCAGCTGGTCCAGACGGCTCAGAACTCCAAAGCCCCAGCCCAGCGCCTGGCCGATAAAGCGGCTGAATGGCTGGTCCTGCTGGCGGTGGGAGCCGGGCTCCTGACCTTCCTGGTCTGGTATTTCGTGGTGGGAGAGTCAGGGCTCTTTGCCCTCACGCTTGCGGTGACCGCCATTGTAATTGCCTGCCCGGATGCCCTGGGCCTGGCTACTCCTACAGCCGTGGCGGTAGGTACCGGCCTGGGCGCCAGGAACGGCATTTTGATCAAAACCGCGACCGCCCTTGAGCAAACTTCTAAAATCCAGGCCATTATCTTTGATAAAACCGGCACTCTCACTGAAGGACACCCGGCAGTAACAGACCTTGTAGTGCTGGAGGCGGGGCTAGACCAGGGGCTGGATGAGAAGGGGTTACTCCGCCTGGCAGCCGCGGCTGAAAGAGATTCGGAACACCCGCTGGCCCGGACTATCGTGACAGAGGCCGAAGAGCGGGGCCTGGAGACGCTCGCTTACACTGGTTTCAAAGCAGTGGCCGGGGGCGGCGTCGAGGCAGTGGTTAATGGAAAGCTTATCCTGATCGGCACTCCCAGGCTTCTGGAAAGCCGTAACATTCAACTGATGCCAACCGAATTAGGGCACCTGGAAGCATTACAGGCCGAAGGTAAGACTGTAATGCTTGTAGCGGCAGCGGGAAAGGTGACAGGTCTGATCGCGGTAGCTGACCGGGTAAGGGCTACCTCAAAAAAGGCTATCCAGCAGTTGCAGGCGGCGGGCGTGCGAGTGGCGATGTTGACCGGCGATAACCGGCGCACCGCCGAAGCGGTCGGGCGGGAGTTGGGCATCAACCGGGTCTTTGCCGAGGTCTTGCCTGGCGATAAGGCCCGCTATGTGAAGGAACTTCAGGCGGAAGGACTATTCACGGCAATGGTGGGTGACGGAGTAAACGATGCCCCGGCCCTGGCCCAGGCGGACCTGGGTATAGCGATTGGGGCCGGGACCGGTGTAGCGATTGAAACGGCCCAGGTAGTGCTGATGAAAAGCGACCCGCTGGATGTGCTGGCGGCCATCCGCCTATCCCAGGCCACGGTACGCAAAATGAAGGAAAATCTCTTCTGGGCGGCAATCTACAACCTGATCGCTATCCCGGTGGCGGCGGGCGTACTTTATCCGCTGGGCATTATGCTCAGGCCGGAAGTAGGGGCGCTGGCCATGAGCGCGAGTTCGATTACGGTGGCCACTAATGCTGTACTCTTAAAGGGCGTTGAAAAGAAGTTAAAAGCTTAGTGAATTGTACACAAGAAAGGAGCATTTTCACAATTATGGCACAAGCAATTGATCCGGTATGCAAGATGACGGTGGATACCTCGACGGCCCAGCACAAGTCGGAGTACCAGGGCCAGACCTATTACTTCTGTGCGCCGGGCTGTAAAAAGAGCTTCGATAAGGAACCGGAGAAGTATCTGAATCAAGCTCAGGGGCATAGTCACGGAGAGGGTCAGGACGGGCATCATCACTAAAAGGTGTGAAGCTAACCGGGTTGTATAAAGGAGGTCAGGCAGTTTCGACTCGCCTGACCTCCCGCGCAAGTAGCGTGCTGCTGAACTAGAAACGGTAGTTCAGCAGCACGCTACAGGTAATAAAAGTCGAGTAAGCTAAAGTGCCGAAAGGGAGCTAAGTCCTGAATTGCAGTGCCTACACTATCATTTTGGAAAAGTTTCTACTCTTTTGATCTATTTAGCCTACAAGGCTAATATACACTTGAGTTAGCCTCTAACCAGCAACTCTAGCTCCCGTTTGAATTCATCAGCTGGAACAATACCCACCCAGCGCTTGACCAGATTGCCTTGCCCGTCAACTATAATAAATGTAGGATGAGCGTTAACCTTATATTTTTGTTCAAGACTTTCGTTAGTCCTGTCATCAAAATCAAGATTAACAAACTTTAATCGATTGCCGTACTGCTGCTTAAGCCCGTTCACGACGGGTCGCATCTGTGCTCAAGGTTTTCAGCCTACAGTAACGAAAGAAATAAAAGATGGAATACCATCATTCAGGGATAGTACTTCATTAAATTCAACCTGTTCTCCCTGATCACTGACAACCTTTGATACCTTTGGCTGAGTTACGGTAAGAGAATTTGTGCCTGGAGTAGATGGCGGGGAAACAGGCGCAGCACCTCCTTGATTGCCACAAGCGGTAAGCAGAGCTATAGCCATTATCTGAAAAAGAGAAACTAGCAGTGCTAAAGCCCTGGAATGATTTATCGCAGGGGTCGATTTTAGTAGTTGTTTAGTTGTGATCTAAGCATCCTTCTGAGAATATCTGGTTTAGCTGGCAGAGCTGTGGAGAAAGCCGCCGCTTATGTATTTTCAAACAGCACAAATATTAGTGATTAATCTCTTTCTTGTAGTAGCCTCCTGCATCATCATTTCCTGTTCCTTTTACATCGTAACTCCTAGAGAGGCTAACGAGCCTCAGACCAATGCAGAAGGAGTTTATGATGTGGCGCGAACACCTGGAAAGTGACGAGCCTGGTTCGCCATCACCTGGCAGGCAAAAGACAGAGTGCAGCAAAAGCCGCAATCGGATATACAGCTCTAAACTAGTTTAATGGTCCAACTTTCCGAATATGAGGAAAAGCAAGCTCCCCACTACCGCTTAGTTATAGAGCTACCCCAGCTTATTGGCTGTTGTTACTTGCAATATCCACTTCTGTAAGCTGGAAGAATTTTATCAACCACTTGATACTACTGTCAATAGTAGCTAACTTTATACCTTGTTCCAGGTCGGATAGGCTTTTATTTCTGATATGCCGTTACAAGCGGTGATTTTCCGCTCTTAGCTTTTGGAATTGCCGCTACTTTTTCTACAGTTATGCAAACCGCACCTACCCCCTGGTCTATCAAGGCCTTTGTCAGGTTATCGCGGACAGTCTGTTCGATCAGAGCCTGATGGTACCCTGCTGTTTCCACCAGTAATATCCTTAAACACCCGTCTCTCTCCTGATTTACCTGCCAACCCTTATTTGGAATGGTGTCCATCACAGCATGAAAGACATTTGGATGCACCTGTAAGTAGTTTTGGTTTTTTCCAGCCATTACCAGTATATCCTCCTGCCGGCCTTCTATCTGCTGGATGACTTGGTACGGCAGTTTACATTTGCGCTCCTCCGGTGAAAATTTTACCCGGTCGCTTATTTCGTAACGGATAAGGGGTTGGGTGTGATTAAACAGGACGGTCACCAGCAGTTTGTCTCCAAAGACCCCGGGCGGCACAGGCCGGTAAGCTTTGTCGACGTTTTCAACTATAAGTAAATCCTCAAAAAGATGCAGACCGTGGTGCCGGGTACACTCGGCAGCAATAGTGGCAGTTTCAGTGGTGGCATATTCGTCAAAAACTACTTTCCCCCAGGCTTGTTCTATCGTACGGCGTATTTGAGGAGTAGTTACTTCCGAACTGGTAAAAACTTTAGCCGGGTGAATGGTTAAATGACCGGCCAGCTGCTCCAGAGCCAGGTAGTATGCCATGGAGGTGTAGGCCACGACCACTTGGGGATGCCAGCGGTTTAGCTCCTCGACCAGATACTCTAATGACCGGGTAGCATCCAGGCGTAGAGTAGGTACAAACCAGCTATTGGCGGATTTGCCTACCCGGGCGGAAATATTTTTATCATTGGTAGATGAAACTACCGCCATTTTAGAGCGATGAGTTAATGCCAGTTTTTGTCCGGCCCACTCCCTGGCTCTCCCAAAGGAAGCCATAACTGTAGTCCACTCTTTGGCGTTATAGAGAAATATGCCGGGATTACCGGTGCTGCCGGAAGTAGCGGTTACCTCATAGCGTCCCAGATATTGGTCACTCGCTCCTTCAGCCAGGTAGTTTCTTACCTGTTCCTGATTAATTTGCGGATCAGTTACGAGCCGGTCAAAATTCTCCATCAGAATTGTTTTAGTGAGTACCGGTAGCTCAGAAAGGGGAGCATCCTGACAGCCCCGGTGAAACTCCTTATAAAAGGAGGAGTTACTATAGGCAAAGGCTCGTAAAGCAGCCAGGTTCTGTTGTTGATAATGATCTATCTCCGCTCTGTTCCAGCGGGCCCGACGGCGTAGCCGACCTAACTCTTTCAAAACCTTCACAAGGGTAACAACTTTTTGGATTTGAGGACGATCTTCTATTAATTGATTTAGCATGAGTCGCCTCCTTTCTTTATTGTACTGGCTTGATTTGCCGTTTATTCCAGATTTAGAATTCAGTTTATAGGTAAGAATGAAAGCATACCAGACAGTTCCAAGATGATTATATTAATTCAGATCGGTTCACTTTTTGACAAAGGTGCGGTGAATTTACTGTGAGTTTTTTAATTAAAGCGTGGTTCTTAAAGACTAAGACAAAGTTGGAAATCAGGCAGGTAAGTTAGATGCATAATAAGAAAGTTGTCGCGTGCTTATTAACTACCAACTTTCCGGAATCCCTTGTTCCTACATTAGTTATATCGCGGTTAACTGAGTCCAGGCTGAGGGGCAGTTTAGAATTTACTTAGTATTTAATTCCATATTTAAACCCCAAAAGTAGGGCATAACATTTAGTTCTGGGATAGAGGACTGGTCAGCCTGTGCTATTAATCCTCAGCCAATCATCAGCCTGGCATCAGGGTTTACTAAGGTAATAGAGTTATCCTTAATTAAGAAAATAGCACTCCTAATCCGGTAGATGTACACAGTGCTGTGGCTGTCTACCGGGTTAGTCAAAATTTCCCAACTGCTTTTTAAGTACTGTAGAAGAGCTAAACAGCTCTAACGGCGGTATGAAAGAATTTCGGGAGGAGAATGTGTCAAATTTACAACACCTGCTAAGGTTTAATGTATATAAATCAGTGCTTACTTTACCCGGTATCCTGATAGCTTATTCTCTGATGGTGAGCCTCTTTTTCCTGTTACGGTTACAGGGCAGTCCTGACCCAATGTTATTCCACTTCGCAGGACTATCCCTGCGCTGGTTCGGGGTGCTCATTGCCCTTGGCGTGGTGCTCGCGTTTTATATAACCCGGTTCCTGGCTGAGAAAGGGGGAGAAGATGCCGAGCTGGTCTGGGCACTCTTGCCGGTAGTGCTAATCTCAGGGATAAGCGGAGCACGTATCTGGTACATTCTTAATACCTGGGAAAAGTACAAGGATCACCTTTTCAGCTTTGGAGACCCCAACTTTCCGGGAGCTTTTGAGATCTGGCGGGGAGGAATTGCGGTACAGGGTGCCATTGCCGGGGGCATACTGGGCGGACTTATATACATGCGGCTCAAAAGGATGAAATTTTTGCGCTGGGCTGATTTTGTTATGCCAGGAGTAGTGGCAGCTCAGGCTCTGGGACGCTGGGCCGACTTTACGAATAACGAGGCCTATGGCAGTCAGACTTCTTTGCCCTGGGGGATTCAAATTCCCTGCCAGTACCGTACCCAGGGTCTTACGCCTGGTTCTGTGGATACCAGTTGTCCTGGTGTTTCTCCCACTGCAACTTTCCATCCTACCTTTCTATATGAGTCAATCTGGGATTATACCGTCTTTTTAATTCTATTCAATCTCATGATTTATCCTGAGAGAGTTGAACGGACTTTCAAAGTTAAGTTGCAAGATGGTGATGTTTTCTTCGGTTACCTGGTACTGTACAGCCTTGGCCGGTTTATGATTGAGTTTTTACGTACTGACTCGCTTTATCTTATCGGGAACCCGCTAAGTGGTGGTATCCGAAGCGCCCAGGCTGTTGCACTTGTTTCCTTTTTAATAGGGACAGGTTGTCTACTCTATCGCCACCGCAGCCGGTTTCCGGTTAAAAGTGGAGATTTGAGAGCTGGATTGAGAAGCAAAAAGTAAGCCTGAACTGGTGAAGCTGGCAGCAACCGATTGAACTTACTACTCTCCTGAAATGAGAGTTAGCAAAGGTAGCAAGCGGCTGGGAGGAATAAAATAAAACTCCCCTCCTCCAACCCTCAGCTAATCATAAGGCATTTCTCAGCTCACCCTAAGAATAAAGAGGTTAAATAGAGTAGGAGATACAAAAGTTTCACTACTGGAGAGTAGGTGTCCTTAGAGCGCTACAAGGAGCTGACAACTTACTGAAATGTTTGGTTACCAGTCCCCTGTTAAACTCTTCCGGGCTAAATTGAGCGGATCTGAGTCTACACTTTGGTACTGTGAAAACTTTCTCTGGCTTGACTATAAACTTCTAAAATTTCCTGGCTTGCTAAAGTCACAGGAGGTGGTAAAGATGAGAAACGGAAGTAAAGCTATATATTTTGCTGGGCTGGCCGTCCTGCTTTTACTTCTGGTCGCTTTCGTTCCCAACCTTGGAATAGCTACCATACCGCTAATTTTCCTGCTGGCCTGTCCTATCATGATGTTTTTTATGATGGGTGGTATGCATGGTGCTTCTCATAATGAAACGCAAGCTCCTCCACGCAGTGATCAGTCATCTGCTAACTACGATCATAATACCCAACCGGTTTTACCAGACCGGACAGAACTACTTTCTCTTGAGAAAGAAGTAGCCGGGCTAAGGTCTCAACTGGCCGATCTTAAAGCCAGGCAGACTAATGAGGCTGGCGAAGAAACTAGGCCGGATACCAGCGCATTAAGTGAGGCTGAGGTAGTGACGCCAGAGACAGATACCAGTCTTAAGATTAGCAGGTAGGAAAAAAGGCCGAGCTAGCCCCTCACGTCAATATGAAGCTTTTTATAAAAGATCCACATAGCTAATGCAATTCCAGGTTTCAGTCAATTAACCAGTACTGGAAGAACAGAATTTCTTTCTAATTCCTGAACATTAAGTAAAGGAGAAACTTCAGGGAAGGGTACAGGTAAAACCGGCTTGTCGATACTTCTCACCTTCCTGGTCTGGCAAATTCCACCTGTTTTTTTGTAAAGAAGCTCTCAAATTATCCAATACTGGTTAAGCTGGTTTCTACCAGCAAGCCTTTAGAATTCTATGTATCAGGCCATTAGCTCAGCTCAAACGAGGTCAAATGTTGATCAGTTACAGGCAATTTCAGAGATAAGTACCACTGAAAGAGGGTTGAATTTTAAGGTACCCTGTGCTCTCAAATACGTACCGGCATTCTTTCTTGTTATCTAACATTATGAAGCAATTAAAAAAGGAGAACACCCAATGTCAAAAACGGGTAACAATCCAAACAATCATCCTCACTCTAAGGGGAGTCACAGCCACCGCCCGGTATCCAGGCGTAAGACTGCTTATAGATTAAGACTGACCATCTTTCTGGTAGGAGCGGCCCTGGTGCTAACAGGAGCAGTCGTTCTACTTATTCCGCCTGCCAGCAGTGCCAGTACGGCTGACTATACGGTGGAGGTAACCATGGGTGGCTTTCAACCTGCTTCAATTTCAATTCCCGCTGGCAAACAGGTAACGATCAAACTGGTCAACCCTGATAGCCCTTATCATATGGACGGCGGCGGAGTGCATCAATTTGCCTCTCCTGAACTGGGGCTTGACTTCAAGGTTGATCCTAAATCTTCTAAAGTTATCACCATCCCGGCTACTAAAGCCGGTACATACAGCTTCTACTGTGATATCTGCTGTGGTGGTAAGGAAAATCCCTCCATGCAGGGTAAGTTAGTAGTGGCTTAAAGGAGTTTTGCCGTGGAAAGTTCACCTGGTTTAACGCTACCTGCCGTTGTGGGCGCTGCACTTATAGATAGCTTAAACCCCTGTGCTTTTGCCCTCTTACTGGTGTTTGTCGCTACCATGTTAGGAATGATCCAGCGAAAGGTGGAAAGCAACAGCGAATGGCTGGCCCGCCGCTGGTTACTTTCGAGAGGGGGAGTCTACATCCTTGGTATTTTTCTGACTTACCTGGCTCTTGGTTTTGGTCTGCTGGGCTTTTTGCAACTCGCCCAGGCCCTCAGTAGCAACCATCTTGTAGGAAGATTGGCGGCGCTATTCGCCCTTGGCCTGGGACTGGTGGCCTTCCAGGAGGCCATGTTACCAGAGTGGGGCAGCCGGCTGAGTGCCCATGTAAATATGCCAAAAGTACGCCAACTGGTAAGCAAGGCTAGCTGGCCAGCCCTGTTTGGAGCGGGGGTACTGATTGGACTGTGTACCGTACCTTGCTCTGGAGCGGTCTACCTGGCAGTGCTGGCTTTGCTTTCCACCCAGGCCACGCTTTTCGAAGGAATAGCTTACCTGGCGCTTTACAACCTGGTTTTTGTTGCACCCCTGGTCGTAATCCTGGGGCTTACCAGTAGCCCGGCGGTTTACCGGAGACTGGGTCGCTGGCAATTACACAAACGCATCTATCTCAAACTCGGCACAGCTGTCATGGCTATCGGAGTTGGGCTGCTTACTCTTCTGGTTGTCTAACCTGCTGAATTCTATCATCATTACCTCTTTCTGACGACCTTACCACAGCGGGGCAACCGTTTTTTGCCCCGCTTTTTTCGTATAGCGTTTCTAAGCATTTTCTCAGTTCAAACTAAGCATTTTCTCAGTCCAGACTAAGTTGTTCCTAAGCATAATGGGTTAAAGTTAAGTTAGGAACAACTGGAACAAAGTGTTCCAGGAGGAGAAAGCTATGACAAAGGGAACTTTAGAAGAAACCAACCTACCCTTACCAACCGCCAGGGTTACTGACCCGGTGTGTGGTATGGAAGTTGACCTAGAAAGGGCCGCCGGGAGTCGCCGGTTAGCCGGTAAAACTTACTACTTCTGTTCGAAAAGCTGTCTTGACGCGTTTGACCGTGAAGCTACTCCACCCTCACCACCGGCCGTGGAAAGCCACAAAGGATCTTTAGAGCGGGTGGAACTGACGGTGAGCGATATAGAGGGGTACCAGGGCGCCACTCGCCTGGAGGAACAACTGCGAGGCCTGCCGGGTGTGGTGAAGGTGGAGGCAAATCCTACCGCGAAACTGGTCCGGATCGAATATGATCCTGCGGTCACCAGCCTCAGCCCCAGTGTAAAAGCGGCCCGGTCGGCCGGATTCACAGTCGGGATGGCCAGCACCCGCTTAAGTATTCAGGGAATGCACTGCGGTTCCTGCGTAAGCACAATCGAGCAAGCTTTACAGAGAACTCGCGGGGTGCTGTCAGCCAGTGTAAACCTGGCCACCGGCGCAGCCCACGTGGAATATCTCCCCGGTCTGGTAGATCTTTCAGGCCTTACAGCTGCGGTGGAAGCCGCCGGGTATTCAACCGGTAAAGCTCCCGCCGCGACAGAGCTTGGAGTAGACCGTGAGGAACAGGACCGGGCCAGGGAGTACCGCAACCTCATGCGAAAGTTCTGGTTTGCTGCTGTCATTTCCGTGCCGGTCATCGTCTTTTCTTACCCGGAGTTTTTCCCCGGCGTCCAGGAATGGCTGCCTAAAGGAAGCGATACTCTGAGACTGGTCTGGGGGATTCTAGGGCTTGTTTCTGTCCCGGTCCTGGCCTGGTCAGGCAGCCAGTTCTTCAGGGGAGCCTGGGCGGCCTTGAAACATCGCCAGGCCAATATGCATACTCTGATCTCCATTGGTGTTTCTGCCGCCTGGCTTTATTCTACTGTGGCAGTCCTCTTTCCTGGCATCTTTCCTTCGCGGGAACTGGCGGAAGTCTTTTACGACGTAACTACGGTCGTTACCGCCCTGGTGGTACTGGGTCTGGCCCTGGAACTTAAAGCCAGGGGTCGCACCAGTGAGGCCATTAAAAAGTTGATCGGTTTGCAGGCCAGGACCGCCCGAGTCGAACGAGATGGGATCGAAAGAGACATCCCCGTGGAAGAAGTACTGACCGGTGATACGGTTGTGATGCGCCCGGGGGAAAAAATACCGGTAGACGGTGAAGTTCTGGAAGGTCACTCGGCGGTAGATGAAAGCATGATTACCGGTGAATCTATTCCGGTCGAGAAGGGTCCGGGTGATGAAGTGATCGGCGCTACCATGAACCAGCACGGCAGTTTTAAGTTCAGGGCAACTAAAGTCGGCAAGGACACGGCCCTGGCGCAGATCATCCGGCTGGTGCAGGACGCCCAGGGCTCCAAAGCGCCTATTCAACGCATCGTGGACCGGGTTTCCCACTACTTTGTGCCGGCCGTAATGATCCTGGCAGTGGCAGCCGGCGTAACCTGGTTCGTCTTAGGACCGGAACCGGCCTTCGCTTACGCCATGATTGTTTTCGTGACCACTCTCATTATCGCCTGCCCTTGCGCTCTCGGCCTGGCTACGCCCACCTCGCTTACCGTAGGCATCGGCAAGGCGGCAGAGTTGGGAATTCTGATCCGCTCCGGGGATGCTCTTCAAACGGCCCAGGGTTTGCAAACGGTAGTGCTGGACAAGACCGGCACTGTTACCAAAGGTAAGCCGGAGCTCACCGACGTGCTAGCCGATAACGGTTATGAGGAGGAGGAGGTCCTGTTGCTGGCAGCGACGGTCGAACGTAACTCTGAACATCCCCTGGCAGGCGCAATTGTCGATGGGGCAAAAGCCCGTGGCCTGGCGCTGGCAGAAGGGCTTAACTTCCAGGCTCTTCCAGGTTTTGGAGTGGAAGCAAGCGTAAACGGCCGCCGGGTACTGCTGGGAAATGCCAGGCTGATGGCCGACCGGGAAGTTGAACTGGGACGGCTGGAAGCTGAATTTAAACGGCTGGCCGACGACGGCAAAACTCCAATGTATCTTGCCGTGGATAGAGTGGCTGCCGGTGTCATTGCCGTCGCCGACACCGTGAAAGAGGACTCTTTCGCCGCTATCGCTACTCTCAAGCGGATGGGCCTGGAAGTAGTAATGCTGACCGGGGACAACCGCCGCACCGCCGAAGCGATTGGCCGCCAGGTAGGAGTAGACCGGGTGCTCTCCGAAGTGCTGCCGCAGGACAAAGCGCATGAAATCCAGAAACTGCAACTTGAGGGAAAGAAAGTCGGAATGGTAGGCGACGGCATAAACGACGCCCCGGCCCTGGCCCAGGCCGATATCGGCTTTGCCATCGGTACCGGTACAGATGTGGCGATTGAGGCGGCTGATGTGACCCTGATCAGCGGGAGTCTTAAAGGTGTAGTAACCGCTACCGCTGTTTCCAGGGCGACTATGCGTAATGTCCGCCAGAATCTCTTTGGAGCTTTTATCTACAACTCCCTGGGCTTGCCCGTAGCCATGGGCTTACTCTATCCCTTCTTTGGAATACTCTTAAGCCCGATCCTGGCCGCGGCCGCCATGGCCTTCAGCTCTGTAACGGTAGTCACTAACGCTAACCGCTTGCGCGGCTGGCATTTGAAGGAGGTACGGTAATGACAGCAGTACAGCTTGTAGTGGTACTGGTGGGCCTGGTATTAATCGTTACGATTGCCTGGTTTTTCTGGGGCCCGCGCCAGAGCGGGACCCGGGCCACCCTTACAGCGGGCGGCTACCAGGAAGCCATGATACTGGTCAAAGGTGGTTATACCCCTGATGTAGTGGTAGTCCAGCATGGCAGGCCGGTGCGGCTCAACTTCCGGCGCGAGGAAGCGGCCGCCTGCTCAGAAATGGTGGTTTTGGGAGACTTTGGCAAGAGTGCCAGGCTGCCGGAAGGTGAAACCGTGCCGGTAGAGTTTCTACCCGACAGACCGGGCGAGTACGAGTTTACCTGCCAGATGGGTATGTTACGAGGCAAGCTTGTAGTCGAGTAGGTAGACGACCTCCAGGCGGTTGGAAGGAGATCCGGCTCAATCAGTTAGCCGGACCTCCTTCCAACCGGTCAGGTAGTGAGTTAGTAAAAGCTTTTGTACTGGAATAATTAGATTTAGAAAGTGGTCAACTATGAAACCAATAACCAACTATACAACTGGCAAACGAAGCTGGCGGCGGTTGCCCGCTCTTCAGTCCCTTCCTCTGACACACCTCTTCTCTCGCGGAGGCCACTTAGCCTCGGCGAATAATGCACAGTGTTGCCAGGAAGCCGGCCAGAGTATGGCTCATTCGCACTGTTGCAAGGACGGCACTCAGGGTAAGGCTGATGCCCACTGCTGCAAGGACGGTACTCAGAGCAGGGCAGAGGCCCATTGTTGTAAGGCCGAACAGGACGGAAATTATCAGCGGGAGAGTCAGCCCGATATCGTTCAGGTGTCTGCTGTTGGTGCACCGGAACTGGAAGCCTCCACTGCCTATCCGGCGGTTTCACCTGGTGAAACTTCCCGGGAGCAGACCAGCCCACTTAAGCAGGACCATCAGAACCGGCACAAGCCTGGCGGGTGCTGTCGCTAGCTTAGAAAAGAAGCTGTACTGGCGAGTAGTCGGCACAAGCAAAAGAATGCTGTAGGGAGTCAGGAGAAGAGACCGGCCAGACCTGGTAAAGGCCGGTGCGCTTCCCTGACTAAAGCTATTCGGCCGCAACCCCTGACTTTACCGGCACACTTAGTACGACTAGATAAGAAAGGATTACTTACCGTGACAGAGTTACAAAATAAACCAGAAGCCTCGCTTGTTAGGAGTAACACTAAATGGCGGTTTATCCCGGCAGGGCTGGGAGTAGTAATGGTGGGACTTGTTGCGCTCCTGATTTTTTCCTTATGGCCCCGCGACGAGAAAAACGGTCAGCCGAGCCTTGCCGCCAGTCCAAATCCTTCCGGCTCACCGGCTACCGCAGCCCTTAGCAAAACCAGTGAGGGAGGCCAGGTGACTGTTAAAGCTACCTGGCAAGGAGTAGGCAGCGGTTTGACCTTCCAGGTATCGCTCGACACCCATTCGGTAGACCTGGACAGCTATGACCTGGCTCGGATGGCAGTTTTGCGGACAGCCGAAGGCCAGGAAGTAAAGCCGAACGGGTGGGAAGCTGCCAAAGGAGGCCACCATCGCAGCGGCACTCTTACTTTCCCGGTCACTGCTCCCGATGGCCGTAAGCTGTTAGGACCGGATACGCGTTCTTTTGAACTGGTGCTGAAAGGAGTTGGCGGTGTACCCGAGCGGGTTTTAAGCTGGAGTATCAGTTAGCTCTGGCAGATTGAGCAGACAGCCCGATCAAGACAAAAAGGAGTAAGCCATGCAAGCTACAAGCACTACCTCAACATTCACCGGCAAACTGCTGGCCCGCCTGGTACTGTGGGGCGCCCTGGGTAGCCTGGGCCTTTTAAGCTTTTACCTTGGAGTGATAACTCTGGCCCAGGGCGGGCAGCATGCTTTGGAGCAACTTCAGCAGGACTTTCTTTTCATCGGGCCGATTACGGTAGGTTTTGGCCTGCAAATTAGCCTTTTTGTATATCTGCGCTACTTACATGCGCATGTCAGCATGACCGGCGTAGCGACCAGCACCGGCACAAGTGCGGCTGCCATGCTAGCCTGCTGCGCGCACCACCTGGCCGATATTCTACCAGTTATAGGGTTATCTGGGGCCGCCCTTTTCCTGAATGAATTTAAAATCCCCCTGCTCTGGCTCAGCCTCGGCATGAATTTGGTTGGCATAGCTTATCTTGCAAATAAGATCAAGCAACACTTTGCCAGCTCAAAATGTTAAATTGTACTAGTTTACAGGAGTCTTAGTCAATAGATCCATTGGATTATCGAACAACACTTTGATCCCATTGAACTAACCAGCGAAGCCAATAAGGGTACAAACGTTAAGGTTTTCCTCCCCTTAATACAGTCCTCTACCCGTCAGGCCCGAAACCTTTTTATTCCTTGTTTCAATGAAAATAGAGAGGCAATTCCTAAGCAAAGCCTAAGCTGTAACTAAGCTAATCCTCAGGAATCCGTATTATATTAGTATTAAGTTAGTAATATATAAAACTCGCAAGGCAGTTGGTTAACAAGATGGATTAGATAGAAAGGAGAACTCCTGGAAAATGCGATTTGACCACTTTCAAAACTCCATATCAAACCAATCCTGACCCTACAAACAGTGAATGAAGTAAATACTTTCCTCCCCTCTCCCCTAGTTCTAAGCGCTAAAAAAAAGGACTTGGTCTGGTATAAACCGATCCGACGACACCTTGATTTTCTGCAGGGGTATTATAAATCCTTTCCCTATAGGGCACTCACGTGCTCTTATCAAACCTTTCCTCTATTTCCACTCAAGCTCGCCTTGTTAGTAAGTAACTAATTTAAGGCTTGTTAAAAACCTTTATAGGTGAAAGCTCAGGGTCTGAACCGACTCTGCAAGTGGTCAAGGAGGCAACCCTATGACAGCCCAGTCGAGCGTTACCAGCGATAATTTAGCTGTAATTCAAAGCGAATCGGCCCTGCCGGAAAAAACTTCACCGGACGGGTCGGTTGCCCTTCCACTTACCCTGGCGCCCCCAGCCGATGTTTCTACTAGTACCAAAAGTAAAAAGATCTCTAACTGGGTTTATGACCGCACCGGTCTCAATGCCCTCCAGTATAAAGTGCCAGCCCATGCTAATACCATCTGGTATATTTTAGGCGGTATAACCTTTATGGGTATTGTAGTGCTGGCAGTTACAGGCATCTGGCTGGCCCAGTATTATAACCCCTCTCCCGCGGCAGCCCGCGAAAGTGTAATTTACATCCAGGACGAAGCGCCTTTGGGTGATATCATCCGAGGCATTCATGTCTGGACAGCCTATATCGTGATCATTACAGCTGTCCTGCACATGATCAGGATTGTTGTAACCGCTGCTTATAAAATCCCCCGAGAAGTAAACTGGTTGGTCGGTATTGCCCTGTTAGCAGTGCTGCTCTTTGTAGGGGTTTTTACGGGCACCATCCTGCGCTGGGACCAGGAAGCTTACGAAGCGATGACTCATAACATGGAACTAACCAAAATGCTCGGGGCTGTGGGCGGTTTCTTCTCGGACGGCTTTACCAATAGTGTACCCATGTTGCCGCGCCTGTACGGGGTTCACGTTAGTATCATGCCGTTGATCCTGGTAATTCTGCTGATTTCACACTTTTTTTTGATCAAGCATCACGGTATATCCCCGACTGCCAGCCAGTTCGATAACGGTGAAGCACCTCTTGGTAAGTTGCCTGTTGAAAAAGAGACTGGCCGCTACAGCCGGCATGCTCTGATGATGGTTGGTTATGGTATGGCTCTCCTTGGTGTGGCGGGAACGTTGGCAGTACTCTTTCCCCAGGCTATCGGGGCTTCCCCCGATCCTTCAATGGAAATTACCAAACCGCCCTTCGTATTCTTCTGGCTTTACCCCTTCGAAAATTGGTTCGGGGTACCCGGAATCCTGTATGCCGGGGCGGGCCTCTTTGGCCTTCTGACGATCTTGCCATTTATTGACCACACTCCTTTACGCCACCTGCGTCGCCGTCCGGTCATTATGGTACTGGGTCTGGTGCTTCTGGTAGCAGTAGTTGTACTCTCGATTATGACGGCGATCCAGCCGGTTACCAGGCATCTGGGTTAGCATAGGACCAGATCTTATTTAAGACTTTAAGAAATTCATGTGGCTCCGAAAGAAGGAAGAAAGGAAGAAAGGTAGGTACTTAAGTTTCGCACAAAATTAGCCTAATACCAATTTGGCTAAAGAAATGGGCAAAGGCTTCAAAAAAGCGCTTGGCTAAATGATGACCTTTGCTCATTCGCACCTTAACAATTCGTCCAGCTTTGAAATTTATCCGGC